>CAZGKT010000001.1:0-112781 GCA_964525605.1 uncultured bacterium
AGAGAGCGTTTTTTCACCCCCTGAAACACATAACAAATAATTTAACACCGCCAGCTTTTGATAGTCTAAATTCGATGAATCGCGAACCATCAATTGATTATTCGGGGTATGAAATGAAATATTTAATTGACTACAGTGTATCTGTGGGGAGAAAAAGAAAAAAAGAAGCAACTAAAACGATCTTTTATTTTAAAACGGTTTTTATATTTCTCTGTTTGGTGTTCTGTAATTTCCTAAGCAATCTTTTCGCTCAAACTCCTTCTCCGAATTATTCATTTCACAAGTTGTGGAATTATCATTTCGATGATGGTAATCCAGTTAATCAATTAGGAATCAAATCCGATAATTCAGGTAATATTCAAAAAATCATCGCTGTTACAGGTGAATTTCAGAGATTGATTGAGATTTCTTTTAGTGATGGTAAAAAGATTAGTTCTCAAGATTTTGATTCTGATAACAATACACATTATGTTTTTGTTTCTCCTAAAGGAGATATTTGGCGATGTTGGGATAAAAAAGGTGAGTTGACGGGTTATATAGAAAAATGGGACGGTCATAAAATCGATTTGGATTTCAACTTATCTCCAGCTTATGGATTTATTACATTTTCCCCCAACGGAAAGTTTGCTCTTTTGAATGACACCTATAATTGGGCCCTTCGCGATGAAAACGGAAAAGTTATTTTACATGAAGAAAAAACCGGAGCAGACGAAGTTTTTTTTTCCAACAGTTCCGACTCATTTTGTGTCATTAGAAGCGAAAGAACATCTGGAAAAAGAATGTTGGTTTTTAAAACATCAGGAGAAAAACAGTTCGAGTATTTTGCAAAATGTGATCGATTGCGCACTAAGACATTTTCCGAAGATGGTTCAAAGTTGGCGCTTATTAATTCCTCGAATGATTTGATCGTTTTAGATAAAAACGGATCAGAGGTAATAAAAAGGAAATTTACTAGTGATTCTATTGATAGTTTTTTAAATAACGATTCTTTTATCGCTAGCGATAATAACCACTTATTTAAAGAAACTTTAGATGGAAAAAAGCAAATATTAGAACAGAAAAATGATACACAAAAAGAGCATGATGTTATTGTGAAAATATCGAACACAATATTTCTTCTTAAACGAAAATTTAAGGAAGGTAATAGCAAGAAATATAATAAATACGATATTGAAATAATCGATTCTTTGGGAAATGTTTTAGCGAATGAAAGATTAGAATTTTTCCCCACCAATGTAATTCTCGATAAAAACATCTTGGTTGTTGAAGGTGGCGACAGTAAAGGTTGCAGTTTGAGCGTTTATAAGTTTTTTTAGTATGCAGGAAATAAGGGGTCAGGCAACCATTAACCATTTTTGATTGTCCACGACGGGGACCCGTAATGGACAAAGAGAATTTTGGAGAATGGGCGTTTGTCCCTGAACATAGGCCGAGCCCCTTCTATCTTTCCCCTCAATACCTGTTTTCCATTAATATCCAGTGTCGGTAAGTATCAAAAGTACGGAAAAACAGGACATGAATTCGGATCGTATTCATTTAAGGGGTCTCAATGGTATACGGGCCCTAGCCGCGTTGACCGTCCTCCTGTTTCATACCGCTTCATATCTTCCCAATTTCAATTTAGGTAGTTTCAGCTTTTGGACGGATGATTGGGCGGGGTATAGCGTCACTTTGTTTTTCGTCTTAAGCGGGTTTTTGATCACCTATCTGCTGACGATGGAAAAGACGAAAACCGGCACCATTCACCTTAAAAACTTCTATGTCCGGCGCATCTTGCGGATTTGGCCGGTTTATTTCATGGCCATTTTGTTGACGTTGGCGTTGGTTCCGTTCGTTCCGACGATGGGATTCTTGCCCGGTACCGGCAAATCCCTGGTGTTTTACCTCTGCTTTTTCCCCAATGTGGCCTACAGCTATGGTTTCGCCATCGTGGCCATCACGCCCTTGTGGTCGGTGGGGGTGGAACAGCAGTTTTACGCTTTCTGGCCGATGCTGATGAAAAAATCGGGTTCACTTAAGAAATCCTTTTGCCTGGTCATATTGGCTTACTGGTTATTGAAGCTAGGGGCGAAACTTTACGGAAACGACCACTTTTACCACCTCGTGAGTTTCATGCGATTCGATTGTATGGCCATTGGCGGGTTGGGGGCCGTGTGGCTCAAAGAAAAATCACGGGTCATCCAATGGGCCTACCACCCCCTCACCCAAATAGCCGCTTGGGGTTTGTTCGTTTACGCGACGTTTTTCAAACCGGTTCTCGTCTATTCGTTTATCGATCATGACCTATACGCTTTCATCTTTTTAATCATGATCCTCAACGTCAGCACCAACCCGAAGACCCTGGTTGATCTCGAAAATCGGGTTATGGATTATTTGGGCAAAATTTCCTACGGGCTTTATTGCTATCACCTGCCGGTGATCTGCGTTCTTATGGGCTTTCACATCCCATCTTGTGCCGTTCTTTTCTCTTTAGTTCTCTTTTTCTCCGTCGCGATCGCTTCCATCTCCTATTTCTTTTACGAACGCCCCTTTATCAAGATGAAAGATGGCTTTAGCGACGTCTTAAGCCAAAGTTCTATGACCCTTGCCGCTTAAAAAGGCGGTCGAAACGCCAAAGAGGGGAATGCCGGGTCTTATAGTGGCGTTGTCAAAACAGTTTTTAGAACCATTTGTTTATAATGCCGCATACTCATTTGGGGGGCAAATGAGGCCAGGCCGGGATGAACTCGGAAACCTGGGGTGGGTTCTGCCCCTGATGAGCACCTATTGAAACTGTTGCCGTATATGCGGGAGATCTATGAAGGCTCTTTTTTTCGCCCTTGTTTTGATGGGTTGGGGTCTGGGTTTTACACATGCATTCGCGCAAGAAACAAGGGTGGATGCCACCGGCGGGCTGGATATGGTACTCACTGATGAGACCACCGAACTGAACCCCTATAACCTGGGCAATCCGGCCGGGATGGCTCTGCTTCCAGCGGGAAGCCGATTGGAAATGGCCTTGCCTTGGTACGGCGTTTCCAACGCTGATGGGTCGATCAAGAACAGTTTTCTCAGCGTTTCCCAGGGGCTCAACCTGGGTTTTCCTCAAATCGCCTCACCCTACGATTACCAAGGCTTCCTCTATGTGCCCGGCAATGATTGGGCTTTTCAAGCCTTCGGCCTTTTTTTAGATGAAAACGAACAACAACCGCAGGTGCCCTGGAGCTCCCAGCTTCAGGAAGAACTGGGGATGGTCAAGGCTGCGAACCAGTACGGGCGCTTATCCGTCGGGGCCGAATTGGAATTCCTTCAATATTCCGATGATGTCTCCGAAAGTTCTCCCTACACCACCACGGTCACCGAAGGGAGCCTCATTCTGGGTTTAATTTACAACCAGCCCCTGGGTGATGAGGGGGCGGACCGATGGTTGAGGTTGGGTGGAACCTTTATGTTCAATGTCTCGCCCGCAAAAGAAATTTATAATTTCAACGACATCCCCATCAATCTCCAGTGGATCGATACCAACATCACTTCGGAAATTCTTTTTGAGCCCGGATTGTTTTTGGATCTGGCTAAAAATTTTGAGGCGGTGATCCAACCGGAAATGATCCACGAATCCACGACCGAATCAGAAACCAATTCGGATCCCACGCATTATCTGGATGAGCCCACATTCCTTTTCCAAACCGAGGATGCCTTTGATCTCGTCATGAACTACAAATGGAAAATCCCATTGAACTATCACGGGGAGCCCCAGCCGTTGACCTTTAACCAGGGCGGGCTCCTGACCGTCGAATCCTTTACTTACAACAATTTCGAGCCGTCGGGGAGCACCTTTTCTACCAATACGGGCAATTCAACCCGTTTTCAGCTTGGGATCGGCCTGGAACGGGAAAAGAATTTCACCTGCGGGATCCAGTTGGAGGTTTTATCCTCGACAGGAAGTTTCCAGGGGGCATCAGGTCCCGCGACTCAGGAGAACAGCTTTTCAAACACACGCGTCATCTTTGGCGGAGAAAAATGGATCACGCCCGAACTGTCCTTGCGGATGGGGTTCACCCATGTGGATGAGCAATCCCAGCTTGTCAACGGCATGGGGGGCGAGGATATAACCGATTATTTTAATGTGTACCCGGATGAGGATATTTCAGGGTGGCTTTGGACCACGGGAGCGGGTTATGAGGTCAAGGACGTACGTCTGGAGGGAATGATCTTTTTACTGGAGCCCCAGTCGATCGCCATGTCTTCCCAGAACTATTCGGGGCCAGCCTATACCTACACCGTATTCGGGGGAGAATTCTCGATTGCGTGGAAATTGAACCTTTGAGGGCGTGTAACATAAGTGGTACAATTAATCCTTATGAAAAACGCCACCATCAAAAACAAGAAACACACAGCGGAAGGGGATTTTAAGGATTACCTTCTTTCCAACCTGAGCGACCCTCAAGAAGCCCGTGAATATTTACGTGAAGCCTACGACCGAAGCCTTGAGGACGGCAACGGAGCCGTATTTCAACTTGCCCTCCGTGATGTCGCGGAAGCCCATGGCGGGGTAGGGTGGTTAGCGAAGAAATCCGGTATGCCCCGCGAGAGTGTCTATCGCGTGCTCGCCAAGAACAGGGACCCCAAGTTTGGAAGTATCCTCAAGATTTGCAAACCTTTTGGCTTTAATCCATTCGACCAACGTCGTGTTTTAAAGGCACACTCGTAATGAATAATTATCGAGGAGAATTCGCGATCGCTTGGAAATTGAATCTTTAATTGGTTTTCTCCCAGTGCGAAGGTATGGTTCGGGGCGTAAAATAGGTGAACGCCGGTTCTTATAAGGTAGGGATATGAGAAAGTTTTTATTTTTGTTGTTCGTTTTGCTTACGGCCCCGGTAATCCAAGCGGCGGAACCTTGGGAAAATTACCAGATGGGGACCAACCAATACCTCGACCACAAATACGTGGCCGCCGCCAAATACCTTCATCAGACCCTCCTGGACGATCACGACAATTGGCAGGCTTATCAGCTTCTGGGCTATTGCGATTACCTGCTCAACCGCGACGCCGATGCGGTGAGCGAATGTCAGGCGAGCCTCAAGATCAACGGCGACAACCCCCGGTTGAGGCATTTCACGGATTGGCTGTCGGCACCGGAACCCAAGGCCGCCCGAACCAAGGATGACCGCGCCTTTTTCGAGATGAAAAAGGCGGCGGAGATGCCTCCGCCCCCGGATTTGGACCCGGACCGCAAGTTGGACCGCATGCTCAGGACCTCCGACGCGAACTTGGAGCCTCCCTGGGCGGATCACACCCAAGCATCGGAACCTTCAGCGGACACCCAGGCTTACCGAAATTTTCTTCTCCAATTTGGGCCCAGCCTGGAATTTCCAGGCCAAAATTTCGGTGTCCCGGCGGGGGCCAATGGAGGAGGGGAGGTGGGACTGGGTTACGCCTTGAATGACCACTTGTCCCTCTGGCTGACGGAATCGTTCTTTTCCTATTCGTTGACCTACTATCCCGACGAAATTTACGCCTGGTCCGAAGAGTATCTGGATTCGGAAACGGTGCTCTCGGCCCGTTACACTTTCGGAGACGGTCGACTGCAGCCCTATGTGGGGGCCGGGGTGGGCCTCTACGCGGCGGCCGATAATAACGCCGACCACCTGATTCAGGGGACCTTAGGGTTGAAATACAGGATCAGCGGGATCACAAGCCTCTTCATTGAAACCGCCACGAACTTCATCTTTCAGCCCAAGACCCGTTTCGCCGACATTTACGATAACTATTACGGGTATCAGCCGCTTGTCACCCCCGGCTACAACCTCCTCATCAGTAATCCCGTCAATGCCGGGTTGATCTTCGACTTCTGGGGGGCGGAGGCCGTGAAGGGCCAAGCGGGGCTTCTGCCATCCGGCGGTGATTTTTTTGTTCAAACGGGTGTGGGCTGTACTTTTAACCAATATGCCTACGAACAACCCTCGGCCCTGACGGTCTATCCCGATTCTTTCGCGGCCGGGTACGATTTCCCGAACCATTTTTCTTTTTTCACCAGCGTGGAAAGATACCCGGGGGACTGGGCCCTTTTGGCGAACCTCAAGTTCACGCTCGTTCTCCCGATTCCGGTTCAGCCCTATGTTTACCTCGGGCTTGGTTTGGATTTTCCCGTGGGTTGGGTTTTTTCATCGGAAAACACCGCCCTCCAAGCGGGGGCGGGTTTGGACATCAACCTGACGCGCAGGCTGGACCTTTACGGGGAAGTGAAGTCCTATTACACGTCGAACCTGATCAATTTCGAGAATTCCTATTCAGACGGTGTGGGTATTTTTGAAACCGGATTGAGGTTCAATTTTACCGGGTCGCCCAACTCATACCTCGTCTCGGAAGAATCGGCCCCATCGGCCAAACCCGATTCCGAGCCGCCACTCTTCGTGGAACTGGCGGGCGGACTCGATTTTCTCGCCCAGAACTGGCAAAGCGGCTATGGCACCGGGAACGGGGGTAAATTTACGGTCGGGTACGATCTCAAGAATGGCATGACCTTGCAGTTGGACATTGAGGATTTCGACTATTCGGGGACCAATTATGTGGGCTCCATCGGGGACCATGAGCTTCTCATCCTTCCTACGTTCCATTACCCCGTCCTTTCAGGGGTGATCAGGGCGTACCTTTCAGCGGGGGCGGGATTGGATGTGGAAACTTCCTGGGGCGGAAATGGCAATCCCGGACAGGCGGGCAATTTCGACTTGGCCCTGGGCGCGGGGGTTGAAGCGCCATTTGACCCATCCGATGCCTTCTTCGTGGAAAGCAAATATAACTTCATCTTCGCCGATGGCGTCACCGGGCAGGATCTGCCCCTCCTGGCGGGTATCCGCCTGGGATTTCAATGATCAGGGGACAGGCCATGAAAAGGTTTTTCACCTGGGTTTTCATCGGCGGGACGGCCGTAATGGGGCTTTCTTCCTGCGCCAAGAACCCTTCGCCCGCCGGGCCCTTTAATTCCGTGCCCTCTCCGCCGGCGAATTATCTTCTTCAATGGGGTTCTTTCGGGGTGGGGAACGGACAATTCGATGAGGCTCAGGGCATCGCGGTCAATGCGGCCGGCACAACGGTTTATGTGGTGAATTCAGGGAGTAATCGGGTGGAAGCCTTCGACGGATCGGGGAACTACCTTTTTCAATGGGGATCCTACGGTAACGGGAACGGCCAATTCGTTTATCCCCAGGGAATCGCGATCAACTCAGCGGGGACAACCCTTTACGTGGCGGATTCAGATAATTATCGAGTGGAGGCCTTCAGTGCCACCGGCGCTTACCTGACCCAATTTGGATCCTATGGCGGCGGGAATGGACAGTTCATCTACGGCCCTGCGGAGGTCACGGTGAATTCGGCGGGTACCACGGTTCTTGTGATCGGGAACGTTTTTCCCTGCCTAGTGGAGGCCTTCAGTCCCTCAGGGGTCTTTCAGACCCAATGGTCGATCAACTCGAACAGTTACCCTCCTTCCGGTATCGCGGTGAATTCGGCGGGAACCAGCATTTTTGTCGCCGATTCCGAAAACAACGGAGTGGATGTTTACAATAGTTCAGGCCTTCTTCTGGCGCAGTGGACCCTGCCCCCGCCTGCAAACGGCCAGTACATCAACCTGACAGGTCTCGCGCTCAGCCCGGACAATTCCAAGATCTATCTGGTGGATTCGGTCGTCGACCGAGTGGACCTATTCAGCAGTGCGGGAAAAGTTTTATCCCCCTTCGGGCTCTACGGTAAAACAGCAGGGTTTTTCAACGACCCCACTTCGATTGCCGTGGATGCCGCGGGTGAAATTTTCGTGATGAATACGGGCAACGACACCGTGGAAAAATTTAGCGGCTATTAAGTTGTTTTGGAAAGTGGGGAACATGGCTCAGGATTTAAAAATAATTTCGTTCAAATCGCCTCAGGAATGGGAAAAGTGGCTGGCCAAGAACCATTCCGCGTCCCGGGGTGTCTGGCTAAAAATATTTAAAAAAGATTCTCAAACTCGATCGGTAAGCTACCTGGAAGCCCTGGAGGGTGCCCTTTGTTACGGCTGGATTGACGGCCAAAAGGCGGCTTATGACGATAAGGCCTGGCTTCAGAAATTTAGTCCCCGCCAGGAGAAAAGTGTTTGGTCGAAAATCAATGTGGGCCATGCTGAACGCCTCATCAAAACAGGGCGCATGAAGCCGGAGGGTCTAAAGAAAATCGTATCCGCCAAAAAAGATGGACGCTGGTCGAACGCCTACCACCCTCAAAGTTCAGCCAAATTACCGAAAGATTTCCTGCAAGAAGTAAGCAAGAACACGAAGGCGAAAGCCTTTTTGGATACCTTGAACCGTTCCAATGTGTACGCCATCATTTACCGGCTTCAAACCGCGAAAAAACCAGAAACCCGACAGAAACGAATCAGCCAATTCGTGGAAATGCTTTCTAGAGGCGAAAAACTTCATCCTTAACTCAAGTGATGAGCTAAACAAACCGCATCCCGTCCCTCCATCATTTTTTCTCAAGCGCCTTATACCCGCCTATAATCTAACGATCCTGGACCCAAGGAGCCCACTTGCGCTTTCATTATTTAGGTCCAATCCTAGCCCTCTCCCTTTGTTTGACGGCGATGGCGAATCAGGCGGATGCCAAGACCTTGTCGAAAACCTTCAAGAACCCCATCCTCACCGGCTTCCATCCCGACCCCAGCGTCTGCCGGGTGGGGGAAGATTTTTACCTCACCAATTCCACCTTCGAATTTTTCCCGGGCCTGCCGATTCACCATAGTCGTGACCTGGTTCATTGGGAATTTATAGGAAATGCCCTGAACCGCCCCAGCCAACTGCCCCTTCAAGGGGCGTCGGATCATGGCGGCCTGTACGCGCCGACCCTGCGCTATTGGAAAGGGCTTTTTTACCTTACCTGCGACAACGTCAGCGGGGGAGGAAGTTTTATCGTCACCGCCAAGGACCCGGCGGGCCCCTGGTCGGAGCCGGTCTGGCTGAATGATTACGGAATCGACGGCTCCATCTTCTTTGACGACGACGGGAAGATTTATTACGACCGGGCCGGAGCCGACAATGGGAACGGCATTTCGCAGGCCGAACTGGACCCTTCCACCCTGAAGCTGAAAACACCCTTCAAGAAGGTCTGGGAATACCCGGCTGAATGGAATGAGGGCCCTCATCTCTACAAGATCAAGGGCATGTATTACCTCCTCGCCGCGGTGGGTGGAACCGAAATCCACCACCAGGAAGTCGCGGCCAGGAGCAGTAGCCCTTGGGGGCCTTTTGAGGCTTGCCCCCATAATCCTATCCTCACCGAACGCGACGATCCGCAAAGCCCGATTCAATGCGCGGGCCACGCCGACCTGTTTGACGCGCCCGATGGAAGTTGGTGGCTGGTTTTTCTCGGAACCAGGCCCCAGAATGGTATGTCGGTGCTGGGCCGGGAAACCTTTCTCACACCTATCCAATGGACTTCGGATGGTTGGCCGGTGGCGGGTCATAACCACCATGTGTCCATGGAAATGAAAGCGCCGAATTTAAAGCCGTTTCCTGTGGAGCCCGCCCAGCCGCGAACCCTATTTGACGGCGCACCGTTGGGCCCGGAGTGGGTATATATAAGAAATTTCGACCCGAAAAATTTCTCGCAGACGGAACAAAAAGGGTTTCTTCGAATTCGGACGGCCAAGGACAACCTGAACACCCGGTTTGAAGTGCCCGCTTTCGTGGGACAGCGGCAAACCGCCTTTCGATTTAGCGCCCGAACCGAGATGACATTTAACCCCCGGCAGGACGGGGAAGAGGCGGGGCTTTGCGTAAGGGCCAACGAGGATAACCATTTTGAGATAGGCGTGGGCCGGTTCGACGGGGAAGTACGGCTATTCGTTCGAACCCGGATCAAAAATCGGGAATATCTGCTGGCTCAAAAGTCTGTGGGTTCGGGCAACATTCAATTGGAAATTTCGGGTGCCGAAGACCGGTATCAGTTCGCCTGGTCCAGCGACGGTAAAACCTGGAACAATCTCGCGGCCTGCCCCTCCGCTGATCTTTCCCGTGAAATAACCGGTGGGTTTACCGGAACGGTGATCGGCCTCTATGCCACGGCCAACGGCAAGGCATCCGATAATCACGCCGACTTCGCATGGTTCGAAAATCAACCCGGTGTCGTTCCGAATCCCATACCCCTGACTCTGAGGCCCTCGCCGATGCCCTTGATTCCCTCCGACCATTGGCGGATTCGAACCGGTTGGGAAGAATTTAAGGACAAAAACGGGTTGTACTGGTCGTCGGATATCGGCTATTCCGATGGGGAGGTCGCCCGTGGTTGGGTTTCCATCGCGGGAACCGATATTCAGGACCTCTACCAATTTGAGCGCAATGGTAAGGATTTCAGTTATTCACTACCGGTGTTACCGGGCAAGTACCAGGTTCATTTGAGGTTCGCCGAGACTTTTCTGAAGAATGTGGGCGAGAGGGTATTTGATGTTCTGATTAACGGAAAAAAGGTTCTCGTCGATTTCGATATCCTTAAGGAAGCCGGGGCCAGCAATAAGGCCCTGGATAAAATCTTTAAGGACATCAGCCCGGACACTGATGGAATGATCCATCTCCACTTCGTTGCCTCGGTTCAAAACGCCAAAGTTTGTTCCATTGAGATTACGCGCCAATAAATAGTGTGTCCGGCCAGCTTTATCCCTAGTGGGTTGATCTCTAAACTTTTCTGAGACGAGTGGGGTTGGACCGAACCCGTGAATGTCCTTGGATTCCAAAATATTCTTTGCGGATTCACCTCCTCGCCGCTCGGATCATGGCCTTTGGAGGTTGCCTCAACATGTCAGCCTCCGACTCCCCCATTCCGGACGAACTTTCAGGGACAATTTTCCTAACCTCAAATTTTTAACCTGATTCGGTCCATTCGCTCTTTTAATGAAACAAATACCTGCCCGCCGGACTGGAAAATTCGGGTTCGGGATGGAAAAATGAAAACCGAAAGGTCCTGAACCGCATTTGCGCTAAGGATGAAATTCTCCGGGGAAGCTGGCACCATTCCATTCGATAACACAGGAGGGCGTCTTGAAAAATGTATTCCTATTTTTGTTCTTATGGGTTCCTCTGACCGGCTCCCTTCACGCGGATGAGATGTCCAAACCGGCCCAGGACACGGGTTTAAAACCCATAACGATCCGTGGAACCTTGGTGGATACTTCCTGTTATTTTTCGGAAGGGTTAACCGGCAATGATCACGATGGAATGACCCGTTGCGGAACCGCTTGCCTGAACTCGGGCGTTCCCGCGGGAGTCTTGGAGGGGGATAAGGTTTATATCCTTATTTTTCCCTCCAAGGCTTTCGCGAATTACGTGGGCCAATCGGTGCAGATCGAGGGGGAAGCTTATGGCGACAACCTGATCCATCCCCGGAAAGCGGTCGTAATCGGGAAAACCGGATCAAAACCCATCCAGTTGAGGGGCTTTGAGATGATGTAAGCCGTCCTCACGCCTTCAGACTGAACTTGTTTTACTGCAGGGTCTGGATAATCCCGCAAGCCACCCGGGCCGGCGAGTCGCTGGCATGGATGACCACCGAACGGCCGACAATGGAGTTGGGCCCTGATAATTGGAGGATCTTGTTTTTAAACTTGGCCTTCACGATTCCGTGGGCGTCGGCGGTCAGTTTGCCCAAATCGGCCACATCCTTTACGGTGGCAGCGGGCCCGGAAGTGGGCGGTTGGCTGAATTTAAAATGACCCCCCGCCGAACTGCCGTCCGTGGAGGAGCAATCGCCGGTTTCATGAACGTGAAAAGGATGGCTGCCGGGGGTTAGCCCTTGAATGCGGGCGAGAACCAGCAAGTAATCCTTCTTTTGGATGAACTTGATCTCACCCTGGACGGTGTTTCCTTGGGTCGGGTTCATTTCCGCCACCGCGGTGAGAGCGGCGGACGCGGGTGCCATGGAGGATTCCGGAGTGGCCCCGGGCGTACCCGTGGACATCCCCGCCGGGGTATCCGCATGGGCTCCCCAAACAGGTAGAAGAAAAAGCAAAAGAAAAAATACGCTTCGCATGGTTACTGACCTCCCCTTTTTGACTTAGGCCTAAAGCCTCGCCGGGGTTTCATAGTGAACCTTCCAATGGAAACCCGGGACGAACTGCCTGGGATATTAGGTTCCTCGAAGGTTTATTTTTCAACCCCTCCGGTTGATATTTTTACGCTGGGAATTTCGATGAGCCCTCATATCAATCATTCTGAGGCGGGGTTTATTGAACCGAACTCGTAAATGTCCTTGGATTCCAAAATATTTTTTGAAGATTCACCCCTCGCCGCGCGGAGCATGGCCCGGCCCAAACGTTCGGGGGTGGTGACCCATTGGGGAAAGAGTTTGACCAACAGAGGGATCAGCGGCCCGATCAGGTCGTAGGCCACCCGGTAAAGTTTTGTACTTGATTTGAATCCCTTTAAAGGTTGTAGGCCGCCGAGCCGAAACATGACGGCGGCTCGGAAGGGAAGCTTGAATAGATCGTTTTCGGTTCGGCCTTTGACCCTGGCCCACATGATCGGCCCCTTTTCCGTCGAGTCCGTTCCTCCTCCCGAGACGTAACAAATGGACATCGTCTTGTTCAGTTTCAGGAGAAGCTTGGCCGTCTTGATCGGAAGGTCATGGTTGATTTTCGTGTACCCCTCTTCGTTCAGGCCCGTCGCGGAGGCGCCCACGGTGAACAGGCAGGCGTTGTAGCCTTTCAGCTTTTGGCGGGAAGATTCCAACTTAAAAAGATCGGGAATCAAAAGTTCCTTCAACTTGGCGTGGGACATACCGCAGGGCTTGCGGCCTACCGATAAAACCGCCTTGACCTTGGGGTCTTTCAGGCATTCGCTTAATACCGCGGCGCCCACCATTCCGCTGGCGCCGAAGAGGATGATCCGAAGGTCTTGGACAGGTTTTTTCATGGCACTCTCTTTCCTTAATCTGAATTGCCTTGATAGGACACTATTTTGACCGGAATTGAAAGGCGGATTCTTATATTTTTCTCCCACCTTTTGAGTTTTAACCTAAAATACGGCGTTGTTGAAAACCCACTATCGTTCGGAGACATCTTGAACAGGTTTTGCGCCCTTCTGATCATCCTGATTCTTTCCACTCAACTGGCCTGTCACAAAGCCAAACCCGTGGCAGTGGTTCCCGCCGATCCCCAGGTCGAAAACCTGAAGGGTCTGATCGCCAGGGCCCATTACGAAGAGGCGGCAAACCAGGCCAAGACGATCGCAAGCCAGGTGGCTCACGGCCAGGATGTTTCCGAGATTCTTTACCTGGAAAGCTACGCACTGATGTTCGGCGAAAAGGATTACGGGGGCGCCCGGGCCGCCCTGAAACAGTTGCTCGATTTTTTCCCCCAGAGCCCCCACGCGATCGAGGCCCAGCAATGGATCGCCGACTGTCACTATTGGGACAGCAATTATGACCGGGCCCTACGGGAGTACCGCAAACTGGAAGGCGCGGGAAAAGACGCGCAAGCCTATGCCTTTTACCAGGAAGCCAACTGCCTGTTGCTGAAGGACAAGGTGGGAGATGCCCTGACCACCTACCGCAACCTGATTGAAAAATACCCCGGTTCGCCCCTGGCTGATTCGGCCCAGTTAATGGTGGCCAACACCTACCTGAAACTGGATGACCGGGCCTTGGCCAAGACGGAACTGCAGAAATTCATGTCCATGACCAAGAACCCCGCCCTTTTGCATTCGGCTCAGAAGGCCCTTGATCAATTGGAAGAGGCAAAATCCTCTCCCAAGGGCCCTGGCGAGAACCACTAACCATGCCGGGCTTTCCTTTGATCATTTCGGGATTAGGGGCCCTGGGGTTCGGCCTTGTAGGGTTGGTGTTGGGAAGATGGCTTGTATCGTTTGCCCCCCCAAAAACCGAAAAACAATCCGTTTCTTCGAACGTACCGAAAACTTCCAGTCCTCCCGCAATAAAACTCAAGATGGACGTGGCCACGAAGTGGCTTCTTGGAGGCGTGATCGCATCCTTGGGAGTGGTTGTTTTGGGTGATCCGGGTTCCGGGTTATTTTTGCTGTTGGTGGTGGCCCTATTTGGAATCGGATTGCGTTTGGGCCCGGGATTTCTCGAAAAACAAAAGACAAAGAAAAAGTACAAAAAAATTCAGGAGATTTTTCCGCAGTCCCTGGGAATGATGATTCAGGCCCTCAAGTCGGGCCAGACGATGCAGCAGGTGTTGGAATATCTTTCCCAGGAATGTCCTGAACCTTTGAAGGGGGAATATCTTCAAGTTTGCCGGGATATGGCCCTGGGGGCGGCAGCCGACAAAGCTTTGGCCTTTATGTCGGACCGTTATCCCGAATTTGACGATTTCCGACAGTTCATCGAGTCTTACCGCATATCGAAGATTACCGGGGCAAACCTGACACGGCTTCTGGAAGTTCTTCTGGAAAATCTTCAGGAAAAAGACCGTCTGACGCGAAAAAGGGACGCCATGACCGCCCAGGCCCGGCTCTCGGGCATGCTGATGGGGTGCCTGCCCTTTCTGTTGGGCTTGGTTTTCTTTGTCATGGACCCCAACCTGATGTTGCCCCTTTTCACCCGGCCGCAAGGCTGGGCGATCCTTTTTATCGCTTTTCTACTGGAGACCATCGGGTTTCTCTGGATTCGACAGCTTCTGGCGCTGGAGTTTTAAACATGACCTTTTTCCTTCTTTTAGCCTGTGCCCTCTGCCTGGGCTTGTCCTTCGGGCGGATGGTGGAATTGACCTGGACCAAAGTGGCCCAACACCGGCAGACCCAGCGGATCAAGACGGCGCTCTCGCAACGCAAGAAGGCGCTTCCTTTTCAATCGGTTCTCGTTCTCGTCGAGAATTTTCTGACCGGAGTGCAGGATCGGATTCCAAAGTTGAAATCTTATTACGAATGGATTGCCTCCCTCTTGAAGCGCTCGGACCGGGAAGAGTTTCAACCTCACCAGATTTTGGGTTACCAAATCCTCGCGGGGGTGGGATCTTTTCTTCTGTTGCACCTGCTTTTAGGAACTTTTTCGATTTCCTTCACGGGGTTGGCGCTGGGAGCCGCCGTGCCGATTCTTTGGCTGCGGGATTTGGCCGTGAAGCGGGAACGACGCATACTGCGTGAACTTCCCAACGCGCTGGAAGTGGTTTCTCTTTGCTGTGAGGCCGGCCTGACCGTCGAGCAGGGAATCGACCAATACCTCAAAAACGCCCGGCCGAACCCCCTTGGGAGCGAATTTTCGGGCCTTCTGGAACAAACCCGCTCGGGTTCCAGTCGAAAAGCCGCCCTGGAAGTGGCGGCCCAACGCCTTCAATTGACCGATTTTTCCCTTTTCACCACCAGCCTGATCCATGCCGAAAAATTCGGGACGGGCGTATCCAAAACCTTGAGGCAGTTGTCCCTGACGTTAAGGGATAAACAGACTCAGATGGCCGAGAAAGCGGTTCAGGAACTGCCGGTGAAGATGATCCTTCCCCTCGTGTTTTTCATCATGCCCGTGACCTTCCTCATCATTTTCGGCCCGGTCTTTTTGCAGTTTCTCGGGAAATGAGCCGCGAACAGAAAAACTCTCTGAGGATCACTAAGGCGCTTTCCTTTTGGGCTCGTTTCTTGGGCTTGATGGGCAAACAAAAATGGCCTTTGGGTTATGACGCCCTCTGGTTTCCCCGCTGTGGTTCGGTTCACACCTTTTTTACCTTTCTTCGCCCGGATATCCTTTTTGTCGATTCCAACGGCATGATTTTATCTATCCACACCCAGGCTTTACCCTGGCGGGTTTGGTGGGGACCTCCGGGAACCTTTGGCTGTCTGGAAATTGGCCCGGGAGAGGTTGTGAAAAGAGACTGGCGAATCGGGACGAAAATTGAAGGCCTCTTCGATAATCCGCTCGATCGTCTTTCGCGTTGAGATAATCGTGTAAAAGATATTTTCGGGTCCTCGTTTTTGGCGCAATCCCCTTATAATGCCCCCATTCCAGCCAAGGAGTTTCCATGCTTTCTGATTTCTTAAAAGCCGATCCTCAAGTCTATGAAGCCAATCTGTTGGAGCTGAAACGCCAGAACGAAAAACTGGAGATGATCGCCTCCGAGAATTTCACCAGCCTGGCGGTCATGGCCGCCCAGGGCGGGGTGATGACCAACAAATACGCCGAGGGCTACCCCGGCAACCGTTATTACGGCGGATGCGAGTATGTGGACATGGTCGAGAACCTGGCCCGGGAAAGGGCCGCCCAGCTTTTTTTCAACGCCGAGTACGTGAATGTCCAGCCCCATTCAGGGAGCCAGGCCAACATGGCCGTCTATTTCACCTTCGTCAAACCGGGCGACACCATCCTGGGGCTCGACCTTTCCCACGGCGGGCACCTGACGCACGGAAGCAAGGTCAACTTTTCGGGAAAGATGTACAACTTCTTCGGCTATCAAACCCGCAAGGAAGACGGGCGGGTAGATGTGAACCAGGTTCGGGAACTTGCCCGCCAACACCATCCCAAAATGATCAGCATCGGCGCCTCGGCCTATTCGAGGGACTGGGATTACGCCGAGTTCAGGAAAATCGCGGACGAGGTGGGTGCCTTTCTCTGGGCGGATATCGCCCACACGGCAGGCCTGATCGCGGCAGGAGAACTGAACAATCCTATGGCCCACTGCCATGTGGTGACCACGACCACCCACAAAACCCTGCGGGGACCGAGAGGTGGAATGATATTGATGGGGAAGGACTTCGACAATCCCTTCGGCATCACGGCCCCGAAGAGCGGGCGGGTACGCAAGATGAGTGAGCTGTTGGACAGCCAGATTATCCCGGGTATCCAGGGCGGGCCCTTGATGCATGTGGTGGGAGCCAAGGCTGTGGCGTTCCAGGAGGCCCTCCAGCCTTCCTTTAAGACCTACGCGAAACAGATTCGGGCCAACGCCAAGGCCCTGTGTGATGCGCTGGTGAGTTTCGGTTTCCAAGTGGTTTCGGGCGGCACGGATAACCACTTGATGCTCATCGACCTTCGCAACAAGAAGATCAACGGCAAGCAAGCTCAATTGGCGTTAGATGAGGCCAATATCACCACCAACAAGAACTCGGTGCCCTATGACACCGAATCGCCCCTGTTGACGAGCGGTTTAAGGTTGGGAAGCCCCGCTTTAACGACTCGCGGGTTCAAGGAAGCGGAGTTTAAGCAGGTCGCTAAGTGGATCAACGAGGTGGTTGCAAAACCCGAAGATGAAGGGGTCCGCAAACAAGTGAAGGGTGAAATCGCGGAAATGACTAAGAAATTCCCGCTCTATCCGGAACTTTTAAAGGGTCTTTGATTTTTAATTAAATTTCAAAAAAAACAAAAAGGATAAGCTTCGATTGGTTCGAGGCTTATCCTTTTGAATTTAAAGAGGGGAAACTTTTAGGATTATTGTCCTGAAACCACATGGGCGGGCGCCCAACTGGGGGAAGCGCCGAAATCGGCTGAAAGGGTTTTGACGTCGGTGCCGTTGGTGTTGACCATGAATAGGTTTAGCCCATCATCCACCGAAGTGACCCATCCACAGTAAACAACTTTTTTATCTCCTGCGGCAAAGCGGGGGCAAAGATTGTGGGTGGAATTAGTTAAGTTCACGGGATTGGTTCCGTCCGCGTCCATAGTGTAAATTTGGGTGGTATTGGTGCGGTAAAGATTGATGAGAATCTTGTGGCCATCCATGGAGAGGGAAGGGGAACCGACGTTCCAATCGGTATATTGGGTAATCTTCTTCACCGTTTTCTCAAGCAAATCGACTGACCAAAGGTTGTAGACCGTGTCATCCGCATTGCTGAGGTAAAGAGCCGATTTTCCATCGGGGAAAAGGCTGGGACACAAGGCCGAATGGCCCGTCAGTAGAGTTTTTGGATTATAACCATCCGAATCGATCATCCAAATATCGCCGTCCAGGGTATATAGGATTTTTTTGCCATCCACGGACCAAGAAGGCGTGTCGTTGACCAAAAGATTCTGATCGGAGGTTTCTAAGGAATTGGTTTCATTGAAGGTCAATTGTACTGGATTTTGTCCATCCAGGTTGCGTTTCCAGAGGTTGTAGACGCCGGTTCCCGCGTTGGACCAGTAAGCCACCTGAGATCCGTCCGGGGAGCAAGCCGGAAACCATTCGGTGCTTTGGCCGGTGGTCAATGGTACGGTTTGACCGGACGTTAAATCGAGGCGGACCAGATGACCCCGTTCGACAAAGACCACGCTGCCTACCACGGCAACGGGGGTGGGCGTGGGAACGGGCGGGGGAGGAGGGGGCGCCTTGTGTTTGCAGCCGCCCATGCCGGTTAGAATCATACCCAAAGCAAGGAGGAGGGTGAAAAAGAAGGCCTTGGGGCTCACAGTCGCCTCATTTCTTGGACCAGTCGGGATTCGTAATCCCGTCCGGCGAGATTAACGTCTTGTTGTTTCCATTGGCATCCATAATCCAGAAATTACCATTCAAGGTATAGCCTATTTTCAAACCATCGGGTGACCAGATGGCATTTGTGGCGCCTGGGCCCGTCAAAAATTTCAAGGATCCGCTGTCCTGATCGGTTTTCGCGATTTGGTCCACCAAGGCAACCCGGTAACCATCATCACTTGCGTCTTTTTTAGCGAGTAACAAAATCATGGGGTTTCCGGATTCGACCGGAGAGTAACGCAAGAGCGGCCCCAGATTCGGGCTGACCCCATAAATGATTCGGGAGGGAAGAGACGTGTTGGAGGAGGCGGTGTAAATAGAATCAGGTTTGACCGAATAAGCCACTTTCAACGCGTCAGGAGACCAGGACAGGTCAAGGATCCTGTGGTCAGAATCAAATAAATCCAGTGAATCTTTTTGACGGGGATTTACCAAGTAAAGGCTGGAATAATTGACTCCCTGGGAATAAAGAAAAGCGATGTACTTATTGTCGCGGTGGGGAGCCCATTCCTGTTTAATAATGGTGAAATTGGGATCGGGGGTAAAAAGAGTGATTAAGACTTGAGATTTGAGATTAATCTTCCAGATTTGACTGTGATAAATGAACGCAATTTCATCGCTCAAAGGCGACCAGGTGAGTATGGTTTTTAAACTATCCGATTGACTCAAAACCCAATCATCAAATTGAGTAATTTGTTGGTATTCTTTTTCGCCTTTTTTCATAACAAAAAGATTAATTTTCCCATCGGCACGAGAAAGGAAAGCAAGCAATTTTCCGTTGGGAGACCAGGTCGGAAACCAACTATCAACGCCTTTGGGGGTGACCCGGGTGACTTCCGTCCCATCCGGGTTCATAAGCCACAAAGAAGAAATCCCTTCTTCGTAGGTGGTATACGCTATTTTCTCAACATCTACGGGTATAGGTGTGGCCGTAGGGCTAGGCGTTGGAGTGGGTGACGGTTTGGAAACAGACATTTCCTGGGAATTCTCGAACTCAACAGGTTGAGATTTGGATGAGTTTTTTGCGGCATTATTAACAACAATTGAGGGTGTGGGAGTGGTGTTGGCAGGAGAATTTAAAGAGGGGACAACTACAGGAACAGGGGTTGAAGTCGGGACTGGGGGGGCGATTTTCTTAAAAAAAGGCAGGGTACGCTTACCGCAACCCGGGATATTGACATCACACCCGGTTGAAATCATGAGAAGAACCAACAACATGGCGGAGAAAATGGACAGGCTTTTCAGGGTTTCGCGCAATCCAGAGTCCCTTGTCGAGATGATTAAAGTTTCTACAACCTGAAATGCAGTTTATGGTTTCAACCCGATAAAGTCAACAAATTCAATGATTTTGGAGGGTGGTCGGCCCAAGGGTCGACTCTAAAACCAAAAGCAAACCGGAATCGATAGGCTTGATAGTTACTTCCTGGTTGGGTGCCATTTTAAAGGCGTACTTCACTCGGCCCGGCTCACCTCTTTCTATAAGGTCCGTAAGTTCTTTAGTAGGGTGAAGATCAAAAAATATGGTTTCGCCCGGGCGGAAGAAAGTGAAAATATCAGCGACAGACGGGGACGATTCCAAAATATCCTGGTCTTTAGTGACAAGGAGGAAGGGTTGCTGGGAATGAAGGGTGCCGACCACGGAAGGGACGGCTTTAGGTATATCCTGGACTGGATTTTTCAAACTTTCTTTGTGCGAAGGGCCCGAATTGGGAATCCCTTCTGAAGAAACGGTATTACGAAAGAAAAATAGTATTCCAATATAAAAAAGAGATGCTCCCACCCCGAAACAAATACCCCAAAACCAGGGAATTGGTTTGGCCTGGAAAACGAGTATGGCCTTATAAGATTGCCCTGGATTGATCCAGCCGAGGCACCACTGGGACGGCCATTGGAAAAAAAGGCCCTGGATAAAATTCTTGGGGAGTAATCCTTTATTCCCGCCGGTGATGCCAGATGTTCCACCGGTGTTAACGTCATAGGCAAGACAATCGTCCGTTTTTTCCAGAGCCTTGGACCAATCAATCAGACCCATGTCATCCTTGTTTTGGATAACATCTGTTAAATGCGCGAGGGAAAGTTGTGCCTCTTCCTGGAACCTTTCGGCTGAAAGATGAAAGGCCAAACCATAGCCCGATATGAAAAGCAGAACAAAAATAGGGTAAACCGCTCGATTGGGACTGGAAGGACGCCTGAGGAGAAAGTTTGCGGGGGTCATAATAAATATAATATAATTCGAATGTTTCAATCGGGGTTTGAAAAAAGCTAATATTCCTACTCGCCTTTTTTCCAAACATTTTCAACCGAAGTCACCGCTTATCGGGCTGGATGGCAGAATAGTGATAGGCTGGACGATCTTTAACGAGGAAAACCATGGCAAAAAAGAAGAATCCCTTAGCCTCCATTCGAACCTCCATAGATTCATTGGATGGCAAAATCGTCAAATTATTGAATGAACGGGCTTTACAGGTTCTCAAGGTCGGACAAATCAAAGCCAAGGATTCTCTGCATTTCTATGCTCCCCATCGGGAACAACAGGTTTATCGGCATATCGAGAGTCTCAGCAATGGCCCCTTCCCAAATGAAGCCTTGCACGCCGTCTACCGGGAGATCATGTCGGGCGCTCTGGCCCTTGAATCACCCCTCAAAATAGCTTATTTCGGACAGTTAGGGACTAACACCCATATTGCCGCCCTTGAAAAATTTGGTTCTTCGGCCCATTACGTGGCGGGTGCATCCCTTCGTGATGTTTTCTTGGACGTGGAAAGGGGTCGTGCCCACTATGGGGTGGTTCCCATCGAGAACTCCACCGAAGGAACCATCAACCATACGCTTGATCTTTTCGTCGAGTCGGAATTAAAGATTTGTTCGGAAATCTATATCCCCATCACCTACACCCTCATGTCCCGTTCTGGGCGGATGGACCAGGTTAAAAAAGTTTACAGCCATCCACAGGCCCTGGCCCAATGCCGGCTCTGGCTGGAAGCCAGTCTGCCCGGCGTGAAAATTATTGAAAGTTCCAACACGGCCAGAGCGGCCCAAACCGCCACCCAGGATTCCACTACCGCCGCAATCGCGCCTGAACTTGCCGCAAGGATTTATCATCTCAAGGCCATTGCCCGGCGCATTGAAGATATGCAGGATAATTTTACGCGGTTCCTGGTCATTGGCAAAACCATCGCCGATAAAACGGGGGACGACAAAACATCCTTAATGGTATCCATCAAGGACAAGGTGGGAGCCCTGTACGATTTGCTTTTGCCTTTCCGTAAACAAGGGCTGAACATGACCAGCATCGAGTCTCGACCATCCCGCAAAAAGGCCTGGGATTATTACTTCTTTATTGATTTCCTCGGCCACATCCATGATCCCAAGGTTCAAAAGGCAGTTCAGGCTGTGGAAAAGGCGACCCTAACAGTAAAGGTTTTGGGTTCATATCCTCGAAGCGAAAACTGAAAATGGTTTTTCCTGTTCCCATTCGTCCGCATCTCAGTCTCATCAAGCCCTATGTTCCGGGTAAACCCCTGGAAGAATTGGAAAGGGAACTAGGGATCAAGAACGCGGCCAAAATCGCCTCGAATGAAAATCCCCTTGGGCCCTCCCCAAAAACCTTGAAAGCTCTCAAGCAAGCCTTTTCCCAATGGGGGCGTTATCCTGACGGTGGAGCCTATGATTTGACGAAAAAATTATCCGCCTACTTGGGGGTGGAGGCGGACTCCCTTGTTTTGGGGAACGGTTCCAACGAGATTCTTGTACTGCTCGGGGAGATGCTTCTTCAGCCGGGGGACGAGGTTATCTACGCCTCACCGAGTTTTATTGTTTACTCCTTGGCGGCCCAGTTGAACCAGGCTAAGTCCCGAGTAGTGCCATTAAAAAATCACACCCATGACTTAGCCGCTTTCGCTCAAGCCATCACTCCGAAAACCCGGATGGTCTTTATCTGCAACCCCAATAATCCAACTGGAACGGTGGTTTCTTTGGCCCAAGTCGAGGACTTTTTAAAAGTTTGCCCCCCCCAAGTGCTGGTTGTTTTGGATGAGGCCTATTATGAATATGTGGAAGAACCGACCTATTTTGAATCGTTGAAATTGCGGGATCGTTACCCCAATTTGGTCATCTTGCGCACCTTTTCCAAGGCTTTTGGTTTGGCGGGTTTGCGGTTGGGCTATGGAGTAGTCCACCCCGAACTGGCCGTTGTTTTTCAGAAAACCCGCCAACCCTTTAATGTGAACCGGCTGGCCCAAACCGCTGCACTGGCCGCACTGGAAGACTTACCCCATATGACAAAATCAGTGAACTTAAACTTGAAAACTCGAAAACTGTTATCGGATGGTCTCCGAGAATGTGGTTTCCAACCCGTACCTAGCCAGGCCAATTTCGTTTATTTTGAGACCGATCAGGCGGAAGATCTTTACGGGAAGCTTCTTCAATTAGGGATTATTATCAGACCCATGGGGCCCCAAGCACTCCGCGTCACGACCGGAACCGAGGAAGAAACCTTAAGATTTTTAAAATCGATACGGTCCTTAATGGCAGGAGTGAAAAATTGAAAAAAAAGAAATGCGCCATCATCGGAGTAGGCCTGCTGGGAGGTTCCCTCGCCCTGGACTTGAAAACCAAAGGAAAGTACAACCTGGTTGGCTGGAATCATCGGGCCGTATCCCGGCGCAAGGCAGCCAAAATATTAAAAGTGGCTTCCTCTTTTGAGAAAGCGGTAGAGGGCGCGCAGATCATCATCCTTTGTTCCCATTCGGGATCGGTATTGGAGGCTCTTCCAGGATTGTTGCAGGCGAAAGACCCAGCGCCACTGATCATGGACGTTTCCAGCGTGAAGGGAATCCTAGTTCGATCAGCGGAAAAAATTCATGGAGCCGCAAAACATTTTGTTCCCTGTCACCCTATGGCCGGAAAAGAAAAATCGGGTGCCGTCGCTGCCGAAAGGGGCCTTTACGAGGGGAAATTTATATTTATAACACCTTTAAAGGGTACGCCCGCCCATCTCATTCGCTCCGCTTGCACGTTTTGGAGACAAGTGGGGGGAAAACCGATTTTACTGGACGCGGGGAAACACGATCAAATGGTAGCTCTCACCAGCCACCTTCCGCATCTCTTAGCGGCCATCCTGATCCATCTCTATGACGGGATGGCCCGGAATAATCCCAAGACGCGATTGGGGGTCGGTTCTGGGTTTCGCGACTCGACCCGGATCGCAGCGGGAAGCCCCGCCAAGTGGACGGATATCCTGGTATATAACAAAAAAGAAATCTCGAATTATCTTCGTCTTTATCGGCAACAGGTCATGCGGTTGGAAAAGATGTTGGTTAAAGGGAAAAAAGGTGATTGGATGAAATTCTTCGAAAAATCCAGGTCCGTGCGAGAGGCCCTGTGAAGAGTCTGACGGTTCATCAAGCCAAAACCCTTTCGGGGGCCATCGTCCTTCCGGGTGATAAATCCATTTCCCATCGGGCCGTCATGTTGGGGTCTCTCGCCTATGGAATCACCCGGGTGGAACATTTTCTTTCTTCCGCGGATTGTCTTTCCACCATCGCCATATTCCGGGCCATGGGAGTTCACATTGAACAAAAAGGGGATCGACTTACCATTCGAGGTAAGGGATTGAATTCACTTGTTCAACCCAGGACTATCCTCAACGCGGGAAATTCGGGAACGACCAGTCGAATCCTCATGGGTCTTTTAGCGGCCCAACCTTTCTCCTGCCGGATGACCGGGGACAGGTATCTTCGCCGCAGACCGATGAAGCGGGTTCTCTCTCCCTTATCCCAAATGGGGGCCAAAATCAAAGGATCGGGCGATGGGGGTTTCCTTCCAGTCCATTTGGAAGGTGCCAAACTGAAGGGCATTACTTACGAATTGCCGGTCGCCAGCGCCCAGGTCAAATCCTGTCTGCTTATGGCTGGCCTATTCGCCGATGGAAAAACAAAGGTTATCGAACCGGTTCAGACCCGCGACCATACCGAACGAATGTTCAATGTTTTTGGAATCCCCCACCAAAAAAGGCGAAAGTCGACCACGGTTAAAGGGCCTGTCCACCCTTTTCCGGGGAAAAAAATTCAGGTTCCCGGGGACATTTCTTCCGCAGCCTTTTTCATTGTGGCCGGTTTGATCGTTCCGGGAGCGCAACTCCGGCTCAAAAATGTTGGTATCAATCCCACCCGCACAGGCCTCATCGACGTATTGAAAAAAATGGGTGGCGACATCCGGGTTTACCCTCACCCCGTGAAAAAAGGGGAAGAGCCGGTGGCTGATTTGATCGTCCGACATTCCCGTTTAAAGGCTGTTCCGGTGGGGGGGGATTTTGTCCCCCGCATGGTGGATGAGTTTCCGGTATTTGCCGTGGCGGCGACCCAGGCTTTCGGCACGACGGTGGTCAAAAACGCGGAAGACCTGAAGGTGAAGGAGTCGGACCGCATTCTGATGATGACCATTACTCTGCGTAAAATGGGAGCGCGGATCGATCCCACGCCTGACGGATGGGTAATTCAAGGCCCCACCCATTTAAACGGAACGAAAGTGTCTTCTGGTGGGGATCATCGAATCGCAATGTCCCTGGCGGTGGCCGGTCTGGTCGCTGTGGGAAGCACGACCATTCTGGATACCGAAAATATCCAAACTTCATTCCCTAACTTCGAGAAACTTTTAAACCAAGTGATCGTACGTCCATGAAAGCGAAAGCAAAATGAAAAAACCCGTCATTGTGGCGATGGATGGTCCTGCCGGTGCCGGAAAAAGCACTGTAGCCAAATCGCTCGCCAAAAAACTCGGTTTCCTTCATATCGACACGGGTGCCATGTACCGTGCCGTGACCTTGAAGGCCCTCCGCATGAATGTGGATTTAAAAAACGATTTGGAATTAGAAAAGATCGCCTTCGGTTGTTTAATCGAATTGAAACCTGCGGAACCTGAAAACAAGGTCTTCTTGGATGGCGGGGAAGTGACGCGGGAAATCCGCGCTCCAGAGGTGACCCAAGCTTCGGCGTTTATTGCGAATTCCGTTCCCGTTAGAAAAATCCTGGTGACACGCCAACAAAAAATGGGCCGGGAAGAGAGCGCGCCCTACGGGGGAGCCGTTCTGGAAGGTCGGGATATTGGAACGGACGTGTTTCCAGATGCCCAATACAAGTTCTATTTGGATGCTTCCGTGGAGACCAGAGCCCAACGGCGGTTGAGGGATCTACAGCGAGCGGGTTTCAGTACGAGCCTGGAAAAGGTGCTGGAAGAGGTGAAAGCTAGGGACGAGAGAGACATCAACCGCCCGGTGGGTGGATTACGGAAAACCCCTGAATCCATCGTCATGGATCACAGCCATCTAAGCGTTGAAGAATCGGCTGAAGTACTTTATCAATTCATCCTAAAACACCACCTTTGATGAGTTGGTTACGTTAATGATCACATAATTACCACCTCAGATGTCCGCAAGAAGACCTTCAAGTATCTTCAAGTGTTACTTTAACCTTCCAGAAATTTGTTGAATGCATGTGTTTTGTTGGATAATTGACGAATATTGAGAAAAATACGTCTTAGAAACTCCTCATGAGTGGATACATGTATGTTTTGAATTGCAAATTTTGATTTAAATCTGCCTCGACTACTTAAATTTTATTGGTTTTTGGGGCGTAAAAAGACTTTTAAAAGGACGTAGATTCATCGCTTCCCAACAAATATCTATCAAAAAAAGAACGTTTAAATGCAAAATTGGGTATCCAAGTTCATTTTCAAAGTGAACATTAAACCGAGACATAAAATCTTTCAAGTAACGGCGGAGATCAATAGGGTCGGGAACGGTCGCCTCAAAAGCTTAGACTTAGCTTTTGTGCCTTACGGAAAAGCTACTTTGGCGGTCTGGACCCACCTTTAAAAATTCAATTCAGGAAAAAATATCGCCTGTTATAATTCGACCCTTTAAACATAGAAAGTGAGAGCAATGAGCAAAAAGAACCCATCCAAACACAAATATTCCCATATCGGCCGGGTCCAGTTGCGGGCCAAGGCCCAAGATACCCATGTGGCCGGCTCCGAAATTCTCATTACCCCTAAAAAGGTGAAAACCCTTTTACCCGCAAACCGCAAAGTCTTTGAAACAGTTCTCAAGGGGCGCAGGGAAGTGGAAGCCATTTTGGACAAAAAAGACCGGCGGTTATTCGCGGTGGTCGGACCCTGCTCTATCCACGATCCACAGGCGGCATATGAATACGCCAGCAAGCTCAAAAAGTTATCCGCCATGGTTCAATCTACCCTGCTACTCGTCATGAGGGTTTATTTTGAGAAGCCAAGAACTACCACGGGATGGAAAGGGCTCATCAACGACCCGGGAATGGATGATTCATTTCAAATTGAGAAAGGAATCCTTCTCGCGCGTCGGCTTCTATTAAAGTTCAATGAAATGAACTTGCCCTGCGCCACGGAAGCGTTGGATCCTATTATTCCGCAGTATCTGGCTGATTTGATCAGTTGGTCGGCGATTGGCGCCCGCACCACCGAGTCGCAGACCCATCGGGAATTGGCTAGTGGCCTATCCATGGCAGTTGGTTTCAAGAACGCCACAGATGGAAGCATTCAAGTTGCCTTAAACGGCATCAAGGCGGCTCGATCCTCTCATCATTTCCTTGGAATTGATCAAAACGGGCAAACTGCCGTTTTTCGCACAACCGGGAATCCCTATGCCCATATCGTCCTTCGGGGGGGATTGAAACCCAACTACGACGCAGCCTCTATTAAAAATTGCGAAAAAGCTCTGGTTGAAGCGAACCTGCCGAAAAACATCGTAGTGGATTGTAGTCACGGCAATTCCAACAAAGATTACAAACTCCAGCCTGTAGCCTTCGAAAACGTGCTCCGACAAGTGGAGCGTGGAAATGATTCGGTGGCCGGGTTCATGGTGGAGAGCAACCTGCACGAGGGCAACCAGCCCCTGTTGAAAGACCGTTCCAAACTCAAATACGGTGTTTCCATCACGGACGCCTGCATCAACTGGGTAACCACAGAAGAAATGATTCTCTCCGCCCACAATCGCCTGAAAAAGCTCTGGAACCGTTGAATCGTGAAGTCATTTCCTAAAGTCAGGTTTACTACCAGTTGGTTCACTTCCCGTTATTTTGGCATTCGCTCGATGGGAAAACAAAACATTCCAGGTGTCGGACCCTTTGTGGTATTGGCGAATCACGCCAGTTTTCTCGACCCATATATGATTGGTTTCACCAGTGAAGTCCGGGAAGTGGGTTTTATGGCGAAAGAGGAGCTATTCCGGAATCCTGTTTTTGGCTGGATCATTCGCAATTGCGGGGCTTTTCCTGTCAAACGGGGAAAACAGGATGAAGAAGCCATTAAGCGCTTTCACGATTTCCTAAATTTCGGTAAACCCCTTTGCCTTTACCCCGAGGGAACCCGCACCCTGGATGGAAGGCTTCAGCCCGCGAAAAAAGGGGTAGGGATGCTTCTCTATAACGCGCGAGTTCCCGCCATTCCCGCCTATATCGATGGAACTTACCGATCCTTTCCCAAGGGAAAACTGTTTCCAAAACCAGGCAAAATCACGGTTTTCTACGGCCCAGCCATTCCACTCGAAGACCTTTATCTTTTACCGCCGGAGAAGCCGACCTATAAAATGATTGCGGAAAGGATCATGACTCACATTGCAGCATTGAAGCCGATTACAGGTTAAACCCTTTCCAAAACCCCGTATTATTTGATCATTTCCCCCGCGTGTTGGTGTTGGTTCTCTCCGTTTTGTGAATGAATGGGTTCCTAAACCCAAAGAAGTCCGCAATTTGAAAATGACATACCGGCAGAGATTTAAACCAAGAGATCGATAACAGGCCAAGTCATTTTCGTTTAAATTGCATGGGAAAAATGGCTGTTAGGGTTTGCACCACCATTCCACTGTTGTAGAATGACCCCACAAATTTTCTCCCCCAAGCGGAGCAAGAACCTGAGGTTTTAACCATGACTGACACCCCCATCCCTGAAATGACAATGGAAGAACTTTTAAACGAGGAACAGCGGGTTTCCCGCGGCCAGGTAGTCAAGGGCCGTATCGTCAAAATTAACGAGGATGAACTGGTCGTGGATGTCGGTTATAAAACCGAAGGGGTCATTCCCCGCTCTGAATTTTTAGACATTACGGGCCAATTAACGGTCAAGGAAGGTGACGAGGTTGAGGTTTCAGTTGAAAGGATGTCGGATTCCAACGGCCGACTTCGCCTTTCCAAGCGCAATGTGGATCGGTCCCGGGTTTGGCAAACTCTCGAAGAAGTCCATAAAGCAAGCGCCGTCATCAAAGGCAGGGTCGTTAAGAAAGTCAACGGCGGTTACCGAGTGGATATCGGCCAGGTGGAGGCTTTTCTGCCGGCTAGCCAGATTTCCCTACAGCGAAATCCCGAGGGGGATGAACATCTTGAGAAGATTTACGATTTTAAAATTATCAAATTAGACCGGGCACGTTCCAACGTCGTCCTATCCCGGCGGCCGGTGCTGGAATTGGAAAGGGAAGAAGGCCGGTCGAAGAGGATTTCCGAATTGAATCCAGGGGATGTTGTGGAGGGAAGGGTTAAAAGTGTCGTCAGCTACGGCGCCTTTGTTGATTTGAACGGGATCGATGGACTATTACATATCGCCGACATTGATTGGGGGCGGGTCAATAAAGTTGAAGATTTCATCAAGGCGGATGAATCAATCAAAGTGATGGTACTTCAGGTGGATAAAGAAAAAGGTAAAATATCCCTGGGACTCAAGCAAATGACTCCCGATCCCTGGACCGAGGCGGATAAAAAATACCAGGTGGATCAAGTTGTTGAGGTGGAAATCACCCATTTTGTTGACTATGGGGTGTTTGTTAGAACGCCGGACAAATTGGAGGGCTTCTGTCACCTGACCGAATTAACCTGGTCCAAGAAAATGCGTAAACCTTCTGAAATGTTCAAGGCGGGTGAAAAAAGGCCGGCCCGAATCATCGACATCGATTTTGAAAAACGAAAAATTAACCTGAGTTTCAAGAAAATGGAAAAGAGTCCTTGGGAAGATGTGAACCTGAGATATTCCATCGGCGCCAACCTTCAGGGAACCATTACCAATGTGACCGAATTTGGAATTTTCGTGGAACTGGAAGAAGGCCTGGAGGGCCTGCTTCACCAATCCGATATCAGTTGGGATAAACGCGTTAAAAATCCCCAAAAAGAATACAAGGTCGGGAAAACCCTGACCGTTCGGCTGCTGGGTATCGATAACGAGAAAAAACGAATTTCTCTAGGTCTTAAGCAGGTGGAAGGCGATCCCTGGGACAAAATCGAGGAAAAATATCACGCGGGGATGATCCTGACTGGAAAAGTTGCGCGCCTCGCTGAGTTTGGCGCATTCGTCGAGCTTGAGAAAAATGTAGAAGGGTTAATCCACAAAACGGAGATTGCCCAGCCCGCGCCGAAGACGGTCGAGGAGGCTCTGAAACCGGGCGATGAGGTCACGGTCAAGGTGGTTTCTGTTGATACCGCCAAGCGCCGCATCGGACTTTCCATTAAGGCTCTTTCAGCCAAGAAATCGGAAGGGAAGGAAGGCGCCGAAGAGGTATCCGAAGAACACAGCGTTCACCGCAAGACTGGCGCTTTCCAAAAGATGCTCAAAAAATTCATGAAGAAGACCAAGACCGAAGACGACGACGAAGAAGAGGATTATTGATTTTTTGTTGCGGTGAAGGAATGTAAAGTCCTTCGCCGGTCTTTTATTCTAATTTGTTTTCAATGTCACTTAATTTTATTTTCACGTCCATTGAAACTGATTTTTCGTCCGGTTGGCGGAACTCCAATACCCACAGCTGACTTCACCCCTAAAACCATGTACACTTTTCCGGTGAATTCCCCAAGGCGGTTGATTTTGCGCAATTGGTCCATTCTATTTTTGCTATTTACCGTTCTAGTTCCTCTGGCTCATTCAGCGGGAATCATTCCTCCCTCCCCGACGGACGAAGGCCGTGTTCTCCTCAAGGCCCGGGCCTACCGGCTGGCGATGGAAAGATTTCTACTGGTTGAAGAAACTAGCGGGAGCGCCCTGGAAAGGGCCCTGGCCCTTCGATTGATCGGGGAGACTCAGTTCCGTGAAAAAGATTTCTCGTCAGCCTATCAGGCCTATCAGCAATCCCTTCGGATTTATCCTCTAGCTCCGGGGGCACTTGGATACGAGTTCAAATCCGCCGTATCCCTCGTTTATTTGAAAGATTACAAGACCGCCCTAGTTAAGTTTCAAAGTCTCGAAAGCCGGTTTCAGGAAACGGATTTTCTGGGTGACCTCTATTTCTGGGAAGGGGAATGCTTTTTCCAGATGGAGCAATACTTGGATGCGGCCGGAAAATATTCAGCTCTTCTCGACCGAAAGGAAAATGATTCCTATATTCCCTTGGTTAGGTATCTGCGGGCCTGGTGCTATTTCCAACAGAAGGAATACGACAAGGCCCTGGATGGATTCACTGAGGCTGAAGGCCAGGCCAAAGAACCCTCCCTCAAAAAACTCTGCCGGTTCCAGATGGCCGAGACTCTCTTTCGCAAAAATCTGTTTTTCGACGCCCAGGTGGCTTACCAGAAGTTTTTGGATCAATATCCCGGGGACTCATTAACCGCAGGGGCCCGATACGGCCTCGGTTGGTGCTTGGTCAAACAGAATGACCCGGCCGGAGCGGTAAAGCAATTCGAGCTTATTCTCAGGGAAAATTCCGGAAACCCCCTCGCACCCTGGGCGGCGGTAAGGGCCGGTGTGGCCGAAAGCGCTTTGAACCGTACGAAGGAGGCGCGTGCCGACTACGTGAAGGGGCTCAAGCTAGCAGGCTCCACTTCGCCAGCCGATCTACTTCAATTTGGCTTGGGGACTTTGGATTTCGCGGATCGAAAATATGATGAATCTGGCAAGGAATTCGACTCCGTATTCCAGTTCTCGCCCGCAAGTGACCTGAAATGGGACGCGGTCTATCTCAAGGCGGGTGGGGAATACCTGCAAGGAAACTACGATGAGGCCCTTCAAAATTACACATTAACTGCGGGTTCACCTGACGCTCTGGCGCTGGACGCTCAATACTGGCAGGGCTGGTGCCAGTACGCCCTTGGCCATTATTCCGATGCCATCGATCGCTTCAAGGACCTAGGGGACAAGGCCTCCGACGAGTTGAAAATGAAAACTCTCTGGGCGGCAGGGGAATCGGCCTATGAGATACAAAATTACAAAGAAGCCGCCGGTTTTTACCAAGAATCCCTCGACGGCAATCCCGCACCCCCTCTCGCACAACAAGATCTTTCAGGCCTGGGCTGGTGCGATTTTGAACAAGAGAATTTCGAGAAAGCCTCAGACCGGTTCTTAAAGGCGGCTGACCTGGCTCCCGAAACCCCAGTAGCAAGCGAATCCTGGCTAAGGGCGGGGGATTGTTTTTACAATCTCCACGATTACATGAAGGCGCAACAAACCTACCGGAAAGCCCTGTCGGTTGCGCCGGGAACGGAAACGGCCATTGACGCCAAGGAACAGATCGGTTGGTGCGATTATCGAAGTGAAAAATTCGCCGATGCGGTGAAGGCGTGGGAAGCATTATTGGAAAACCACTCAGCTTCAGCCCGATTCCCCCGCCTCCTTTACTGGACCGGCTGGTCCTATTTCCGATTGAAAAACTTCGAGAAGGCCGCAGAAGAGTTCAAGTTGGTCGAAGAGGGGTATCCTCAGGATCTCCTTGCGCCCGAGGCCCATTTGCGGCAAGCGGACTGTCTTTTCAACTTGGAAAAATATTCAGATTCCAAAACAGCCTACCAATCGTTCCTGGGACTCTATCCCGATCATCCCCTGTTGCCCGACGCGCTCTATGGTCTGCAATGGTCCGACGAAAAATTGGGTCTAAAGGATGACGCGAATCAAGTTTCGAAAAACTTCCTGGAGCAATACCCCAAGAGTAAGTTCGCGGCTGATATCCAGTATCGGTTGGCCGAAAGCCTTTTTCACGATGGTAAATATAATGAATCGGTGGATGCATTCCGCGACCTGGTCAATAAGCATCCCGATTCAGCCGTGGTCCCACGGGCGCTTTTCTGGATGGGTACGGCCCTGGTGAAGCAGGACCAATCGCAGGACGCGATGGCAGTGTTCAAGCAATTACTGCAGAAATACCCGGACGATCCCTTGTCCCTGGAAGGCCAATTCAGCCTAGGGTCTTTATATTTCGAGGCCCAGGATTTCGATAAGGCACTGGAAGCCTACACCCAGATCTATCAGACCTATCCGACCCACCGGCTGGCGCCTCACTGCCTTTTTAACTGTGCGGTCTGCGAAAAGCAATTGAAGCATCCGGAACAAGCCCTGAAAGATTTTCAAAAATTGATCAAAGATTATCCCGCAGATGAACTGGCGTTGGAGGCTGGAATCAACGCTGGCATTCTGCTCGAGGCGCAAGGCCGTAAAGACGAGGCTTTGGAGGCCTATGCCATCAGCATGAAAACCACGGACGCCAAACTAGGGGCTGAGTCTTCCTTTTATCACGCGGATCTCTTGAAGAATATGGGTAAATTTCCTGAGGCCATTGTAGAATTCAATTCCATTATTGATAAGTATCCATCCCAAGACCAATGGTCCGTTACCGCTTTTGCCCGCGTGGCCGAATGTTACGAAAATCAGAAAAAATACAGCCAAGCCATGACTACCTACCAGCGTCTGTTGGACTTTACCAAGGTAAAGGAATATCGGCGGGCGGCCCAGAAACGCATGAAAGCTTTGAAGGCGCTTATGGCTTCCCAGCACTCCAAAATGAAAAAGAAATCCTCAAAGTCAGTTTCCGTTGTGGCCCCGGGAGTGATCCCGTGAAAATATTAATCATTCTGCTTTTTATTTTATTAGAAATGGCTTTCCGGACGGTGAATGCACAGGAGGAAGCGCCGACTTCAACGCCGCAATTATTGGAAAGTAACTCGGTTACCCAAACTGATCTCGTCCCGACCCAAACGAGTTCTTCATCATCAATTGATAATTTAGAAACTACCGCACAAACCGAAACTTCTGAACCGGCTACGGTCTTGACGTCCCGGGGGGAGACTTTATCCAAGCCGGAGGCGGTTCCCGCTGAAAGCGTAACCACATCCTCCGGTCCAGGGCCCGGTCAAGTTCCTTCCCAGGGGGAAGGGGAAAAGGCTCCGGTTTCCGCCAGGCCTACCTCGGTACCTGAATTTTCGCTTCCGGAGGTAGTGATTACAGGTGAAAACGAACTCACCATCGGTGCCAGCCGGTTGGACCGGCAAGAAAACGATGTGACGCTGGGAAGTCACGATCTGACGGGAATCGAGAGGGGTCTTAATGACCTCCCCGGGTTGAATAAAACCATGACCGCTCTTTCTGCGGAGGAACCTGGCCCTTCCAAGGATTCCGCCGCGGTTTTGCATCTGGGAGGAGGAGTCCCGGGAACCTATGGTGGTTGGGGACTTGCGGGCGAAGACTTTAAGAGCATTCAAGCCCTGGTATCCGGTTACTATTCCAACTGGTCTGGCGAAACCTCCGGCCCTGGTCTGGATGGTGATCAGAAAGCGGGCGGCAACCTTGATCTGCATTTCTTACCGGAAGAAAAAATCAGCTTCAGGCTTGCGGGAGGCTATGAATACAATCAGGCCAACTTGCCTTACCAGCATTCGGCTTCTGAAACGCGACAGGGCGTGGATTTCAACGCCGAAGCGCTTTTGAAACAAACCGAACTTTCCCAGCTTCAAATCAAAGTGTCCTACACAACTACTCGGTTGAACGGATGGGACCAATCGCTATTAAACCATCAGGCTGATGAACTGGAAACTCGACTACGCTGGGAAGCGGAGAATGTCGATTCCTCCATCGAAAATATTTCAGTGGAAGGCGGCTGGCGATATACAACCTCTGATTTTTCGAGCAACTTCGTTGATGCTTATGAATGGCAATGGGTAGATTTAAAAACCACCTTGAAATCAGGCGAGAATCTTTCGCTGGCCCTTCAGGCCCAGATCCAGGGCGGAACCGGTTTGAAACTGCCAGTGAATGTCTACCCGGCGGCAGACCTGATGTGGCGTATATTTGGATCCAGCCAATTGAACCTTTATTGGCGCAACGACCGTTATGTTGATGATATTCACAACACTTATATGGATCGAGAGCACATCGATCCCGATACAGGGTTTCCCTCGCCCACCCAGGTCAATTCGGAACTGGGAGCTCGATTCACTCAGAAGTTGAATGAAAGAATAATCTTGTCCCTTTCGGCCTCAACTGCCCAGATCCAAGGCTATCACCAGTGGGACGACCTTAGCGATTCGAATCCTACCTACATTCAGGAATACATCACGCTACCCCAGATTCAAATGAAAAAGGCAGGGGCAAGCCTACAATGGGATTTTGCCCGCTACTGGCAGGCTTCAGGGCTTTACGAATGGACCGAAGGGGACAACACGGGGAACGATGTCTTCAATTTGACCGCATTGCCTCAAAACCGAGGAATATTGTCCCTTTATCGGGGTGACGACCAATGGGAAAGCCGGTTGGAATGGGTGTTAGTTTCTTCCGCAAATGCTTTTGCCACCGCGCAAGCCACGCTTCCAGCTTATAACATACTCAATCTTTCATTGACCTATCACCTGTCCAAGTTATTTTCGCTTTGGTTTCAGTGCGAGAATCTGTTGGGCGAGGTTTACCAAGTTCAACCAGGGTATATCGAACCCCAATATCATATTCGGGGCGGGGTGGAACTTATTTTTTAAAATACACATAAGTCAAGGATGTCCATGGTGAATGAAATTAAAACAAATAGTAATAAAGAAATCGCTCTTTCGTTTTTGCGGTTTGTGGTCGCCGGAAAAATACGGGAAGGTTACGAGCGATTCGTGGCGAAAGAATTTATCCATCACAACCCTAATTTTCTTGGAGATCGAGAATCCTTGTTGATTGCGATGGAAAAAAACCAGGTTCAATTTCCGAATAAGATCTTAGAAGTTAAGCATGTGATTGAAGAGGGAAATTTGGTGATGCTGCACTCGAGTATGAGGCCTAATCCCATTTCTCCCGCACTCGCCCTTCTGCATCTATTCCGTTTTAAGGGTGACAAGATTGTTGAGCTTTGGGATATGGCTCAGCCTGTTCCCGTGGATTCAATCAACGAAAGAGCTATGTTTTAGGTGGGGTTGTATCTGATTTAATCTTGATACGAAGCCGTTTCGGCTTCAATTAAACGCAGAAAGGAAAAAATCATGGCGTACGATTTCAACCTTTTGCAGGTCATGTCGAAAGGAGGATGGACCATTGGCCTTTTAATGGTTCTCTCGATCCTGGTTGTGGCGGTCCTGATTGAAAGACTGGGTTACTACCGAAAGGCTTTCAAACCACTTCAGGAAATACTTCTGGTTTTGGCATCCTCGCTCAATCGTTCCAGCCTAAAAGAAGCTCTGGAGGCATGCGACAAATCGGGCGGGTTCCTGAGTCGTATCGCCCGAGCGGGTATATTGGCCCGAATAGAGAAGTCCGATCCGTTCAAATCAATGGAGCGCCAGGCTAAGATGGAGCTTTTAATTTTGGAAAGGCGCTTGCCCTTCCTGGCAACCATCGGCTCCATCGCCCCCTTCATCGGCCTTTTTGGCACGGTTTTAGGCATAATTCAGGCGTTTCACGACCTGACCCTGGCAAATGCAGGTGGAGCGGCGGTTGTTTCTCAAGGAATTGCGGAAGCTCTTTTCTCAACTGCGACCGGTCTCTTCGTCGCCATTGTTTCCGTTTTCATTTACAACATGTTCCAATCTCGCTTGAACCAGGCCGCCCAAGAAGCTGAAATCCTAATTTCCGAACTCGGCGAAAAGCTGGGAGGCTGACATGGAAAGCAGACTCAGGCCTAGGCCGCGGCTAATGTCTGAAATTAATATGGTGCCATTTACTGATGTGGTGTTGGTTTTACTTGTCATATTCATGGTTACAACCCCCTTTCTATTTCAGGGAGATTTTCAGGTCAAACTCCCTAAGGTGGCCGCTCCCTCGCCTCAATTGCCGGAAACAATCACTTTAACTATCACCCAGGGAGACAAGATTTATCTGAACTCTCAAGAAACCCCGCTAGAGAATCTTTCCGGTAATTTGAGAGCCCTATCGATTCAAAAACCCGGGGCCCTGGTTATGATCAACGCGGATAAAAACGTCTCCCATGGAACTGTCGCGGGTGTGATGTCGAAAGCCTACCTGGCTGGGGTCACAAAGCTTGGAATTGCGGTTGAACTCGGTGACAACCCAGCTTCAACCGTGAGTCCTAGATCAACAGGGGTTTCCGCACCTAGTGCCCAGGCGCCAATTAAAACCCAGTAGGAGAAACATGGATCGACGATTCAGCCAAGCCCTTCTTTATTCGGCCATTATGCATATTATTTTATTGTTTTTATTTGTTTGGATATATGAGTCTTTTCTCGTCACTCGTTCTCCACTCTTAATGGAACTCACTCTGATTGGAGAGATGTCCCAAGGGACCGGGATGGGCGCACCCGCTGCCCAGCCGGGCCAAACTGCCGGGGCCCTTCCGACCGCCAAAACCGAGGGCGATTTCTCAACTCCCCAGCAAGCTCAAGCTGATCCTTCCGTTGCTTCCAACGCCAAGCCGGAAGTTTCGATTCATCACCCGCTTAAAACCAAAAAACATTCCAGTGTAAAAACGGAGGAACAATACCTGGAAAGTCTACGGAAGTCCGCCCCTATCGGCCTTAATCCCAAAAAGGAAGTGGAGGCCGATATTAAAACAACCTCCGGCTTGGGCTCCATGGGTGTGGCCGGAACGCCAAACGGCAATGCCAATATCGAGGGGGAATTAGCCGCTCGAAACATTAAACACCAAGTCAATCCCGCATACCCCGATTGGGCCAAGAAAGACGGAGTGGAGGCTACCATCCGATTCCGAGTGACAGTACTTCCGAGCGGTCTTTTAAAGGATGACCTGGAACTGGTTCAGACGTCCGGCTATCGCGAATTGGATCGGGTAGTTTATGACGCCCTGATTCAATGGGAATTTGATCCACTCGCCCCCGAGATTCCACAGGCGGACCAATCCGGCATAATTACTTTCAGCTTCAGCCTGAAAAATTAACCCCAGGAAAACGGTCTTGAAACAAGGGACTACTCAAGTTTCAAAAATCAATCCAATGAATAAAACCCAGATAATTGCGGGATAAGACGAAATATTTATTTGCCCAGAGGTGTTGTTGGGGCTAATCCCTAGATTTTCAAACTTTTCCTCAATCATAATTTGAACTCTCGAAAGACTCTGATCCTCAAAGGGGAAACGCATGTCTGATATTCTTCATCGCGTAGGGGTTAATGCCAAGCCTTTAACCGTTTATAAACTGAGAGGCGTTATGGTTGGATCTTTTCATGGTAAAATGAGTCTTTAAGTGTTGAGGTCGTTGCCCTAAAGAAGACACAGGCAAGAGGAGAAAAAATGATTCAGCCCGTTGATCCTAAAACCACAGCCAAAAATTTAAATTCCGATTTACTCGTCACCCCCAATCCCCACAATGTGGATAAAACGAAACCTTCTGCTTTTGATGAGACCGTAAACCAGGTGTCCGGCCAGTCTCAAACTCTCAGCAGCAACCTCAAAGGGCCTAAAGTTCAAGAGGTCCATCCCCAACACGCGGAAAACAAGCCGAAGGTGAATGGGAACGAGCTACAAGGCTCGGTCAAGCCACAGGCGCCGGTTAACCAAAACTTGGTGTTGGTGAAGATCTCCGGAAAGAATTTAAACACTCTCGTCTAACTAGTCGATAGTTTAAGCAGGCGAAACCGAACTGATTCTTTATTTGCGATTGAAAATCATCCCGAACCCGCTCACTTTTATTTGGAATATCCCGCAGACCTACCCAATCGAGCCTTATTTGCCCCAAATCCGCCTTCATAAGCGCGATACTCGTAATAACGTTTCATAATGAGCCGTGTCATAAAAACGCGCATTAATAAGTGTAAAGTAAATATGTTACCGCTCAATATACGTGGTTGGACAAAGGAGTTTTATCCATGACCAATATAAAAAAGAAAATTCAGGACAAACCTTCACTTGAAGCCTTTCAAGAGGAAGTTCGCAAAATCGCAGAAAATAACTACCGAAAAAGAATCGCTTCTAACGAACCTGGGGACGAATTGTCAGATTGGCTTCAGGCTGAAACGGCGGCCAAGAAAAAATTCGGGGTGTAAAAAGCGCATTTTATCTATTCCCATGTCGTAAAAAAAAGAAGACTCAGTGAATTCTAAGAGGTATGAAATGAAACTTAGCGATAAGACAAACCCAAAGTCCGGCGAAGGCCTGTCGATCGGTATTCTGGAGGCCCTACGTGACCGTAGGGCTGTTCGGCATTACACCGACCGGCTGCTCGACGAAACCACGATCAAGACCCTTTTGGATTACGCAATCCAGGCGCCTAGTGCTGTCAATAGTCAGCCCTGGAGTTTTGTGGTCATCCAGAAGAAGAGTCTTCTGGATGAAATTTCCGTCGAGGCCAAGAAGATCATGGCCCAGAATCTCCGGTGGAAATCCGAAGCCAAGCACGTTCAAAACCGCACCCTCGACCCCGACTTCAATATTTTCTACAATGCTACCACCCTTATTATTATTTGCGCTTACAAGGAAGAACCGGCACGTGATATCGACTGCTATTTGGCTTCCGAGAACCTAATGCTGGCAGCCCATGGGATGGGATTGGGAACCTGCCCCATCGGGCTGGCATGGGACGCCCTTCGAACGGACGATATGAAACAAAAAATCGGTATCCCCAAGTGTTATAACCCGGTTCTTCCTATCATCGTTGGCTACCCTGCGGGTATCACTCCTAGGACACTGCGAAACCCTCCCCAGATACTGAATTGGATCACATCTTAACCGGGCCAAGTTTCTTTAGAAATTTATCAAGTATCCCACGGTCTCGTTCTAATCTTCATCAGTAGATTAATGAAATAATGAAACCTTTTTCGCAGCTTTATTCCTCCCCTGGCTTCTCCCAACCCATTCCAGATGTCTGTGTTAAAATGAATGAAATTTTCAAGAGAGGTTGTCATGGCTCGCATTGCTGTGGTGTTTCCTAACGAAGGTTCCCAGTACGTCGGTATGGGCAAGGACTTTTATTCCAAATCACTTTCCGCACGCAAATTTTACGATGACACAGAAAAACTAATCAACTCCAAGATTGCCAAGTTGTGTTTCCTGGGCCCGAAAGAAGAACAGGACAAGCTATTCAACGCCCAGTTGGCCACATTCGTGAACGATGTGGCTTTTTTTGATCCCATCGTACAAAACCGACGCAAACCCGAGGCCTTGACGGGGGTTGGCGTGGGAGAAATTGCGGCTTTGGTGGTTTCCGAGGCCATTTCCTTTGCCAACGCCGTGCAATTTGTCGCCAAGAGGGCGGAACTTTTAACTGACTTTGCGGAAAAACACCGCGGAAATTCCTTGTCATTAAACGGCATTACCTTGGAACAATTAACCCCGATGCTGGAAAGGGAAGAGGGCGAAGTCAAGATAACCCATTCGCTTTCGCCGGATACCTTCGTCGTTTGGGGACCGGGAGAATCGGTAAAAGCACTTCAAGGGGAATTACAAGGGGTGAAACAGGTCAAAACCAACCTTCAATTGGTGCGGGGGCCTATCTTTACACCTCTGGCCGAGGAATTAGAGAGACCCATTGGGAAACTACTTGATGAATGCTTGGGCGGTATCGCTTTGAAGAACCCCAAAATTACCTTTCACCATTGTCGGGGCGGAGAGATGGTTTCGACCCCCGATGCGGTTCGCTCAGTTTTAGTGAAACAGCTTTCCAGTCCTGTTCGATGGGAAGATACGGTTAAGGCAGTCATTTTAAGGGGTTTTCGCACTTGGGTGGAGGTTGGGCCGGGAAGGGTTTATTCTTCCATGGTCAAAAAAATCGATGTGGATACCCGAAATTCCAACGTGGAAGACATGAAATCCCTCTCTGCAATGGTGAAGGTCACCGGGTGAGGTGCGAAAACATCCAATTGGGTGGTAATGGTTTTATTACCACCATTCATGTATAACTCGAACATTGAAATTTAAAATCCAAAGACAACAGTCCTTTACACCTTCCGAAAAATCAAAACCAAGAAAGATAAATTTTTTAATGCTGATAAAAATGTTAAAACCGGATTTTAGAGTGGGCATTGCGTTACTGGTAATTTTGGCCGCTCCTTGGGAAGTCTGGGCGAATGAGCATCCTCTTCTAACTCCTGCAGCCACCGTTGAAATCCTCCAGAATGATGATTCGGGCAGCACGGCATTGGAAATGGAAACAATGACACCGCCCTTTGCTTCACCTCTACAAACCCCTTCCCGCGGTGTAATATTTACTGTTTTAGCTACGCCGACCCCATTGGCGACGTTTAATACCTCGTCCACTCCGAAACCAACAATTTCATACACCGCAACTCCCGTTATAACAGCTACCCGTACAATGACGGTGACTGCCACTTCTTCTCCAAAACCCACGGACGGGTTTCATTTTGACCTTTCCTCCAAAATTGAACAGGCTGATGTAACCGTAATCCCCAATCCAGCATGGGGCGCCAAATTGTCCTTTCGGGTGATATTGCCAGCCATTTCTTTGGTTCGAATAAGGATTTATGACCATAATCTTGAAGCTTTCGGCAAAATCGAGAAGGTAGGGGACAAGGTATTTGATATCCTGTGGAGCCTAAAGGACGTTCCTGAGGGCCTTTATTACTATCAGGTCCAGATTGTGGATCAGGAAACGGGTAAGATTACTAAGTTACCGTTAAACAATTTTGCAGTCATGAAGTGACACGAGGAACTATGACTAACCAGGAAGTCTTGATTATCGGCCGTCCAAACGTAGGAAAATCAACTTTTTTCAACAGGTTAGTTGGGAAAAAACTGGCGCTTGTGGATAATCAGCCCGGTTCCACCCGTGATTTTAAAAGCCATGACGTCGAATGGCAGGGAGTAACATTTACTTTGACCGATTCGGGTGGTTGGGTGCCTGGAGAAAAGGACTCAATTGCCAATAAGGTCGGGCAGATGCTCGAAGACAAGATTAGTAAAGTGCTTGTTCTAGTGATGGTGGTCGACGCCTTGGATGGGTTGACCGTTTCGGATGAAACCGTCATCAAGCATTTGAGGAAAAAGGGCGTCCAGCCATGGCTGGTCATCAATAAGGTGGACGAGTATGAGAAGAGCGATGAACTGGTTTCTGATTTTACCGGTATCGGCTACAAAAGCATTTACCCCATTTCCGCCCTTCATGGCATCGGAATAGACGATTTCCTGGATGATTTGATCCAGAGTTTTCCAGCGAAAAAGGTGCCCAAAGATGTATTGGTGGATACTCCACGTCTCATGCGGTTGGCCATTTTAGGGAAGCCCAACGTTGGCAAATCCTCTCTGGTGAATGCCCTTCTTGGCGAAAAAAGACTTATCGTAGATGACCTCCCCGGAACAACCCATGACGCGATCCCGGTAATCATTGAGACTCCTGATTCAGGCCTGACGGTAGTGGATACGGCCGGGATTCGTTTATCCAAACTGCAGGACAGCCGGATTGAAAAAATGAGTGTCGAACAAGCCCTTTTCGAGCTTCAAACCTGCCAGGTTGCGGTTTTGCTGATAGACGGCGAGAAGGGAATTACTCACCAGGACGTTACCATCAGTCGGATTATCAATGAGGCGTTTCGGCCTGTGGTCATTTTGATCAACAAGTGGGACATTCACCCCCCGGCTGCGGAACAGGCCCGAGCCGAACGTATTTCCCGGCGTGAATTAAGGCTCTTATATTTCGCTCCCATACTCTTTATTTCGGCCAAAACTGGAATGAACCTGGAAAAGGTCTTGCCGATGGCTTCTTCGGTCTTCCAAGAAAGTTGTATGGAAATACCAACCTCCAAAGTAAATCAGGCCCTTCAAGACGCTCTTTCCAAGCAAAGCCCCCCATTTCGAAAGGGGAACCAGGTAAAAATTCTTTATGGCTATCAGCGAAAGGGCCATCCGCCGGCCATTGAGATTTTCGCTCGGCATGCCGACAGCATGGCTCCGGCTTATATGCGATTCTTGGAGGACGAGTTGCGCCGAAATCTTGGATTGGAACGATCGCCTTTGCATCTTGTCTTGAAAGAAAAGGCTGAAGATAATCCTTTTAGTCGACCAAGTTTTAGACGCAACTTTAATCCGAATATCAAGGTATGGAAGGATCGCGAAAAGAAAAATATTCAAAAGGCCAACCACAAGAAGACAAAAAAGAGCATGAAAAGAAAGGCAACAGGATGAACGCGATTATTTTACTGTTGGGCGTTTACCTGTTAGGTTCAATCCCAACCGGCTATTGGCTGATGAAAACCGTGAAGGGCGTCGACATTCGCAAGAAGGGTAGCGGAAATATCGGCATGACAAACGTTTGGAGGGTTGCAGGTGCGACCTGGGGAATCTTAACTCTAGCATTGGACATAACGAAGGGCGTTGTTTCCATTAAAGCCGCCCAATGGTTGATTTTCCATCAATCTACGGGGGTTTGGCTCTCCCCAACGGCAGGCCTTGTAGTAATTTTGGGAAATGTATTCCCGATCTTCCTAAATTTCAAAGGAGGGAAGGGAATCGGGGTCAGCGTAGGTGTGTTTTTTACCCTTCTTCCACTTCCGAGTTTTATTGGTTTTGCGATTTTTATTGTTTCCCTTTCGGCGTGGAAAATGATTTCGGTTGGCAGCCTCGCGGGTGTCACAACCATGGCAATTTTGAGCCTCGTTTTAAACCCTAACGAACATTGGTCTTTCCTTTTGGCGGGCATTGCAATGGCAATCGCCTGGTACACACATCGTTCTAACTTAAAAAGAATCTGGGAAGGCAAAGAAAATAAGATCTCGTTCAGCAAGAGGAAAAAACGGTGAAAATCTGCATTTTAGGAGCTGGAAGTTGGGGGACTTCCCTCGCTTTCCACCTTCATAACAATGGTCATCAGGTTAATCTTTGGTCAATAGATCCTGCGCAGGTTAAAGAGTTAGGTGAGAAGCGGCGAAACCACTTAATCCCCGAAGTCTTATTAGCTGAAACCATTAAAGTTAGTCATTCGTTATTGGAAAGTATTGAAGGTGTTGAAGGTGTTGTTTTTGCTGTTCCGTCAAACGCGATGCGATCGACAGCCCTGTCGGCAGCGTCTCATTGGCCTCGAAAAAGCTGGGCGGTCAGCGTCAGCAAGGGGCTTGAGCCCCTCACTCACCTGCGATTATCCGAAGTCCTGTCTCAAGCCCTGCCGCCAGGAACTCCTATTGGAGTCCTTTCTGGACCCAGTCATGCAGAGGAGGTTGCTCGCCAGATGCCTACAACTGTAGTGGCCGCTTCCCAAATCTCCGATTTGTCACAAACGGTTCAGGCTGTTTTCCATTCGGAATATTTCCGGGTCTATACTTCTATGGACTTGTTGGGGGTTGAAATGGGTGCATCGTTAAAAAATGTCATCGCCATTGCAGCTGGTATCCTGGATGGCTTAGGTTTGGGCGACAATACCAAGGCAGCCCTAATGACACGCGGACTTTACGAAATGACCCGTTTGGGAGTTGCACTTGGCGCCCAGGCCCAGACTTTCGCTGGATTGGCAGGTTTAGGAGATTTAACAGTCACTTGCATCAGCCGTCATAGTCGAAATCGCCTTCTAGGTGAGAAAATCGGGCAAGGAAAGAGCCTTGAACAGGCTTTAAGCGAAATGACCATGGTGGCGGAAGGCCTTAACACCGCGAAGGCCGCCTTAGACTTGGCTGAAACAGTACATGTTGAATTACCAATCACCCAGGAAGTTTATAACGTCTTATTTAAAGGAAAGTCTGCAAAAGAAGGCGTTAAAAGTCTCTTATCCCGCGTTGCCAAACCAGAAAATGATCTATAAAACACCTGTGAAGCGCGATAACTTCCTTAAAACTTTGATGGCTCTTGGGCTTAAGAAGAACCAAGCTCAATTGGCTATGGAGTCTTTTTTTTCAACGATATTGGACGGCTTGAAGGCCGGTAAAAAAGTGACTATAGTTGGTTTAGGCACATGGCAATGGAAAACAAGGGTTTCCCGAGAAACAAGAAATCCAAAAACCGGGAAAGTGATCCATTTACAGTCACATAAGGTACTATCGTTTACTCCAACCCCGGCTTTTAAGAAAAAATTGAATGTTTTTACTTCAAGTTAAGATTTAACCGGAGAAAAAATGAGCGAAGAGAAACTTTTCTTCACGATTGGGGAAACAGCTCAATTGCTTGATGTAAAGGCTTATGTTTTGCGCTATTGGGAAACCGAGTTCAAGCAATTGAACCCTCAAAAATCGGAGACTGGCCAAAGAGTTTACCGTTCGAAGGATGTTCAAATTTGTCAAACGATAAAACGACTGCTTTATGTTGAGAAGTACACCATTGCAGGTGCGAAGCAAAAACTGGAAGAGTTTGAAAAAACAGGTTTTGATCTCATGCCGGTCACTCCCTCCAATCAGGATAACGCGTTAGAAGTGGCCCAGCGACAATCCCCGCCGCAAGAAAAGGGCACTATTGAAATACCATCTGCGCAAAGCGGTAATAAAGATGCGAGGGTTAAAAGCAGTGAATTTCGAATGCTCTTTGCAGAGATTCGAAAAATTCTCAAAAAATATAACTTGGCGTGAAATCTCTTTAAAGTTCACCCTTTTTGTTGAAGGTCACCATCATTTCGAATATAGTGAGTTTCCTTTCGTTATCGCATTTTGAAACGGGAATTAGTCGGCAAGGTATCTTTGGACGGGGTGTAGCGCAGCGGCTAGCGCACTTGGTTCGGGACCAAGGGGTCGGAGGTTCGAATCCTCTCACCCCGACCATGGATATCCTGTCTAAACATGAACTTTTATCATCGTCTAAATGGTCGGAAAATCGGGGCGTGGCGCAGCTCGGTAGCGCAGTTGCATGGGGTGCAAAAGGTCGCAGGTTCAAATCCTGCCGCCCCGACCATTATTCATCCTTCGCTTAAATTCAACTATTCAAAAAACAGTTCTCTTTTAGTAAATTCCTCAACTTTTTGGGTCAAAAAATCGTCAAAATCCCTTATTTATATTCAAAAATCTGACAAAATTTCTATGTCTAGATTTACCTATTCTTATTTTGAGGCATAAATGAACAAAGGTGTGTTTTTGACCATTTCTGGAAGAGTTCAGGGGGTTGGCTTCCGCTATTTCACCTGGACAAACGCTAAAGAAATGGCACTCACGGGTTGGGTTCGAAACCTTCCCGATGGAAAGGTGGAAGTGTTGGCTTTTGGTCCTGAAAATGAATTGGAACAGTTTATGCTTGTTTTAAAGACGGGTTCCTTGGGAAGCAAGGTGATAGATTTGAGCTTCCAGTGGCTACAAGAGAATCATGATTTTTCGGATTTTACTATTAGGTACTGAAATGGCTAAACGTTTGGGGATGCAATTGAGATCCAATTCGCGGTCCAAAACCGAGTGGACAAACCAGCTTATTTCAATAGTAGTCAAGCGTTCGCCCAAAGCACCCACTCCCCATTGCGAAAGAGTAACAACAGATAGTTTGAAATTGTACTTTCGGGAGATTTCCAAGATACCTTTGTTGACTGCGAGTGAAGAAGTGGATCTTGCCCAGCGAATCGAAAAGGGCGAGGAAAAAGCCAAGCAAATTCTCATCGCTTCAAACCTGAGGCTTGTAATAAATGTTGCAAAAAAATACATGTATCAGGGATTGAGTTTCCAAGATCTGATTGAAGAGGGAAACCTTGGGTTGATTAAGGCCAGTGAGAAATTTTCCTGGCGCCGTGGGTTTAAATTCAGTACTTATGCGACTTGGTGGATCCGTCAATCCATTACCCGCGCTCTTTCTAATTATTCCAGAACCGTTAGGGTTCCTGTTCACGTTTCGGAAGATATCAGCCGGGTGGAGCGAATTAGCCGAAATTTGACAAGAAAGTTGGGGCGCGATCCCAGCCTCTTAGAATTATCTAAAGCGGCTAAAATAAAGTTTGAGAAAATTCATAAGCTCCATCGGTTAGCTCAACGGGATGTATCCCTTGAACATCAATTTGGGGATGACCCACAATCTAAAACACTCGTCGATTTTATCGAGGATAAGACTGCCCCCAACCCGGCTCAATCCATGTTTGGATTGTTGCGTACAGAAAAACTCGTGAAACTTTTTGAGAATTTATCCGAGAAGGAGAAAACGGTCATCCAAATGAGGTTTGGCTTTGATTTGGATCACTCGCACACTTTGGAACAAACCGGACAAACATTGGGCGTTACCCGGGAAAGAATTCGCCAGATCGAGGAAAAAGCCCTGCAAAAAATCCGATTACTGATTAAATCCCGCCAGCAAGAATACCATGAACTCCTCAACGAATTTGTGTAAGATAACCCTCCGTTAATTTCTGAAATTCATAACTATTCTCTTTTTCACAATTCCATTTCTTCGGAGGGATCATGGATATCAAGTCATTTATTCGTGATGTGCCGGATTTTCCAAAACCTGGAATCAATTTTAAAGACATTACTCCCTTGCTGAATAATTCAGACGCCCTGAACCATGTTTTGGAGATTTGGACGAAGCGTTATGTGGAAAAGAAAATCGATGTTATCGTAGCGATGGAGTCGAGGGGATTTATATTTGGAGCCGCCCTGGCAAATCGGATAGGCGCGGGATTTGTACCAGTTAGAAAACCCGGGAAATTACCATGGAAAACTTTTAGTGAAACCTACGATCTGGAATATGGCCAGGATACCCTTCAAATTCACCAGGACGCCTTTAAACCCGGAGATAAAGTAGTCATCCTTGATGATGTATTGGCTACGGGAGGAACAGCCGCCGCCGCCATTCGATTGGTTGAAAAGGCAGGTGGAAAGGTCCTGGAAGCGAGCTTTTTGATGGAGCTATTGTTTTTGAAGGGTCAACAAAAATTGAAACCAACACCTGTTTTTTCTATAATCCAGTACTAATTTTGAGTTTTAAACATAAACTTGCGCTTCGACGGGCCCTCGTAGCTCAGTTGGATAGAGCGACCCTTTCCTAAAGGGTAGGTCACGCGTTCGATTCGCGTCGAGGGTACCACCCGATGAGGCCTTCCCGCGAGGGAAGGCTTCGCTTTCAGAAGACTTCAGTGAAAAGGATAAAAAATATGACTCAGGCATTTCATCCTGTCCCAGGCGCTTCCCACCCTACTGAGCAAAATCATATTCAAAAATGGATCACATGGGCCAAAACCCATCAAGAAATGGTATTTGTTGGCGCAATACTTCTAATAATCATGGCTGTTGGGATTCCCTATTACCTGCATAGTTTGGAACAGAGCGAAAAAGACGCCCAAAACAGTTTGAATTTAGCGCAATATTATCTTCAGGCCCCGGTAGATCCGAAAAACGGACCCTTTAAGACGGATAGTGAAAAATACCAGCAAGCACTTCAAACCTTTCATCGAATCACGACCGATTATGCCGGAACAAAAACCGCAAAAATAGCTCAGTTTTTCGAAGCTAAGTGCCAATATTTCATGGGACAGTACCAACAAGCCTACGCTAGCTTTGACGCGGCCTCTCAATCCCTCAAAGAAGGGCCTCTGGGGCAGGAAGCCTTTTTAGGAAAAACCCTGTGTTTGGAAGCTCAAAACCAGTGGCCCCAAGTCATTACGTTGCTTGAATCCTTTTTGAAAGACCAACCGCAAAGTTTTCTTATTCCCGAGATTCAATTGCGATTGGCTGAGGCTTATTTAAAAAATCAGAATAAGGATAAAGCCATGGAAGAGTTGAAAATGACCACTAAACAATATGGGGACACCAATTGGGGAAAAGAAGCCGCTCAACGATTGAGCGAGTTAGCTTCTTAAAACCGTATTGCAATATTCTGTCATGCGATGAACCCCCGTTTCAAATAGTTCCGTTTTAGGCAAAAGGCTGAGCACCCCGAAACAACTCTCCGAAATGTCGTAAAATGATCCAGGGTGGATTAACACATTCTCTTTTTTCAGTAAATTCATAACCCATTCCTCATCACTAAAGCACGGTTTTTGCCATTCCACTAAGCTGTACCAGCCCCCTTCAAAGGGCCATAAACGGACTCCCTCTTTGGAAGCTAGCTGTTTTTCCAAAAATGATCGATTGTGTAAAATTCGTTTTCGGATTTGGTTTTGAACGTCAGCACCAGCTTTAAACAAGTTGGGCAATGCGTTTTGGACGGGTGTTTGGACGGACAGATAACTATCTGAGATGAATTCCAAGCGCTCTAGGGCCTCTAAAACCAGCTTTTCGGGCCCATCAACCACTATCCAGGATAGTTTCAACTGGGGAAGCCCTAATGTTTTCGAGAGGCCCCCGAGCCTAAAAGTTAGGACATCGGGATTGGAAAAAGTCTTATAGGGACGTTGGGGAATAAGATAATCCCAAAAGACTTCATCGGATATAAAAGCTATGTTTCGGTCAGCGCAAAATTTTAAAACCTCCAACAAATCGGCGTTTGAGAGGCATACCCCCGTAGGATTTTGTGGATTCACGCTTATAAAGCCTTTAAGTTTTCCTTTAACGGTTGATTGAAAACTCTTTAAATCTAGAGGCCAACCAGGCTCGAATCTGAAGAAATATGGAACAGAATTAACAGATTCAAGATGAGCGAGATGATCAAGCAATGGATAACCTGGCATAGGAATAAGGAAAGAATCCTCTGGATCAGCAAGCAACTTAAACAAATAAGAATAGGCTTCACTGGTACTAGCGGTCAAAATTACTCGGTTGCTATCGGTTTTAAGGCCCCCATCCGACAAATATTGCGCAACGGTTTGTCTAGCAACCTGAATACCGGCAGCATCAGGTCTGTAGAATAAGTTTTGAGAACTCGAAAGCCCAAATAATAAATTTTGAGGGTATTCAAAGCCACAGAGGGTTGGATTTGACTCGGTTAAGTCAATGAATGGTGTCCCCGAAAGGGAATTGACCAATAATGAAATAGAATTATTAGAAAGGTCTTTTGGCGTCCTGGACGAGAAAACCATGTTAAACATCCTCAAGTGGAACTTTAAGTTGTTCGAAAACTACAATGGCCATAAATCAAAAGCTAGCTAAACACTTATTAAGCCAGCCAAGAGGAGTTGGATCGTCTAATTTACTGAAAGAATGTAAATTTAAATCTTTCCAAATAAGCATATATTGGGGTGAAAATTGGCCGATCGAAGATCGGATAAGAAGATTGAATTCATATTTTCTTTTAAATAAACACCATTTAAATGCAAAATCAGGCCATTTTAAGCGTATGCCAATGAATAACCAGATTCTCTCTGCTTAAAAGTTTCCAGACTCGGCAATCAGCTCGTAAATGGTTACTTAGGGAGTGCGTTTTAAAAAAACTCCTTTTTTTATAGTTTTCTAATTTTTTAAGTCTTTGAGCTGCCGGATTTTTTTTAGGACATCCCCCGGGCCATCGGTCGCTTGTAGTTGCAGAGCCATAGCGGTCCAAGTGGTTGGAAAGGCTTTTTGATGTGCCTTGATAGCTTTAGTGGAGGCTAACTTGACGTAATTTTCACTGACCATGATGCTGGAATGCCCCATGAGGTCACGAATTTCATAAACACTTGCTCCCGCTTCGGCAAGTTGAGTTCCAAAGGAATGCCGTAATACGTGAACAGTCAACTCATCGGCATGATCTAAATTGGCCCAATGGGCGGCTTTTTTAACCCAAGTTTCTAGATAATCAGGATGAATGGGTAGATTTGAACTTCGTGGGCTTGAGAAGAGATAGGGACATGATGGATCGGGACGATTCTTCAGGTAAAGCAACAAAAGGTTCGCGACTACTGGGGTCATGGGAATCGTACGTTCTTTATCGCCTTTTCCTATGACTGTCACTAATTTCTGCGAGAGGTCGATGTCACGAATTCTTATATGGGCTATCTCGGACACTCGAAGTCCGCAGTGATAGCCAAACAGTACCACTAAACTAATTTTTTGGGACTCTAAGTCATATGTCTTTAGGTTTTTAACCAAAGATTCTCGATCGCCAGGTACTAGAGGATGGGGATTTCTTTGAGGGCTGCGGATGGCCAAATTGTGGAATACGGCCGTAGGATCTGTCGCAATGTGTTGAATGGAGGCTAAATAGCGGTAAAAAGAGCGTGTTGAAGCTAAAATTCGTTTAATGGTTCTCGTAGCATAAGCTTCTCGAGTTTTGCCGGTGGGGGTAACACCTGGTATAGCCAAAGAACCGGCGAATTTAACCATATGCTCTGGAGTGGCTTCCGTAGGACTCTTGAGATTCAACTTATCAATAAATTGCTTTAAAACCCTCAAATCCTGGTTGTAATTTTCCTTCGTGTGGGAGGATTTGCAAAGGCTCAAGAAACCATCGTACGGTTTCAAATTGAATAAATTTGAAGGAATTAGATCCAGATTAGGTTGAGGTTCTTTTTTCATAACTCGGTATAACTGCAATTATACCGAGTTCGAATCTTAAATCAACAACCCTTTTGCCATCAAATAAATTCTTGATTGGAAATCGATCAAAGATTTTGCTGATTTTGCATTTAAAAGCTATTTGTTTGGAAGATTAAGAGTGAGAACGGATAAATTACCCGATTTTGGATTGGCTCATTTTTTGAAATCAACTTAAAAATTTTGAAAGAATTTTTGAAAATGCATCGGGGTCTTCCATCGGAATCAGATGCCCGACCCCTTCAACCGTCTTTAAAACGCTCCTTGGAATACATCGCGCCATGTTCTTCGATTCCGATATGGGAATTAAAGGATCTTCTTGACCTGCAATTACCAGGGCTGGGACCTGAATTTGACTAAGAAACCCACTTTGATCACGGCGTTCGGCCATGCATTTTTGGGCGGTTACTATACCTTGAGAACTCGCCATCATGATCAATTTTCTTACAGAACCAACAATTTGGGGTTTGAATTTTATAGTCGGTGGGCCCAGAAGACCAGGAATTAAAGATTCGGGCAAATATCTTATTCCCTCCTTTTCGACTTTTCTGATCATATCAAAACGGTTCATTTTACCTTCAGGTGAGTCAATTCCAGCTCGGGTTGAAATTAATATCAATTTCGAAACTTTTTCTGGGTATTTTCTCAAGAATTCAAATGCCCAATATCCTCCCATGGATATTCCGCCTAGGGCCATACGCTCAGATGGGATATAAAACTCATTTAATGTTTCAAATAAATCATCTGATGCTTTTTCAAAAGAATATATTTCTAAATTTTCTTGAGATCCAAACCCTGGAAAATTCGGAAGGATCATTTTATAACCTGGAATTTGAACCTTCGAGAACATCGATTGGTTCAATGGAAAAGCATGAAGTAAAACCAATGGCTTTCCGGTTCCAATCGTTTCGATTCGCAGTTTCATTAATAAACCTAGTTGAAATTGAGGTTAACCTTACTTTTTGAACACTTCACTTTAGGCATTGAAGTGCCGCTTTGCATTGGGCAAAACATGGGTTGAAGTGAAAAGACATACTAGATTCATTTTCATCAGTTCCCTGTCACTGAGAACCTTATAAAATTAATAGCAGGGGTTTGAAGTGTTGATTGATTAAAATTTATGATTATTAATTCGGCGATGGTGTAGTGGTCGTCCCGGGAGTGGGAGATTCCTTCGGATTAATCCAATCATTTACCCGTTGGTATAGGTTGGGTTGCGGAGTGGCGGTTACGGTGGGTGTTGGTGTCGGGCTATACGCGACTCTTGCATCCAAAACGATTCCAACTTCATGACTTCCCCGACTCGGTGAAGTCCCTTCTAATACATCCAATTCAAGTGCGTATTCAGACTTATGCAAATTTAAGAACTTTCCGTAAAGGGCTATCTTTTGCCCGTCAACGAGATTGTTCAATTCGCGCAAATCACCTGTTTGTGTGTGAACCAGCAAAATTGGAAATGAATAATGAACATCGTCTAAATCCTTCAGGGTGACTTCCAAAACGTTATATTGATCCACATCCATTCCGATTTTTTTCAACTGTTCCCGGTAAGAAACAGGGGATTTCCAATGGAACGCTTTAAAATAGCCCTCTATTCGGATAGACCGACCCATATTAATCTTATCGTAATGAGTTCTAAGAAAATTTAAATGTATATCTTCGTAGTGGGTAAAAAACAAATCTCCCTGGTTTTCTGCGAGCACCCAAATGACAGGACCAACAAATATCGCCATAAAAACCAATAGAGCTTTTTTCACTTAAAAGACCTCTTTTCTAAAAGATCAACCAAAGAGTTTTGCATTATAACTACACCTTTGGGCTAGGAAAAGATTTTCCATTTTTTAAAAACATCTCTTTTAAAGTCCGGTTTAAATAATTTCAAGTTTCGTTTTCACAATTTAGCGGAGAACAGCAACCCAAATACCGGATGATTCCGACAGACCTATCGATGGATACCAAAGGCCAGAGCTTCCAACAAATGCCACTTTGACACCATCTGGTGAAGGTGCAGGTGAATGATGCGATATTTGGGGCCAAATTAATGTTTGAATGAATCCTTGATTGGCGTCTTCTACCTCAATTTTTTTTGAGGGAAGTAAATACATAGCCTGTCTACCCTTTTCGTCAAAAATGATCTTTTGCCCAAAGTCTAGCCAGGACAAATGTTCTATAGGCAGGAATGATCTATAAAGTTCATTGGCTTTCGAACCATCAGCCATTGCTGTTTGCAATACAGTTATGTCGTTCTTTTGAGTTTTAAACAAATAACGGGAGGCATCGGGTGAAGGAATGACTTCGACCGATGGAAATCCAATTTTTAACTTTCCCCCGGAAGCGGCAATTTGTGCTCTTTCATCATCTGAAAAAAGAGCCTTTGAGGTTTTAAATTCTTGGTCATAAATATAAGGTCTCTCACAGACGCCATCCACATATGCAATTTGATAACCAGTACCAACCCAAGATGGGGATAAAATGGGTTTTGCAGAAGTAAAAACCTTCTTTGATTTTCCTGAAGGTAACGAGATCATATTCAGCTGATAACCTTTTGAAGTTTTGAAAACGTACAAAAATTGGTGGTTCGATTCAGACCAAGGAATTCCACCACTAATGGCTTCAATTCCGATGTGAGTCAATGGCTTAATTTTTCCTTTGCTCAGGTTAAGCAAATATAGATTTCGGCTGGAACCTTTTTGGATATCGAGAATTGCTGAAGAACCTTGATCAACAAAAGTCGGTGTAAAGAGGCCATCCCCTGCCTGATACTTCACTATTTTATTGTCGATGGCCTCTGGATTAATTATTCCCAAATACCAACCATCTTCGTTCTTTTGTGTAAAAGCGATTTTTTTGCTGTCGGGCGTATAGACCATTTGATCTATCTGGCCATTTAAATTTTGAACTGCGGGCCCCAATTGGACGAGGGAAACCATTGGTTTATTAAATGGATTGGCAGCCAAACCAATGGGAATTAAAAATAGAATTGAACCCATTAGACAAAGAGAGCGCAACCAGTTCCCTCTTTGCTCGTCCTTACTTAGGGGCGCAAGAACTAATGCGATCAAAAGTGCTAGCATTGAAAAAAAACCAGCGATAAGGCTCAAAATTACGAATTGCCCCAAAGTCCACGAGAATAATGAAACAGAAGCTAAAATTAAAGAAGAACCAGCAACATGTAAACCAGCAAGCCTTTGATACCTATTTTGAAAATGTGCAATGAGATACCAGAACAAATACATTAATAAAATCATTCCTATTGCAAAAAAGAACAAAAGATTATGAATCGGTTCTTTTATGGCAATATTAAATCCAACCAATAATCCGTAAATTCCGGCCAATTGAAGTAAAACGACTTGGGCGATGACCAAAGGAACTTTCCATGCATGAACCGAAGTTTTAGTTTTTCGGGCTTCCTCAGAATAAAGGCGAAAAACTTGCATTCGAGCTTGTCCTAAAAGAAGTAAACCAAAGCCAATAAGAATATAATGAATTCTCAAATTGTGATCGGAAGCAAATTGACTAAACGGGCCCAAGTTAAGCTGTTGCATGCGAAAGAAAACCCCAAATATAAGAAATGCAAAACCAGCTGCCAGTAGTATTGTGGTCGTTAAAACACGGGAGGCTGCTTTGATCCATGCATTTTCTTTTGGGGACTGTGCAGGAACGACAGTCGCTGATTCAGGTGTTGGAACCACGGGCACAGCGGTCGGAGCAGATTTAGCTTCAGCCAATTTATCCTCCTAATTCACTACAATATAAATAAGTCTAAAAAGCTCTATACTCCAATTGAAAACCAGTGCTGTTTCTTGAGAAAAACGAAAAGGGCAATAGGCCATTCACCCATTGATCCAATTTGCTGGGAACATCCTGTCGGACGGTTGGTTCACCTTTGATACCCGATAAATCGGCCGTTAATTTAACGGCATCATAATAATTTCCAAGTTGGTCAACAAAACCCAACTCAAAAGCCCTGCTGCCTGTCAAAACACGGCCGTCAGCGTATGGCTGAATAAAATGGATTATTTCAGCGTCGGTTATCGATGAAGCCTTTTTGTTCAGGACCTTTGATAATTTTTCTTGAAAAGCGGTTCGGCGTCCGTTCACGACCGACCTTAAAAACTGCTCATAGACCTCATTGATTGTTGTTTGGAGGTACTGCCGTTCCTCTGGCGTCATGGGCCGACTGAACGAACCCGTATCTTTGAATTTACCGCTTTTGATCGTCTCGAAATTGACCCCTACTTTTTTCAAAAGGGTGGAGACGTCGGGAAACTCGGCGATTACGCCAATCGATCCAGTGAGAGTTCCGGGATTAGCTACAATCTTGTCGCAGGCTGACGCGATGTAATAGGCACCAGAGGCCGCTAGACTGGACATACTGGCCACGACAATTTTTTTCTTTTCGCGGGCCCGGAGAATTTCTGTATAGATTTCTTGAGAGGGTGCCACAGCGCCACCGGGACTATCCAAGCGAATAAGAAGTGCATTTTTTGTGCTGTTTTTAAATTTTTTGATACGCCGCACAATATCGTCACTTTCATAAATTGGGCCTTGAATTTCAATTAAGTCGATCTCATTATCCCCGGCGAAAAAATCAGAGTTTCCGCGAGAGAAGGTCTTTTGGATTGAATAAATGATAAAAACGAAGGTTAAAAGGCAAAAAAAGCCTAAACTCAACAAAACATAAAAAATCGTGTGGTTTTTTGGGTGACTGGGGAAAGACTCCATTTGTAGATGTTAACAAACCTCTAAAACCGTTGCAATCATTGAAAAAATAGACCAAATCATCCTACGGCCTTTGGAGAGGTATAGGGCGAAGGAGAAGGACTTAATCTTTCCAGCGATTGCCGAGGTAAAGACAATTCGCGCTCCATTGATTATTTGTACCTTCTAAGATTTCACCTTTAATATCAGGATTAACCGTCAAGTTTTGGAAGTTTTCCAAGAGATGATAATCGGCTCCCTTCAGGACGTTATCCTGGGTCACGCGAATTTCGTAATCTGAAGTTTTAACTAGAAAATAAAGGTTTAAAACATGCCGATGAAGGTTTGGTGGAATTGAATCTTGGACAATGACTAATTTACCTACTTCAATCGTTAACCCGACCTCTTCCTTAAATTCCCGAACCAGTGCCTCAGCCGCAGTTTCACCGTATTCAATTCCGCCCCCGGGAAGCAGAAAATAACTCTTTCCGTTTTTTTCATGGCGAACAAGAAGTATTTTCCCATCTTGGACCAAGATTCCGGCGACCCGTATCCGAACAGAATTCATATTTTCCTCCCCAACGCTAAAATATTACTGGTAAGCGAATCGATCAGCGTATTCAAGCTTTCGCACGGATTCCTCCGAAACCATTTTATTTTGTGTTGATGACGAAACCAGGTCCATTGTCTTTTTGCGTACTGGCGAGTTCGGCGAAACATTTTCTCCAAAGCATCCGATTCGGATATTTTTCCATTCAAGAAATCCAGGGCCTCAAGGTATCCAATAGCTTTCCAGACGGGAAAGTCCAACGAAACCCCCTCTGACCGCAGTTTCTCGGTTTCACGCAAAATTCCATTTCCCCAAATCGTAGAACATCTTTTCTTTAAAATTTCATCCAGTTGTTCACGAGGGCATTCGATGCCTAAAAGAACCGCATTCATCCCCGTAATCGCGAGCGTACTAAGATCCGAAATGGGACTCAGTGCCCTCTCGAGCGCCCGGCAGATCCGGTACTGGTCGTTGACATGAATCTTACCAGCGGATATTGGGTCGACGCTTGCCAGCCAATCATGGGCGGCAGCCAGGCCTTGGATTTCCACTTTTTTGACGATTTGGGCCCTTAGTTCAGGGTCTACTGCCGGGGCGGTCGGAAGTCCCTCGAGCAAAGCGCGAATATAAAAGCCCGATCCTCCAACAACTAACATTCCAATGCCGCGGCTTTTTTTATCGTTGAGAATTCGGGAAGCTTCTCGGGAGAAATCACCAGCGTTCCAGCTTTCCCTGGGGTTTCGAATTCCGACTAAATGATGTGGAACCTTTTGCTGCCATTCTCGGGAAGGTTGGGCCGTACCGATTTCCACTCCTTTGTAAATCTGAAATGCATCCGCAGATAGTATTTCATAACCTAACCTTTGGGCTATTAAATATGCAATTTCCGATTTTCCGATTCCGGTGGGACCCACTAAGCAAGGAAAGGGAGGTTCGATTTCCATTCAAATTTCTCGCTCAATGCCGATCAAATTTTCGATAAAGTTCGGAGAGGGGGATGGAAAGGATCGTGGGCCTGCCATGGGGGCAGGTAAAAGGAAGGTTGGCATTCCGCATCTGATCAATTAAGCTTTGAATTTGATCAATATTCAGCCGGTCACCCGCCATAACAGCACTGCGGCATGAAAAAAAAGTGGCCGTCCGTTCTCTAATTTGTTCCATATGGTTCGTGCCACCGGTTCCTCCGATTTCCTTGGAGGTAAGATCTTCAATAAGTTCCCTAAGTAATGAGCCCAGGTTTTTATTTGCCAGATCCGCAGGCACTGCTCTAATCAGAAATGTGTTTCCTCCAAAAGAAGAGACATCTAAACCAATATCCATCAGGATTTCCAGATTGTTGCGCAGCCACTGGGCCTCGCGCGGATTAAGCTCTACTGTGACAGGTAATAACAGATGTTGTATTTCCAGATTTTTTTTCTGTATTCCCATCATCAATTTTTCATAGTTTAAACGCTCATGAACGGTGTGCTGGTCAGCAATAAACATTTCTGAATCAGATTGGAAAACAATGAAGGTATTGAACAATTGGCTGAAGTTGTAAAGAGGAAGGTTCGGGTCAATTCGCCTAGCCTGAAGGTGATCCGTGGTAAAGTTATGTTCCGGCGAAATATTTTGCCAAGATGCGGTGCCCAGAGGGTTACTCGGAATAACTTTTTCAACCGTGCTAATTTGAAAAGGGCTGCTAGATTCCCAAACAACGGAGGTTTGGGAATCAGGTTCCGGAGGTGTGGCCCAAATCGTTGATGCTTTCCCTGTAGTTGGAAAGGCGGTTAACTTTTGAACTTCAGGAGTCGTTAATAGGGCCCCCCGAACCGCTCTGACAATCGCATCATAGACTTCACGATCCCGAGCGAATTTCACTTCTCTCTTGGTGGGATGAACGTTTATATCCACTAATTCGGTGGGCATTTCAATAAAAATGATAGAAATGGGAAAACGCCGGGTCGGCAGCATGGTGTGAAACCCCGTCATGACCGCGTGGCTAAGGGCGGGGTTAGAAATCCAACGTTTATTTACAAAAAAAAGCATGTTTTCCCTAGTGTGTTTGGTGACAGTTGGCGCGCTGACTGCGCCGGTAATTTTTATTTTGCCCCCTTGCCAATCCATGGGAATCAGATTTTGGGCAGTGTCCTTTCCTAAAATTTGGAAGAGTCGGCCTTTAAAATCACTAGGTGGGGCATTGAGGATCGTTTTTCCTTCCATCTGTAACTTGAACCCAATCTGAGGATTGGCAAGTGCGTAGGTACTCAACACTAGCAAAATGTGGCTTTCCTCTGTGGATTGCTTTTTCATGAATTTCAGTCGTGCAGGGGTATTGAAAAACAAATTTGAAATGGACAGGGTTGTTCCGATTGGCCTTCCTATATCGGTTTCGGCGGGTTTTCCACCGCCCTTAACTTTGATTTGAAAACCTACAATGGATTTATTAAAGCGCGTGGTCATCTCAAATTGCGATACGGACGCGATTGAGGCTAGGGCCTCACCCCGAAAACCGAAAGTGTTCAAATGCAAAAGATCCTGCACGGTATGAATTTTACTAGTTGTGTGTTTTTGAATGGCAAGTTTAGCGTCTTCTCGGTTCATCCCTTCCCCATCGTCCGCGACCTTGATAAGGCTTAACCCGCCGTCCAGTATTTCCACATCTACCCAGGTGGCTCCGGCATCGAGTGCGTTTTCCACGAGTTCTTTCACCACTGAAGCCGGTCGCTCCACTACCTCCCCCGCCGCGATCTGATTGATTACTTTTTCGTCGAGCGCTTTGATTTTAGCTTTGTCTTTTTGTCCCATGGAAAGAACAACCAACTTTCAGAATTGATGTCGAAAAAAGAAGTGACTAATGACTAAAAGTTTATGTTATTCAAGCGGCGATTTGAAGAGGAGAAGAGCCAAATGTCACAGCTTCAGTGAAATAACCTCGTAAATCTGAACCTTCGTGCTTTTGCCCTTCAATTGGACGGGGGAAAGTTTTTTTATTTCAGCTTTACCTTCTAAAGCTGAGAGAGTCGATTCGGTTATAAAGACCTGGTTTCTCTCGGTTTCGCCCTCGACTCGGGAGGCAACATTGACCATATCGCCTATAGCCGTGTATTCCATACGGCGTTCACTTCCAATGTTTCCAACAATGGCTTCGCCTGTATTGATGCCAAACCCAACTTCTAAAGGGGGCTTTCCTTCTTTTTTCCATTTTTCGTTTAATTCAGAAAGCTTGGTTCGCATTTCCAAGGCGGATTTGACAGCTTGCAAAGAACTATTTTTGAGTTCCAATGGCGCACCATAAATGGCCATGATGGCATCTCCGATGAATTTGTCGAGTGTGCCTTGGTTCGCGAATATAACTTCCGACATGGCGCTAAAATATTCGTTGAGAATTCCTACCACGGTTTCTACCGGTTCTCTTTCAGCCATTGGAGTAAATCCGCGTATATCACAGAACAACACTGAGATTTTTTTCTTCTCTCCGCCCAGTGCTAAATTCACAGTCCCTTTTTGAACCATCTCGTCCACTAAATTTGGTGAAAGATAACGTTGGAGGGAGGTTCTTAGCCGTTCTTCTCGTCTTACATCGTCGAAAAGTTTTGCGTTGGTAATTGCAACTGCAGCTTGATTGGCAAAAGCCGAAAGAAAATACATGTCTTCTTCATTGAATGTTGCTGTGCCTTCGGCTTTATCGACGTAGATAACTCCCACAATGGTATCGCGTTCCCAAATCGGAACGCAAATCACCGAGGACAATGGGAGTGCTTTGAGGCTATCCCGGTTTGAAAAACGGACATCATGGGACGCATCTAAAACTAAAACGGGTACCCGTTCTTTCAAAACCGTATCGACAATAGTTTGGCTGTAAGGGGCAGTTGCTTCGGCTGGAGTTAAGGCATGGGTCGCAACCGGTTTTAGATCACCCCCCTTTTCTCTCAAAAGGAGAAAACCCCGATTTGCCTGCATGACCTTAATAGCCATGGCCATGATGATGGAAAGAAGTGTCTTTAGCTCAAGTACAGAATTAACGATGTTTCCGACTTCATAAAGGGTAAGTAGTTTTTTATGCGCCAACTCATCGATTTTGAGTAATTTTTCATCCCCGTCCGCCTTCCCCAATTCCAGCGCAAAACGAATTCGGGTTCCCCCTAACGAAATCACATCCTGATTGCGAAGTGGACTTTCAGTTACCCGTTGACCATTTAAAAAAGTCCCATTGGTGCTTCCAAGGTCCCGGAGGCTTATTCCACCCATGCCTAAAAGAATCTGGCAATGCTGGCGTGAAACTAGAGGGTCAGATACGACAATTTCACAAGTATTGGATCGACCCATAGTTGTTGTTGGACGATTAACCTTAAAAACAGAACCCTGTTCAGGTCCTGCCAGAACAGTTAAGGTTATTTGGGGTTTCCCAGAAGATTTAGCGGCGGTTAGAACAATCCGTCCAGGAGGAATGGATTCGCTAGGAAGCGGTGAACTCATCAAGTCCTCATTTCTTCAGGGCGTAAATCAGAACGCTGCAATTTGCTATATCAGTGACATAAAGATTATTTTCAATATCAGTGGTTAAACCGTAATATTTGGGCGCGATTTTATAGTTACCCTGAGGTGTCCCAAAATCAGTCAAATAATAACCCTCAGAATCGAAAATTTGGATTCTCAAATCGCGATCCGTTACAAAGATATTGCGTTTGGTATCGGTGGTCACTCCAATTGGGGCTGCAAATTCACCACGTCCCGTTCCTCTTTTACCGAATTTGTTTTTAAAAACACCGCGGGCTGAGAATATTTGAACCCGATAATTTTTTTCGTCCACCACCAGGAGATTGCCCGCGACATCCATGGTTAAACCGGCAGGGTTATTAAATTCGCCCAAGCGCGCGCCTTGAATCCCAAATTTGTTTAAAACCTTTCCTGCAGGATTAAAGACCCGAATGCGATGATTTCCCGTATCGGAAACATAAATATTATCTTTATCGTCCAAGGCGATTGCCTGGGGATGGAAAAACCCGCCTGTGCCTATTTCGATTTTTCCGGTTGTAGGTGATGCGGGCTCACCAAATTTAGTGATAAGTTGCCCCATTTTCCCGATGATTTGAACCGAACAAGTTTTTGCGTCAAGTACCACCAGGTTACCCCCTTGATCAACACTTAGGGAAACCGGCATCAGAAAACTTACATCTTTCGATTCATTGGTGTCCTTTCCGAATTTTCCAACGCCATAAAGAAATTTACCTTCAAAATCGAAGACTTGAACATTACATTTCATGGAGTCGCAAACATAGACACGTTTTTGTGGGTCTACAGCAACGGAGACGGGTGAAATAAAATTGCCTTCTTCCTTTCCGCGGGTACCAATCGTGCGAATTAATTTGTAGTGGTACCCCTGATAACGAAGAGTATTGATGTCCCCCGTTTCCTTTGGCAACTTTTTAGCCGCTTCTTGGATAATGGTGTGTGTTAGTAATTCTTGGCTTTGATTTCCAACCGTAATAGAGGTGGCCAGAACTGTGGGTTGGATTTTTTCCAAATCCAACTTCATTTCGTTAGCTGATTGATAACGTTTGGAAATTTCCTTTTGCAAGGCCTTCAAAATGACTGCTTCAAGTTCCTTAGGAATCGCAGAATTGTAGGTGTGGGGTGGCGGGGCTTCATCTTTCAATATCTTGTTTAAAACCGCCATGGGGACTTCATCGGAAAAGGGAAGTTTTCCGCAAACCATTTCATAGAGAATAACCCCTACCGAGTAAACATCCGAGGCTGGGATGGGATGTCCCAAGACCTGTTCTTTAGCCATGTAATAAATGGTTCCGCCTATCCCGGCCCCATTCTTCCCCGATTGGATCATAGCCGTGCCGAAATCTGTGATCTTTGCTTTTCGGTCGGAAGTTAAAAGAATATTGCCGGGCTTTAAATCCCGATGAATAACATTTTTTTCGTGAGCGTATTGGAGGGCTCCAAGAATCTGCACAATTATATCAACGGCTTCTTTGTAGGTGAGGGTGGTTTCCTGAATTAGTTGGGCAAGATTTTTTCCATCCACGTATTCCATGACCATGAAAAAAATATTCTCAGCTTTGTCCACAGTCAGTATTTGAACAATATTGGGATGGTCGAGAGAGGCTAAAAGCTTTGGTTCGGCAATAAGAGTGGTGAATTCTTCCTTTTGATTGTGAGGAATTTTTATGGCTACTTTTTTACCGATCCAGGTATCTTCGGCTAGCCAAACCGTTCCAAAGGTACCGCTGCCTTTGATCTCGATGAGCTTATATTTGTCGATGGTGCCTTGAAGCATTCAATAACCTCAATATTTCTTGCACAAAGACTTCCGTACCTATCAAAACCTTATCAACTCACTTTTTCATATTTTATCAAAGCATTTTCTTCCTGTAACTACCTTCCGATAGGTTCCAGACAGAAATACCTCTTTTTTAACTGTAAAAATTTCCCTGGAAGTCCTCTCCATAACCATCCAACTGGTTATTAGAGGTACAAGACTATGGCAAGGAATGAATTAAAACAGTTGAAAGTATTTTTGAAACAATGATCAAATGAAAAACTTCAGATCAAGTGTTCATTAGCAAGTTAAGAGTTGATATTGGAAAACGATGGGGACAAGTATTTCTTTGAACAACCGACCGTAAGCCAACTTTTAGACCATTTTACCGAAAGCTGTATATTTCATTTGTTTGTTATTAACAAATCGTTTTTACAAAAACACTTCTTCTTATATAAAATCAACGCCTTTTACTCCTGAGACCACTTCGCCGATGATGCAAGGGTTAGCGCCGGTTTTCTCCAATTCAAAAAAGGCTTTCTCCACCTCGTATTTCGCAACAATGATGACCATCCCTATTCCCATATTGAGTGAACGATAAGACTCGAACTCCGAAAGGTTGCCGATTTTGAGCAACCAGCTGAAGAGTGGGGGAATAACCCATGAACCTTTCTTGAAGTTGATTCTACAGCCCTCAGGCAACACCCGGGGAGGATTGTCGATGAGTCCTCCACCCGTAATATGAGCCATTGCCTTCACCTGAACCTTGTCCAAAATAGGAAAAATTTCGCGGTAATAGCTCTTGTGGGGTTTTAAAAGAAGATCGCCGATTGTTCCCTCCAATTCGGGAACCGTGTCGGTATATTCCAATCCAGCCACTTCCTTAACCAATTTTCGGGCCAAGGAATAACCATTGGTGTGGAGCGAAACGGAAGGTAGGCCGATGCAAATATCACCCGGGGTGACGTTTTGGCCCCGAATGATCCTTTCCTTCTCCACCACACCTACAATGGTGCCGGCAATGTCGTAATCGCCATCTTTGTAAACCGAAGGCATTTCGGCCGTTTCCCCGCCTATCAAGACCAAACCCGCCTTGATACATTCATCAGCCATTCCGGAGACAATTTCTTCAACAACCGAAATATCCAATTTCCCAGCAGCGAGATAGTCCAAAAAGAACAGTGGCTTAGCGCCCTGCACCAGAATGTCGTTGATTGAATGTCCGACGATATCCGCGCCTAATCCTCGATACCGCTTCATCTCGAGACCTATTTGTGTTTTCGTTCCTACCCCATCGGTGGAGGAGACCAGAACAGGCTTTTGATATTTCGTTGTGTCAAACTCAAAGAGACCACCAAATAGTCCAATATCAGAAAGAACCGAATCATTAAAAGTTTTTTTGACGATTTTTTTGATCCGTTGAACAGATTCATTGCCTTTTTCAATATTGACTCCGGCGTCTTCGTAAGAGATCTGTTTCAAATATTCCCCCAATGATTGGTTCCTTGTCGACGGAAGCCAGAAGTTGCCCTATCGTAAAGGGCGGCACAACCAAGGACAAGAGGGAAAACTTGTCACGTACAGAGGATTACGACTGTTTTCTTTGGTTCTGATGCTAGCGCGTTTACAATAACACTCTGGCCTAAATTAACGCTCTCGACCATAATTTTTCTAAACTGGAATGATTTTTATGCTTAAAGCCTCGGCGCTTACGAGAAATTGGGTTCTTCTCTACCTAGGGCTATGTTCTCTACCCTTCTTTTTCTTTTTTCTCAAGCCCTACGAGTTACCGATATTCACCCACCCCTCGTTAAACCCATTTTTCATTTATACCCCCGATCTACTTTTGATTTTGACCGCCCTCCTGGGTTGGCAGATCGCACAAACACGAATTTTCTGGGCCTCACTGACCGATCTTCTTCTTTACCAATACCTTCTGAACCCAGTCGTTTGGGTTGCCCTTCCGGCTGATCGAATACGCACATTCGAGATTCTTGTGGTTGGCTTGCCCCTTTTCTGGTTAATCCTGTTTTCGATAAAGGAAAGTCGACTTTTGAGCGAGCATTCCCTAAGCCGGATGGCGTTGGCTCTTACGCCACTCCTTCTTCTGCTGACGCTTTCCGGATGGGCGCCCGACATTCATCACCGGCTACTGCATTGGAAATATCTTGAAGGCAAATTGGCTATTTGGCCCGAACTTTCGATATTCACTGTTTTGACTTTCGTGATTGGAATCTATCTTCTGGATGATGCAAAAATCAAACCTTATCTAATGTCGTTTTTTATTACCCGATTTCCCTTTTTACTTGGTTTGTATCTTTCTTTAGCGCTGAACGATCCCGTATTTCAGCCAATGAATCATTTCTTAGTCATTTTTTCCTATTTGGCTCTTTCCATCATTTTCCTACATGTCATTTTGAGGATGTATTGGAATAGAGTTTACCTGGACCCTTTGACCAGTGTTTCCAACCGCCAGGCACTAGATGACAGGCTTCATACACTTTCTGGCCAATACACTCTTGCCATGGTGGACATTGATCACTTCAAGAAATTTAACGATACCTACGGCCATTCAGAGGGTGACCATGTACTTAGGATGGTGGCCCAACATCTTGTTTTTCGTCTTGGGAAGGACATTTACCGCTATGGCGGAGAGGAGTTTTGTGTGGTGTTCGAAGGCGAAAAACGAGACCATGCGGAAACTCAAATGGAAGAAGCCCGAAAATCTTTGGCAGAACGGAAATTCTTCCTGAGGGACCATCGGCGGCGAGAAGGAGAAAACCCAATTGCTAAGACCGGTAAAAGAGCTAAGAACGCTCATCTCCAAGTCACCATAAGCGTCGGGATCGCAGACCACAAAACAAACTCGCTGGATTATGTTGAGGTTCTTAAGCGAGCCGATAAGGCGCTTTATACCGCAAAAAACGAAGGAAGAAACCGGGTAGTCAAAGGATGATAGAAAATCGTTTTTTTGTCAGCATTTGGCCAATTCAAGGCTGTATTTTTCGGTTTCCTCGTCGAAAGGAACAGGATATTTCCCTGTGAAACAGGCGGTGCAGTGACCCTGGGGAGTTCCCTCGACGGCCTTCATCATTCCTTCCACTGATAAATACGCCAGGCTATCAACCCTTAGGTAGGTTTTGATCTCTTCCAAACTATGGGTGGCCGCGATGAGTTCTTTCCGACTTGGAAAATCCATTCCGTAAAAACACGGCGATATAATAGCGGGAGAGGTAATGCGAAGATGAATCTCTTTGGCCCCCGCGTTGCGGATCATCTTGACGATTTTCCGCATGGTGGTTCCCCTCACAATCGAATCATCAATCAAAACCACTCTTTTTCCTTCCATGGACTCCCGAACCGGATTGTATTTTAGACGCGCACCGAAATCGCGGATGGCTTGATTGGGCTCGATAAAAGTCCGACCAATATAATGGTTACGGATTAGCCCCATTTCGTAAGGAACCTTGGATTCCTCAGCGTAACCTGTCGCAGCCATATTAGAAGAATCAGGCACCGGAACCACCACATCAGCCGATACAAATGATTCCTGGGCAAGGATTGCGCCCAAACGTTTGCGAACTTTTTGAACACTGGTGTTGTAAATACGGGAATCAGGACGAGCGAAATAAATGTATTCAAAGATACAGGAGGAGTGCGTGACCTCTTCGAAGGGTTTAATGGAAACAAGTCCATTCTCATTAATTAGAACGATTTCTCCTGGCTCAACATCCCTCACATATTTGGCGTCGATGATGTCAAAAGCGCAGGTTTCGCTCGCCAAAACCCAGGCGTTGTCCAGCTTCCCAAGGCAGAGTGGCCGAAACCCGTTGGGATCTCTCATGCCAATCAATCCCTCGTCGGAAAGCACCAACAAAGAATAAGCACCCCGCACCTTTCGCAGGGACTCGATCAGGCTTTCGATTAAGGTATGACTACTGGAACGGGCCAAGAGATGAATGATGACCTCAGAGTCAACGGTAGAAACAAAGATGGATCCCCGAGCTTCCAGTTCATCGCGAATACGCCGGGCATTGACCAAGTTACCGTTGTGCGCAAGGGCGATAGATCCTCGTGCGTATTCGACGGCTATTGGTTGGGCATTACGAAGTTGGGAGGAGCCAGTGGTGGAATAACGGACGTGTCCGATGGCGCTGGGGCCGGGCAAGTTTTTGAAATCCTCTTCGTGAAATATATCGGCAACGAGTCCCATGCGCTTGTGATTGAACAGCTGGCCGTTTTCCATGGTGCAGATGCCAGCCGATTCCTGTCCCCGATGCTGAAGGGAGTGAAGCCCTAAATAGGTAATTTTGGCCGACTCGGTGTGACCCCATATGCCAAAGACCCCGCACTGATCGTGAGGTTTGTCATCTCCAGCGTAATAAGCCACAACAGGCCTCCTTTAATTCTTTCCAGAAATCGTAATTTTCATCACTTTCGAATGTTCGCCCTAATTCATCATCTTTTCAATGGCCGTGAAAAACAAGTCCCCCAGTTTCGTGACAGGCGCCTTCAATACATCTACTATTTCCAAATTTTCACCACCGACCATCCCGATTTGGGAAATGGGAATGCCGTGAGTTTGAGCCAGGGCTATCACTTCGGAGGCTTTTTCAGGTTTGCAGGATAGGAGTACCCGGCTTTGAGCCTCGCCGTACAGCCGACCATCCAACCGGCCACCTCCCGGAAGTAACACTTTAACTCCAAGAAATTTATTTTCGTGGGTCAAGCCGGTAAAACAGCATTCAGCCAGAGCCACTGCAAAACCGCCATCCGAGCAGTCGTGGGCGCTTTGAAACAGTTCTTGCTCAGCCCCTGCTACGAGAAAACGGATCAGTTTGTTTTCTTTTTCCAGGTCGAGGCTGGGACACAGCCCGGTTTTTTGCCCGTGAAGAACCTGAAGATAACGGCTTCCGCCGATGGCGTGGCCAATTTCGCCCAATAGAAAAACCCGGTCACCTTCATTTTTGAACCACTGCGTCACCCTTTTTTCAACGTTCTTAAACAAACCCATCATGCCCACAATGGGGGTAGGATCGATGGCCCCGGATGGATTTTCGTTATAAAGGGAAACGTTCCCACCTGTGATTGGAATGTTGAAAGCACGGCAGGCGTCTCCGAGTCCAGAAATAACTCGATCGAAATAATAAAAAACTTCAGGTTTTTCAGGGTTTCCGAAATTCAGGCAGTCCGTCATTCCAATGGGTTCGGCACCTGAGCAAGCGATATTACGGGCTGATTCGGCCACAACGATCTTGGCTCCCTCATAGGGGTCAAGGGCGCAGTAGGATCCGATGCCATCAATGCACATGGCCAAACCTAACTGAGTGCCCTTTACCCGGAGGACGCCCGCGTCCGAGCCAGGGCGGATCATCGTGTTAGAGCGCACCATGTGGTCGTATTGGCGGTAAACCCACCGCTTGCTCGCGAGGGTGGGGTCGGAAAGTAGTTGTTCGAGAATGGATAAAGCGTCAGTCGCCTCGGGTACCTTGGACTCGTCAAATTCCCGGTGCATCTTCAATATGGCAGGCTCGCTTTTTGCTGGATGATAAACAGGTGCTTCCGTCAGGGAATCGGCTGGTACATCAACTATGACATTATCTTTTTCTTTCACCACCATTCGTCCCGTATCGGTGACAAAGCCGATGGTGGCGGCGTGCAGATCCCACTTGGCTAGAATGTCGTGAACCTTTTGCTCGTAACCGGGCTTGGCCACCAGCAACATCCGTTCTTGAGACTCGGAAAGAAGGATTTCGTAGGGGCTCATACCCTTTTCCCGCTGGGGAACCTTGGCTACGTCAATTTCGATGCCCGCACCGCCCCGGCTGGCCATTTCGCAGGTCGAACAAGTGAGACCGGCCGCACCCATGTCTTGGATTCCCACAAGATAGCCCCCGTGGATCAGTTCCAGGGTTGCTTCCATGAGCAGTTTTTCCATGAAGGGATCGGCCACTTGGACCGCGCTGCGTTTCTCGGTGGATTCGTTGGTGATTTCGGTAGAGGCAAAGGTGGCGCCGTGAATTCCGTCTCGGCCCGTGGTTGCGCCGATATAAATGACCGCATTGTTTAGCCCGGTCGCCCGGCCCCGGATGATTTGCTCGTGCCGAACCAACCCAACGCTCATGGCATTCACCAAACAGTTTTCGCTATAACTTTCGTCAAAAAGCACTTCCCCAGCGATGGTGGGAATGCCCATACAGTTGCCGTAATCGGCGATACCGTGCACTACGCCTGAAAAAAGTCGTTTCACCTTCGGGTCGGTCAATGGGCCGAAGCGAAGAGAGTTGAGGTTGGCGACTGGACGTGCGCCCATGGTGAAGATATCACGCAGGATGCCACCGACGCCGGTGGCAGCGCCCTGATAAGGTTCAATGGCTGATGGATGATTATGGGATTCCACCTTGAATGCAACCGCCCAGCCCTCGCCGATATCCATTATACCGGCATTCTCTCCGGGGCCCTGAAGGACTCGGGGGCCCTTCGTTGGAAGGGTCTTTAAAAGGGCACGAGAGTGCTTGTAACCACAATGTTCACTCCACATGACCGAATAGACCCCCAACTCGGTCAGGTTAGGCTTTCGATTTAAGATGTCGCAGATGCGCTTGTACTCTTCCTCTTTGAGGCCGTGTTCCATGATAATCTTCGGAGTGATTTCTGCGTTTGGAAGAGTCATTTAGCCGCTCTCGAAAAAGAATCTAGGATAGATTGCCAGATGAACCTGCCGTCCCGGCTGCCCAAGCCATCTTCACAGGATCGGTCCGGATGGGGCATCAAACCGAAAATATTTCTTTTGTCGTTACAAATTCCCGCCACTGATTTCAGCGAGCCATTAGGATTTGCCTCGGCGGTCGAGGTGCCTTTGGAATCACAGTAGCGCACAACGACTTGACCTTGACCCTCTAATCTTTTCATCCCCTCGGGGTCGATGTAATAGTTTCCTTCCCCATGGGCAATTGGGAGTTTTAAAACCTGGCTTTTCTGACAGTCTGCGGTAAAGGGAGTGTTTATTTCCTCCACCCGCACATAGACGTTCTGGCAGATGAACTTCAGGTTTTTGTTTCGGATCAAAGCGCCCGGAAGCAGGCCAGCCTCGCAAAGGATCTGAAACCCATTACAGATTCCGATGACGGGCCCACCTTTGGATGCGAAATCCGCCACCGATTTCATCACCGGGGAAAAGCGCGCGATGGCACCGGTGCGAAGATAATCGCCATAGGAAAAACCTCCCGGGACAACCACACAATCGGGATTTTTCAAATCAGTATCCTTGTGCCAAATCATCTCCACTTTTTGGCCCATCACATCCCGAACCGTGTATTCGCAGTCATGATCGCAGTTGGACCCGGGGAAGACGGTGACGGAAAATTTCATTTTTTGTCCAGCGTGAATCGATAAGATTCGATGTTGGGGTTTGCCAATAATCGGTCGCATATTTCATCGGCTTTCGATTTTGCCTGTTCCTCGCTTAGCGAATCGTCGAATTCAAGCTCAGTATATTTGCCCATTCGAACCCCCGTCACGAATGGATAACCCATTTGGCTCAAGGCGCGCTGAACAGTAGCGCCTTGGGGGTCCATAACGGAAGGTTTGAGGGTCACGAATACATTAATATGCCAAGCCATGGTCAACTCCTGTGCTCTTCTTTGCTAACGAATACCTGCTCTTTTGAAAATATATTCCACGTTCCGCAAATGGTATTTCAGGTCGAAACAGGCCTCAATCTCTTGAGGGCTCATTTTTGTCCGAACGCCCTTGTCCTCCAGAACCAATTGCTTGAAGTTCAGGTCGTTTTTCCAGGCATTCAGAGCATTGCGTTGGACGAGTGCATAGGCTTGCTCCCGCGTGTAACCTTTCCCCACCAAAGCTAGCAAGACTTTTTGCGAGGAGACCAACCCCCGGGTCAACTGGATGTTGGCCGCCATGCGTTTTGGGTAGATAGTCAACTTGTCGATGACATTGATGAATTTCTCAAGCATGTAATTCAAGAGAATAGTGGAATCGGGAAGGATGATTCGTTCAGCGGAAGAATGGGTAATATCCCGCTCGTGCCATAGAGCGACGTTTTCTTGGGCAGCAAGAGCGTAGCCTCTAATAACTCTGGAAAGGCCGGCGACCCTTTCCGCAGTGAGGGGATTTCTTTTATGCGGCATGGCCGAGGAACCTTTTTGGCCCTCGGCGAAAAACTCCTCTACCTCCAGAATTTCCGTTCTTTGAAGGTTTCGGATTTCGGTCGAAAATTTCTCCAGGGAAGAAGCAATTACCGCCAGAACAGAAAGGAGAAAGGCGTGGCGGTCTCTTTGGAGGGTCTGAGTCGAGACGGGGGCTGGTTGAAGCCCCAGTTGGCGACAGACATATTTCTCGACCCGGGGATCGATGTTGGCCAGGGTACCGACTGCTCCTGAGATTTTGCCCACCGCAACTTGTTTACGGGCCAGTTGGAGCCTTTCTATATTCCGGCCCACCTCGTCATACCAAAGGGCCATTTTCAGTCCGAAAGTGACTGGTTCGGCGTGTACCCCATGGGTGCGGCCTATCATGATGGAGAATTTATGGGTTTTCGCCTGCCGATTGAGAATTTTCCTGAGACGTTGGAGTTGAGCTAAAAGAAGGTCGCAGGAAGCGACCAGTTGTAGGGCCTGAGCCGTGTCAACCACGTCGGTGGAGGTGAGACCGAGATGAATGAACCGAGAGGAAGGCCCCACGTTCTCGGCCACTGAGGTGAGAAAGGAGATGAGGTCATGATTGGTCCGGCGTTCGTGAAACTCGATGCGTTTGAGGCTAAACTGGGCTTTCCGGAGGATGATCGAAAGATCTTTTGAAGAAATTTTCTTGAGAGTTGCCCAGGCCCGACAAACCGCCAGTTCCACCTGGAGCCAACTGTTGAATTTAGATTGCTCGGACCAGATGTTTGTCATCTCCGGAAGGCTGTAACGAAGGATCAAAGCGCCCCCTCAAAAAAAGAATTTACGCCGGTTTTAAGCCTAAAACCGTGGGTGAAGAAGTTTTCAACTTTGGAATCTTGGGAGTCGAAAAGGAAAAGTGAGAATAGTATAAAAGACTTCTAAATAATACCCAAACAAAAACAAAATCAGTTCCCCGATGGAGTTCTAGACCGCAACCACTTCCTTGACTTGGGGAATCTGCTCCATGAGGATTCTTTCCACGCCCTGTTTAAGGGTCATAATGGAGCTTGGACAATGGATGCAGGCGCCTTTGAGTTTGACTTGAACTACTCCATCTTCCGATACGGATATTACTTCAATATTTCCTCCATCGGCCTGGAGAATTGGACGGATTTCATCGATCACCCGGTTAACCTGTTCAATCATATTTCCTCCATGAATTTCATCATAAGACCGGCCCTCAAGACTAATCAATGTGAAAATAGCTCGACAGATTCATAGCGCCTGCGGCTTTTATCCTAAGGGTCTAGAAATTTAAACGAAAAGTTTAAGCATTACTGGTTAAAACAGTTTCCGGTTTTACGGTTTCCGCAAACTTTCTTCCCAAGGCCAAGTGGAAAAATATGAAAATTGTTTTCTGGCGGTCAGGTCTAATTGAAGAGGGGTTATCGATATTACCCCTGATTTGACCTGTGCCACATCCGATTCAGGATTCTCTTCCAGCGGTTCATGTGGGGAGTCCAGGATATAAGCGAAGTGTTCATTCTTTTCAGCGTGGGGCTCCAAGTCGTCAATATGGCGAAATAGTCCTTGATGGGTCAAGGCAGCACCTTTGATATTCTCTGATGGTAGGGGCGGAACGTTTACATTTAGGAAAATGCCTGGGGGAATAGGGGACCGTAATATTTGCTGGCAAAGGAAAGCCGTAAACCGGGCCGCCACGGTAAAATCTTTCGATTGATGGGAAGCTAGCGAAACAGCGATGGCGGGAATTCCCAGTAGGACCGCTTCGGCAGCTGCTGCCACTGTTCCAGAATAAAGGATGAGGGAACCGTAATTCGCTCCCTGGTTAATTCCCGATATCACCAAATCTGGTTTTTCTGGCAGTAGCTTTAAAACGGCCGTTCGCACACAATCCGCAGGGGTACTGGAAATTCGGCAGGCGAATACTGTTCCTGGCCAAGAAGCTGTCTGTACACGAAAGGGTTTCCTAAGAGATATTGAATGTCCACTAGCGCTAGATTGCTCATCCGGCGCTGATATAAAAATTTCTCCTAGAGGTTGAACAGCCTCGAATAGGGATTTTAATCCAGGGGCATCAAACCCATCATCATTGGTTAGAAGAATTTTCATCGGGCCAGGATAAGGCAAAAGGTTTGCACATACGATAAAAGTACGATTGAAGCATTTTAGTAATTTCCAAACCCGCTATTTCCATTTTTAGAATAAGTTCCCAAGGTTGAAATGAAGAACACCCCCCGGTGGTGCAGCTGTGGTTGGAAGCGAAGAATCGATGGGCCATCCATAATCCAACCGGATGTCCATAATAGTTCCAGGAATTGTTAAACGCAGACCAATTCCCGCGCCAAATTGCACTTGGTTTTCACCGCCGAAAACATTGTAGGGAGTGGACCAAGCATCTCCGGTGTCGAAAAAGACCACCCCACGCAATGGCCCGGCGATGGGATGTTTGAGTTCATTATTCCAAACAAACAAGGCATTGCCACCCTGAATGGGTCCAATCGTTCTTTCGTTGTACCCACGTACAGTATCGGTTCCGCCTGCGTAAAATTTTTCATATATAGGCACATCTGAATAACCGCGACCTGAAAACCAGTAGCCCTGAGCAGCACCTAAACGAACATGTTCTCCCAGAACAAAATCAAGCGGCAGGGGAATGAAATGGCTTGAATCTTCAATCAATTTGAGGAAGTTATTGTCAAATCCGAGTGGTCCGCCGGCGATTTCAAAGGACAACTGATGCTTCCAACCAGTATGAGGGTCGAAATAATTATCTCGGTTGTCATAAGTTATACGGGGGGTAAAACTGGAAGTAGTACTGTTGGAAGCCTGAATATACTGCGAGGTCCCGGGAGTTGAATAATACTGACCCACGTTTTCAATCTGGACATTTTCAAGCAAGTAGGTGCCGTTCACGGTCCAAAACCGGCTCAAACGTCGGCCCAGGCTGATAGATCCGCCTACGCTTATTTCTGTGTAAAATTGGGTTGACCCATAGGTCGGATCAGGTACTGCTGTTGTGTAAATACGAGTGGTATCAAAGAGATTCACGCCCAGTGAAGTTGGAGTATTAAAAAGCCAGGGTTCGGTGAATCCAATCGCCACACTGGTTTGCGAAGCCCCAAATTGTAAATCCAAGTTGACTTTCTGGCCCTTGCCGAAAAGGTTGGCTTCTTCAAGCTTCAAGTTTCCAATGAAACCATCCACCGAACTATAGCCGCCCCCTAAGCTGATCGTGCCTGTCTTGCGTTCCTTTACCCGAAAAACCAGAATTTCTTTCCCAGGGGAGTCGCCTGGTTCCACTTCGGGGTTAACCTCATCAAAAAAACCAAGATTGTAGAGGTTGCCCGCTGATGCTTTAATTCTGTCGGCTTCAAATTTGTCCCCAGCTTTGATGAGTAATTCACGACGGATCACATAATCCTGGGTCTTGTAATTACCAACAATTTTGATGTCCTGAACGTAGGCCACTTGGCCTTCGGTTATGTTAAAAGTGATATCTGCTTTTTTTAAATCATCGTCGTAATCAATCTTCGGGACCAATCCGGCGTATATATAACCTTTGTCAGCATAAAGGGTTTTCATTTTTTTTATGCCATCGTCTAAGTCGTTTTGCCGCAGGATTGTTTTGGCAGATAAATTAAGGGCTTTTTTTAAATCACTATCATCAAATTGAATGTTTCCGTGAAATTGTACGTCGCCGAGGAGGTATTGAATGCCCTCTTGAATCGTGATGTAAAAATATACTTTCTTCCGAGCTGTGCTTAATTTTTCTTTATGGTTTAAAACGACTGCCTTCAAGTATCCTTCGTCATGATAAAAATCTTCAATGGCTTTCAAGTCATCTGCCAAAGCATCCGGTTGGTATTTTTCGCCCTCTCGATTTTTTTTAATTTGATTGGCGACTTTCTGAGAGCTGAAAGCCTGGTTGCCTAATACCGTTATGAATCCAACTTTGATTTGATCTCCCTCAGTAATATCAATAGTGACGGTAATCTTATTAGTCCCACCATCCAATTGAGTGGAAGAAACTACCAAAACAGTTGGATAACCCTCATCTTGATAAACTTTTCGTACTGAGTCTAAATCATCGTTGAGTTTGGCCGGATCGAAAGCATCACCCGGGGAAGTTTTCATTTCCTCAAGAAATTTGTGAGAATCCCATTTCTTGTTCCCCCTGAAAATTATCTTTCCGACAAGGGGTCGTTCCTCGACCTTGAAGGTTACGATCAAATCCCCCGGATTGTTTCCTTTTTGAACATCCGCCTTGACGCTTGTAAAGTTTCCCATCGCAAAAAGACTATGCAAATCCATTCTGATTTTGCGTAAGGAGAACGGATCACCTTCTTTCTCGGTTAAGTGCCCAAAAAGAAGAAGGGCTGAAACATTTTTATTTCCTTCCACTTTCAATGAAGCAATTTTGGCTGAATTCACTTGAGTTGGAATAGGCGTTTGAGATTGTCCGGCGGAAACTAAAAACAAAACCAATAAAGCAGGCAAGGGCCAAATTAGTTTTCGGAAAAGGTGTCTAAAAGTTTTTGTGGGCAAAATCGTACACTCCAGAAGGTCTCCATCAACACATAAGCTTCAGGTGCGTTGAGAGGGCCAGGCAAAGGCGGTAATTCTAACATGATAAAAGTAAATAGGGCAAACGAAACCCCTATCGCCGGTTTGGACGGACAGGACGACGAAAATGAGCCGGAAGATTACTGACTATTCCGATATCGCAGGAATTTTCAAGATACTAATCGCCTCATTCCCGTTTGGGTCTTTAGCTGAAATTAGAATCTTGTAATCCTGGTTTTCACTCAGATTTTCAACATCCAATTCATGTTTGTAATTCCAGTCGCTTTTATCAGGTATAACCCGGATCATTGTTCCCGTAGAATCAAAAATACGAACCTCGCTCTTATTAGTTTTGTCCAATTCCCAAACAAAATGATATTTACCTTTGCCCATCGGGTAATAATCAGATCTTTCAAACCGAGGCTTTTCCTTGTCTCCTGGTTTTGGAGAAATCATATCGGGTAAATCCGTCTTAAACTTTATTTCCCCTCGGGTTTCGGTTTGATTTACGTCGTTTTGACCTTCTGAAAGACTTAATGTAAGTTTAGGGGTCAAGGAATAATTAAGGCCAAACCGCCCCTGCCATTCAACTGCGTTACTATAAATATCCCTCCCAGTACCCATGACTGTTTCAATAGAGAGACGTGGGTCAATCGGTTTAGTGATAACCACTTGTAACAAAGGTAAAGCGGAACCTGCTAAGGTGTTTCCTGCAGGTTCAATAGACTGTGTTCCGCTAATCGGGCCAGAATTAGATCCGGAACCACCGCCAATTGGGTTTCCTTTGATTTGAACGTCAGCGCCAATCCAATTTGAAATAAAAGGCCTAATTTGAGCCGTGATGTAATTGGTTCCAACTCGATTTAATGCATCAACAACCGCAGAACCAGCTGCTTGACCGATATTCTGTTGGTATAGTTGTTGAAGCTGTTGGCTGGAGTAGGCCTGTCCCGAATAACCAGTCATGTCCCGGCCAAATATGACGTAAGAAAGAAGAACTTTTTGTTGGATATCTTTATCGTTCGAACTAAACCGGGGGTTAGAATCCAGATCAAAATTAATATCTCCAAATGTTCCTTTAAAATTAACAAAAACATCCATATCGGTGTGTTCGACTGACCCTCCGGGCGTCATCAATTCAACATTGAGAAATTTATCTGAAGCGTGGCCTTCCAACATTGGAAGTTTTCCTTTAGGTATTTCGAGACGTGCATCCTGTAATTGAAATTCATGACTTAAATACCGGAGTGTTCCCTTGCTCGAGCCGGCCGTTCCATGACATTGAATGCCAGCTTCCTCCGCAGTCCGATTGGAATCTTTCCCCTCGATGGTAATAACATCTCCCGGATCCACCTTTAGTTCTAAATAATTGGTATTGGAATCGTTCGAGTACCAGGTGTTTTTCCCGGACAACAAATTTAGTTCAAAAAACACATTTGCCAACTCCCTGTATTCGATTTTTTCTCCATGTTCATCCCGAGCTTCTTCCGGCGGAAAAGTATAATGGCCAGTGTCCAGAAGAGCTGTTCCGATGACGTGTGGTTCGTTAATTGACCCAGTGATAAGTAATGGGTCGTCTGGAGTTTGACCGTAAAAATAGATCTCACCCCATTCCCCTTTATGCATGATGGTCGGGACATTTAGCCAAAGCCCATGTTCCCCAACAGTCCGAACCATGAAATCAAGATATTGAGGAATGAAATTGTCCAAGATCATTTTAGATTTTTCTATTGGCGGAGACGTAATAAAAACTCTGCCTTGGCCAACCTGAAAATTCAAATCTTCCACAGCCAGTTTGTTATCTCTAACTTTAATTCGTCCGTTTATATCGTCCAACGATTGAGCAATCATGAAAGGCACCATCCGACAGCTGCTAAGTCCAAGATCTAGTGTTGATAAGTATGGATTGTCCAAAGTCCCGGTGACATGAGCGTCGAAATACATTGCCCCTTTAGCCTCTTTTGCCAGCCCCGCTGCAAGAAGAATACTGAAGTCCCCCCTTTCCATTTTCGCATGGATGTCCATTTCCTGGTTTTTGGCCGAAATACGAGTCGAGTCGGTGAGCGCAAGTGGCAAATTTCCATAAAGTGTGAAGTCATAAAGTCCACTTCTGCTAATTTCAATCGGAGAATCCACATCGCCCAAAAACAGGATGTCGTTTTTTGACTTAAGTTCAGCAGTGAAAAGATCGAATTTTAATTGTCCAATCTGTCCCCCGTTTACCGTTAAAGACGAAGTCATAATCGGGTGGGCAATGGGCCCGTCAAATACCATGTGATAATTTGCTATTCCTGTCAGAGGAAAATCGGGCAGGAGCCACTTGGCTACATCATGAATTGGAATATCCTTTGCGTCCGACGTCAAATGACTTTCACCTTTTAGATCCAATGTTCCATCAACGGAAAACGCAGCAGGCGCATTCAGTAATTTAATTTGTTGGAAGATGATTTTGTCAGGTTGCGAAAGATCTAGGATGCCAACCAATTGGGGTCTGGGCGCTTTAAATGCTAAAAGCTCAATCACATGGTGCTTAACCCGGAGATTAAGCTCGAAAGGGTTTGATTTAGATGACGTGGGGTTTGAATCCAAAATGGAAAGGCTGCCCGAAAATGTCGGTTTTTCGGAAGATTCGTTCAAGAAAAGATCTCCAGTGACATTAATTTTGCTTGTCAAATTAAAAAGAGAAATTGATAGATTTTGTGAGGAACCCGCTAAAGAGAGTGACAGATGGGAGGAGTCAGCAGGATCAAAAAAAAGGCTTCCCCTCTCGATATTAATTTCCCCTTTAGGAAGGGTTAATCGGGAATTGTCTAAAAACATTCGTCCATCGCTATACCCACAATGGAGTTCGCCCGAGACAACTTGGTTATCATCAAATTGCAGATTCTCCCCCGCCATAGAAAAATTAAAATTTAGTTTTGCCCATGTTCCCCCTAACGTTAGATTTCCTTTTAACGAACCTGCAGTGCGATGTTTACTGGGATCCAGATCGGGGAAAAAAAGAAGAAGTCGATCCAAACTGTCACTAAAAGGCCCCTCCAAGACTACCTTGCAATCGGGAGCCCAAAATCCCTTAGGCGAATCCAGCGAACCAGTAAGCTGGTAAGTGGATTTTTTATTTCCCAATTTAAAAATTGGTTCAATGTGAGTTCGATCGCCGGAAAAAGTTAAACTTAAATTTTCAAAAGTGAATTTTTTGGCAATAATCCCATCGGCGATTTGCAAATCACCGACTAATGGCAAAATTTCCCACGTCCCTGGTCCGAAATGTAACTTTCCTGATAAGGTACCATTAACGTTCATGTTATTTGGAATGAATTGAGTTAGTTCAGGCATCTTGGAAATCAAGGTGGGAGAAATATTTATGGAACCACTGAAGGAAGGCACTAAATGGCTCAAGTCAATATTTGCCCGTCCTTCCATGGAATCCCCCAATTGAAATTTCCCATCTAATACTAGATCCCGGGAAACAGCATCTAATGTGAACCTCGTGAAAGAATATTGGTTCGTTTTTCCATTACCCAAGCTAAAGCCTTCTGTGGAAAATCTTCCGGTCCAGTTTTTAAACCAGGGTTCCATGGTTTGGGCTGTCCAACTAAAATTTCCGTTTAAAAAAGGGCCATGACCAAATTGAAAGTTCTTAGCGAATAATCTCAAGTTCATTTGCCCTGGTTGGGTGTTCGTATCCCAGGCTCCGCTGGCAATAAAACTGTTCGCTCCTTGAGTCAGTTTAAATTTTCTTATCAGCAATTTTCCTTGGTCGCGGTTCATAGAGGCTTCCAACTGATCAGCCCACCAATCCCCTAATTTAAACCCCGAGACCACCGCATCACCTTCCACGACAGGATTATTTTTAAGACCCGAAACATGAAGGCGGCCAGTTAAAAGACCCTCAAAAGGTTGAGCCGGATTGGACCAGCCGGATAATTCAGCTACAGTGGAAAGAGGAAACTTTTGGGCATTGAAGGTTAAATCCTGAGAATCGTCTTCACGACCATAATGCCCGTGAGCTGAAAAGATCGGACCATATTCAAGGTCTTTAATAAACCAAGACTCACGGTTGTAATACAAATCAACGAATAACGGATAGGATTGTGGTTTAACGATTTTTATGGGGTGACTAGTTTGTAATTCAGCTGAAATTGGGTTAACTCTTGTTATGATTACATTTTGACCATTAATCTGAATAGATCCTTCAGGATTATGCCTGGTTCCAAAATTATGAATATTTATTTCAACCAAACCTTTTACGTCGTTAAAACGTTCATGAAATAGCGGGATTAGTTCTAACTTTATTTTTTTACCATTAATGTTTTTAAACGAAAAGTCCATCGGTTTATCTAAATCCTTGGGAAAGAATCCAGTACCGGTCAACCCCGTCCCGTCGGCAAACGTTAGTTCGGTTTGCAATACCTGCCAACCATCGGTAGTTTCATGAACTTCTGTTTTCATGTGTTCTTGCCCGTTTATTTTGGAATTCAGGGTTATAACGCCATCCTCCCATTTGAATATGTTTTGCATGGAATAAGCGTCATGAGTTTCAGTGGCGTTGAAATCCGTTTGATTCAACGCCGAAACAATGGGATTTTGAATTGTCCCGGACAATTGAACTTGAGCTTTGGCTATTCCAAAAAACTCTCTCAACCCATAGGAGAGAAATAATTTTCCAGTGTCCAGATTTTTTAATTCAGCCGTAATTGATAGGGGCGCGTCAGCCTGCCCGGTGAGACCAATTTGTCCCTGTGCGGAAAATGTACCGTCATAAAGGTTTCCTTCTAAATGAGTAAGTGTAAGGTTCCCCGCTTCATACCGCCCCTGAGCTTTAAACCCATCAAGAATAATTTCACCTATTTTTGAAGATTCTAAATTTGCTTCACCCGTAAGTATGGGATTTTGATAAGTTCCATTGACCAGCAAGGACGCTTTGCCCTTCCCTTCCCAGGGCGGCCCTTTTAATTTCAGCAAACCGGATGAAAGGCTGGACAACAAAAGATCTTCAGTCGTTGCTTTGATCTGAATGGGCCGCCCGTCCCAAGGCCACAATCCGTGGGCGCTCCAGATGGTACCGCTCGTACTAAAGGTCAGATCCCCAGGTATTTCTATCTCGTTGGATCGAACTGAAATCCGACCGTTTATCTGCTCAAAAGTAGCTGCAAGAGGCTTTGGCGAAACAAGTGAAGCACCGTGCAAATTGACCCGGGAATCAAACCAAAAACCGCGTTCGGGTTGAAACACGAGAGGGCACTCCGCATCCACCCTGCCCCCATTTAATTTCCAACCGGCCAAATCCTGAAGAATTGCACCCGCTTGGACAAGGGGCCAATCCGTTAATTGAGCCTTTCCTGAAACTTTCAGGTGATCCAAATGAAGGCTGCCAGTGAATCGTAGGCTTCCCCCCGCAGAGGAATCGGCCGGTTGGGCTGAAAATACCAAGGACCAATCGTTTGCATCGTTCGAGAAGGCTTCAAAATCCACACCCGTTAATTGGTTTTGCGTTTCTTTACCCGCATTTACGGATAGCGACCCTTCTTTGACGTATAAACGAGGCGCTGGAACCAAGAAAACAGGAATTGTGAAATGTTGTATGGACAGAAGACCGGAAACAGGAACAGTGTGCCCAGTTTCTGGGATCGAGGATTGAATACGGATCAAGGTAACCTGGGGTTTGATAATTCGAAGTGAGCGAACGCAATTTTCTAGCGCCTTTTTCTTGAATAGCAGGTTCAAAAGGTCCAGATTCACTTCGACTTGGCTTGCTTTCAGATGGGTTTGCCAGGCGGATCCAGGTAAATCCAAAACAAGGTCCCGCAATACAATTTCGCCGAACAGGTTTCCCCTAACGGATGAAAGAGATACTGGCCCTTGAGAAACTTTTTCCAAACCCCTAACGATGAGGGGCTTAAGCTCAATTTCAACGAGGTGGTCGAAACCAAGAAATAAAAGACCTAAAAAAGCCAAAAGACCCATGGAACCCAAAAGCCATCTTGGCCGTCGAGGCCGGGGTTGGGCGGCCATAGGGACTCCTTACGTTATATGGTTGCAGGTGATATCGAATGGGCCTCGCTTGGTTGAAAAACAAGCTTATCACCGGCAGAGCCGAGAACAACACTTTGTCCTTCTTTTACATTGCCCCGCAACAACTCTTCCGCAACCGCGTCTTCCACGTATTTTTGTATAGTGCGTTTCATCTGACGGGCTCCATAGACTTTGTCATACCCTTTTTCTATGAGAAAATCCCGAGCTGAAGCGTTTAATGAAAGTGATATTTTTTTATCTTTTAGACGACTTTGAACGTCTGTCAAAAGGATATCAACTATTTTCTCAATGTGAAAACGATCCAATGGGTGGAAAGTAATGATTTCATCAACCCGGTTCAAAAATTCGGGATTGAACGCCTTTTTCAACTCGGTTTGGATCTTTCCTTTCATACTATCAAATGACCCTCCAGCCGCTTCAGGATTGAACCCAAGGGTCTTTTCAACCCCAATTTCCCGGGCACCAAGATTGCTGGTCATGATCACCACTGTGTTACGAAAATCCACCACGCGGCCTAACGAGTCGGTCAATCGTCCATCTTCCAAAATTTGAAGCATCACATTGAATATTTCAGGATGTGCTTTTTCTATTTCGTCAAACAAAACCACACTGTATGGTTTTCGCCTCACCTTTTCTGTTAATTGTCCACCTTCATCATGACCAACGTATCCCGGGGGAGCTCCCGCCAATCGAGAAACGTTGAATTTTTCCATATACTCACTCATGTCAAAACGGATTAACGCATCTTCATCTTCAAAAAGAAACTGGGCCAATGCCCGAGCCAATTCCGTCTTCCCCACGCCTGTAGGTCCCATGAACATAAAACTTCCGATGGGTTTCTTTGGATTTCCGATTCCTGCACGGCTTCTACGGATGGCTTTGGCCAATGAATCGATGGCTTCCTCCTGGCCAACGATCCGCTTATGCAATTCCTCTTCCATGCGCAGAAGTTTTTCACTTTCCTTCTCGCCTAACTTGATCATGGGAATTCCAGTCCATTTGGACGCTACATAAGCAATATCTTCCCATGTTACCAACGCCTCTTCTTTGCTTTTCAGGTTTTCCCATTTCTCTTTGTCTTCCTGAAGTTTTTGTCTCATTTTTTTCATTTTGTCACGCAAATCAGCCGCACGTTCAAATTCCTGTGTCTTAATCGCTTCCTCTTTTTCTTGTTTGACCCTTTCCAGGTCCTTTTCCAGGATGCGGATTTCAGGCGGCATAGTCGTAATGCGTAAACGGGTCCGGCTCCCAGCCTCATCAATCAAATCAATGGCCTTATCAGGCAAGAATCGGCCCGAAATATAGCGATGGGATAGCTGAGCAGCGGCTTCCACAGCATCGTCCGTGATTCTGACGCGATGATGAGCTTCGTAGCGATCCCGCAAACCCTTAATAATTTGAACCGTCTCATCCACTGAAGGTTCATCTACCATAATCATTTGGAATCGACGTTCCAATGCCCCGTCTTTTTCAATGTATTTTCTATACTCATTCAACGTTGTAGCGCCAATGCATTGAAGTTCGCCTCGAGCCAAGGCAGGTTTAAGCATATTGGAGGCGTCGATAGCACCTTCGGCTGCGCCGGCACCAACCAAAGTATGTAATTCATCAACGAATAAGATCACTTTTCCTGACTGACGAATTTCATTGATGACCGCCTTGAGGCGTTCCTCAAACTCGCCGCGGTATTTCGTTCCCGCTACCAATGCGGCCAAGTCCAACGTCACAATTCGCCTATCCAAAAGCAGTTCAGGTACATTGCCTTCTTTTATTCTCTGGGCCAATCCCTCAGCGATCGCGGTTTTACCAACGCCCGGTTCCCCGATCAATACAGGATTGTTTTTGGTACGGCGAGAAAGGATTTGAATGACCCTCTCGATTTCATCTTCTCTCCCAATGACCGGGTCCAATTTAGATTCCCGGGCCATTTGGGTTAAATCTCTTCCAAAAGCATCCAAGGCCGGTGTTTTTGATTTTTTAACCTGTTTGGAAAATTTCGGAAATGTTCCACCCAAAAGGTTTATGACCATATCACGGGATTTTTCATAGGTGACCCCAAGATTTTCCAATGCACGAGCAGCGACTCCTTCGCCTTCCTGGATGATACCCAAAAGGAGATGTTCGGTTCCGATATAGTTGTGTCCTAGTTTTTGAGATTCTTCCGCCGCTAATTCCAAAACCTTTTTTGCCGATGGTGTGAACTGGGGATCTCCTATCGTCAACGTATCTGAAGACGGCGTGGTCAGATTTTCTACCTCGATTCGTACCGACTCTAAGTCAACCCCCAGTGATTCCAAAACAGCAACAGCCACTCCGCCACCTTCACGGATCAATCCTAATAGCAGATGCTCCGTACCTATAAAGTTATGGTTTAGACGCCGTGCTTCTTCCTTCGCCAGGGGGTTAATGACTTTTTTTGCTCTCTCGGTAAACCGCTCGAACATTTAATTTCTCCTTGGGAAAACTCCAGAAACCTTATTTCAACTGAACCAGACTGATAAATCAATGTTTTAGGGTCTCCGGCACCTTATTCATATAAAGGATGTTTCGTTAATAATAACCAATCAAGGCAACTTTTAGATGGGTTCTACGTTTTTCAACGCTTCATTCAATAACCGGGCTCTTTCCGTCAATTCACTTTTCTTGTTCATGTCTCCCTTAGCGTTTTTAGCTAAATGTGCCGGTTGAATTAAGATCAGAAGTCGGTTCAAATTTGACAAGTCGATTCCCTTCAATATTTTTTGTGAAACTCCAACTCGAAGCCCAGAAAGGCCATCCAAACCTTCCTGAAGGTTCACCAAACGTGCGAATTTAAGGGTTCCCAATTCACGACATATCCTGTCAACAATTTTGTCTTTTTCATTCTGAAACAAGGTTTTTTGGGCCAGCGTTTCTGCCTCTACCATTTGACGTGCCACCTGTTCAACATGTTCCACAATTTCGAAAGCCGTTTTTCCTAAAGAGGATTGGTTTGAGATTTGAAAAAACGCGCTAGCTAATTGGGTGATTTCTCCCTGCAATCCCCTTACATTTAGTCCTACCTGAGCGACACCCTGGAGAACCTGAGCGATTCGATTGGTATAAACTAAAGCCGGAAGGTGTACTAGGACGCTGGCTCGAAATGCAAGGCCTAAATTTGTGGGACATGCAGTTAAATAACCATAATGAGGATGACGAGCGAAAGGAAGCCGCTGAGACAAACCATGTTCGACATGCATTAAGGCTTTTGTTGCTTCCATCAGGTTTAATCCGCTTCGAAATGCTTGAAGTCGAATCTGGTCTTCCTCGTTAATCAAGAAGCTAAAACCCGCTTTTTCGTCAAAAGCAACAGCTCGTTCGCCCAGACTTGCAGCGTGTTCGGCAGAAATGATTTGACGCTCGGTCAAAAATTGACGGTCAAGGGATGAAACTTCGTTGAGACGGATGAATGTTAGATGAGATAAATCAGGTTCGGTTAATATCGCTCTTTGAACGGTCTCGACAATCTCGCGTTGTTCTGTTGCGCTGGCATGGTGGGGAAATTTCCTTCCCTCAAAATTTCTGCCTAACCGAACTCGTGTTGAAATAACGGTTCCATTTAACGGCCCGGAACGGGCAAACCATGCCTCCGAACTCGATAGCAATTCGTCAAGAGACATCGTGACCAATCCCCATGCGATTAATTTCATCTCTAATTTTCGCAGCTTCCTCAAATTTCTCTTTTTTAACTGCTTCCCGCATCTTTTCACGCAATTCGGCATGGGGATCATCAGATGGTTTTTGCCCAACAGATTGTTTGGTTTTTATTTCCGTTTCCGGATTCTCTAAATGCCTAGCATGTCCATGAATATTGGTAATTAATGGTTCCATATACGATGAAAAGGATTCATAACATTTGGTGCATCCCAAACGACCGTTCTGGCGAAAAGTGGATAGTTGATAACCGCAATGTGGACATTGAAGTTGAGTTTCAACCGAAGGTGCAGTTGAAGTTTCTTCCCCGTTTTTTATTTCCGAAAGACCCCACGGCATCATCTGATGGATTAGGCCGGTCAAAGCAGCCAGAGGATGAAAATTCAGGGCATTCCAGACCCCAAAAGCCTGGCCCTGTTCCTGGGCACAGACCTCGCATAAATGGGCCTGAGTGGTTTCATTACCTACGGTCTGTGAAAAAAAAACGGTAGCCTGCCGTTGGCCACATTTTTGACAAAACATTTTCCAACCAATCCTTATCGAATTTGAAATATTAAATTAGCAGAGTGAAATTCAAAAAACATTAATATTACGCTTGAAAAAAACGATATTAATTTCGCTTTTGGGTAACTTGGCCTTGCAAAAGAGTCAAAACATGATCCGCCCGTTTGGCTAAAGGTTCGTAGTGAGTCACTACAATCAGAGTTCTGCCCTCTGTCTGACAAAGTTTCCAAAGCGCGTCATGAATCCCCTCGGCGGTTTTGAAATCCAAATTACCAGTAGGTTCGTCAGCGAGAATAATTTCTGGTTCATTCATCATGGCACGGCACACAGCGACCCGTTGCTGTTCCCCTCCCGACAGTTCACCCGGCTTGTGATTCGAGCGTCTCGATAGGCCGACTTGGGATAAAAGCGTTTCAGCTCTTTTTAAACACTTATCGTAAGGTTTTCGCGCTACTCGGCCAGGCAAAATCACGTTTTCAAGCGCCGTCAATTCGGGCATCAAATGGTGAAATTGAAAAACAAAACCAAAAAACTTGTTTCGAAGAACTGCGAGTTGATCACCCTCCATGTCGTAAAGAGAACGATTCCGACAATAAACTTTTCCTTCCGAGGGACTGCTTAATCCCCCCAGAAGAGTCAGAAGAGTGCTTTTCCCGGATCCCGAAGGACCCAGAATCACGGTAATGTCTCCTGCATCCAATGAAAAAGAAACATTCTTCAAGGCATTAATTTCCTGCCCATCCATCTGGAATGTTTTGGTTACATTTTCAACTTTTAAGATTTCCATTTCAGCCTTTATTGAATTTCACAAATAACCAATGCTGCAAGATTTCATCAGCTATAACGGATCGCATCAACTGGCTCCAATTTAGCCGCTTGCCGGGCAGGGTAAAGGGTTGCAAAAAAGCATAGAACGACAGAAATCAAAGGGATCAACCCATAACAAAGAGCTGGGTCTACTTTTACCGGCAGACGATCAATGTAATAAACCATTCCCCCGCCCGGCATGGGGATGGGAACCCGGGCGATAATTTGGCATAAAACAAAACCGCCTAACAATCCCACAATAATTCCAACGATTCCAATGAACATGCCATTGAATATAAATAGAAGGGTAATGCTCTTATCTGTCCCGCCCATTGCTTTTAGGATACCTATTTCTCTTGTCTTTTCGATCACCATCATAGTGAGCGGATTCACGATATTTAGGGCCGCCACCAATACGATCAAAGAAAGAATAATTCCCATGACCCATTTCTCAGTCTGCAGGGCAACGAATAGATTGTGATTCATTTGGAGCCAGTCCTGAACAAAGTAAATCCCGCTAAATTTTTCTCGGATGGCTTTCGCCACAGATGGAGCTTGATCCACGTCATCTACTTTGACCGCAACGCCTGTCACATTCGGGTCTAATTGATACATCTTTTGCCCATTACCAAGTGAAACATAACTGTAAGCGGAGTCGTAGTCATACATGCCCGTCGAGAGGATTCCGACTACTTGAAATTTCATGCTACGCGGCATCATTCCCAGGGGTGTTTGTTGAAGAATGGGAAGAAAGAGAATCAGATCATCTCCCACACTCACCTGAAGCCTCTGGGCTAATTCGGCTCCCAAAAAAATTCTTTCATTCAGTCCCGAACCAGCCGAAGGGGGAGACAATAAGTCGGTGGCCTTAGCGTTCCACAAGAATTTGTTTAAATCCGCGATAGCTTGAGGTGCGTTGGGATCCACTCCCCACACCATGACCCCAATAGATCTTTCCTTTGACCGGGCCAGGGCTTGGCCTTCCACATAGGGACCGACTGCTTTCACATGGGGCATCTCGCGAATGGCATCAGTGATTTGCTGGTAGTTTGAAAGAGGTCGGTTCTTAAACCCCGAAACGACAATATGGGCGTTTAATCCTACAATTTTCGACTTCAAGTCATCATCAAAGCCGTTCATGACTGACAGAACTACGTTAAGGGCCATGACCCCGATAGCCACCCCGAGGACTGAAAGCCAGGTAAGGATGGAAATAGCTTTTCGTTTACGCTTTGAGCGCAGGTAACGAAGGCCGAGAAATATTTCAAATGGGAGATTCAATTTAAACCTTCAGGACCAAAGAAATTCAGGAATCAACCGCCCCGGTTAGATTTATTCAAAAACCATCTTTTCTTCGTCATCCCGTGGCCGCAACAGCGGGAAAAGAATGACATCCCGGATGGAGGGACTATCCGTCAGTAGCATCAAGAGTCTATCAATTCCAATACCTACCCCACCTGTCGGCGGCATTCCATAGGACAAGGCCAAAATATAATCCTCATCCAGATGCATCCCTTCCTCATCCCCCGCCTGACGCAGTTCAACCTGTTTTTCAAAACGGCGGCGTTGATCCACCGGATCGTTAAGTTCAGAAAAGCCGTTGGCGATCTCCCTTCCCAGGACAAAAAGCTCGAACCGTTCGGTCAATTCCGGGCGGTCCACCTGCGCCTTGGCCAGGGGAGAAACCTCCACCGGGAAATCCGTGATGAAGGTGGGTTGGATGAGCTTTGATTCCACCAGTTCCCCGAAAAGCAGGTAAGCCAATTCCGCCTTGGAAAGCCGATCCAGATGTTTCACGTTGGCGTTGGTTCCCTTCACCCTTTGAAGCAATTCCTCGACGCTGATGGTGTCATAATCCACCCCACCGATCTGTTTCAAAGCGGCCAAAAGGGGGATCCTTTGGTAGGGGGGGGTAAAATCAAGCTCTTCCCCGCCCACTTTCATTTTGAGCCCCTGTCCCGCGGCCTTTGCCGCCTCCGCCAAAAGGGTTTCGGTCAAGGTCATGGCCGTTTCGTTGTTTCCATAAGCCTGGTAGGCCTCCAGCATGGTGAACTCGGGATTATGTTTGATACTGATCCCCTCATTCCTGAAGTTACGGTTGATCTCATAGACCCTTTCAAAACCACCCACGACAAGCCTTTTCAAGTAAAGCTCAGGGGCGACCCGCAGGAAAAGATCCATGTCGAGGGTGTTATGGTGGGTTACGAAAGGCCGGGCGGCTGCCCCTCCAGGGATGGGGTGCATCATGGGGGTTTCCACTTCCAGGAACCCCTGGGAATCCATGTGTTTGCGCATGGCCGCCACGACATTGGACCTAATCTTAAAGGTTTTGCGGACTTCCTCGTTGACAATCAAATCCACATACCGGTTCCGGTACCTGGTTTCCACGTCGGTCAAGCCGTGCCACTTTTCCGGAAGGGGATGAAGAGATTTGGCCAATAGTTCGAATGATTCCACATGGATTGAAACTTCACCCGTCTTGGTTTTAAAGGGAAAGCCTCTTACACCCAGGATGTCTCCCAAATCAAGCGACTTGAACAACTCGTAGGGAACTTCTCCGATACCATCCAGTCGAATGTAAATCTGTATGCGGCCATTTGCATCTTGAAGATGCGCGAAAGTACTCTTACCCATCCCGCGAATGGTCATGAGACGGCCTGCCAGGGAAACCTTGTCCCCTTCGGCATGTTCCCCCGCCTGGAGATGTATATATTTAGCCGTAATATCAGATGAATGGTGGGTCTGGTCGTAGGCAGCAGAAGGGTAAGGATTAATTCCTTTCGTTCTCAGAGCCTTGAGCTTTTCAAGGCGTATATTTACAAATTCATTTAATTCAGACAAGTCGAGTTCCTTTTAACCAAGAAATCATTTTACATGGTCGTCTGGCGGGAGATCGGACCGGCCCTGACCATTCTGAGCCTTTAGAAAATCTTCTTTGCTCACTTCGACTGCAATGAAGTAAGCCGCCTGATACTGGTTGGGAACATTATTCCAAACCGCGTTCGGGTAAACTTCTTTTAGTCTCTTTTGGAAGTTGGGGCACTGCCAGGGGCAGAAGAGGAAAACCACGTCCTTGTCAACCCTGTACAAAATCGGTAACGCAGTGTCGTCCTGGAACATAGATACAGGATAATTTTCCTTGGCCATGATCCGGGCAGGGTTACTCCAATCCTCGAAATACATAAACAAATGACGGTTTGGGCCATACTTGTTGACCTGCTGGGACATCAACAGATGGTTAAACCCCATTTGTTCCCATTGTCCCTGGCCCACGGGCCAACCGAAAAAATAAGCGTGAACATTGAACACCAAAGAGCCCGCCACCATGATGCCCAAACAAGTCATCAAAATGTTTTTTGGTAGACGGCGGGTGATCTCAAGGTTTAGAAGCCAATCAATAAATCGGGCAACGATCATCAGCGCAAAGGGCAAAATAAGGAAACAGCGGATTGCACTGAAATAACCCAGGTCGGCCGTGACCTGGGCAAAAGCCGTGGCTGTTATAGCCCCGCATAATCCCGGCAAGAGAATCCAACTCAAACGATTTCGAAGACTGGTCAGACAAAGGACCACGCCACCGATGAGGAACACGCTCATGAAAGGGTCTAGCATAGGGTTACCGGCTGGATCAAAACGTAGGTCGTTGGCCTTGCCCGGGTCCTGCAAGATGGCCAGAAAGGCTCGTCCAAAATTCTCGATGGGCAGCCACCACATGTGGGTTTGGGCCACTACGTTGAAAATGTTGAGCTCGCTAGCTCGTCCCGTCATCACCGATGGGGCGATCATGATGACCCAGATCGTGGGCCCGAATAACCAAAGGAATCCCGCCAACATCAGAAGCAGATGTTTCCAATAGACTTTCACAAACTTAAGGCGGCCCAGAATCAGAAATCCCATCAGGGAGCAGAAGACCATAATGGGAACCAACCGACCTGGAACATAGGTGTCTAGGCAGAGGGCTGTGAAAATCCCAGCCAGCCAAAAATTCATTCTTTTCCCCTCACGCAATCCAGTCTCGAGAAAATAAAAGGCCGAAAGGCAGTAGAGAACCGTGAAGATACCGTTAAAGGGTGAAAGGCTGTGGAACAGACACCACCAGGAAACGGCGTAGAAATAGGCCGCTAGCAGGGATGCGATGGGGGAGAAAAAGAGGCGACACAACTTGAACAACACGAAAATACCTAGGAGGCCACCCAGGGTGGAAACAAACCGGGCCACCCACAGGTGGTTCCCCAGCACTTTGTAAAAGATCGCCGTCAAGTAATACGGCATTGCGGCCGTATCACCCCAGCCCACTCCAAAGGGGTTTTGCATAGTGCCGTTGAGGACGTTCATCACGTCCATAATCATGTTGGCCTCGTCGTTTTGAAGACCCACCACATTGGCGCCCATGAACGGCAGGCGCATCAGGGCCGCGAGAACTAATATGGCGCCTAACCAAAGGTTTTCATTCAATCCTGAGGCAGAAACCTTTGAGGGAGCTTCACCCCATTTGAACCTGAAATACAAAACGAGCAGAACGGAAAACCCGGCCAGGGTCAGCCCAAAACCCGTTTGCATCTGGAATATGCCTATCTGAGCGACCACGATCAATGCCAGCATCAAGTTAAAAACGTTGTCCGTTATCAGGCGGGGAGACTGTTTGAGGGCGGGGCGAGGAGCCACTAGGGCAGTCTCTCCCATCGGAGGAACGGATAAGATCAAAGACCAAAAAGCGAATATCTGAAGTGGAATTCCGATCCGCCAAAAAGGAGGGTTGTGGCAGAAAAAATGAACCCCTAAGGCTTCGGCTGTAGCTCCGGCGATGAAATGAATCCAGGAAAATGAATTCTGGGCGCCCTTTTCATATTTCCACTTGGGGAAAACACCGCGAAGAGCAAGGGCCAAAGCCAAAATACCAAAAAAACCGGCCGAGACCAAATCCTGAAAATGCTGGTAGCTGTAGGCAGACCAGAGACCGCATATGCCCGCGAGTAAAAAGGAAAAATCAAACGGCTGAGCACCCCGAGAGGCTGTTGGGGATGACAAACCCCTCTTCCGTTGGGAAACCGAAATAATTGATTTGGCGGTTACCGTCTTTCCACCAAGTTTCCGCACGGAATCTTTACGCCCTTTGGATTTTTTTATAGCCATTAGCCCCTTCTCCAAAACTAAAGGTTTATTCTACCAACTTTGCTTTCAAAGCCGCCTCAATAAAAGGATCTAGGTCACCGTCCATGACTCGGCTGATATCGTTAACTTCCACCTCGGTTCGGTGGTCCTTGACCATTTGGTAAGGTTGAAATACATAAGATCGCATTTGGCTTCCCCATTCGATCTTTTTCTTGGCACCCGCCACCTTCGACATTTCTTCATCGTGAATATCTTGGTAATACTGGAAAAGTCTCGCTTTGAGCATTTTCATGGCCTGATCCCGGTTCTGAAGCTGGGATCTTTGGGTCTGACAGGCCACAATAATTCCGGTGGGTATATGGGTCAAGCGAACTGCAGTTTCAACCTTGTTGACGTTTTGGCCGCCTTTACCGCCCGATCGAAAGGTATCAAGTTTGATATCATCGGGGCGAATCTCAAACTCTACGTCTTCCACCTCTGGCATGACATCCACCGAGGAAAAAGAAGTATGGCGTCTTTTGTTCGCGTCAAAAGGGGAAATGCGGACCAGGCGATGAACACCCCTTTCAACTTTCAAGAAACCAAATGCCCAGGGGCCCTTGACCCAGAGGGAGACGGATTTAATACCTGCTTCATCCGCCACTTGGTAATCAAGGGTCTCCACTTCATATCCCTTGGATTCCATCCAACGTAAATACATCCGAAGCAGCATACTGGCCCAATCCTGGCTTTCTGTCCCACCCGCACCGGGATGAATGGAGAGGTATGCGTTATTGAAATCATATCTACCCGTAAAGTTTCTTTTGAGTTCGAAATTACGGAAATCCACCTCGAACCGATTGAAGCTTTCCTCCATCTCGGACAGAAGGGCAGGATCATGCTGTTCCTTCAGCAATTCCTGACAGGCCAGAAGATCATGGTATTGTTTTTCAAAGTGACGAACCAAGGTTTGTGTGTCTTTCAACCTTGAAAGCTGAGAAGTCACTTCTTGGGCGGATTTTGGATTTTCCCAGAAATTGGGTTGGGTGGTTTGAGCCTCTAAGCGCTCAATGTCACGGTTGACCTGGGCGGGGTCAAAGATGATCCCTCACTTCGGTGAATTTGCGTTCCAGTTCCCTAACGTCCAGCTCGAACAACGCCAAAACCACCACCACCCTTCAATGAATTTTTTCGAACATAGGCAAGTTTACCAACTCACGAAAACATGCGTTAGCTTAAAGGAAAGTCTCCATGGATTTCACCTAAAAAAGCCCCGGACAGACTTATATTAATTCCTTTTGACCTTTTTCGCGGCGGTAAAAGAGCGACTTCGAACGAAATTCTGATGCAGGGCTGATTAAGTGGGAAGTCGTTATGTTGACAGGTTTTTTTCCCTAATCTAAACTTTGCGAGCCCCTCATTCCGTTTCTCTGGGCCTAAGGAATTTCAATGCTCATTTCAGAAAATTGGCTCCGGCAATACCTGGATTGCTCTGCCCCCTTGAATGAGATTCTGGATAAATTAGTCAAGGCCGGTGTCCCAGTTGAATCTGTCAAAGCCCAGGGGAAAGAAATTTCCAAGGTTGTTGTAGGCGAACTCCTGGATGTACAAAAACATCCTCAGGCGGACCGACTTTCCGTGACCAAAGTTTCAACAGGCGCGGAAACCTTTCAAGTGGTTTGTGGCGCAAAAAACATTGCACCCGGGCAAAAAGTACCGTTTGCTAAGGTCGGCGCTGTCCTTCCAGGTAATTTCGCCATTAAAGCCGCCAAAATACGAAACGTTGAATCTTTTGGTATGCTTTGTTCCGCTTCAGAACTGGGTCTTGCCGAAAAATCAGATGGCATCTTCATTCTTTCCCAAGACGCGCCCGTGGGGGAGGATTTTCTAAAATACATGGGGCTGCCCGACACCTTATTTGAGTTGGAAATCTTTCCAAACCGATCAGATCTTTTAAGCCACTTGGGTGTGGCAAGAGAAATTTCGGCATTATTCAACTGTCCCCTCCGGTTTCCGGAAAATCCTCCACTCCCGGAAAAAGGTCTCGGCGAAACCAAGAAAACCATTGTCTCCGTGCAAAGCCCGGAAGGGTGTCCCCTGTATTCCTGCCGTGTTCTCGAAGGCGTCACCATCGGCCCCTCTCCTCGCTGGTTATCCAGTGCGTTGGAACATTTAGGGCAGCATTCCATCAATAACGTAGTGGATGTGACTAATTTCGTCATGCTGGAAATGGGCCAACCTCTTCACGCCTTCGATTACGACAAGCTTTCCGGTTCCCAGATCGTTGTTCGAATGGCCAAAAAAGGCGAGAAAATCCCCCTCCTGGATAATACCCTACGGGATCTCCAGGAAAACATGTTAGTTATCGCTGATGCAGAAAAACCTGTCGCTCTGGCCGGCATCATGGGAGGAAGCAACTCTCAAGTCCTGGGCGAAACGAAAAACCTTTTATTGGAATCCGCCCTCTTTCACCCCGGGACGATTCGAAAAACCGCTAGACTTTTGTCCCTTTCCACCGATTCGTCGTATAGATTTGAACGCGGCGTCGACTCCTCGAACGTGGAAAAAGCCCTTAATCGGGCTGCGCAACTAATTTTGGAGGTTGCGGGCGGAACACTCGGTCTGGGCCCCGTTGTTCAAAAAGGTAAAATGCCAACTCCCGCAGTCATTGATTACCGCCCTGAACGTGCCGAAGTTATCTTAGGAATAGAAATACCCAAAGATCGCCAAGTGTTGATTTTGAAAAATTTAGGCTGTTCAATCGAAAACCAGTCCCAGTTGGGTGTTTACCGGATAACGGTCCCTTCCTCACGATTGGACCTGACTCGTGAAATTGACTTGATTGAGGAAGTCGCGCGAGTCGCGGGCTACGACTTGATTCAATCCCTCGCCCCTAAAATTTCCTCCCACCTTTCCCCGATTGGATCTGCCATCCCCTTTGAAAACGAAACACGCTTTCTCTTTCACCAAAATGGTTTCTATGAGGCCGTTAACCCCTCCTTCCTTCCACCCGACTACATCGACCGTTTTCGATTGGCTGAAAACCATCCCCTGAGAGAACACCATTCTCTTCTCAATCCCATCGCCGAAGATCAAAAGGTTTTACGGCCGTCCCTGCTTCCCTCCCTTTTGGCTAATATCCGATTGAATTTGGCTTTCCAACAACCACGGGTGGCACTTTACGAGTTGAATAAAGTTTTCAGAAAAAGCGGTAATCAGAATCCGGTTGAATCCTATCAAGCCGTGGCGGTTGTTGCGGGACTTATCCAGGAATCCGTCTGGACTAGCCGGGAAAGACCTGCCGATTATTACGACGCAAAAGGGTTGGCGGAAAGCTGGATCCTATTGGCCCGCCTTCAAGATGTGAAATGGGAATTCGGGGGTTTAAATATGCCCTACCAGTCCGCTGAAAGCTTTAGGGTCTTCGATCCTTCTGGCCGAACACTCATTTGGGGAGGGGTGTTGAGCCCCCGGGTTTTGAAAAATTACGATATCCATGTTTCGGTTACGTCGGTGGAATTTGATCTTTCAGCCTTTGGCCAATCTCCAGTCCCCAAACTTCATTACCGTCCCCTGCCACGCTTCCCCGAGGCCTGGAGAGACATTGCCCTGGTTGTGCCTGATGGTGTAACATCCAATCAAGTTTTAGCTGAGATAAATGAGCTAAAACCGGCCCATCTCGTTTCCATGGCCCTTTTTGACCAATACCGAGGTCAGGAATTACCGGAGGGGACCCGCAGTTTAGCCTTCCGTCTCCGGTTCCGGCATACGGATCAAACGTTGAATGATGCCGAAGTCAATGATTCGGTCTCGAAAATGTTATCTCATTTAAAGGAGAGATTCTCCATTGCTATCCGATGAACTCTTTCCTCCCGAACAGCCTACTTCATGGCCTCTACTTGAAACCCGTATCAACCGGCTTCTGGAAGCCATCGTCCAGCTACGCAACGCCAACGCCTCCCTGATGAAAGAAAATGTCATCCTGAGCAATCAACTCAAGGACCGCGAAATGGAAACTCCTTTGTCTTCGGCCGTCTCTGCCTCTCCCGCTTCCTCTCATCCCGAAGAAACCCGTTTGCGGCGCCAATACGACGAGGCCTTGGAGGACCTGAAAAAGGTTAAAACCAACCTTCAACGACTTGAAACCCTGGCCCGGGAGTTCCACCTGGTAGATTCAGATAATAGGGTGGAGGACGAGGGATGAACGATAAAAAATCCATTACAGTTCAGATATACGGAAACGAATACACGCTGAAGGGTGAGGCCGATCCAACCTACATTGCCGAGTTGGCAAAATTCGTGGACATCAAAATGGTTGAAATCGGGAAAAAATCCTCCGCGCCTGCAGCTAAAGTTGCAATTCTGGCCGCCATGAATATCGCTGACGAATATCACCGCTTGGAAAAGGCCAAATCCGAGAACCTTAAACTCATTGATACTCTCGAAAAAAATGTGATCGAAATGAAGCGGTCCTCGGACGGTTCCCTCCGTCACACGCTTGAGTTAAAGGAACAACTGGACCGTTACAAGTCTGAAGCCGGGGATAAGGCTCAACTTTCAGCCGACGCCGCCAAAAACAAGGCCGATCTGGAAATGGCGATAAAAAAATTAGCCGCTTTGGAGCCTGAGTTGGCCCGTTCTCAGGAAAAGGCCGAGACCCTCAAAATCCAAGCGGAAAAAATTCAACAAATACTCGACGCCAAGAACGCGACGACCGATGAATCAGTGCGGGAAATCAACGAACTGAAAATCAACCTCGGAGAAATCAAGGCTGAACTGGTAAAATCGCGGGAAGAAGCTGAGCGTTTCAAGACTCAGCTTGAATCCGCCCAAAAAGATCTGGCGCTGTCCAAAACCGCAGAAACCAAATCAGGCAGGGACGCGGAACAACTTCTGGAAGACTTGGAAAAAGCCCAAAACGAGTTGAAGTCCGCTCAAGCCGAAATGGAAAAAATAAAAACCGCAACCGAAAAAATTGCCAGCGGAAATACAAAAACCAATACCGCCCCTTCTCAATCCGCCACCTACCCCACCCAGGAAAAAATTCAGGCTCTTATCAAGAAAATAGACGCCATACTCGAATAAGCTTTTTTGCCTTACTTAATTTTTACCGGCTTCACTTTCCAAATTTCATCGCAGTATTCCTGAATCGCCCGATCACTTGAGAATTTTCCCATTCGGGCAACGTTCAGAATAGACATTCGGGTCCATTTTTCCTGATCCTGATAAAGCTTGGCGACACGATCCTGGCATTCCATGTACGAATCAAAGTCTGCCAATAGTAAATATTCGTCATGGCCAAGAAGCGAATCCACCAAGGGTTTAAAAAGCGTCGGGTTTTCGGGTGAAAAAAATCCGCTCGAGATCAGATCCAATACACCTTTTAATTCCTGCGACCTCTCATAATATTCCCAGGGCTTGTATCCTTCCCGTTTAACCTGGGCCACCTCTTCCGCCTTGAGACCGAAGATGAATATGTTTTCTTCCCCGACTTCCTCCATGATTTCAATATTGGCCCCATCCAGGGTTCCAATGGTCAATGCCCCGTTGAGGGCGAACTTCATGTTTCCGGTACCCGAGGCCTCCTTGCCCGCGGTAGAGATTTGCTCCGAAAGGTCTGTGGCGGGAATAATCTTTTCCGCAAGAGACACGCGGTAATTAGGCATAAACAGCACGGTAAGCTTGCCCTGAATCTGGGGATCCTCATTGACCACGTCCGCGATCGAACCGATAAACTTGATAATGAGCTTGGCTGTGACGTAACCCGGAGCGGCCTTCCCACCGAAGATGACAGTCCGTGGAGTCACTACCGCGGTGGGATCGGCTTTGAGACGTCGGTAGAGTGCGATAACATGCAAAGCGTTTAACAACTGCCGTTTATACTCGTGGATCCGCTTCACTTGGACGTCAAAAAGGGTGTCGGGGCTCACGGCCAGCCGATGCTCGGCTGCGATCAAAGTGCACAGTTTTTCCTTGTTCGCTCGCTTCACCTTGCGCCACTCATCCTGGAATTTCCTATCTCCAGCGAATTTCTCTAGTTTTTTCATCTCCGTCAAGTCGGTGATCCATTTGTCCCCAATCTTTGAGGTGATGAGGGAGGCCAGGGAGGCATTGCACTTGTGAAGCCACCGCCGCTGGGTAATGCCGTTGGTTTTGTTGTTGAATCGGTCGGGAAAAAGGTCGAAAAAGTCAGGGACTACAGTCGTTTTCAAAAGTTCGGAATGGAGTTCGGACACCCCATTAATTGAATGGCTTCCAATGATGGCCAGATAGGCCATGCGGATATGCGGGTCAGGCCCCTCCTCGAAAATAGAAACCCGCCGGAGGCGGTCCACATCCCCTGGATAACGTGTGGCTACTTCTCTCAAGAATCGGGCGTTGATCTCCTGGATCACCTGGAGATGACGTGGAAAAAGCCTCCCGAATAGGGCCAGGGACCATTTTTCGAGGGCTTCCGGAAGTAGGGTGTGGTTGGTATAAGCGAAAATGGCCTTGGTCAGGTTCCAGGCTTTTTCCCATTCCACGCCCTCCTCGTCCACGAGCACCCGCATCAGTTCCGCGATGGCGATGGTGGGATGTGTGTCATTGAGCTGGATAGAGATGACTTCCGGAAGATTGAGGATATCAGTCTGTTCGCGTTTGAAACGCCGCAGAATGTCTTGGATCGAGGCAGAAACGAAAAAATACTGCTGTTTTAGACGCAGTTCCCGGCCTTCCATACTGTTGTCGTTGGGATAAAGCACCTTCGAAATGGTCTCGGATTCTGTTTTCCGGGAGGTGGCCGCAAAATAGTTTCCCTTGTTGAAAAAATCTAGTTCAAATTCTTCAGTGGCTTTGGCAGACCAGAGTCGCAAGTTATTCACGGTCTTGTTGCCGTATCCCGGTACCGGCGTGTCATAAGCCTGAGCCAGTACATCCTCGGTATCTACCCAGTCGAACACGAGTTTTCCGTTTCGAGACGTACGTTGAACGACATGACCGCAGAATTTGACACGATAAGTGTACTCGGGTCGTGAAATTTCCCACGGATGCTCCATCGCAAGCCATTCATCCGGCTCCTCAACCTGGAAGCCTCTCACGATTTTCTGTCGAAAAATCCCGTAGTCGTACCGAATCCCATATCCGTAAGCCGGAATTTCAAGGGTTGCCAATGAATCGAGGTAACAGGCTGCCAACCTTCCCAAACCCCCATTCCCCAAACCTGCGTCCAATTCCGCCTCACGCACTTCCTCTAAATTAAGGCCCAACTCATGCAGAGCTTTCGCAAGGTTGTGTTCCACTTTGAGATTCAGGATGGAATTGCCAAGGGTCCGACCTATCAAGAACTCGAGCGAAAAGTAATATACCCTTTTCACCTTCTGCGCCCGGTAGATACGCTGTGTAGAGACCCAGTTTTCGACCAACCGATCCCGGATGCCGTAAGCCAAGCTTAGAAAACGGTCGTAGTTGGTAGCCGTATCGGCTTCCTTGACTAGGCGGTATTTGAGGTTGTTCTCGTAAGAATGGCGAAAATCGGCGGGAGAGGTTCCCTTGTGATAATCATGCCCGATACCTGGATCTGGGTTAGCCGCCTGGGTACCCGGGGAAACTTTCTGGGTTTGGTTTGTGTTATCCTTTTTCATATGGTTCCTTTACTTCGTATTCAGCGTCCAGGACCTGGGAAGAAGTATCGATGGAGTGGGGTTGAATTTTAGGCTTAGCCCGGCTTCCCATTTCAGTGGCTCGGAAGGCTGGTCCAAAAGAGCGAACGACAAAAAAAACAACCGCGAGGGCGGTCAGGGTGAGAGCCAGCATGAAGGCAAAAGGAATTAACGCCAAAAGACCCAAAAGGATTAAGGGCCCCATCCATCGGGTCACATGGAACGATCGAACCATCACTCGCATCAAATAGTCCTCCCCTATCGAAGTTTCGTGACACCATCCGACGAAAACCGAATCAGCCGTGATCCGGCATCTCCGGGGGTATGTCCTAGGGGCGATAGGATAGAAAGGAGGCCTTCCCTAGACTTCGAATGGCAAGCATTGTGGCGAAGGTTTTCCTATTTCTCAACTGCAGAATCATTGGCAAATCACACGGATTCCCGACTCACAAACAGGGGACTTGAAATTTACCAAAACTTGTCCCGGAATCTGCACAACAAAAATAGTCGGCAACTTGACACCCTTGCCCGGGGTTCTAGAATGACCTTTAGGCCTTCTGCGGTGTTCGATCTTGGGATGGGAAATTTTGAGCCACAAAACAAAAAACGGGTTTCCATATACCTGTCGGGGATAGTCTTCTTCGGAAGCGATTGAACCGCCAGGGCGGGGACCCACCTGACTCTTGTCAGGCCTCAAAAGAGTACTGTTTCAACCGGCACAGGTGGGGGCTTTTTTATTTTCAATTTGAATGCGCCTTGTCACCCTTCGCCCCCTGCGCTTAACATAAACCCCATGGATTTATTCGACTCGATCCCCGAAGAAAAAGACGCAGCTCGTCCTCTCGCGATACGCATGTCCCCCCTGACCCTTGAGGAATACGTGGGCCAAGAGCATTTGCTCGGGTCAGGGAAACTTTTACGCCGCTTGCTCGAATCCAACCGGATCATTTCGCTCATTCTGTACGGCCCCCCGGGAACGGGAAAGACCGCCTTCGCCCGCCTGGTGGCCCGCCGCACGAAAAGCCGTTTCACCGCCTTGAACGCCGTGACCTCGGGCCTGGCCGATCTCCGAAAAGTGTTTGAGGAAGCGTCGGAAAACAAAAAACTTTATCAGCGCTCCACCATCTTATTTCTCGATGAGATTCATCATTTTAACAAAAGCCAGCAGGACGCCCTTTTGCCCCATCTGGAACAAGGTACGCTTATTTTGGTCGGTGCCACCACCCAGAACCCTTTTTTCGCTCTCAACAACGCCCTGCTATCCCGTTCCCGGGTGTGTGAACTCCGACCGCTGGAGGAAATGCACTTAGGGATTATTTTGGATAGGGCCCTCGCCGACTCCCAAAGGGGTTTGGGGTCCACCCAGGTTCGGCTGTCCCAAGAAGCCAGGGAACATCTGTTGAAATCATGCGGGGGAGACGCTCGCACCCTTCTGAACGCCCTGGAGGTCGGGGTCTTGACCACCCCGGCCCTGGAAGGGATTATCCCCTTTACCCTTGAAGTGGCCCAGGAATCCATCCAAAAAAAGATGGTCCGTTACGATTCAACGGGGGATGGCCACTACGACACCATCTCCGCTTTTATCAAAAGCATCCGCGGTTCCGACCCGGATGCGGCCCTCTACTGGCTGGCTAAGATGCTCTACGCGGGGGAAGATCCTCGTTTCATCGCAAGGCGGCTGGTTATTTCCGCTTCCGAAGACGTGGGCAACGCCGATCCCCAGGCCCTTCTGGTGGCGACCGCCGCCCAGCAAGCCTTCGAGTTTTTAGGCTTGCCCGAAGGCCGAATCCCCCTGGCCCAGGCCACGGTCTACCTGGCCACCGCGCCAAAAAGCAACGCTTCTTATATGGGGTTGGAAACCGCCACCGAGGACGTTAAGAAAGAAACCCAGAAGGAAGTTCCTGATCACCTTCGCAACGCGCCCCATCCCGGTTTAAAGGCGCTCGGACACGGCACGGGTTATCAATATGCCCACGATTTTAAGGATCACTTTGTGAGTCAGGAATACGCTCCCTCCTTGCCCACCTATTACATCCCCACCCACCTGGGTTACGAGGCTAAGATTAAGGCTTGGATGGAGCATTTAAAGGAACTGGCACAATCAAATCCTAATGAAAAACCCAATGATTCCCACCTCTAATCCGACCCCGCCCAAGGGCGAAAAGTCCGTCTTGCGGGAAAAGCTCAAGAACATCAGGGATTCGGTGGACTCGGGTTTAGCCGAAACCGCCTCGGTCGGTGTCTGGAATATACTGAAAGAGCGCCCAGAATACCAAAAAGCCAATGGCATTGGGGCCTTCGCTTCCATCCCTCATGAAATCAACACCTATCCCATCCTGGAAGGCACCCTTTCTTCCGGTAAGAAGCTTTTCCTTCCAAAGGTAAACCAGGAAAAATCCTACTTCGAATTTCATCCGGTGACCGACCTCAAAAACCTCAAACCAGGCCCCTTCGGAATCCAGGAGCCCACTTCGCTTAAGCCCGCCGATTGGAACGACCTGGACCTGGTCCTGGTTCCGGGCCTCGCCTTTGATTCAAAGGGAAACCGGTTGGGTTTTGGGAAGGGTTTTTACGACCGGGTGCTTCCCCATCTCAAAAAATCATGCCTGGTGATCGGCCTGGGCTATTCATTCCAACTGGTCGACAAGGTGCCGGTCGGCACCCACGACGCACCCGTGCGTGCCGTTTTATGCGAAACCGGGTTCATTTTGTGCGGTAAATAAACCGCTTTCCTCCAGCGAGCCGGTCATTTGCTTTTCCAGGCCCTTTTGTTTAATCTTTGGACCCATTCCACCTCCGAAAGGTTTTCATGAACATCCTTCTCATCGGCGACATCGTAGGCAAGCCGGGCCGCCACGCGGTCCACAACAGTTTGGGCCGCATCAAGGCCGATTACTCCATTGATTTTATCGTGGCGAACGGAGAAAACCTCGCCAACGGTACCGGCATTCAGCCGGATTCCTTCAAGAATCTGGTGGACATGGGCGTGGATGTGGTCACTTCGGGCAACCACATCTTCTCCAAAAAGGAAGTGCGGGAAATCCTCGGCAAGGATCCCCGCCTTTTGCGGCCACATAATTACCCTTCTGAAAACCCGGGATCAGGACTTGGCCTATTCGATTGCAAGGGTGTTCCCATCGCGGTTTTAAACCTGATGGGCCGGGTTTATATGTACGCCATTGACTGCCCCTTCAAATGCGCGGACAAGGCCCTGGATCAGATTACCGGCAAGGCCAAGATCGTGATCGTGGATATGCATTGCGAAGCCACCAGCGAAAAAAGGGCCATGGGATATTATCTGGATGGAAGGGTTTCCTCCGTCACCGGAACCCACACCCATGTCATGACGGCGGATGAAGAAATATTACCGGGTGGGACAGCCTACCTGACGGATATCGGTATGTCCGGTTCCTCGAAATCCCTGATCGGAATGAAGCCGGAGCCGATTTTGCAGCGCTTTTTAACTGGGGCTCCGGCGCGCTTCGAGGTCTCCGAGGAGCTTCCCTACCTCTTCCAGGCCGTAGTCGTCTCGGTGGATCCGGAAAACGGAAAGGCCACGAAAATTGAACGAATTCGCCAATTCGTGAATTGATTTTGTCGGCGATTCTTTTTCTTTTATGAATTTAAGCTCAAAAATAAAACCTATTTCGTGGTACCCAGATCGATGGGAACCGAGCCGTTGTTCGACGCTGGGGTAGCTCCGGGTTTCTCATTGGAAACGGCAGCGGGAACAGCGGTTGGCTCGGGGGCTTTCCCGGCAGGGGTGGAATCGGCGTTTACTTCAACGTTTTTTCTTTTCGGGATAGGTTTCGAAATTGTCCCGCCCTTCGCCAACTGGGCCTTAAGCTTTTTATAGTATTTCTTCACGGCAGGCGTGTCCGGATCGAGAAGATAGGCTTTTTTGTAATTCCCCAGGGCCAGTTTTAAATGATGGGGGATAGGCCGATAAAACTGATAAATCACCCCCATGGTGGCATAGCACTCTGCGTAATAGTAGGCCGGAACTTTTTCCTTATACGTGACTGCTGTTCTTAGATCCGCCAGTGCGGATGAATATTTGTGGGCGTAAAAGGCCTGGATTCCCTTCAAATAGTATTTTTTCACCTTTGAATGTGCCGCCGTTCCTTCATTGGGCTCGGGAGTGGGCGTGTTTTCAATCAAAATCTCGGTCGGTGTCGGGCTAGGGCTGATACTTTTAATGATGAAGGTGGGAGAGACGGTTGGAACCATCGGAATCGGAGTGAGAGTGGGTGTGGTCATCGCAGTGGGGGTCTGGATTGGCGTAGCGGTAGCCTTGGCGGGTGGGTTGGACGTTGAGGCGGAGGAATTTCCGAATTGAATGGCGTAATCAATTCCGAAACGTCCGTCCACATATTGGAGATAATTAGGGGAATTCCCCATCCAATGGCTTTCGACCGCAAAATCCAATGACAAGGGTCCGACAAATTGAACCTTCGTTCCCAGCCCAACTTTCAGGGCGTAGGCTCCACCCCATTGGCTCGGCGATCCTGAAGCCAAATTTAAACCTGCTTCCGCGGTGAGATAGGGGTTATAGGGCTGTCTCAGGCCCGCGAATGGAAAGAGTCGTCCTTCCAGATTGAAACTACCCGCCGTAAAGGCCTGGCTCCCATAAAAGGTTGTGGTTTCATAACCCAATCCGACCGAAGCGTAATGGGATGGTTGATATTCAGCAAGAAAATCAAACCCAAGACCGTCGTTATTGCTTCGGCTCAAAGAGAGTGGCTGAACCGGAGTCCCGTAAAGCCCAAAAAAAGAAATCGAAAGAGGTGCCAGATCATCACCGGCCAATGAGGAAGAAACCGAAAAAGTAAAGAGGCACGCGGTCAAAATGGTTCGAAATAATTTCACAGATGTTCCTTTTGCGCAGCAGTCATAGAAGACTGGATATTTAATGTAAATACTTACTTAATTTTTTCAGGTATTTTCTGGCGGTGTGATTGGACGGTTCGTATTTCAAAGCGTCTTTGTAATAAATGACAGCGAATTTTAGGTGATTTTGTTCTGGATAATAAAACTCGTAAATGACTCCCAGCGTCGCGTAGGCTTCGGCAAATATATATGGGGGGGTGTAGGGGTCTTTATAGGTCACCGCTTTTTTTAAGTAACGAATCGCCGTCTCATAATCTTTGGCCTGGTAGTATTTGATCCCAGCTTCATAAATGTCTTTCGATTTCAACTCACCTTCCACCATTTTGATCGCCGGCGTCGGAGTATCCGCGGGTTCATCCTTAACGGATTCGGCTGCCGGGGTGGAGACAGCCAGGGTGGTGGCCGTTGGAACCGGCGTGGACATGGACGAAGGGGCCGCCATCGGTGTTTGAACGGGTTGGGAAGCAGGGGTGGCCGTAGGCGCCGCGGAGGAGGACGTTGTCGAGTTTTGATCCCCCAGGTTTATTTCCATATCGGCCATGGCTTTTTGAACGCAAAAGCCAGTGAGGATCAAAACGAAACTGAAATAAAAAAACCGGCTCCTTTTCGTCAAAAGATCCATGATCCACCCCCTGATTTCTTATGGAAATTTTATCAACTTTTGCCCGTCTCCTCCAAACTTTCTCCCACTGCCCTAATTATTTTCTTCGCTAAATCCAGGTTGAGGGCATCCGAGAAGAACCAGCATTCAAACTGGGAAGGCGGTAAATAGACACCCCGGCGGGCCATGGCCCAAAAAAACTTCCCGAATCGGGTGGTGTCGCTTTTTTGGGCTTCCGAATATTGGGTCACGGGGCCGGGGGTGAAAAAGAGGGTTCCCATGCTCCCCACCCTTTGAAAACAAGCCTGGACCTCGTTTTTTCGGATAGCGCGATTGATACCCTCTTGAATGAAGGCGGCGGTTTGTTCCAATTTCGAATAAATCACGCTATTTTTGAGAGCTTTTAAAGTGGCTAAACCTGCGGCCATAGCTACTGGATTGCCTGAGAGGGTTCCGGCCTGGTAAACCGGCCCCAGGGGAGCGACCTGATTCATGAGTTCTTCCCTGCCCCCGTAGGCTCCTACCGGCATCCCGCCCCCGATGATCTTCCCCAGGGTAGTGAGGTCCGGTTTGATTTTGTAAAGCTCCTGAGCTCCGCCATAAGCCACCCGAAAACCGCACATCACTTCGTCAAAAATCAAAAGCGCCGCGTTTTTTCGGGTGATTTCCCGCAGGCCCTCCAAAAAACCTGGAGCAGGAGGCACCAGCCCCATGTTCCCGGCAACAGGTTCCACGATCACGGCGGCGATATCCTTAAACCGATCGAAAGCCTGGCTGACCGCTTCCAGATCATTGTAGGGAACGCTTAAAGTCAAAGAAGCAATTTCATCCGGTACTCCCGGGCTATCCGGTAGTCCCAGTGTCGCAGGCCCGCTTCCCGCGGCTACCAGCAGGGAGTCGCCATGGCCGTGGTAGCAGCCGTCGAATTTGAGGATGCGTTTGCGCCCCGTAGCCGCCCGGGCCAAACGAATGGCGCTGAAGGTGGCCTCGGTGCCTGACGAAACAAAACGTATTTTCTCGATGGAGGGATACGCCTCCTTGACCCTCACGGCCAAATCGGTTTCCAAGGCCGAGGGGGCTCCGAAGGTGAACCCCTTGCGCATGATTTTCTGGACCTGGTTGAGGACTTTCAGGGGGGCATGTCCCAAGATTAGCGGACCCCAGGAACCGACGAGATCAAGATAGCGATTCCCGTCCACGTCAATGAGGTAGGGCCCTTTGCCCCGGGCAAAAAAGAGGGGGGTGCCTCCCACGCCTTTGAAGGCCCGGACCGGGCTGTTGACGCCGCCTACCAGATGCTTCTGTGCGGTTTCGAATAGTTTTTGCGAACGGCTGGTATCGAATTTTGGGGGCATGGTGTCTCGCGGTGAAGTTGATTGGCAACTTGAACAGTTTAACGGATGGGAGGGGAAGCTTACAACGAAAGCCCCGCCCGTTCCCTCACCTACCCACCGCCAAATCCCTGAGCTTTAGAACTGTTTTCCAGTTGCGGAAAGTGCTGACACAGACGAGTTTGGAATCGAAATAAGCATTGGTCAGTTTGGTACGGGCCATTCCCTGGGGACAAAAGAGGTAGATTTCGCTTCCCACGAGATGATATTCATCAAGCGGGGAATGCTTTGGATCCAATGAGGCGGCGAGACCTTTCGTCGGATAGCTGGATAGAAAGGCGACATGGAGTCTTTCCAAGCTTTTAGCTTGGTTGAGAAAGGGATTACCCCGCGCGATCTTTATCATTTCCGCCGCGCTCCGGACAACGAGTGAGATTTCAAAATTGAATGATCGCTGAATAGACCGGGATATAAGCCAGGGAATACGACGGGCCAACTCGCGTTCGGCTTGGAAAAGGACATTTCCGCTTTGAATGTAGGTTTCGACTTTTTCACATCGGGTTTTTTTAAACAGCCCTACCAGATCTTTCATGGGTAATACATTTTTTCCCCCGACGTTGATTCCCCGAAATAAGGCAACGTAGGTTCCGGTCTTCCCGTTTCTCCCCATGGGTTCCTCCAATGACTTCGAAGGCCTAACTCCGAAAGTATTTCGCCCCTTCCTTGGCCCAATAGGTCAAGATCCGGTCCGCCCCGGCCCGTTTAATGGCCAGCAGGCTCTCCGCCATGGCGGTTTCCTCGTTCAGCCATCCCAGCTTCCCCGCCGCCTTGATCATCGAGTATTCCCCTGAGACATGGTAGGCCCAAATCGGGGACAAGAATCGATGCCGGGCACGGGTAATAATATCCAGGGCGGTCAAAGCCGGTTTGACCATCACCACATCAGCCCCCTCCTCCAGGTCGAGCTGAATTTCCTTCATCGCTTCGCGGGCGTTCGTCGAGGGCATTTGATAGCTCCTGCGGTCACCAAAGGCCGGAGTGGAATCTGCCGCTTCTCGGAAGGGGCCGTAAAAAGCTGAAGAAAACTTGGCGGCGTAGCTCAAGAGAAGAGTGTCAGTGTATCCGCCCTTGTCCAGCGCTCTGCGGATGCCGCCCACGCGGCCGTCCATCATGTCCGAGGGGGCCACCATATCGGCGCCAGCCTCGGCATGAGAAAGGGAGATTTTCTGTAGCAGACCCAGGGTGGCATCATTGTCCACTTCTTTCCCATTCAGGATTCCACAATGACCATGAGTCGTGTATTCACAGGCGCAAACGTCGGTGATGACCACCAAGCCGGGGATCTCCTTCTTCAAAACACGAACAGATTTCTGCACAATTCCAGCCTTGGCGTAGGCTCGTGTGGCCCCCCCATCCTTGGTTTTGGGTAACCCAAAGAGCAGAACCGCCCGGATCCCCAGGGAAAATGCCTGTTGGGCCTCGTGGACCACGGAAGTCAGGTTATGGCGCCTCACACCCGGCATCGATTTGATTGCTTCCGAGCCCTTAAGCCCTTCGGCTACGAAGAGTGGCAATACAAAGTCGGAAGCGGTTAACCGTGTTTCTTGAAAAAGGGCGCGAAGGCCCTTGGTTTTGCGGTACCGGCGCATACGGTGAATGGGGAAAGGCATTGGTTGGCTCCTTCAGTCCGCTATTCTAACAGGCGTTTCTTCTGCCGGCACCGGTTGATAAAAATTAGCACTTAGGAAAACAAGTAAGGTTCAGTGTTCCAAAAACCTAGGGTTTATTTTTTCTTTGCGCGACAGGGGTGATTTGCATCAGCTCCGGTTTGTATTTTTCATAGAGATCCGCTCGAATCCGCCTGATATCCGCCAATAACGAACCCTGATCAGGCGTCCAATCGTTTAAATAGGCCCGGCAAATCCACTCTTTTTCCTGGGCCAAATCCTGCCATTTCGTGTGGGGCCGTCCATAAGATTCACACACCAATTCATAATTCCACATGGCCTGTTTGTATTCATGATGGGCGAAGAAAGCCTCTCCCACCGCGTAACATTGCTGGGCCCTTGCCATGTTGTCTTTTCCGCTGTTGTCCATGCAAATCCAGAGGAAAACAACCACGACCACGACTATTAAAAAAAGGCCGAGGATCATTGTTTTCTTCATTTTAGGCTCCTTCCGGAACCCTCTCGAGCGTCTAACTTTTACTCAGGAGGTAAAGACTCATCAAACCCAATGCGATTCCGACGATCCGATATAGGTTCATCGGCTCCTTGAAAAGAATAAACCCGCCCAAGATGGTCAGTAAAGCGCTTCCGACAAGGACAAAAGAACCAACCGCTGTTAGCATCCCGCCCCTTGAAAAAACGATAAAAAACCCTATCGACCCGGCGGCCGCGCAAAAACCGGCGGCCAAGGAATAGGCCACTCCGGGAAGGGTCAGAGTCTCCGGCGATCCGTTTATCTTCCGCCATATAAAAAACACCAGGAGTAGAACTGCCGCGAAGCCCTCCAGCAACAACGGTCCCAAAACGCCCCCGATTTTCGGCCCTGCCGCCCGGATGAAAATATTAAAGAATCCAAAAAAGAAGGTCGTCAGCAGGACAAAGAACCATTGCGAATTCATTCATCTTCCCCGATCGGTTTAAAATTGAAGTTTCAGTTTCATTCGTTTCATGACGCTTTCCATCACCATTCCAACCAAGACGGCAAAGGCAAGCCCCAAGGTCGTTTCGATAAAACGATCCTTCGCGTAAACCCAGGGGGAATCCCCGTGAAAAAGGATGACAATGGCCGTGATATATCCCGTGATCCTCTGGGTGTCCCTCAAGCCGACCAGATCACAAAAGAGAATCGCCAGAAGCACACCTGACGCCATGACCCAGGAACTATGACCCAGATGGGTGGCGAGGAAAGCGCCCCAACAGGCGCCAAAGAGCGTTCCAAAAAGCCTCGAGAGGCCCAATCGACGAGTGACTTCCGGGGAGCTGTCCGTGACAACAACGGCGGAGATAACGGCGTAAATGGGATAATCCATCCCCAAGCGGAAGGCCACCCAGGCAGCCAGCAAGCTGGCCAAAGAAGCACGGAGACCGATCTGAAGTCCGTGTTCCAGCCTTACCCAAAACGATTCTTTGGTTTTAGGCGTTTTGATTTGTTTATTCTTAAACTCAGCTTTATTTTCCATGGCCTTTCTCCCCTTTGAAAAATGACCGGCCACGAACACCAAGCATTTTCTCCCGTCTAATCAAGTCCATACTGATACCTCGTGAATCGAATACAAGATGAACCCAGCTACAATCCACTTGAATTAATTATTCATCTTCACATTCACAAGCTCGTAGAAAGGCGCAAACGGCGGCTTGGGGCATTTTTCAATGGCCAATTTGCCTCCGAGGCAAACGGCGATGGGGTCGTTCGCGCTGACATAAATAGCCGAAACATTTCCGGAACCCTCAATTTTCAGAACGACCGACAGATCCGCTTTTTGCGGGGTCTCCAGGGTACAAACGCTTCGGTACCCGTCCAGATGGTCCCCCTCGAGCGTCAAAAAGCTTCTGGCATAGTCCGAACCCTCGACGGAGTCGAAGTTTTTTTGCGCTTGCTGCATCACATCCACTGGAATGGAAGTAAAGAAAGCGGCCGGAGTTTCCGTTTCCCCATTCGGTTCCTCTCCCTCCAGTCGCTGACCCTTCATGACCTTCTGCAAATTCGCCAAAAGCTCAAGGTCGTTAAAAACGAGGGTCTTCCGGTTGAAATGCGAACCCGGGTCCCACAACATCGGGCACATCCCTAGTCGAAAAATCCTGTCGGTCACGGAAGCGATGTAAAGCCGGACACTATCCTGATCCTTGGTCTTATAGGTCGCGCCATATTCACCCATAATCACCGGAACCCCATGGTCGAGAAAACGGGCTTTCAGTTTCTGCATATTCCCGTCCAGCTCGTCAAAGTCCGCTTTCGTTCCCCAGGTCGAGCGGGCCTTACCCCAGCTCTCGTCGTGTTCCAAACCGGCGAAGGTATAGGGGGTGTAATAGTGAACGGAAAGGATCAAATGGTTCTCGGGGTCTTTCGGCATGATGAAGTCCGGGTCCGTCGTCAGTTCAATATCCGTCGCGTACCCGGCGATTAAAAGATGGCGCTTGGCGTTCATTCCGCCGGATTTCCGCACCAAATCCACGAAGGTCTGGTTGATGTGGTTGAGTATTCCAAAAGCCTTCAGTTTTTTCACCGGGTCCGAGGGCCCATACCGGTTCCAAACGTCGTTGAAACAACCTTCTTCATTCAACGATTCGAGAATCAGCGTGCAGGGATAATCCTTGAAATAACCCGCGATCTGCGACCACATGGTCTTATATCGGTTCATGCACTTGTCGTATTCGACCGGGAATTTGGACCACCAGCCGCCATCCCAATGGATATTCACCACCACGATCATTCCATCCGCCAAGGCCCAATCGACAATCTGCCGCACCCGTTTCAGGAGAGCGGGATCAATCGTGTAATCGGCTCCCATATTGTTCGACCAGGCCACGGGGATTCGGATGGATTTAAACCCCGCCGCTTGAACCGCGTCGATCATGTCTTTCGTGGTCACCGGGTTGCCCCAAGCCGTCTCGAAATTGCTGATTTGCGGGCCCTTGATCCAATCTCCCGCGCATTCCATGGTGTTTCCCAGGTTCCACCCGAGCCCCATTTGTTGGACAACCTCCGACGAGCTCCTATTCTCCAGGTCGGGGACTACCCCTTGGGCGTTCAAGCCGATTGGCGGAAGCGCAAGAAAAACCATCGCGAACCTGTATATGAAAATAAAGTTAACTTTTTTAATTACCACGGAATGCTCCTTGATGTTTACCCAATTTATGTTTACTCCAACCAAATGGCAAAATAATCAACCAAGCGCAATATGCGGCAGGTCAGGCGATCCGCTTCCAGGCGCGATTTCCGGGACCAAGACGACCATCGCCCCAACGCAACCCAATGAATTTTCTCAATCGTGAACGTCAGGGTTTAACCAAGCGCTTATCAAATATTATTTGGCCAATCCGCCGAGTCTTGACGAATGGTCGGTTTGGGCCAAATGGGCCTCAAGATTTTTCTCCAGATGACTCAAGATCGTGTCCTTGCTGGAAGCATAAAGGAAATAACCGATTCTGTTGGAAAATATCCAAAAAATAATTCCCGCGAAGAGGATGAAATACACCCAGCCGATCATCGGTAGGTTTTGCGGCAAACCCCAAAAAACAAAACCCAAGATCAGCCCACAGGCCAGTAAAAAGATCCATTGGACGATGGGAGCGCTCGGCGAATAACCGAAATACCCCTCCATCCTCGCGCCTTCCCCAAGAGGTTTGATGACCCCATAATAATTCGGTGCTCCATTTCTAAAAAGCGACCGGGAACGCTTTTCGTACATCCGAAATCCGTTTTGTTCAAAAGAACAAATCACATCCTTCCGCTGGTGGTTCATGAGCAGTTCCAGGCACTTCATGGGCGAATGCTTGGTTTCCAAGGTAACTTTTTCTTCGATAAAGAATATTTCTTTGATCATTTGAACCACCTCGCGGGGGGATGGACTGAAAATGGTTTGCCACCTATCCATTCAGTTTATTTTATCCCGGCCGTAAAAGTGGGTTTCAATCTTTTTTCGTCGTTTTCGCCTCAGCCGGGGTTTAATAAATTTAATTCTATGATATGGTTATCCATATTTTGATCCCCGCCCCTATAAGTGCCCCTTTTCCTTCGAGTCCTATGGATCCAACTCAAACTACCTGAGGAGTCTCATGTCGATTTTTAATATCTTCAAACGTAAATCCATACCCAGCGGTCACCGCGAGCGGACCGCCCAACTGGAGACCATCACCGACCAGAAAAAACTGATTGAAATCGCCTTGGCGGACCCGGATGGTTTTGTGCGGATCGCCGCGGCGGAAAAAGTGAAGGATAAACGGGTTTCCCAGACGCTTCTCAAGGACCTGGTGGGGTTGAAAAACATGGATACGGTGCGTTTCGCGGCCGCCAAGAGGCTCCACGACAATCATCTGGCCCAGTCGACCTTCACCAATATCGCCGCCATGGGCCAAATTTGCTGGTTACGGCTGGCCGCAGCCAAGCGCATCAAAAATAAGGTCCTGGCCCAGACTTTTTTCAAGGCGATCGCCGAAAACCGCGGTTTTTATTACAAAGCCGTGCGGGAAGGCGCGGTCAAAATGCTCAAACAAAAGCCGCGGGAAGACGCCCATGAATCTGATCCTCACCCGGGTGATTTGGCCAGTCCCTCGACCCTGAAATGTCCCAACCACAATCTTTCCATGGAAGATGGGGATTTTGATTTCGTCGTGGACCACAATTTTTGCAAAGAATGCTCCAACAACCGGGATGTTCCAGAATCTAAAACACCAAGAGCTGAGTGACTATTGACGATGTGGTTTTAAATTCGGCTTCGTCCCTGGGACTGGGCATCGTTTCGGTCCTGATCTTGATTCTGATGATAATCACGTTCCGAAACATGCTGGAAAACAGCCTTGATCTGGCTGAATTCAAGGCCAGGGGCCTCTGAACTTAAACTTATCCCTTTACCTGATTTACGGTCTGCTGGGCATTTTACTCATGCAGTTCGCCATCTTGGATATCCAGTATGGGCCATCCCTGTCGATGGGTAACCTGGGCCACAATTTGATTCAGTATTACTTTTTGTTTTTGGTCTTAGTCTCGGATTTTGGAAACCTGAAGATCGTGAAGGGCAAATGGCATTCGCTGTTGGACCGGAACAAGTAACCCAGTCATAGGCGTGGATTGGAGTTTCAAAACCATTTCTCTTACCGCAGAATAAGCATTATCCCCGTAGCCTTGCCCGACCGGGCCGTCACGATGACGTAATAAAGCCCGTTGGACATGGGCCGACCGAATGCGTCGGTCAGGCTCACGGCCACCGCCGTGGAGGCCGGAACCGACCGGAAGGTCTCATCTTTGACTTTTCTAAACGCGATCGTGAAGATTTCCACCCTTATATCCGATTGTCCCAAATAAAACGCCGGGAAAATGTTCACGGTCGTTCCCTGTACCGGGTTGGGGAAAATACCCACCCTTCCCAGGGCTACCGATGGCACGGGAGTGACCGTCCAGGTGGGGGTCAGGGTGCGCGTAGGGCTCGGAGTCGGAGTAAAGGTGG
>CAZGKT010000001.1:112881-199924 GCA_964525605.1 uncultured bacterium
ACCGTCCAGGTGGGGGTCAGGGTGCGCGTAGGGCTCGGAGTCGGAGTAAAGGTGGCCGAAGGAGTAAACGTCGGGCTCGGTTGGGCCACGATCACATCGTTCCCGCTTAACGGAATCCCGGTAAACACAACAGCCTGTCCCCCGTTATTCCCGCTGGTTCCGCTTACCGCCGTATTCGCGATCTGGAAATTACCCACTGCCGTATTGTTGAAATTCACGTCCACGTCCAGATGGGTGTTTCCCGATATAATCGCCGAGCCCAAGTTAAAGATCGCCTGGTTCCCGTTGAAGGTCACCTGCGAGCCCACCTGTATTCCGTTGATCAAAAGAACAGCACCCGTGATCCCCGTGGAGGCGTTTCCAGTGCCCAAATTGGTCACCACCAGGTTGTCTAATGTCACGGAGGCCCCGCTGGTATTGCTGAAATTCTCCTGCAAGACCGGAACATCGGAAGCCCCTGCAACTTCGTTCAAAGTCACCGGGTTTCCCGAAGCCGACACCACTGCGGATGTGGCCGTGCAAGTAGCGGTCGATGTCAGAGTCGGGGTTTCCGTGAGGGTCGCGGTTGCCGTAAAAGTCGGAGTCAGGGTGAAAAGGGGAGTATCGGTTATGGTGTTCGTCGTCGTAGAGGTGGAGGAAGCCGTGGAGGTCATGGTCCAGGTAGGGGAAAGGGTATTCGTAGGGCTATCGGTGGATGTGTAGCTGAATACCGGGGTTTGGGTGGGAGAAAAGGTAGGTGTATAAGTGGAAGAGTTCACAGGCGTGATTGTGGGTGAAGCCGTTGATGTATCGGTGGAGGTCGTGGTAGCCGTCGAAGTGCGGGTTGGGGTGAAGGTAAAGACCAGGGTGTTCGTGTCCGTTGGGGTGAAGGTGGGACTGAAGGCAAGGGTAGAAGTGACCGTGGGGGAGAGAGTGTCGGTAAAGCTGAATTGAGGAGTTGCGGTGACCGTGTCAGTAACAACGTTTGTCGGTGTTGAGGTAGGTGTAACGGTAGAGGTGGCGGTTTTGGTAGAAGTAACCGTTAGGGTGAATGTGGAAGTTTTGGTTGAGGTGGAAGAAACCGTCGAAGTCGGAGTATTGGTGGGAGCGGTAAAAGTGAAGGTGGAGGTAACTGTTGCCGTGACGGTGGATGTAAAGGTCATGGTGTGTGTGGCTGTGGAGGTGCCCGTGGGCGTTGAAGTCACCGTCGGGGTAAAGGTCCGCGTCTGAGTCAAAGTGGCCGTGTTGGTGAGGACGGTAGTGCTAGTGAGCGTGGAAGTCACGGTCGGTGTATCAGTCCTCGTCTGGGTCCAGGTGGCTGTGTTGAGGGGCGTGATGGTTCGGGAAAAGGTGGGAGTGTTGGTAGACGATGAGGTGGAAGTGGGAGAAGCCGTGGGGGTGTTGGTGGGCGCGCTGGCGCCGCAGGGATCTGTGAATATGCCGGTTTGAGTCATGAGGGACAGAACCTGATGGGCGTCCTGGTAATAGACACCGGTGGGAAGACTCACCAAATCCGTATATTCGCTGTTGAGCCAGGCCTGGTCGCCGGAATTTCCGTTGACCATAGCTCCATCCCCTGCCGGACCTTCGAAGGCCGCGTTATGGTTGTTAGATGTCTGGACTCCCGTGGTGTAAGTGTAATCGTCGCCAATACTCGAGGGAGCCGTGTCCCGGAGCTCAAAATTGGTGGTGATCTTCTTGCACATGTTGAAAGCGTTCGTATTGCCATTCCAAAGGTAATCGAGGGAAAGTCGCCAGGGAACCCGGCAGGAGTTGTACTGGTAATCACCGCCAGTCTGTTGTCCCGTGGTTCCGTTCACGGTCTCAGGGGGTAAGGCGTAGTTTGAGTACCAATAGCTAAGTTGGTTGTAAACGTTCGTTTTCACCGTGTTCCAAGCCGCGTTACCGGTGAAACAGGCGAAGGTTGTGAAATAACTGGTGGCCATATAGCTGGGATAGACGGTGCTATTGCAGCCGCCCCAAACATCTCCCGGTTTCAAACCACAACCGTCGGTTTCATATTTGAGAATATTGCCTATATAAACGGTGGCTGCGGCGCCGAATCCGTTTCCAGGCCAACGCTTCTCGGCCTCAATGAGACCCAGAGCAATATCCAGGTCACCATCGGTGGCGGCATTGTCGTTGTTGTTTGTACAGTTCACGCTCCAATTCATCAGATTATCCGGGTCCAGGTGGGTGTTCACGAAATTCCACAACTGGGTCATCAAGGCTGGGCCGGTGGCATCTGGTTCCAGGTAAGCTGTCATCAGGCATCCATATCCCTGTCCCTCGGAAACGCAGGTTCCCCCCTGAACACTGTTGGCCACCATGATGTTTCCGTTGCAAGCCACATAATAATTGCCTTTGAATGTTTTATACGCGGCTGTAGCGGCGGCGGAGCTGGCGCCTGAAGGCATGATGCCGAAGGCGTATGGAAAAGCGGGTGTACCCAGTAGAAAAAACAAAACTCCAACGGAAAACGCTTTCATTCGGAAACAAAAACAAGATCCCTTCATATCGAAAGTAACGGAAAGTGAAAAAAGTCTTGGGGTGGCAGTCTCCCGAAGTGAATTAAAGTTCGGTTTCTTTAAAAACGTTTTGAGTGGGCTCAATCAATATTTCCTGAGTTCAGGTTGGTTTTAACCTATTGTTCTTTAATAAAAGCAATATTTGTGCCCTTTTCACGATCGATTTAATCGTGAACATCATAATTTTTCAATTATTCAGCAACTTGTTTATCTTGCAGACTTAAGTCATTAAGATTTTTTGAACAGTTTCATTGATTTTTTGACAGTGGGGAGATTACACACTTTGGGAAAATGCAAAATCTTTATTTCAAACCTCGAACATAAATGGAAAAACTTTTTTTGGGCGACATTTATTGTTTTGATCGATTTGAAAACTAATTAATAGGGCGGGGATAAACAGGGGGAATTTGGGTATAAGTAATCGGTCCTCCCGGATTTATCGTTCCTTCCACGGTGGTCAGCAGAAGCCCTGGAACCATAGGACTGTTGTCGGAGGAGTATCTCCAAATATTCACGAGAACCTCCCGCGCCTGATAACCTTCGGCGGCCGGGCCAACTTGAATTTGGCGCAAATATCTCCAGTGGCCATTGGTTTGCCTGTTTCCGCTTACGGGATCATCGGGCTGTTGAACTTGGGGATCAATCGTCAAAACTTGCTTGTACTGGGCCCCGTCGTTAAATCCATCCAATACTGCACCGCCATAGCCAGGATAACGGTTGGCTTGGGCCATTAGTTCGTTGAATAGTTGCTGGCCCTTGATGGCCGCATAGCCGTGGTCCTCATTGGAAATGATCTGTCGGGCGATCACCAGCAAGGCGACTGCCATTGCCTGGGCCGTGAGGGCAAAAATAACGATAGCGATACACATTTCCACGAGCGTATGGCCTTGAGAATCGAGCCTTTTCATCTTGAGCCTGATTTCAACGGGTATTAACTCAATATTCAAACTTTATTTATTTTACACCCGGAGTCCACTCTTGGCTGAAGAGGCTCTGAATGGCCGGGAAAAGGATATCGGGGATTTTCGTTGCGATTCCCCGCCAATGGGACGTGTCGTTTTATTTTCTTGTCGCAACCGCCAGGGGTTGCAGATAACCCGTTTCATTAGGCATCAACCACCGAACATTTGAAAAACCCGCTTTCTTCATGAACCGGGTCAATTCTGCCCGACGGAGGGCCCTGTAATAGGTCTCGTGGCATTGAATCTTCCAAAAACCCTTAAGTTTTTGAAGCAAAAACAAATTCATCTTGTAGGTAGGGGTTCCCTTTTTCCAATCCCAAACCTGAAAGTAAATCCGTTCTCCCAGCTTGTCTTTATAGAACGCCGGTTTTTTAGGGGCGGTCGGACGCTCTTGGAAAAGCGAATCGTAGTCCCGGATTCCCAAAAGAAACAAGCCACCCGGCTTTAATTTAGAACGAATATTTCTAAGGCCCAAAAGAATGTCGGAATCGGTCAGCAAATGGGGCAAAGCGTTTTCGCAGGATAGGACCACCTCAAAGGTGCCCTTCACCTGACGGGATAACTTTCTAAAATCAGCCACACCGAAAGTAAGGATCCCCCCCCTATCCCTGGCCCGGGTTCGGGCCCCATTGACCGCTTGGGGACTTAAATCGGTGGCGTGGACAACATAAGCATAGCCTGCCAACCCCAGCGCCTGGGTGCCGATCCCGCACGAACAATCCAATAGGCTGAGTTTTCCGCGGCGAGAGTGATATTGACGGATGATCTTGTTTAAAACGCAACCTTGGTGGGCCGAATCGGCGGCAAAATCCTCGAACATCAAATGGTAATCGGGCGCCAATTGGTCATAAAACTTCAGGGCAGAACGGTTCATATCTCATCTCCGTTTAAATATTTAGGAGCAATGGCTTTGACGTACCCCGATTTTACCAAGGTATGGCTTTCCTACTTTAACCTTTTCCCCTGGAGGGAGATGTCGGGATGAGGGGGAATACCTGAACTCAAGCACACCTCACCCAGACCTCTCCCTCAAGGGGAGCGGGTTTATCTTGAAAAATACACCAAGTGCATAATTCGGAAATATTTTACCCAGCCGATTTTCTTCATAAATCGTTTCAGAAACCACGTTCTTTCCGACGGCGTTCGCTGACTTTTTCTTTTCCACTCATCATGCGGGCTCCCCCGCACTTAGGGCAAATAAACTTTCTCTGCTTATGAGCCGAATGGGCCGATTCTCTCATTTTAACTTTGCATCGCCTGCAGAACATTCAGTTCCCCTTCCCTGCCAATGCATTGACACAAAATGATATGGGAATTAATCCTGGATTTTGAAGGATTGGAAGATTTGTTGAGCTTGATCGGCCAAACGGGACTGGTCCTGAAAGACCGTTTCCAGATTCCAACTCCAATTTTCCTTCGCGACCTCGATTCCGTCAAATTGGTAGGAATCGCCCTGAAGGGTATAGCTTCCGGCAACCTCCAGGCCGGGTTGATCCGAAAGCGTAACAGGCCGGGCCTCGGATCGAAAATTTTGGATTCCGGGGTTCGATTGAAATAAACCCACGACCTTCTTTTGAAATTGGTCTAAATGATCGGACGGGACCGGCCCCCGGTATTCCTGGCTTTCGACCACCAGGTGAAAAGATTGATCGGGGGCATCCGCGTAAAGAAATAGTTTTTTGTTGAGCTTGAGCACATCGACGAACATTTTATTGTTTTTCAACAACGGAAAAGGACTTTCAAACGAGAAATGATAGTTATCGTATTGATAAACTTGCCAGGGGGAAGCATCCCCGATCTCTTCGGTTTTGGCTTTTCGAAAGTGATCGTAGAACGCCAGGGCCAGAAAAACCGCCAATAAGACGACGAAAAGATATTTATTCTTTTTCAAAATAAAACCCTTTCCAAACCGATGGTTTTCAGGATTCGGTCTTTCTCTTCTTGGTCCAACGGACCATACCCTCCACCAATGCGGGCAAGGTATGGGGTTGGGCTTCCACCGTCACCCGGCCGCCCCATTTTTTCACACTCTGCCCGGTGACCGGCCCCACGACCGCGATAAGGGTATGGGGCAATACTTTTTTTCTCTGGGCGATGGTAAAGGCTCCATAGAAATGATCCGCCGATGAGGAAGACGCGAATACCAGCCAATCCACCCCGCCTTCCTTGAGAAAGAGCTTTTGGAGGTGGGTTTTGGCCTCCCGGGGAACGCGCGTTTCGTAGAGGGGCCAGCGGGTGACCTGAGCTCGCATCTTCTTGAGTTCGGTTTCCAGCAAATCCCGACCCGTCCGTGCGCTGGCCAAAAGAACCCGCTTCCCTTCCATTTGCTTTCCCTTATTTCGGAAGGATTCGACCAGGCCTTCCTGCTTGTAATCTTTGGGTACCAAATCGGCCTTGAGTCCGTAGTTTTTTAATACCTGGGCGGTCGCTTCACCGACGCAGGCGATCTTGAGACGGGAGAGGCTGCGGACATCCAATTTCGATACGGCAAGATGGGCAATAAGTATTTCCACCGCGTTGGCACTTGAAAGGACCAGCCAATCGTAGGATGAAAGATTTTTAAGTATTTTTTTGCCAACCGTGTTCAGGGGCAGTGGTGAAATTTGAATGGTTGGAATTTCAACCACTTCCGCGCCCTGGTCTTCCAACAACTGGGTCACGAAACTGGCTTGTTCACGGGTTCGGGTGACGAGGATTTTTTGGCCCGCTAGGGGTTTGAACTTCAACCAGCTTAAGGGATTCATTAATTCCACCACCTTTCCCATCACGACGGTGCAGGGGGGCTGAAGCCCGGCTTTTTGAACCCGGAGCGTAATCTCCCTCAGGGTTCCCCGAACCGTCTTTTGAGCGCCCAGGGTGCCAGCCTGGACGACCGCCACGGGAGTTCCAGGGTCTTTGCCTTCCCGCAACAGCTTCCGGCAAATTCCCGGCAAGGTATGCAGGCCCATGAGAAAAACCAGCGTCCCCTCCGTTCGGGCCAAGTGAGGCCAATTAACGCTTGTTTTCCCCTTGGCGGGGTTTTCGTGGCCCGTAACCACGGTCAGAATCGAATTAAAGGCCCTATGGGTGACCGGAATGCCCGCATAGGCTGGTACGGCGATGGCGGAGCTGACCCCTGGAACCACCTCAAAAGGGATGCCCTTTTGCGCCAGGGTCAGGGCTTCCTCGGCGCCTCGGCCGAAAACATAGGGATCGCCCCCCTTGAGACGGATGACCGTTTTGCCCTGAAGGGCCTTCCGAACCATCAATGCATTGATGGCCTTTTGGCTGAGCGCACCCCTTTTGGAGCGGTGTCCCCGAAATATCTTTTCAGCCCCGGCCGGTATGAGTTGGAGGATCTTCGGGGGGATCAAAGCGTCGTAAATCACCACCTGGGCCCGCGCGAGTACCTCCACCGCCCGCAAGGTCAAGAGGCCCGGATCTCCCGGGCCCGCACCCACCAAGTAGGCTTTGCCTTTACGAACCAAAGTGATGTCCTTTATTGGAACGGCTTTCGCTATTCATCCCCGTTAATCCCATCATACCCTCCCAAAGCCGTTGAGAATTTCATGGGCGCCGTTTTGCAGGAAGAAATGGGCCAGACGTTCGCCTAGACCGGTGGGATTGTCGCTTAGGTCGCTCACGCTGTCCTTTAACAACATTTCCCCGTTGGGATGGGCGATAACGCCCGTAAGCTTTATAACCTCACCCCTGATTTCCGCCAGGGCACCGACGGGAACCCGGCAACCACCCTGAAGGGTTTTAAGAAAAGACCTTTCCGCCATGGCACAGATGCGGGTGGCGGGATGGTCGAGTACCCGTAATTTTTCAAGTATCTCATGGTCATTGGCCCTGGCCGTCAGAACCAGGATGCCTTGAGCCGGGGCCGGCACCATCACTTGAGGATCGATGAATTCGGCGATTTCCGATTCCCGGCCCAGTCTTTTCATACCCGCCGCGGCCAAAAGAATGGCGTCCACTTCACCCGATCGCATTTTTTCAATTCGGGTATCCACGTTCCCCCGGATCGGAACCACCCTTAATTCGGGACGGCTGGCCTTCAATTGCGCTTCCCGGCGGGGCGAGCTAGTTCCCACTTTACATCCGGCGGAAAGTTGGGCGAGTGAAAGTCCGTCGTTGGAAATCAAGGCGTCCCGGGGATCTTCCCGAATAATGAATGCCGCGTAAGTGATGCCGTGGGGCAAGGTCGTGGGCACATCCTTGAGGCTATGGATCGCGCCCTGGAGAGTGCCGTTTAAAAGGGCGTCGTCGAGTTCCCGGGTGAACAATCCCGGGGGAATTCCGGAAAGATCCGACGGCGGTGCCTGAAGGCCCCATTGGTCGCCCTGGGTTTTGACCACTTTCAGTTCTAGGTTTTCCCCAGGCCAGAGTTTGGCCAACTCGATCAAAACCTGGCCCGCCTGGGCCAAGGCCAACGGGCTTCCCCGTGTGCCGATTAGCAAGGCCATGAAACGCACCCCCTGGACGGCGGGAAGAAATCCCCCCTCTTGTGAAGGTTATTCATCCCGGGGTTCCTCATAAAGACTGAAGATATCGGTTAACATTCGGGCGTATTCGAACCGGTCCGTTTCCTGCGAAATTCCTTTCAGGTTCACCGTGGGCTCATGCAATAGTTTGCCAATCAGGTCATGGGTGAGTTTTTCGATCGACTTGCGTTCCTTATCGCCCAGGGTCGGATACTTAAGAAAAAATTCCTCCAGTTCCCTTTTTCGGGCCCTCTCATATTTTTCCCTCAGACGCACCACGGTCGGCACCAGTTCGAGGGTATTGAGCCAGGAGCAAAGCTTTTCGACCTCTTCCTTCAGAATGGCTTCGGCGGTTTGCGAAGCCTTTTGTCGTTCATCCCGGTTGCGGTTGGCCATCTGGGAAAGATCGTCAATGTTATAGAGGTAGAGGGAGCTGATTTCGGAGGCGGATTCCTCCACGTTGCGGGGCACCCCCGTATCGATAATAAAAAGGGGGCTACCATCCCGGTGCCTCATAGCCTCCTCCAGCATTTCCTTAGTCAACAGAGGATGAGCGCCCGAGACGGAGGTGAGGATGATATCCACGTCCGAAAGCTGGTTCAGGGCCGCCTCCAGGGGGAGGGCCCGGCCACCCAGGGAAGCGGCCAAGGACTTGGCCTTTTCGAGGGTACGGTTGGCGATTCGAAAGCCCCGGACGCCCGCGTCGTAAAGATACTTGGCGGTCAGTTCGCTCATTTCCCCCGCGCCGATGAGAAGCACTTGCCTTTCGGAAAGGGGGCTGAATATTTTTCCGGCCAGGTCCACCGCCACCGAGGAAATATTGGTGGGCATACGGGCGATTTCGGTTTGAGTTCGAACACGCTTGGCCGCAGAAAAGGCCCGATGGAAAACGCCGTTGAGGGTCGGGCCCAGGGTACCGGCGGCGGCGGCGGTTTCGTAAGCTTCTTTCACCTGTCCCAGAATCTGGGCCTCGCCCAGCACCATGGAATCGAGAGAACTGGCCACCCGAAACAGGTGTAGGAAGGCTTCCGGCCCCTCAAACAAGTAAAAGTATCTGGAAATTTCCTTGGGCTTTAACCGGTGGTGTTTGAAAAGGAAGCGGTGGACGGTCTCCAGGGCTTCTTTTTCCTGATCGGTGGCGAGATAAAACTCCACCCGGTTGCAGGTGGAAAGAAAAAGGGCCTGGGGAGCCGACGCTTTGAGCCCGACCAGCGTCTGACCCACCTGTTCGGGGCTCAGGGCGTATTTTTCACGAACCGAAATGGGGGCGGTCCTGTGGTTGAGCCCATAGGCGATAAATTTCATGGAATGGCTTTCCAGAACAAATGCTGGGTCTGCAGAAAAACCTGAACCCCCACGAAGGTAAAAAGGGCCAAAAAGTACCCCAACATCACGAGGACCATGGTTTTCCTGCCACGGATCTTGAAGCCCCAGCGAGCCAGGAAGAATCCGGCGTAAATCAACAGAACTAAAAAGGCCCCCAAGATTTTCGGATCACCCAGGGGAAGCTGATGCCAAACGAGAAAAGCCTGGTATACGCCCAGGACCAGACCGGTTCCCCAAAATAGAAAACCCCAGCCGATAAAAAAAACCGTCAGTCGGTCCAGTAGTTCCAGGGGCGGAAGGCGGAAACTCCAAGCTTTGATTTGGTGCCGCTTCAACTGGCCCTCCTGAATCCAGAAAGCCAACCCGACCCCGAAACCCAGGGTAAAACAGGCGAATCCCAGGAAAATTGAAAAAATGTGAAAGGCCATCCAGATGGTCATGAGGGAGGGATTGGGGAAAACCGAATCCCTGAACTGCACGGCGAACCCCATCAATGCCAAAAAGAAAACCAGGGGCAAAAAAAGAGAAGTGAGGAGTGGAACGGTGGACTTCAAACGGCCCATCCAGAGTACGGCCCCCAGGCTAAAGGTGATCACCAACAAGATACCGCTGAGGGTCAACAGGGGGGGATAGCCGGTTTGAATCCATTGAACCGCGATGAGCACCCCTTGGGACAGAAGGGCTGCCGAAAGCCACTTCCCCGCCGTTTGGTCATGTCCCTCTTCAAGGGACCGGTAATACCGCAGGGAGGTCCAGGCCGCCCGGCCCAATAGAAGAACGCTTACGGCATAGAGGATAGGAACCGCCATAGATACCTTTCGTCAACCATGCATCTGGCGTGAAGGGACATTTTCATGCCCATCTTGAGTCTTTTCAACCAACTGTTTCGGTTTCTGGGCTTGAATATCAATAAAAAAAAACCGGATCCAATGGGGCCGGGGCACTCAGCGGGAAAACCTAAGTTTTAAAAAAGACTGGAGGCGGCTGTTTCAGCCATTTTCATGATGGGAGTCGGCCAGAAACCCAGAATCACGGTCACGGCGATGCAAAGGAAGAGCACGGCCTTTTCGAGGGCATTGACCGGGATGGGAGAAACATCGGGTGCGTCATTGATCAAGGCCTGCTTTGCCACCATGAGATAATAGTAAAGCGACACCACGCTGAACACCATGCCCACGAGGGCCAGCCAGGTATAACCCTGGTGGATGGCGGCGCCAAAGAGGTACCATTTTCCCGAGAACCCCGCGAAGGGCGGAACCCCCGCCAGGGAAAGAAGACCCACCAACAACATCACCCCGATGATCGGCGACCTTTTCCACATTCCTCCAAAGTCGGCGATCTCCTCGCTACCCGTCTTGGCCGAAACCAAGCTGATGCATAAGAAAACGCCCATGTTGGCGAATAGATAGACGAAAAGATAAAAGAGGACGGCGGTCAAGCCCAGTTGGCCCCCTGCCAGAAAACCGGTGGAAATATATCCCGCTTGGGCGATGGAAGAATAAGCCATCAGGCGCTTCAGGTTAGTTTGGGGCAGGGCTTCCAAGTTGCCGAGAATGATGCTGGCCGCGGCGAGAACGGCAAAGAGGCCGACCCAAACGGGCTGGAGCGACGGAACGGCCAACCCCACCCAGAAAATCCGAATAAAGGCGGCAAAGCCCGCGGTTTTCGAAACGGTGGAAAGAAAAGCCGTCACCGGTGTGGGGGCTCCTTCATAGACATCCGGGGTCCACATATGAAAAGGCGCCAAGGAAATTTTGAATGCCAGCCCGGCAATCACCAGGATCACGGCTACGACCCCAAGGGGAGAAACCGGCTGGTCCGCAAGGGCTTTGGCGATACCTGTTAAGGTCGTCGTTCCGGTCAGGCCGTATAGATAGGAAAAGCCGAAAAGAAGCAGGGCCGAGGAGAAAGCTCCGATGAGCAGGTATTTCATTCCCGCCTCGTTGCTCTTTTTGTCTTTCTTCATGAAGGAGGCCAGCAGATAACTGCTGATGGTCAGGGTTTCCAGGGCGATATAGAGGGTTACGACTTCCTGAGCTGCGGAAAGAGCGGAAGCACCCGCGGCGGAAAAAAGGAGGATGGCCAAAAACTCGGCCGGGTAGGGCGTGGGTTGAGCCTTGAAATGCCGGTGCGTGATCAGAAGGGTCAGGAGGGTAGCCAGCAACACCACAGTCTTGAAATAAACAGCGAGGGGATCAAGTTTTAAAAATCCGTTAAAGGTTTCAAGCGGGAAGGCGCCCATGGAGTAATTTGCCTGACAGCAGAAATTTCCCTCGCATGGCAGACTGATAAGGGCACCCAAGACCCCTAGCCCAGCCACCCAACTTAAAAATACCCGGTCCTTTCCTTTTTTAAGGAAGAGGTCCCAAACCAGAATCAATATGGCGGTGGCGGTCAGCCAAATTTCCGGCAGGAAAACGGAGTACTGAATCACTTGAAGCCTCCGATCAAATCAACCAGTGGAGCGATGGCGCTATTGGAAAGATCCACAAAGGGTTTGGGATAAAGCCCCACGGCGAGCGAAACAATCAAAAGGAAAGCGATGGGGAGGATTTCGATAAAGGAACCGTCCTGGGTTCCCTCCAAGACATGCGGGTCTTTGACCGGTCCGTAAAATACCATTTGAACCAACCGGAGGTAATAAACGGCCGTCATGACGATGGAAAGGATGGCAATGGGAAAGAGAATCTGGAAGATGCTGAACCCGCTCTTGAAAGCTCCCATGAAAATGAGGAATTCGCCCACGAAACCGCTGAGCCCCGGTAAACCCACATTCGCCATGGCCGCCGCCACAAAAAGACCTCCCAATAGGGGCATGACCTTCGCCAGACCCCCCAGTTTGGCCAGTTCCCTGGTATGGGCCTTTCCGTAGACCGTACCCACCAGGGCGAAGGTCATGGCCGCTACGATTCCATGGGAAAGTGTTTGGATCACCGCGCCGTTTAAGCCCGCGACCTGTAACGTGCATATTCCAAAAAGGATGGCCCCGCAATGGGAGACGGAAGAGTAGGCGATGACATACTTGAAGTCTTTTTGTTTCAGGGCCACAAAGGCGGCGTAAAGGATATTGATCAAGGTTAGGACCACCAGGAGGGGAAGCCAATACTTGGCCCCGTCCGGCATGGACGGCAGGGCCACCCGAATGATGCTATATCCTCCTAGACTCTTTAAAACCCCCGCGTGAAGCATGGAAGCCGCCGTCGGCGCGGAGCCGTATCCATCCGGTGACCATGTATGAAAGGGGAAAACCGCGGCGATAACCCCAAAACCCAGGAACAACAAAGGAAACCATATTTTCTGGAAATCAACACTGAACCCCGTCTCGGACAGATGGCCCAACACGCGGATATCAAAGGTGTGGACGTTGGAGGTGAAATACATGGCCAGGAAACCCACCAGCATGAAGGCGGAACCGGCCAGGAGCATGACCGTTAGTTTCATTGCCGCGTATTCCTTGCGACCCGAACCCCAGATACCCACCAAAAGGTACATGGGTAGAACGGCAAATTCGTAAAAAAGAAAAAAGAAGAATAGATCGAGACTCACATAGGCTCCCGCCACCCCACCCACCAGCAAGGAGAAGAGAACGTAGTATTCTTTAATGCGCAGGGTGATGTTCCAGGAAATCAGGGTTCCGGCGAAATAAACGCAAGCCACCAGGAAAACCATCAGGGTGCTCATGCCGTCCACGCCCAGCAGATAGCTGATCCCTAAGTTGGTCAGCCAGGGTACTTTTTCAATGAATTGAAACCCTCCCTCGGCAACGGAGAAGGACGTTAGCACATGAAAGGCCAGACCTAATTCCAGAGAGGCGGCGATGAGGCTAATCCAGCGGATGAACCGATCCCCGGAAATCAAAATAGCCAGCGCAGCCAAATTGGGAATGAGGATGAAGGTCGTCAAAACCGGCAGGCAGGCGCATCCCGGCCCGGCGCAATGAAACGCCAAATAGGATGTGAAGAATGGTACGAGGATAGCGATTAATACAGGAAGCATTCTATTCTTTCCTCCGGATTAAAAACTGACCAGGATAAATAACACCGCAACCGCCCCAAAAATGACCAGAGCGTAATTTTGGACATAGCCGGTCTGTGTGAGACGGAAGAATCCGCCCATTTTTCGGGCCGTCCAACCCAAGCCGTCCACCATGCCGTCATCAATCACATTGTCATCAAACCAGGTTAAGACGGTCGCCAAACCGAAGACCACTTTCTTCACCATCCACCCATAAAACTCGTCCACGTAGTATTTGTTCTTCAGAAGTCGGTATAGCGGTTGGAAGGTTAAAGCCATTTTTTCAGCCGAGAAGATTTTCCAGTAGTAGAAACTGGCGGCCAACAGAATCCCTAAACCGCCTACCCCCACCGAGACCCAGCCCATCGCCCAGTCAAATTCATGGGGCTGATAATCGCCATAATGGAGAAACTTGGAGTAACCGTCGAACCCGGGCCAGTTCAACCATCCCGCGCAGACGGAAAGCACTGCCAGTACCACGAGGGGACCCGTCATGCTGAGGGGAGATTCGTGGGCATGTTCATGGGCGTGGGCGTCGCGGGGTTCACCCGTGAAAACCACGAAAAAGAGACGGAACATGTAAAAGGCCGTTAGGAATGCGGTGAAGACTGCGGCCGCGTAAAGGATTTCGTGTCCGGGAACAGCGCTTTCACTGACCGTGTCGAGGATGGCGTCCTTGGAAAAAAATCCCGCCAAGGGGAAAATGCCGGCGATGGCCAGGGTCGCAATCGCGAAGGTCAGGGCGGTCAATTTCATTTTTTTGGCCAGTCCGCCCATTTTCCAGATGTCTTGGTTATGAAGCCCGTGGATGACGCTTCCCGCCCCCAGAAAAAGCAAGGCTTTGAAACAGGCGTGGGTCGTCAAATGAAACATACCCTGGGTGTATCCGCCCGCCCCGAGGGCCAAAACCATGTAACCCAATTGGGAGAGCGTGGAGTATGCCAGGATTCGTTTGATATCGTCCTGGGCCAAAGCAATGGTGGCGGCGAAAAGGGCCGTGAAACCGCCGGTCCACGCTACGGCGGTCATGGCGATGGGATCGGCCGAAAAGAGTTGATAGGTGCGGGCCACCATGAACACGCCTGCCGCCACCATGGTGGCGGCATGGATGAGAGCGGAAACAGGCGTGGGACCTTCCATGGCGTCAGGCAGCCAGACATGGAGGGGAAACTGGGCGCTCTTCCCCACCGCTCCACCGAAAAGCAGAAGGGCAATGCCCGCGACATACACCGAAGAGAGCGTGTGATGAGCTAACCCGGTCGCAACTAGGGATTGAACCTGAGCGAAATCAAAGGTCTGGAACACCATTCCGATGGTAATGACGCCCATCAGAAAAGCCGTGTCTCCCACCCGGTTGACGATGAAGGCCTTCTTGCAAGCATCCGCCGCCTCGGGCTTTTGGAACCAAAATCCGATCAAGAGATAGGAACATAGACCCACCAATTCCCAGCCAATAAATAGCTGGAGGAAACTGGTTGAAAGAACAAGTAAAAGCATGGAAGCCGTGAACAAAGACAGATAGGAATAATAGGGCGCAAAACCCTCGTCATCATGCATGTAGCCGAGTGAATAGATTTGCACCAGAAGAGAAACCAGAGTGACCACAATCAGCATGTTGGACCCCAAGGGATCGATCAGAATCCCGACCGTCGCTTTGAGCGGCGAAAGTTCCAGCCAGGTAAAGCTCATCGTGATAGTCCGAGCGGTGGGGTCCATTCCCAACAGAGCCAGAAGAATTCCTAGTGAGAGAAATAGGCAGACGCCCATCGAAAGGATAGAAATAGCCGCGGAGAGTTGACGATGCCTGCGAGTAAATAATGTAATAACCGCGTAGGAAAAGGCCGGCAGAACCGGGATCAGCCAGGCATACTGAATCATGACCACCTCACGAAAATGGATCCATCCACAACAAGTTCCACAGAGTCGTCCGACCCGTTTTAACCCCGAAGGTTATGTATTTCATCGACGTTGACGTTTCGCCACTGGCGGTAAATGGAAATGATAATCGCCAGGGCTACCGCAGCCTCCGCCGCGGCAATGGTAATGACAAAAACGACGAAAACCTGACCCGGAAGTGACTGAGTGCCCCAGTATTTTCCGAAAGTGAGGAAATTGATGTTCACCGCGTTAAGCATCAGTTCAACCCCCATTAATACCGATAGGGCATTTTTGCGGGTCAACACCCCGAAAAGACCGATCGTGAAAAGAATGGCGGCTAAATAAAGAAAATGCACGAGGGGAATGGCGTTCACGAAGGATCCTTTCGGGCAATGACAATGGCACCCACGAGGGCGGACAAAAGCAGGATCGATACGAATTCAAAGGCAAAAGCGAATCCGTGAGAAGGAAGAATGAGCGCCGGCCCAAGCGCATAGATGTCATTCAGGGTCGAACCGGCCGCAGGGTACCCTGGGCCCGGCGGTTGATTGGTCCATTGGAAAATGGATTGACCAAGGGCAAAAAGGATAACCAAAACAAAAGATACTCCAACCAAAAAAGAGATGAGCACCTGACTATTGCGGGCGGGGATTTTCTCATCCATGACGTTTCGAGTCAGCATGATCCCAAAAATAACCAAGATGGTGACCGCGCCTACGTAAATTAACACCTGGACCGCAGCCAAAAATTCCGATCCAAGAAAAAGGAAAATACCCGAAATGCCGAACATGGCCACGGCCAGAAAAAGTGCGCAGTGAAAAAGATTTTTTAGAGAAACCACCATCAAAGCCGATAGAACAACCAAGGACGCAATGGCATAAAAAACAATGGAAGTCATGCTTGGGCTCCTGAAGCGACTGCCGGGGAAGCCCCAAGGGGTGTTTCCTCTGGCGACTTGGGAGCCAGGTGGGCCGGACGAGCCCATTTCATGGCCTGCTCGTCCTGGAGGAGACTTCCACGCCGGTAAACGGTGTTTTCGTACTCATCGGGGATAAAGGTAAGGGCGTCAAACCCGCAAGCCTCGACGCAATAACCGCAGAAGATACAGGTGGAGAAATCGAGTTTAAACGTGGTCATACGTCTTTTACCGTCCGGCATGCGAACGCCTTCCAATTTGATGCAGCTGTTGGGACAAGCCTTGGCGCACATCATGCAGGCGACACAATTGAATTGATCTTTTTCTCCGTCATATATGAGTTTAATCATGCTGCGGCTTCGTGCGGGCAATGGCATTCGAACCTCGGGATATTGCACGGTGGTAACCGGCTTGAAGAAATAACGGATCGTGACCGACAGGCCCACGATCAAGTTCCAGAGGCCTTTCAGGATTCCGGCAAAATAAGAAATCACCACGCCCATGTTAGATCCCCTTCCCAAGTATCAAAAGTAACGCGCCTGTAATTAAGATATTCAAGATGGCGATCGGGATGAGCACCTTCCATCCGAAATCCATCAGTTGATCCACCCGAAGGCGGGGGAAAGTCCATCGGAAGGACATGATAAGAAATATCATCAACAGCAGTTTCAGCATAAACCAGATGAATCCTGGAACCGGAAGAGCCGAGAGATAAGGAAAAGGCAGCCAGCCCCCCAGAAACACCGAAACCGCCACGGCGGAAGAAACGACAATGGCGATATATTCGCCCAGGAAAAACATCGCGAATTTGACACCCGAATATTCTGTATGAAAGCCGCCGATCAATTCAGATTCGGCCTCAGGAATATCGAAGGGGGCCCGGTTTGCCTCAGCCGTCGCAGAGGTAACGAAAATGAGGAAAGCAACGATTTGAGGAACCACAAACCACAGCCCCAATGTTTTTTGAAATTCGACGATGGAGTTCAAGCTTAAGGTTCCCGTCGTCATAATGATGGGGACCAGGGACAAAACCAGCGGGACTTCATAACTGACGATTTGGGCGGCGGAGCGGAAACCACCCAGAAGCGCGAAACGGTTGTTGGAACTCCACCCGGCCGTCAGAATAGCAATGACGGTGAAGCTGGTAATAGCCACGATATAAAGAAGACCCACGTTCAAATCCTGAACCACCACGCCTTTGTCAAAAGGGATAACCACCAACCCCATAAAGGTAGCGACGAAGGCCACGATGGGTGCAATAAAATAAGGAATCTTATCTCGATTGACGGGTTTGATGTCTTCCTTGACGGTCAGCTTGATGGCATCCGCGAGAGTCTGAAGAAGGCCCAAGGGGCCCACCCGGTTCGGCCCTATGCGGCTTTGCATGTGGGCTGAAACCTTACGTTCCATCCAAACAAGGAACATCACGAAAAGGGAGGTTCCGCCAAACATGGCCACTACGATCACCACGTCATCCAGAATATCGGTCCACCGCGCTACCCCCAGAACGATATAAACCCAATGAAGCAAGACGCCTACCCGGCTGATCAGGTTCGAAACTAAATTCATCGTTGGTCCGATCCTTTCATTGATAATTATCGGTCAACTTCAGGTACGATCAGGTCGAAACTTCCCAGAACCGCCATAATGTCTGCGACTTTCCAACCACGAGTCAATTGATCAAGCAGATACAAGTTGCTGAAGGAAGCACAGCGAAATTTAGCTTTCCAGGGTTTGGGAGTGCCGTCCCCCACCAGGTAGATGCCCATTTCACCACGCGCAGATTCCGAACGTACATAAACCTCGCTGGCCGCAGGGGCTTTCAGAAGGGGAGGCATCTTGGCCTCAAAGGGACCAGGCTCCAACCTTTGGAGGCTCTGGCGGATGATTGAAACACATTCGCGCAACTCGTTTATGCGTACCTTGTAACGGCTCCAACAATCACCCGCCGTTTCCATACATTCATTGAATTTGACCTGATCATAAAAAAGGTAAGGTTGTTGTTTGCGCACGTCGCAGGACACGCCTGAACCGCGTAAAGAAGGTCCGCTAAAACCGCAGTTGATCCCCACCTCCGGAGTAACGATTCCTACCCCACGAGTGCGTTCCAAAAATATGGGATTGTAGGTCAGCAGATCTTCATATTCGTCAATCTTGGGTTCGAAATAATCAAGAAAAGAACTGCATTTGGCCGTAAATTCGGGAAGGATGTCGATCATGACTCCCCCAATTCGGATGTAATTATAGGTAAGACGTTGGCCACAGGTCATCTCGAAGAGATCCAGGATTCTTTCCCTTTCTCTTAATCCGTACAAAAAGGGTGTAAGAGCGCCGATATCCCCTGCGAAAGCCCCGAACCAGAGCAGATGGCTGGCAATGCGCTGAAGCTCGCAGAAAATCATGCGAAGCCATTGAGCCCTGGGGGGCGGCTGGATGCCCATGAGTTTTTCGGCCGCCAGGGCGAAAGCCAGGTTGACCGTCATGGCGGAAACGTAATCGACACGGTCGGTATAAGTGATGCATTGGGGATAGGTTCGGTTTTCGCAGATTTTTTCGATGGAACGATGCAAATAGCCGAGAACCGGCGTGGTTTGCCGGATGGTTTCCCCGTCCAGTTTGACGATCAAGCGCAAGACGCCATGGGTGGCCGGGTGTTGGGGCCCCAGATTGACGACGTATTCGTCCGAGCCGGAGGAGGAAACGTCCCCCTTAACTCGGCTTAATAATAAATCCGTCATCGGAAAAATCCTTCCGTAAAGGGTACTTTTGATAATCATCCGGCATCATGATCCGCCGCAAATCCGAGTGGCCCTCGAAGACCACCCCATAAAGGTCGAAAACTTCTCGTTCGAGCCAATTGGCGCTTTTCCAGATATTTTCGAGAGTGGGAACCACTGGATTTGAGCGGGCCACATCAAGTTTCAAGGTCAACTGGTGCTTATGGTGATAAGACCAAAGATGAGAAACCACCGTGATCTTATTATCTTTTGGATAATCAACCGCCGTCAGACTCGAAAGATGATCAAAGGTAAATTCTTTTATTTCTTTCAAGGATTTCGCGATAGAAAGATAGGTTTCCGGTTTGGCGACCAGAATCACTTCTCCCTGGGCGGAAAGAATAACTGACAAAACCAAATCTTTGAAACTAGCCTCAATCTTGTTTTTGATTTCATCGTTCGTCATTAAAAGAAATCCTTTAATAAGTTAAAAATAAGACAAATTAAACTTCCCGACGTCGACGAAATACAGGCTCATCATCAATTTTTTTCTGGATAGCCATCAAGCCATGGATCAGGGATTCAGGGCGGGGCGGACAACCGGGGACATAAACATCGACAGGTACGAAAGAATCGATTCCCTTCACGACAGTGTAGGAATCGTAATAATAGGGCCCACCGGCAATGGTGCAACTTCCCATGGCGATCACCCAGCTAGGTTTGGGCATTTGTTCATAAAGCCGTTTCAGGGCATAACCCATCTTTTCAGTAATGGTTCCAGCCGCGATTAAAAGGTCAGCTTGCCGAGGAGAAGGGCGGAAAACCTCCGCGCCAAAACGAGCCAGATCGTAGCGTCCGCCGGCAGTTGCCATCATCTCAATGGCGCAGCAAGCAGTGCCGAATTGGAGAGGCCAGAGTGAATTCTTACGGGCCCACTTAAAGATGAATCCCGTGGCTTTTTCCAAAGTCCAAAGGCCTGGAATCTTGCTTTCATCTTCCATAAGTTTTATGTCGGAATTCGTAATGCCGGTTAAGTTTAATCCCACTTTAAGGCCTCCTTTTTCCAGGCATAGGCCAGACCCACCAGGAGGATTGCGATAAAAAGAATCATTTCTCCAAAGCCAAAAATTCCCAATTGTCGGAATGAAAGGGCCCAGGGATAAAGAAATACAGTTTCGATGTCGAAAATGACAAACAGAAGGGCATATAGGTAGAAGCTAACGTTGAACCGGATCCAGGAAGTCCCGTAGGTTTCCACACCGCATTCGTAGGTATCCACCAACACGTTTTTTTTATACTTGTATTGAAGCCCCAACAGGCCATTGGGGCTGAGAATCCATCCTGTCACAAAAGCCATCAAAATAAAGAAAATACCCGCCAGTAAAAAAACTAATACACTTCCATATTGTTGCAACATCAGCGCTCCCCCGATGGTAAAAAAACATCCTCGAACAAAGTATTCTATACATTCGCTGAAGGAAAATATCAAGCTCAACCCAGGGTTGAAACTAGAAATCCCGTTCCAACAGAAAATCAGCGAAACGAAGAAGTTCCGCCTTGTCGCCCCTTCCATTCAAACTCACGAGAGCCGACTTTGCTTCAGCCGCAAATTGACGGGCAACACCCACGGAGTAGGCGATGGCATCATATTTTTTAAGGAGTTTCGTTAAAAAAGCTAGGTCGGCCGAGGTTTTCACCTTTTTCAGGATACCGGCCTTCAAGCGCTGTTTTTCAATCGAGGTCGCCCGGGCCATGCAATGTAAAACAGGTAATGTTAATTTCCCTTCCCTTAAATCGCTCATGACAGGTTTTCCGACTCGGGAAGCTTTACCAACAAAATCTAATGTGTCGTCAATAATTTGAAAAGCCATACCTACTCCCAGGCCAAAGCGGTAAAGATTGTCCACCGTTTCCTGTTCCGCACCCAAAAGCATAGCGGAAGTTTGACAACTGGCCGCCAGGAGGCAGGCGGTTTTTTCTCGGACGACCTGGAAATACTGCTCCTGCGTGAGCCCCACATTGAACCGATGAAACGTCTCTGAAATCTCACCTCGACAGATTGTGTTGGTCGTATCGGCCAAGGTGCCCAGGACGTTTTTGGGAAGGTGTTTTGCCATTAAGTAGAAGGAGGAGGCAAAAACATAATCTCCCATCAAAACGGAAATCTCGTTTCCCCACTTGAAGTTGAGGGTCTTTTGTTTGCGTCGGACAGCTGAATTGTCAATGATGTCATCGTGTACAAGAGTGGCCACATGTATCATTTCAAGGGCGGCCCCCAGAACCAAAGTTTCTTCACTGACGCGACCACAATAACGGGCGGAGAGAATGGCCAAAGCAGGCCGAGCCCTTTTTCCAGCTGTTTGCGCTAAATAATCAACCATTTGCTGAATGAAAATATTATCCGTTTTGAGCGATTGGGCTATGACTTGTTCGACTCGATCCAGGTCTTTTTGGATGGGATGGGTTAATTGCTTAAGGTCCACAGACTCTCGCTTGACAAAAATAAACCGCCGACCTGACGAAAGGATATTATTTGGCCGAGTCGCATTTCAACACTACATTTAAAATTGTAAAGAGAAAAGGGGCGGAACAGGCATCACTCCCCGAACTGTTCTTTCATTTCAAGGAATTTAATAAACTGTTCCAAACTTGCCAAGCTGGTTACCAGAATGGCTTCTCCGCTGAGACTGACAACCCTGGCCTTTTGAAGCCGATCAACTACTTCCTGGGTTTTCGCCAGTTCCAGTCCGCACATTTTACTTAATTCGCTAACGGAAAAATTGATATCCATCGTAATTCCGCCGGGCCCCTCCACACCATGTTTATGGACCTCCAGAAGAATGGTGTTACATACCAAACGGTTGGCATCTTTAATCATTAAGTTTGCGATTTGTTTATTGGCTTCACGGATTCTAGTCGTCAGATTCTTTAGTATTTTCTTGACGATTTTGGGATTAGTTTGCATATGCATCTCGAATACTTCTTCATCGAGAGCGATCAAACGGGATGCTTGCAAAGAAATTGCGTTGGCCGATCGAACATCTTTATCGATAACGGCCATTTCACCAAAAAATTCTCCCGGGCCCAGAATAACAAGGGTCTTTTCCACCCCATCTTTAAGTTGTTTTGTGATTTTTACTTGGCCTGTTTGAATAATGAACATTTCATTACCGACATCGCCCTCGCGGAAAATGATATCTCCGGGATTGTAGGACCTACCGCATCGCTCGAAAATTTCTTGTTCAGAGCTCATGTTATCCGCCTTTTCTTTGCCGGCTAAAACGTTGGGATTTTAACAAACGAAACCACACTGTCAAGGGAAGGGCCCAAGGCTTGTGTCTATCTATACTAATGCATGCTTGAGGAAGAAGGTACTATCAGGTCGAATTTCTTCATTTCATCCTACAAAAAGATAAAAACTAGTTGTACCTTAGGAAAGTGGGGGGGTGGGACTTAAAAAGAACCCGACTCATCAACATTTGAAGGAGCCCACAGAATGAAAAAGGCGGTAATATTTAGAAATAAAAATCGAGGGCAAAATGGTGGTTGGCTCCTAATATGCCCTGATTTGTCCAGGCATAATCCAGACCCACGTAATTTTTGAATGCCGGAATTTTGACCCCGGCCCCTAAAAACATTCCTGCTAACCCGCCAATTCCCAATTGATTTTGATCCAGGCTTCCCTGGAACTCATATCCAAAACGCCCCACTAAAGTATCCTGATACCAATACTCCCCGCCTAAGTTAAGCATTATGGCGTTATCGTTTGGAATATTCATATCAAAGGCGGTTGTAAAATTATCGTCAAAAAGCCTATAAGCCAACCCCACTTTGAAATTGAGAGGTAGCGGATCCGAAACCTGATCGAATTTCATTCCCGGGCCAAGGTTTTGAATATCCATCCCAGCGGTCAAATGTGGAATTGGAGTTCGATAAAGGACCCCGATGTCAAAAGCGATATCGGAAGAGTTGCTGACGGAGGCCAAACTCTTAGAAATATATTTCACCACCAGACCCATATCAAAATAATAACTAAGCCGATAAGCGCCAGCTAAATCCACATCAAAGTAATTTTCACCTACCGTCCCGCCCGTAAGGTTTCCATTGCTGTCGGTGGCTGGATCGGTTCCGGTCCCAAGGATTTTTGCAGCGGCACCGATTGCGGCATCATTTCCTAATTTAGTTCCCAAGGCAAAGTAGCTGTATTGTACGGTTTCAATAAATAGGTCGTATTGGGCAGTAAAATGGGTTCCACCGAGTTGCACAAGGCCCGCAGGATTCCAATAAATGGCATTAGCATCGTTGGCAACAGCAACAAAGGCTTCCCCCATGGCAATGGCCCTAGGCCCAACAGGAATCTTCAATTCGACCGCTCCCGTACTTCCGGGGCCACTTTGGGCAAAGAGCGGATTCCAAAAGGACGGAATGATAAACAGCGAGGAAATAAAGAAAAGGCGGACGGTGATTTTCAAGAAATTTTGCTCCTTCATTTGAATAAAATTATATCCTTTTACGGAAATACCCGTCAATGTGGAATTCCCCGAGCCGCAACGACCTTTCCGCTATTTCGGAGCCGTTTTTCGTCCTTTCGGATCTTTTCAGCCAGGTACTGACCAGTATGAGACTGTGAATGATTCATGACGTCCTGAACGGTACCCGAGACCAGCACCTCCCCGCCTTCGTCGCCACCTTCAGGCCCCAAATCAATAATATGATCTGCGGTCTTTATCACATCCAAATTATGTTCAATCACAACGATGGTGTTACCAGCTTCAACCAGCTTTTTCAAAACTTTAATCAGGTGGTCGACATCAGCAAAATGAAGGCCAGTCGTTGGTTCGTCCAGGATATACAGGGTACGCCCAGTGGCCCTTTTCCCGAGTTCAGTTGATAATTTTACTCTTTGAGCTTCCCCGCCAGAGAGGGTGGTTGCGGGTTGTCCCAGGTGGATGTACCCCAAACCGACATCTCGGAGGGTTTCTAATATTTTTCTGATTTTCGGAATGGCGGCAAAGAATTCAAGGGCTTCCAGAATGCTCATTTGAAGAACTTCGGCAATATTTTTACCCTTGTATTGGATTTCCAAGGTTTCACGATTGTATCGCTTGCCCTTGCAGATTTCGCACGGAACATACACATCTGGAAGAAAATGCATTTCGATTTTTAAAACGCCATCTCCCTCACAAGCCTCGCATCTCCCCCCTTTTACGTTGAAACTGAATCTCCCTTCTTTATAACCACGGGCTCTTGACTCCGACAAGTGAGCGAAAAGATCTCTGACTTGAGTAAAAAGCCCTGTATACGTGGCTGGATTCGACCTAGGGGTACGGCCAATGGGGGATTGATCGATTTCAATAACCTTGTCCACATGTTCTACACCCTCCAGGGAATCATATCCCTCAGGTTTTTTTCGCAGTCCGTATAACCGATGCATAAGGGCGGGATAAAGGGTTTCCATCACGAGTGTGCTTTTCCCAGACCCAGAAACACCCGTAACGGCGAGAAAAACTCCCAGAGGAAACCGTACAGTGAGATTTTTCAGGTTGTTTTTTATTGCGCCTTTTAAAATCAAATGTTTATCAGGTTCCACCCGAGGGTTGAAATTAGGTCTGATTGATTGGCGCCCAGAAAGGTAGGCACCGGTAAGCGATTTGGAACTTTCCAAGATTTGCTGGAGACCTCCCACAGCCACGACTTCCCCGCCTTCCACTCCAGCTCCAACACCCATGTCAATGATATAGTCGGCCGCTTCAATCGTGTCCTCATCGTGTTCCACGACAATAACCGAGTTTCCGATATCTCTTAAATGAGTCAAAGTCTCAAGAAGCCGGATATTATCCCGTTGATGCAAACCAATGGAAGGTTCATCCAAAATATAAAGAACCCCCACCAAAGCGCTCCCGATCTGCGTCGCCAAATGGATTCTTTGAGCTTCTCCCCCGGAAAGCGAGGCGGTCATCCGATCGAGTGTGAGATAGTCCAATCCAACGTTTTTTAGGAATCCAAGTCTTGATCCAATTTCTTTTAATATTTGGCCAGCGATAGCCTTTTCCCTTACATCCAAGGACAGGGAATCGAAGAACGCAAGGCATTGGCGCACTGATAGCCTAGTTAAATCAACAATATTTCTGTCACGAACGGTCATAGCCAGGCTTTCTGGTTTTAATCGAGTCCCTTTACAAGCCCGGCATGGTTTGCTGACAAGGTATTTTTCTATTTCTTCGCGGATGGATTCAGAATCGGTTTCGTGATAGCGACGTTCCAAATTGGGAATAACGCCTTCAAAAGGGCCCGAAAACTTTTGTCGGTAGGTTCCTTTCAAAATTTTAAACTCAATTTCCTCTTCGCAACCGTAAAGAATAGCTTTCTTAACCTGATCAGAGAGTTTCTTAAATGGAACGTGAAGGGACGCCTTAAAATGAAGGCAAACGCCCTCCAGGAGGTTTTGATAATAGAGTGTTTTTGGAGAACTGAAGGGTTCTACGGCCCCCTGAGCAATCGATAATTCCGTATCCAAAACCAAATCCTCGTCGGCTTCCATCTTATATCCCATTCCGGTGCAGGCCGGGCAGGCCCCATGGGGATTATTGAACGAGAAGTTGCGCGGAGCGGGTTCTTCCACGCTTACACCACAATGAACACAAGCAAATCGTTCTGAGAATAAATGTTCTTTTTCTTCCTTTCCCGTGCCCTCTAGTATTTTGACGACCCCCTCCCCAAGCTTGAGGGCAGTTTCCAATGAATCCGCCAGTCTTTTTTTGATTTCTCTTTTTAACACCAGTCTGTCAACAACCACCTCAATATCGTGCTTTTTATTTTTTTCGAGAGGTATGTCATCTTCCAAATCCCGGATGACGCCATCAACCCGAATTCGGACAAATCCATCTTTCCGAACCTGATCGAATATTTTCTTATATTCACCTTTCCGGCTGGATATCAGGGGAGCCAACAAATGCAATTTAACGCCAGGCTTGAAGGTTAAAACTTGATCAACAATTTGTTGGACAGTTTGTCGACTGATGGGCCTTCCGCATTCTGGGCAATGGGGTATACCCACGCGAGCGAAAAGTAATCTGAAGTAATCATAAATTTCGGTGGTTGTAGCTACCGTGGAACGTGGATTTTTACTACCCGCTTTCTGTTGAATGGCAACGGCAGGTGATAGCCCCTCAATCATGTCAACATCCGGCTTTTCCATTAGGCCCAGAAATTGTCTCGCGTAGGAAGACAATGATTCCACGTAACGTCGTTGACCTTCCGCAAAAAGAGTATCAAAAGCCAAAGAGGATTTGCCTGAACCAGATACACCCGTAAGAACCACCAACCGATCCCTAGGCATTTCGACGTTTATATTTTTGAGATTATGTTCTCGGGCCCCACGAACCCGAATGGTGTCGCGTTTCATATTTTTACCTTAAAAGGAATGGCCCTGGACAATGCGGGGCAAAAGGAAACTATCCGACTTGACTGATTCTTTTTCAAGCGCTTTGATAAAAGGATTATTGAAATTGAGTGGCGGCCCCGGTCAAGCCCTGATTTCGAACCCCATTGATCTGTTGAAGTTGTGTGTTTGAAACAGTTAACGGACGCCCGGGGAAAGCTTTCAAATTAAGGGTAAACATGAGTTGTTCCCCATTTGTGGGATCGTCGGTATAGGTGATTTGGGCCTCCCAATCGTGGAGATCTCGGTAAAGACTGATACTCCGTGCCTCAAGTTTAGCATTAGTGACATCATAACTTTCAATCATGGCCATTCGGTAATTCGTAAAAAAGGCAAAATCAACTTCGCCCGCCATATCAAAGGTGGGAGGCACCCCCATGCTAATAAATCCCGTGTTAGAAACGTTAGGGTCCACAAAATTACCCGATAACCGGAAGCGCCACATGTCGTTTTTACTTTTTAAATCAAGGACAGAGTTAACGTCTTTTAGAGCATTTGCGTTGACGGAATAATCAAAAATAGCCAGGTAATCATAAAAGGTTGATGGGGTCAGATAAAATTCTTGTCGCAGGTAAGACAATCGAGCTGATTCGGCGATGACCTGGGCATTCATGTCATAGGACGTGCTTGTTCGAGCCCGAAAGTAGGTACCCGCATCAAATTCGAGTGACCCACTCAGAAGATTCGACGTAATCCCATGAGGGGAATCGGTGGCTTGTAAGTTATTCAGTTTTTGGGCATAGGTATAAGCAAGGGACGTGTTGAAAAAGTCTGTCCATCGGCCGCTCCAGGTATTATTCACATTTATACTGTGTGTTTCCCCCTTGTTGGTGCCGTTTATATCCAACACATCCTGAAAATTTTCATCAATGGCCGCCCGTGTATAAAGGGTTTGCGATGAAAACAAAAGCAGACTTTGGCTTAGTCCAAATTCACCGGTTAAATGGTTCACATAATAACTATCCAATGCGGTCCAGGTGTGATCACCATTTAGCGTGAGGTCCCATTTCAGCCAATTTTTTCCGATGAGCCTTTGGGGGAACAAACTAAATCCAATTTGAGGAAGATTCTGAAGGGTTCTTTGGAAATTCGTTTCGTTAGGGTCATTGGAGTCACCGAAATTAGGGCTTTCTTGCCGTCTCAAAAGAAAACTAAGCGTGTACTGGGTTTTAGTCAGCGTGGTTGAAAGATCATATTCGCGATAAGTGGAAACTAAGGATGGATCCCTTCGGGCGGCAGAATAGTCCTGGCTAAAAAAACCATCGCCGGGAATATCCGCTTCCAGCCTCCCTTGGATACTGGACGAAAAGGCCCATAGTCCCCTGGCCCTAGATTCCCATCTAAATCGTTTAGTATCTCCCTCTTCAATTCCATATCCATAGAGGGAAAGTACTGAATAATCATTTAGGGCGATTTCATGCCGTAATCCTAATCCCAGCCCTTTTTTTGAAAAATAATCCGTATAAAGGGCTCCATAGCTTTTCGGGTTTAGAAGATAGCTATTCGTTAGAAGGCCATAATTCCCAAGGTAATCGGATTGGCCCACCGAAAGAGAAAATGGCGTGGAGAGATTGTGAATCGATTGAACAAAAAACGGAAAATAAAAGACGGGAACTTTCCCAATATAAAGAACCACATTTTCAGCAACGAGATAATTTCCTGAGTAAATAATGATCTTGTCGGCTTGTAAATGAAAGTGACGGTAATCCGGCTCGTAATCACATGTTGTGCTAATTGCCTCCTTAATAATTACTTTTTGAGCTTCAATGTCTATCTCACTCCCAAAACATATCCAAGGAGGAGACGTCGTCCGTATATTGAAGGCTTTGCCTTTCTGGGTTTTCAGATTGTAGGTCAGGCTTTGTGCTTCTATTTCTTCGCTTTCGTTTTGCCAAACAACATGTCCTTCAGCGTGGACATCCTGGGCTGTCACGTCATAACGAATTTTATCTGCGTAGAGGTGAACTGTGCCCTGTTGGATATGAACATTCCCATGGGCCACTACGAGTTCTTGATCTCGAAGGTATTGAATAAAATCAGCCTGAATTCTCACATTGGCTTCAAGGTTAAAGGTAAGCTGACACTGCGCTATAGCACTTAAACCAAATGCAAAAATAAAAAATAACCAGCCTTTAACCACACGAGTTTTTTCCTTCTGTTTCTCCGGGAAATTCCTCACGGGTTAACCCTAGGGTTGGAAGTTTTCTTCAGGCGATTTCGAACAAAGAAGATTATAGAAATCCTATTTTCAATCCAAAAGGTTAAAAGGATTCCCACAAGCATCAAAAAGAAATTTGGAACCCACATCGCTAAAAAAGGTGATGAACGTCCCAGAAACCCTCCGTTATCGCCCAACATTAAAAAGCCCTCGTAAGCTGCTACCATGACGATTGCCAGTACAAATCCCAAATAAGAACCGACACGAGTCATCAGACCCAATGGGATGCCGATAAAAACAAAGGCCAAAGCGGAAAAAGGCAAGGAAAACTTTTTATTAAATTCAACTTCATCGTATCGGCTATCTAATCTCTTTCCTTTTTCCTCGGTAATTTTTCGGGCTAATTCTTTGATCTTCATATTTCGAGAGCTGTTCGCATCTAAAGGTCCAAAGGGAGTGGTTTTGGAGCTTAAATCTATGTCGCATCCAGAAAATTTTAGTTGTAACAAGTTTGATAATCCTGGTTCGATTCGATTACCAATTTGTTGCATAATCCCTTTTTTAAGTCGGAGGATGATATGAAATTGACCGTTTTGCTCCAACCGGCCTTCCTGAGCATAGACCATGCGATAAGGTTTTTCTTTTTCATCTAGCATCTCCACGATAACGTTTTTAAGCTTTCCAGTTCCCTCGTCTTTTTGGTCAACATAAAGAATATAACCCTCAAAATCTTTTATGAATGATCTTTCCTTTACCACTATCGTGGAATGTTCGACTTTGATTTGATAATCCAATTTAAGGTAAGAATTATTTCCCCACGGGATTACGATATCCATGAAAACAACCAGCAAAAGACTAAAGACCACTGATAAACACGCCAATGGCCAGAACAAAGTCCCCACCGTAAGCCCACTGGCTTGCAAGGCCAAAAACTCTTTATCTGCACTCAGACGTCCGTAAACGACCAAAAGCGCCGTTAAAAATCCGATCGGAATGACTAATACAAGCACACTAGGCTGGTAATAAACAAAAAGGAGAAAGCAATTCCATATGCCCGCATGGTAAAGAAAAAGATATTCGCTGATCGGAATCGAAAAATAAAGTAAGTTCAGGAATGCGAGCCATATTCCGGTTGCCAAAAAAAAAGGAGGAAAAAGGGATAAAAGACAGTAACGAAGTAAAACTGGCATTGATCATCCTTGAAAAATTGGGGAAGAAAGGCAGTAAATGAAATACCCGTTTCGAATCCCTTCCTGGAGGTGAAACCCAGTCATTATAGCGGATTCAAAAACGGGCTTGGTATGACGGAAAAAGGCTAGGCGGTGGGTTTCGAACCTTGGGACGTAAATGTTGGTATGTCCTGAATGAAACGTCCGTTTACTTGAGTGGGAACAGGTGGCAAACCTAAATTCATAGCTTCTGCTGAAGAAGCGGAACCTGAAGGATTGCTTAACCCAGGGACCTGAAAATCGTCCAATCCGGGAATGCCAGCATCAGTAGAAACTATCGGAACCGGCGGAGCTAGTCCATCAATCCCTTCGGGCGGCAAACCGTCTAAACCCGCCGGAGGAAGCGAATTGTCCAAAACAGGTGGAGGCAAAAACGAAGAATCACCCATCACTAAATCAGTCAGCGCTGGCGGAAGAGCTTCGTTTTGTAGTGTAGGGGGAAGATCCGCCGTATTCAAATCTGGAGGAACTGCAGAGACACCATTATCTAGTGGCTGGGGAACGTTCCCGGGAAGCGCTGCCATTGAGTCATCTGGAATTGCTGGAATTCCAGTATCGACAGGGTTAGGGAGCCCAGCCAAATTATCTTCGGGTATTACAGGTGAAGTTGCCCCTGGAAGGCCATCTGGTATTGGAAGTGAATCGGTCGAAGAAACAACCGGCGATGAATTTAATCCGTCCGGTGTGGGAAGAACTGCCATTGAATCATCCGGTGACGTCAGGGCTGTGTTATCCATCAATCCTTCCGGAACAGGAAGAGCATTATCCTGGGGAGTCGAAAAGCCAGCATTGGCTTGATCTCCCGGCACGGGGAGTAATGCAGGACTTTCGTCAGGCAATACAGGAAGCCCCAGGTTATTTGATGGGTAAGTTCCCGGTAAAACCGCCATATCCGTTTGTGGGGTTGGTAAATCGCCCAAAAGAATGGCCGAATTAGAATCCATATCAGCGGGAGGCAAAGAGGCGTCCTGATTATTATCCAACGGCAGCGTGTTTAAATCGGCCCCAGGATCAACGGGAAGCGAATTTTGCGCCATTGGTTCAGGATAAACGCCAGGCAATTCCGATTGAGGTAAAGGAGGGAGCCCTGCTGGCGCATTGTTATCCATTCCAGGCAGTGCGGGAACACTATTATCAGGTGTTGAAGAAGGAGCATTGGATGCGGCTGGTAATGCTGGGAGACCGGAATCTGGCGTAGCAGGTGTAGGAGCACCCACATTATTATCGGATGGGAGGGCAGGAAGACTCGAATCTGAAGGGCCGGGTGAAGCCATGCCAGTCGGAGCAGGCACAGGAGGTACAGACGAATTATCAGTTGAAAGTGGGGGAAGAGTTGAAGATTGCCCACTATCCGTTGGCAAGGGCGGCAAACCCGAAGCCGTATTATCACCGGAAGCGCCAGCAGGAACGGGAGGTAATGAACTTGTAGAGTTGGCAGAAGAGTTATCACCTGTCATCGGTGGCAATACAACACCTGACCCAGAAGAGGCAGAATTGTCGCCCGGCAATGGAGGCAGGGCTGATGAAGGTGCTAAAGATGATTGAGGCATCGGCGGAGCTGCCGAATTGGAATCAGAAACCGCCCCTGGAAGAGGAGGCAACCCGGTTGAATTGCCGTTATCCGTAGCGCCGGGTAAAGGTGGCAATCCGGAAGAGGACGCGTCTGAAGCGGCACCTGGCAAGGGGGGCAATACAGCAGAAGCCTGACCCGGAAGGGGAGGTAAAACTTCACCATTTGAAGACGACATTCCAGGGAGGGGAACGGACACCATAGGCGGACTTTGCTTCAACCGCGCCATCCTCACGCCATTATGATAACGCCGCATATCAGGGTGAGCAGAAAGCATGGATGGCAACCGGTCCCGAATATCATTGGTAACTTTCTTCGCTTCAAGTTCATCGGAAGGATTGACGGTTAATTCAAGAAATTCAAAAGAAGAGGTGTATCTTTGCACTTCAGCTATTTTGATAAATCCAACCGGTTCCCCATTGGGAGAAAAAAGGGCAAATACATCACCTCTTTTAACGCCACCCAAATCGCCAACATCAATGTAGTTACCGCTGTATTCTTTTCCAGGGGTATCCCTTAAGGCGATAACCTGTCCCCCGATAAAGGAAGCGTTGTGATGTAAATTCTTTAGGTTATTTTTAAATTGAACAGAATAAGGTAAATCAGTACCCGTTGAAGGGCCTAAACCATAGGCCCCATTTCCTGGAGTCGATATCCCAACAGATAGGACAAAAGCCAAGGCGGGGAGAAGGAAAGAATAACGTCTCATGTAAACCTCGAAAGGTTGAGATGAAATTGAAGGCCAAACTGTTTTTCATGATAACAAAAAACGATAAAAGGGGGGATTTTTTTGCCCCCTTTTTAAACGCTGATTCTATAAACGAGTAATGAGCGAAATGTAATTAATTGACCCGATGGAATTACTTACAAATGCGTAATCAACTTCAAACAGATAAGCCCATATACCCACCCCCACGGAAGGAGTGAAGTCATCATCATCGAATTGCATTCCTTTTGTTTCAAAACCGCCTCGAATAGCTACGAATTGTTTATACCAATATTCCAAACCGAGATGATAATTATTGAGAGATTGGCCAGCATAAAGGGTATCCGCATCAAAATTAATCTCAAGGGTACTTACCGGGACGGGAGCACCGTTAGTGGTCACCCGTTTACCCAGTTCCTGAGTATAAGAAAGCCCCAGCGTCAAGCTAGGTTGGAGTGTTTGGGTTGGATTGGTGGGGGTATTAGACCAAGTCACATATGATCCCCCAGTAATGTCCCGTCCAACTAAACCTATTGCAAATTCCTTGGCTGGTTTAAATATTAAACCAAGATCCGACCCAATTCCAAAAGCCGAGGCCCCGGCCGCATCGGTTTTTAAAACCTTAATGGTTCCCCCAATCACTAGCTGATCCGCTACTTTCCATCCGCCTGAAAAAAAACCAGCCTGATCCGAATAAGAAGTCGTACCAATCACATTGGGACTTGATGCGTTGGTTATTGAAATCCCATCCACACCCAATCGCAGATAACTTATAGCGTAAGAGCCTGCATCTTTAGTATTGAAAGCAATATTTACAAAGTCGTAACTCTGGAGATCGTTTTCAGCCGCATGCATTGTTGTAATTTCAATATCGTCAATTAAAGCTAAGCCCGCTGGGTTCCAATATGCCGCCGAAGCATCATTTGCCGCCGCAACAAAAGCCCCTCCCATGGCCAATGGTCTTGCCCCTGCACCTTTGGTTAAAACTTCGGCGGTGTAATCTGTCGATTGGGCCCGAAGAGTAGCAACCCCTAATCCTAAAAAAATGGCTGACGTAAAAACAGAGATATAAAGTTTTGGACCCACTGAACTTCTCCTCTCATGGACCAACAAATTTAGGGGCTTCACAAAAAGTTTATCAACCACCCCTTGAAAATTCAACTTGAATAGATTAAGCGATCTTTTTACTTTCGAAAGACACTTTTACGATAAACTGTGTCACAACAAAAGTAATCTTCGTGGCGGTTCAGTAACTTTATTGGCTGTCTGAGTCGAATAATCCGGTAAATCAGTTTCCGTTTTGGAGGGCCTGCTAAAAAGAGACACGATCTCTTCGAACTGTCGATTTGTTGACAAAGAACAAAAACGATGGGTATAGTTAGCCAATTTCCCAAGCTATTCGAATTTGCAGCCCAATCATTTTGCCTATCAAGGAGACGATTAATGCCTGAGGTTAAACTTTGCGGGAAATGCGGTACGAAAAATCCATCATCAAATAGTTTTTGCGAACAATGCGGCAGTAAATTAAGCACACAAAACACTTCTTCGGCGACTACAGAAAAAACGGAAAAGAAACAACCGGTTTCGGTCAAATCTGCAAAGACTGGAATTAGTGCACCACCAGACTTAATAGTCGAAAAAAATCTCACTATCACCACCTCAGGGATGAACGCATCTAGCGTAACGGTCACATGGATGAATCTTTTTTATGTCGCACTACTGTTGATCACTATTTTTACGCGTTTTGATCATCTTGGTTCCAAACCGCATCATCATGATGAAAGCATGCACTCCTTTTATTCCTACCAACTTTTCAAAGATGGCGATTACGAATACAACCCAATGATGCACGGGCCCTTCCAGTTCCACGGAAACGCATTGATGTATTACCTATTCGGTGTTTCAGATGCCACCTCACGGTATCTGGCAGCTTCTTTTGGCGTCCTAACAGTGATACTCGCCATGTTTCTCTCTCCTTTTCTCGGCCGCACAGGTGCCTTTCTGGCAACGCTACTCATCGTTTTTTCTCCAAGTTTTATGTATTTTGACCGTTTTACTCGGGAAGACGCTTATATTTGCGGGGCCACCTTTGCTATGGTCGTATTTTTATTCCGCTATGTTCGTTCCCGTCAACCCATCGACTTGTGGATTGCCTCACTAGGTTTTATCATTGCTTTCTGTACCAAAGAATCCATGTTTATCACGATTGCCGTTATTGGGACCTATCTTTTTATTCGTCTGCTTCCCTGGCTCGATGTCTTTATCGCCGGAGGCTTAACTTGCTTGGGCGTTCTCTCGCAATTAGTCTTGAAAAATGTCGCTCCAGAAATGCCACAATCCACCCGTATTGTTTTCTTGCTCGTTTTTGCCGGCTCGGCTTTAGCTTGGACCCTTTACAACCTTTACATTCGATGGAAGTCAAACCAAGGAAAAAATTCAGAAAGTAACCTTTGGTCTGTTATCGAAAGCTTACGTATTGAAAAAGTCCAAATGGAATTAATGCTTTTTGCCGGTTGGTGGGTCCTGTGTCTCTTGTATTTGCGTCTATCCTTTTTGCAGCTTCCGCAGTTTACATTTATTTCAGTTCTGCTTTTGCTGGCCTACTTCATTCTTATTGGGCGTTTCGCTTGGTTGTGGCTCAGCAACGTATCCTCAGCCCTGACCGGTTCCATAACCATTGTTTCAGTTGTCTTTACCCTCCTCTTCACCACCTTTTTCACGGTGGGCGCCAATCAGCCGGATTGGCTAAGCCGGCTTCACTATCTTTTAAATGCCCTTTATAACGGGGCATTTGGAGGTCTTGAATATTGGTGGGGACAACATGATGTCCACCGGGGTGACGAGCCTTTCTATTATTACCTGGTTGAACTTCCTGCCAACGAACTGGTTTCGTTCTTGTTTTCTGGGATTGCCATAGTTTATTACGGGGTTTTCAAGCGAAAAAACCTCCCACTTTTCTTGTCGTATTGGTACCTGGGTTCGTTGGCGCTCTTTTCCTGGGCTGGTGAAAAAATGCCCTGGTTGATCCTCCACCCCCTTCTACCTGCCTTGCTTTTAACCGCCTTTTTTGTGGGTGAAATTTGGGACGCCGTGCCCATCCAACAAGGTTGGCGATCCGCTCGAATTGCCGCACTTATGGGGTTCGGAATCCTCGCTTCATACTCCTTGCATTCGGCAGTTCTATTAAGCTTCTACCATGAAGCAAATCCCGTCGAACCCCTCGTCTATGTTCAATCGGGGCCCGATTGCAAAGAAGTGGAGCGAATTATAAGAGAGATTTCTTATGGAGAAACTGGGGGGCCAGACCTTCCCCTGACCATTGAGGATAAATGTTCCTGGCCATTCGCCTGGCAATTGCGAGATTTCGAAAAACGCAATCATCCCTCAATGATTACTCAGGCCGATAACCCCATTATTCTTACCGGAACCGAAGCGGACAACCAATCCTATCCCATACTCAGCCAGGCAGGATATGTGAACAGGAAATACAAATTAAGGGTCTGGTGGGTTCCGTCCTGGTTTAAAAAGGGCTTTCCGGGCAGCGAAATGAATTTTGGACTTTTCTCGGACTGGCTTTTCAGTAACTTCATACCTGTCAAGCCGGCACGACCCGACATGGTGGATTGGACCGACCTTAAAAACTGGATTCTTTACCGGCAGGTTTGGTCCGATATGGGCAGTTATAACATGAGGATGTGGGTTCGCCCCGACTTGGCACAAAAATATGGGTTTACCGAAACGACACGTTCCGACATACCCGTTGATTATCCCAAAGCGGACGCCGTGACAACAGTATCCGTCCCCCAACCTGAAAATAAAAAAATAAATTTTCTAACATCTAAAAAACAACCCATGCCTAAAAAAAATTAATAAAGATAGAATGAAAAAGGAGGAACGGTTATTACCGTCCCTCCTTTTTTTAATTCTCGATGCCTTTTTTTACAGTTTTCCCAACCACACCATCCACCGAAGCTTCCAGACCGTGCAAGCAAACAAGGTTAATTCTTTAAGAGAAAGTTTGCTTTCGCCTTGATGTCGGTTTACAAAAACAATCGGAAATTCTATGACTTTCGCATTTAAACGAACGGCCCTGAAAAGAATTTCCACCTGAAACGAATAGCCGGGAGAAAATATTTTATTCAAATCGATTTTCTTCAATAGTTCTGCTCGGTAACATTTGTAACCGCCGGAGCAGTCTTCCGGTTGAAGGCCTAACAGGTATTTCGTCACCGAGTTGGCAAAACGGCTAATAAAAAAACGCCCCATTCCCCAATTCACCATTCCCCCATCCCGTACATATCGGGAACCGATCACCAAGTCATATTCCAAGGCCAATTCCAACATTTTGGGGATATTCACCGGATCATGGGAAAGATCGGCATCCATCGCGATCACCCGCCGATATCCCTTTTTTAACCCGAATTGCATCCCCTCCACATAAGCGGTTCCAAGACCACTTTTGGCGGAACGGTGAAGCACCTTTACCCGCCGATCTTTTTTTGCGATAAGGTCCGCAATTTTCCCTGTCCCATCGGGAGAATTATCGTCAACCACCAGTAGGTCGCAAGCCTTTGTGGCTAAGAATATTTTTTTGTAGACCGTCTCAATATTTCCCTTTTCGTTGTAAGTGGGGACAACAATTAAGGTTTGGTTTCTGGTTGAAGGCATTTAATCCCTATTTTCGGTCAAATGAAGAAATTTAAAATCTCGTTAAAAATAAAGTTCTTCATAAAATCGACTTAATAGTAGTCTAATTTAAAAGCAGGGAACAACTAACAAAGGTATGTACGACCAATATCTTTAATCAAGAAAAACACCATCGCTAAAATACTATTTCCCTGGTTTCATAATTGGAACAAACCGAGCTACACGATTAATTCCCTTTTCAACCACCAAAACTCTACCAGCTGTATCCACGGCGATTCCTGCCGTTTCACCCATCGTATCCTTTCGTTGATAAATGGCTAAAAGTTTCCCATCCGTAGTAAATCTTAAGACCGCACCACGACTGGCGTTGCTCGCATAAATATTACCCTGGTAAAAAGCTAGATAGGGCATCTCCTCGTTTTTACCTTTCCAGGTTAAAACTTTAAAGGACCCTAAAAATCTTCCATTTAGATCAAACTTTTGTATCCTGCGATTGTCCGAATCAGCAACATAAAGAAAACCGCCGGGGTCAGCTGTTATTCCAACTGGTTCCTGAAATTGTCCGTTAGCTGAGCCAAAGCCGCCCCACTCCATTAAAAAATTACCATTTAAATCAAAAACTTGTATTTTGTGGTTACCCGTATCGCAAACGAAGATTCGATTGCCCACCTCCACCAGATCTCGAGGACCAAAAAAACCATGGTTGAATTTAGAAAGAAATTTTCCCTTTCCATCAAACTTTTGCACCCTGTGGTTGAAAGTATCGCAGACCAACAGGTTTCCCTGTCCATCCACGATTAAACCGCTGGGTTGAACAAATTGCCCATCCCCTTTGCCTTGAGTTCCAAAAGCAAATTCTTCCTGGCCGTTGGAATCAAACTTACGGATATTATGTGCGCTGAAATCGCTGACATAAAATCCTCCATCGGGAGAAGCCGCCACCACCTGGGCTTCCTTAAATTTCTCGGATTTGGGCCCAGAACCATCCACTTCCATATCCGTGTAGATTTGGACAATTTTTGAGAGTGTCAGGGCCTGGGTCAATCGATCCACCCCCACATACGTCAAGACAGCCAAAAGGGCCAAACCAAAAACAACTGATAAAACCACCATCCCTTTGCCAATTTTTCTTTTTTTCGCATTTCCCGTCTGCAACTTCGACTTCTTTGAGCGGAGGGTGGATTTATTGGGCATGCTTTTCTCCTTAGGATTCAATCAAACTTGATCTTATTGGCCCTTGATCTTGAAAAGGCTTCCAGCCCCTGCGTCAACAACAAGCAAGTTCCCATCCTTATCGACCGCCAGACCCATCGGAACGCGGAACAGATCGTTACCAGCCGAATCCTTTTGAATCGAAGTCACCAAGGTTCCGTCGAGATGGTAGCAAAGAACCTGTTTGCCCCTGCCATCCGAAACGTACAGAAGCTGTTTCGTTTTATCCAATGCCAAGTGGGGTTCCATATCCACCTGATCCTTGACCCATCCCTTAACCGGCCATTGTTTTAGAAATTGTCCATCGGGGGAGAAAACCTGTATCCTGAAATTTAATCGGTCGGCGACGTATAAATTTCCCGCTTGATCCAAAGCCAATCCGATGGGTTCATTGAATTCCCCGGGTTTTGTTCCCGGAATCGGGGCGCCTGACTTGGGGTCTACCGCACACCAGGTCCGTATTTTTTGGCCCTTGGGGTCGAATTTAACGACACGGTGTTTCCCAGTATCCGCGACATAGATAAAACCATTTCCGTCGACCGCAACTTCTCGAGGTCCCCAAAATCCATCTCCAATAGCAAATGCCAACTTAGGATTGCCATTTTTATTGAATATTTGAATACGGGCGTTCCAAGTGTCGGCGACATAAATAGTATCGTCAGAACCAATGGCAATACCATTCGGCTCGTTCAACTTTCCAGGAAGGGCTGAAGAAAGTTTCTTTGCGTCCCCACCGCCCACGTTGCCAAATCCCCCAAACTCACCTTGAAATTGCCAATTCTTGGCGGAGAACCGTTGAATTCGATGGTTCTTGCTGTCAGCCACAAAGATATCGCCCTTACTGTTGACGGCAATTCCGCGAGGATATGAAAACTGGCCCGGTCCGGATCCAGGAGTGCCCCCCATCAGTAAAACCAGGTTAGCTGCTGCAGGCGATGGTGCCCGGGAGATGATGGGTTTAGGTTTGGAAAGAACCATTGCCCATACCGCCGCCAAGGCCACTAAAATCAGAAGCCCAGCCATGATGAGTTCCTTCAGTGTTACAATGCGTTCCCCGATCTTGATCATTTTCCAACCCTCCCGTTGAATTTTGAAATTATGGATTTAGTTTGTACAACATGGAATTCCCAACTGCGTATACCAAACTTCCCAATTGGGCGAATTTGGAAAAAGCACCCGTATTCGCCGAGTATTTCTGCCGTTCCGCATCTCCTACATATATGTAATCTATATTGTATTTCGTTAATAAGTCCTTTGTTTTTGCGAGATCCATAGAGGTATAGATGGTTTCTACATCCCCCTGGCGACGTTGAATTGTATCATCAGAATTCTGTCCCCGGATAACTGCCTGGTCCCAAGATCCACGCCACTGAGCTTCATGAAAATCCCATCCAAGGACCGTTGGAAATCCTGTCAGAGTGGCCACGGTATCTGTATCTTGATGATATGACAACCCCGGGCATTCCAAAATGATTGGCACCTTTACTCCTGATAAATTTCCCTGTTTTACAGTCGGTTTCACATTTATTTTAATCCATTGCGCCACTTGAAAATCCGCCGGGAAAGTTCGTTCGTAATAAACAGCTCCATCCATGGTAACGTTATCGACTGAAGAACCGTTCATACGTGCTGTGAAGGCCAAAACGGGATAAAGGGCCGCCCCCAACAGCGCTAATCCGATCGTAAAACCCCAAACACTTTTTCCCAAGACAGTCCATTGCGGCCAAGCGTTTTCCATAATCCACTTGAGCCAAAAACCGGAAGCGAGGCTGAGTAAAATCCACGCCTGGTAATGAAACTTGAAAACCGTATTCATCCGATAAAGAGATCCTCCGGAAAAATGGTCTTTAATAAACACAATCTCACAGCCAATAATCAATAGAAAAGCAAGAAGTGCCAGAAGAGCAGAAAAAATGGTTTCCCTTGTTTCGGTCTTTTGAATGATCGATAGAACCGCCAACCCCGCCAACAGAAGCGTGGCGAACAGGGTTCCAAGTTTGAGGGCTTCTAAATCCAATAAGCCAAGCACTAATCCGATGGTTAATAAAGTAACAATCGGTATAAAACGACCCTTTGATCCGTTTAGATACGATATCAATTTATCGAAAATTCCCTGGAGTTGTACCTTTGGAAGAACCATGACCTCGGAGTCAGAAGCCAGACTCATTTCTCCACCACAAGTTCCACAGTATTTTTTACCAGGATTCTCTCTTCCGCAAAAGGAGCAGACAGGCTCCTCAGTCTTTTTCGTTTTGGCTTTACCGTTCTTTTCCAGATTCCCCTTCATGATGGATTTGATGATCAAGGCGGGAGTCAAAATCAAAAAGAACAAGCCAAATAGGATAAACAAATAATAAAGATGGGTTCGGTCCCCCACTATCCCCAGCCCTTTCGCTTGCGACTGAAACTTCAGATAAAAAGGTAGGTAGATGATGAAACTTCCAGCAACGATCGGAACACCCACTGTAGCTGTTTGAATTAACCAATCCATGAAAGTATCTTCTTTGGCAAGAGCCCAACCCTGTTGAAGAAAAAGACAGCTTCCTAATAAAAGCATGAAGGTTGGAAAATCCCAACTATTCATGAAGGATAGTCCGCCAAATAAAACCATGAGTAAAAACCAATAAATCCATCGAACAACGGGCCGTGCACCCAACACCTGCATGCCCCCGAAAGGCGTTCGTAGGAGCGAATAAGCCGCCGCGATCGCCAAAAGGACAAACGGAATGGCCATCACATGGGGATGAAGGTCTGAAAGGAAAAAGCTAAATGAAGGAAACTCATTGATCATTTTATCCGTGGGAGGAACGGGAATGATCCGTGAGGCTTGAAAATAATCCCAACCATGGGCAAGAGGTGAAAAAAGAAAATCGAGGGCTGCCCCCAATCCTTTTGGGGCGCTGGGATTGGCTGGAAAATTGTAATAAGGGATTCGCAGGTCCCCTATTTGAAAACTCTGGATAACCCGATACCAATAATCCAAGTTTCCGAACAAGGCGAGAGCCGCCACAGAAAATAGAGAATATCGATATCGGCGGGTTAACCCATAGGCCAGGGAAAAAGTACAAACCGCGGCCAAAGACCAAGTCAACGCAATCGCTAGGTTATAGGCCACGCCCGAACCCACTCCGCTTAAAAGGGAAAGAGCGGAAACGATCATGTAGCCGAAGTAATAATAGGAAATACTGCCTCCAGAAAGCCAAGGATCCTGAGGAGGCATAGACGGGGAAGCCAAAATGCCGTTGATCATGGCGAAATCCATGGGTTTTTCGGTCCCGACAATGTCTGGAGTGCGCATTTTGTAAGCACCGGCTATTAAAAACGCCATGAGAAACAAAGATTCCACAACTAATATAAAACCCAGGTTTCTGCCCAGATATTCTTTGATGGAAACCCATTGATCCCAAAGAATCCATGAGGAGAGGAGAATCATCGTCAAGACCGCAAGCCAAACAGTCCCCCTTCCAAAGGAAACATAACCAAAGATCCAGGAAAAATAACCAACCATTAAAAGCGCAACCACCTTACTAAAGGCATAGCCTTTTTCGGGAAGATGTCGCAAAAGGATCAAAGTAATTGGCAAAGCCAATATCCCCAAGATTTCAATCATGAACCACCAACCCAAAAGCGCCGCCATCATGAACCTCCGAGGGTGGATAATAAAATCATGCTGTTAATTTCGAACAGGAGGAGGATTGTAATAAATTTCAACTTCCGGATTTTTATAAATCAATGGCAAAAAATTGGCAAATTTCGCCAATCCCAAGGTGGGGTAACCGGCTTTGCCCCCGGCTCCATTTCGTTCAATAGTCCCCACCATTACGAGTCGAACCCCATAAGCGTCCAACATCCGCTTGGCCAATCCCAGATCCGTTGTTTCGTATATTTGGTCCACTGCCGCTTTACGGTTGTAGATATCGGTGTCCAACTGTTTTCCCACCCATTCATGTACATGTGAATCCCACCCCATAAGCGCCGGAATACCTGTGAAAATTGAAAAGCGCGAGCCCCAAGAATTATAACCTGCACCCACAAATTCCATGAGGCAGGGCTGGTTGGGGACATGGTCGTTCAAAAAGCGAATCGCGGCGTCGTCTCCCGGGTTGGAGCGGTGCATATACTCGAGCCCGTTTAGCGTAGGGCTTTCCACATAACCAACCCATTTCAGACGAGTTGATTCAAAAAAACCATGACACTTCCTTATTGAAGCCGCCAGGGGATAAATCGATACCGCTATAGCTAGAATCAAAACCAATGTACTCCAGCATCGGAAGGCGAGTTTCGCACCCATATTCTTTTGACCTTCCCATAGGAAGGCAATTAGGGTTACTGAAAGAGCCGCAAGAGAACCCGGTAAAAGAAATTCAACATTCAGGATGTTGCTCCAATGTTGAATCAGGTTTAGAAGAGAGCCAAAACTTCCTTGAGGAAGCAAGGAAACTATTGATACAAAAATCGACATCCCTCCCAGTCCCAAACTTAAAACCCAATCAGCTGTCTTTTTCAAAGTGCTCGTTGTCAATCTCCATATCAAAAGGCCCGCCACAACAACGATGTTAATGATATAGGTAATGGGTGTTTGGAGCGAATCGGCAAAGTTGAAAAAGATAAGTTCCAAAATTAAGAATAGAAGCACCCCGGCCACCGCAACCAGCACGCGTTTGGATACGAGAGTCTCTTTTTTAGCCGTTTTAAGCCATCCCAAAATGAAATCAATCATCTTGGGAATCAAAGCTCCCACGGCGATGGAGGCCAACATCCAGGCGTGAATTCCAAATTTAAACAAGGAGTTGTTCCGCATCCAGTCGCCGCCCAAAAACTCACTGACGGCGAACAATTCCAAAACTGCTAAGACCAGAAATAAAAGCGCGGTTAGAATATAGGTAAAAGAAAGAGGCCGGTCCTTGATAACCTTCACGGCAAGTCCAAGATAAAAGAATCCCAAGAGCCACAAAACCGAGCAAAGACCCAACCCAAGGGTTAAAGCCATATCCTGATAAAGGTGAATTCCCTGGAGGGAGAGAACAACTATCCACAGCAATACCACCGCTGCTTCCGCCAGCCATATTTCCCAGCGAGTTTTTAACTGAACCGCAAGCACAAGCAAAATCGCGGCTACGCTGGCCAATAGCTGTGAGAAAAAGACCTTCCCCTGGGGTTCAGACCAATGAACCCAGGAAGCTCCCCAAACCACCATCAGAGAAAAGAACCCCAGTGACAAAATTCCCCGAACGGGGTCTTTAGGGGAAAGCAATCCCGATAGAAAATCAAAGGCTTTGTCGGGCAAATTTTTCAAGAATCGTTTTTCCGGCTTGGCTTTACCCACCCAGAGCAAAATCTCTTTGGAATAGGCCAGAACAAAACTCATTAAAAGTATTGAAAGAAAAAAACCATAAATACCAATGAAGTCGTTAAGATCCGTGCGAATGGACGGCAGAACCCAGAGAATCTTGTTTTGCTGAGGAGTAAATCGAAGAAAGTTCGGAATCCAGAACAAGCCCGCGGTCACCAATATTCCTGCCACACCTACTGCAATAAACAGCAAGTGTTTCGAAAGAAGCCGCGTAGTTTTTTGTAAATATAGCCAGAGGACAGACGCTAAAAACCCAAGACCAAGAAATAGAATCAAGTAGAACGTGGACCCACCCAGAGCCTGTTGATCCACCCCAGGCATGATCAAGGTCCACCAACCCAGCAAGGTAAACGCAAGAACCAGAATGCTGAAAACCATGCCAGACCCTTTCACAATGGTTTTTCCATTGAGAACTACAAGTCCGCGAACCAAAAGAGTGATCCCGATGATCGCGAGCCCCGTGAGAATATCCCAAGTATTCAGAAACACGAGCCCGCCCATCAAAAATCCAGCAACCAGAAACTTGAACCAATCCCCTTTCCAACTAAATAGCTTAGGCGCAGGGGATAAATAAATGGAAGCCACCACTCCCCATAAAAGCATGTCGAAAGGCATGGCTAGCGTATGTGAATGCATGTCGCCATAAAGCACGCTGAAATAGGGAAACTCGTTGATACTGTTCGGAATCACTCGAGAGGGGCCAAAAAAATCATAGGTAATTCCGTTAAGCGCGGACAAGTTATGGGCGACTATGCATTGGTTAATCGCGGCCAAATATTGTTTAACTCCGGTGAGGTTGCTCGCCATTGCACATAAAAAACCTGCCACCCAACCTCCCGAAAGCCGTCCCGATAAGACGTAGGCTAGACCGAAAGCGGATGAAAAAATCAGGGCAAATAGAGTTATCAAGCTCAAGTTATAGGTCACGGCAGGTACCAGCCCCAGAGTTTTGGAGAGTATCCCCATCATTAGATGGCCAAAATAATACGGGTAACCAATAGGTTGGCCCGCCATCCACATATTTTGTGGAGGGAATGTCTCGCCCCGCACGATGGAGGCCAAAAATCCAAAATCCATACCCGCTTCTCCACCCCCATTGTATCCTTCGCCCGAGGGATCATGCACATGAGAGGAATAAAGACGGACGAATGTGAACGCGATAAAGGCAAAAACGAACACGCCTTCTTGAATTAACCAGACACGACCCAAACGCTTATAAAAATCTTTGATAACTTTTCGGTCGCGCCAATACCCATAAACCGAAAGACCCGTAAGAAGCAAAAACCAAACCCAACAGGCCCCCGCTGTAAAATGCGTGATTTTCAAGCTTGTCATAAACCACACAACCCAGGTGAAAACAAGGAAACCCAGAACCTTACTGAGCGAATAGGCCCCCGCAGAAATAGGGGAAAGGATGCGAAGCGTCAGCGGTAATACGAGCCATCCGAGGACAACCAAAAGCGCCAGCCAGGTGAACCAGGCGCGGCATTGATAACCCGTCTTCTCTTCCGGTCGGGGAGGCAAATTCATGATGTCATTTTCCACAACTGGGTGGTCCGCCAGGTCTTGCAAAACCTTGAGGGTTTGAGTGTCCGGCAAGCCGGGCACGGTCGCAGGGGCCTGAACTGGGGGGGCGTTAACATCGGTCACGGAGGAAGAGGCAGCGGATGCCGGAGGAAGTTTCCCCCCTATGGGGGGCACAATAGCAGGCAAGGTTTTTTCAGCTTGTAGTTTGTCGGGCGGCGGAGGAGATTGAGTTGCAGGCGCGGAAAGGTTGTTAAGCTTTTGAAGCAGCCCGGCCTGTTCCAGAGCCTGGTTATGTTTGCTGATGAAATCATCCACGTTTTCAGGCGTGATTGCCCTCATCTGGTCACGAGTAATGCCCCGCACGTAATCATCCGAGTTGAGAATTTCCAAGATGCGTTCTGGAGTCACTTGCTCGACTTTTTTGAAAATATAAACCCGAGGATGGTCATACACGGAAAAGGATTCCTCAGCCATATCATCCGGATGGGCCCACCCTAGCAAGCTGGGAAAATTGTGAAATTCATGTAACATTTTGTAACCTAAAAGCCCAGCCCAGAGGGCCCGGTAATACCGGGAGGTCACTGGATAAGCATTAAACCCGTGAGGCCTGAACTCAGGAGTTTCATCCGTTAGGGTGTACCAGAGTTTCTTTGAAGAAATGGCGATATAGTCAGCCTGAGGAATCATATTGGCGTAATAATTTTTCTTTACCGGGCTGTCGTCCGTTGGAAAACCGTGCAGTTCGTAGGGAGTCAAATCCTGGAGTTGGTAAAGTCCCGGATTCATCGGCCGATCTAACCGTGAGTCCTGTTGGGGGTTCAAATCCACCGGCAACCCATCTCCCCAGGCCTCGTTATAAATCTTTGAGCCAAGGGGTATGTTTTTATAAATCCAGCCTGATGAATCAAGCCAGGGATGCGCATACCGATAGACATGCATATAGGCCATTGAATAAAAAAGGCTTCCACCAACGGTTAATGCCAATAGCGCGGGTTTGATAAACCTTTCCAGGTTTTTAGGGAGCCGATCAAACACATTCCACAAAAAAATCGCCGCAAAAATGCAAAAAACAGGGGCCAGGGGAACCATATAGCGTATGAATTTCGTGTTCCATCCGCCAATAAAGGCGAAATAGGGGATGAACCAAGAAAGAAGAATGAGTTCTGGCAGGATAAATCTAAACCCTTTGTTTTTCAGAAAAGGCGCTGGGAGGATCGCTCCGGAAGAAACCGGTTGAAAAAGCTGAAGAACGAATCTTCCTAAAACCCAAACCATCCCTAGTACCGCCGTGATCCCGAGGGGCCACCACAACTCCACACTGATCAGGTTCTGAAGATGAAAAATGTATCGGGGCGTGTCTTTAAATTGCAGCACATAGCAGGCGCCCGCATCAGATACCACCGACCACTCATAATTCATTGAGTTCATAAACCCCTGGTAATCCAAGAGGGACCATGGTGAAAGCAAACAAAAGATCAGAAATGAAAGAGCACCGGCCGAAGAAAGTCTTAACCACAGGGGTACCTGGGCCCGCAATACCCTGAATTTCGAGACTCCCCACACAAACAGGACTGCGGCCATACCTGCAAGAGAGAGAAAAAGAACAATCCAAATGCCAATGGAACCGTTGGGGTTCAAAGGGCAGAGATCACGTATGACACCCTTTAATTTATAACCTGCTCCAACCAAAGCGCCTGTACCCCCAGCGAGAAACAGTGCCGCGAGAATATTGTTCAGGCTTTGATCGTCCCTGTTTTTATGATCAAGCTTCAGCCAATCCTTTTCAGTGGTTTTCGATAAATACACCAGATGGCCGATCAAAATCATGAACAGGTAATAAAGGGAGCTTGTTTTTGCCGCCATGGAAAGACCAAAAGCCGCACCAACTAAAAGGTAATTTTTCCAAGACCCCTGCCGAGAAACTTCATACGCACCAAGTGCGATGACCACCAACATGAGGGTGATAAAAGATTCCGTGATGCAGTAATGGCAAACCTGGATACTCACAACGGAGAAAGCGAAAAACGCAGACCCCAAAAGGGCTAGTGGTTTATTTTCATAAACCTTGTTCAGGAACCAATAAATAACCAGAATGGTCAGGGTGGAAAAAAAGGCGGCCCAAATACGCCCAATAATCATGCAATCGCTGTAACCAGTGTATTGAAGGCCATAATGCGAGAAAGAGGCGAAAATGGCCCAAATCCCCAGGGCCATTTGAAGAAGTCGGCCCCACCGGGATTCCCAGCTAAACCAAGTAAATGCCGCTCCGACGACCAACGCAAAGGCCATGGAACCAAAGGTTCTCGCGAAAGCATCTGGAAGGAAAAATGGTATGACACCCAATAAAAAGGTCAATCCAGCTGCGATATAAATTGGGAGTCCTAACCATTCCAATCCGATGAAATCGGACAAAAGGGCCGAAACCCCGAAAAACAAAATCGCGTCCAAGCAAAAATTCGCTCCTTTTAATGGCCAATCATTCAGAAAATCAAACCAGGCCGAAAACACTGGCACGAATTTGATAAACAAAACAAGCAAAAACACCCCGGAGGCGATTAAGAAAGAAGGAATTTTGAATTTTTTCCGTGGGAAAAGCCAACCGATTCCCGCAAATAGAGAGATAAGAAAAGCCCAATAAAAGAAAGCAGCTAGGAAAGCCTGGTTGGGGAAAAACGAATTGAAAAAAGACGGGGTAGAAATTAGTTCACCGGTGGCTCGATAAAGGTAAACAGGCAGTTGGCCGTAAGCAAAGAACTTAACCTTAAAACCATCCGAGGCTTGAATACTTGCGGTTTGACCAAGAATGTTTCTTTCATCAGGATGAAAGGACTTGCCAAAATCCCAGTTAGGATTGTAAAACCGGAAACCCGCTCCTAAGAGAGTAATAAAAACAAGTATGATAAATGTTGGATTATTCCAACGTCTCAAGACCGATAAATTGCTTTTTCGGGCCACAACACCCTCTAAATTCGTTGATTTTCGCAGAGAAATTCAAAAAACGTGTTGCAGTATAGCTGAATTACCAAGTAAAAAAAACGTTCAAATTCTAGACCTATTACCGACAAAAAACCTGGGATCCCCCGACTTGAAGGTTATTACAAAACACCTTAAAAGAATATATTCCCGGGGCTGGAAAGACCACCCGCCAACTGGTTATCAGGTCATGAAAGCTCATGTCGGAAAACAAAATCTTGCGTGGAGCCGAATCGGATACTTTGACCCCTTTTTCGTCAAAAAGACTAATATCAATTTGAAATTCCCCTCCCGAAGGATGGTTCAGCCTGGTAAAAGTCATAAATTCAACCCCAAATGGATAACCCGGCGGCCCAAACCCTTGAAAAACACCTCTTAAGTCGTAATTTTTATTCAAAACATCCTGAAAAATAGAATGACAACAGAGAAAGCTTGAAACCTTTGGCAGATTAAAATCAGTTGAGTTCACTGGGGCCGCTTCCCTTTTTCTTTGAAGTACCTCAAAGCTTTTTGATTCATTTCACTTGGCACCTCGAATTTTTCTTTAGCCCCTAATAGCATCCGCCCAAAACACCAGAGACTCAAGGTTAAAACAATGAACCCATCCAAAACCGTGGTTCCGGCTCGGTAATAGGCAATTTTAACTAAAAATTGATTGTCAATACGGAATTTGGCCCTGGCCGTGATAAGAGCGATTTCCTGGGCGCAGGAATATTTTATTCCCGTGTAAAAGGAAAGAATAGTCGGTAGGGTTCGAACCTGTAAGAGGCGAAGCCCCGATTCGACATCCTGATACCTGTGGCCAGAAAGCACTGAGTTTGTGAATGTTAAAAACCTATTTCCCCATATTTTATATCTTGGGTAGACGGAAAAATCCCTTTTCGTCAAAACCACATCCACTTTTTTCTTCAGCATGTACCGAACTAATTCGGGAATATATTCGGGTTTGTGTTGTCCATCCGCGTCGAGGGTGACCACGATGTCTGTATTACTCACGATTCCCTGATCGCGCAAGTATAAGACAAACAAAAACCCCTGTTTTAAGGCGCCGGCCATTCCTGAGTTAAGCTTTAAATCGACTAGAAACAAACTTTGATCTTTTCTAGAGAAAGCACAAAGAATTTCTCGGCTTCCATCGCTCGAGCCGTCATTCACGCAAACCAAATAATCCACCCTCGGCCTTAAAAGGTGAAGAACGGAAAGAAGGTGTTTTTCTTCATTGAAAATTGGTAGTACCGCCACGACTTTTGGCACAGTGTTCCTCAGAAATTAATTAAAAAAATATGACCCAAATAAAAAAACCCGAAACCCCAAGGTTTCGGGTTTTTTCCCCCCGCCTTTTAAAAAAGGAATTCCTCATAAACTTTGCTCAAATCGGTGGTCGGCAGGTGGCTAGCGTCCTCGTAAGGCACCCGCGCGGGTGAAAACTTTTTCAGCATTGGGACCTGGGCCTGCATCCGTTCCACGTAGGTAGGCAACTTGATTTCGTAAAATACGCCCACCGGAATCCGATCCCCGTGATAATAGGCCATTTCAAACGCTTTCTTCTGTTTGTCGGTCACTTCATCAATATTGGTCGGATCCTTGACCGACCCATCATGTCCCATATCATTGATATTGAAAATTCGCGGGACCTGGTTATTTTCTCCCTCTCCCTTAATTTTCTTGTTAAACCATTCAGCCGTATGAATGTCGTTAAAGGTTGGGCAAGGTTGAAGAACATCCAGAAGGGCCATGCCCTTATGTTCGATGGCCTTCTTAATCATTTCTTTGAGATGCTTTCCGTCAAAAGCATAGCTACGGCCAATCCAGGTGTAACCCGCGCTCAAGGCAAGGGCCAACGGTTGGATTGCGTCATTCGTGTTGGGAAGAGGCAATGACTTGGTCTGTTGGCCCCGTCCCATGGTGGGTGCCGCCTGACCTTTGGTCAGGCCGTAGACTTCATTGGTATAAACGATATAGGCCATATCCACATTGCGACGTCCTGCGTGCACAAAATGACCCGCGCCGATACCGTAACCGTCCCCATCTCCTCCTACGGCAATAACTTCCAGGTCTGGATTGGCTAATTTGGCGCCAACCGCAAAGGGAAGGACTCTGCCGTGGAGCGTATGCACTCCATGGCAGGACATATAGTTGAATGTCTTCCCTGAGCAACCAATTCCGGCGAAAACCATCGTTTCCCAAGGCGGAAGAGACAACTCTGCACAAGATTGCTGGATGGCTTGTAGAATTCCAAAGTCACCGCAACCGGGACACCAGTCGTTATGCACTTCACTCTTGTAAGCCGCAACGGTTAATGAGGTTTGCAGTTTAGAGACCATAGGTCAGCACCACCTTTTCGATAGACTGTCCGGAAAGCGCATCCATTTCCGGAGTTACCTGATTTTTCACAAGCTTTTCAATTGAATCCAAAATTTCATTCAAAGACATGGGGCGACCGGTGTATTTGACGATCTGAGATTTAATGAAAAGACCGGTGCTCATACGGATCAAGTGTCCCAACTGCGTCCCCCAGTTGCTCTCAACGAGAATCAACCGCTTCGCCTTTTTGAGGATTTTTTCGCTCGCAATCGGAAACGGATGCAACATACGGATATGCAGGCAATTGGCATTGATACCTGCTTTTTTTAGGAGAGGGAGAGCGTCCGCGATCACCCCAAAGGTGGTTCCCCAACAAACAATCATGACCTCCGCATTTTCATCACCATGCAGGCTGAACTGCCGATCCTCGGGAATCTGTTCCAGCATAAGTTTATATTTTCCCATTCTCTTCTCGTGCATTTTCTTTCGAGATTCAGGATTTTCAGTGATGTGGCCATAATCATCGTGCTCATCCCCTGTCATCCAATAGGGACTTCCTTCCTGACCGGGATAGGGCCGGGAAGAAATGCCTGATTTTGCATCAGGGCGAAAACGTGGAAACCCCTTGCCATCCGCTATAGCCGCTTCCAATTCCTGGGGAGTCGCCAACCTTCCCCGGTCTATCGAAAGATGATTTTCCTTAAAGGGCGGAATAGTTTGGAGGCTGTGCGTTAGAAACTTGTCATTCAGAATAATGACTGGAGTTTGGAATTTGTCCGCATAGTTGAAGGATTCAAACGCCAGGTGAAAATGATCTTCGATCGTGGAAGGTGACATCACAAGACGCGGATATTCTCCATGGCCACCATAGACCGAAAACATCAAATCACCTTGCTCATGTCGGGTAGGCAAACCGGTCGAAGGCCCTCCTCGCTGATAATTAAAAACCACAATAGGAACTTCATTCATTCCACCCCACCCCAACCCCTCCGCCATCAGACAAAAACCAGGGCCGGAGGTAGCCGTTGAAGCCCTCACTCCAGTCGTCGAGGCACCCAAAGCCATTTCCACTGCGGCAATTTCATCTTCGCATTGAACCACGGCGATCCCGAATTCGGGATGACTTTCAAGGTAATAACTCTCATCCGTCGCAGGGCTAATCGGATAATAGGATTGGTAACGACAACCGGCTTTCAGTTTTCCCAATGAGTTGGCTTGGGCTCCGTTAATCAACAACCGCTTTGGCATGTTCTTGATGGGTTCTAAATGGTAGGGGAACTGAGCATGCATTGCTTCCGGCAAGGCATCAACGGCCTCGTAAGCTTTTTTGACTGCAGCCATGTTAAGTGGGATAAACTTGGCCTTTTTGCCGGAATAAATTCGGGAAAGTGTTTCTTCCATCAGCGAAATGTCCATACGAAGAAGGGCGACCGAAGCTGCGACCGCAATCGTATTTTTAATGATGGATAATTTAGAATATTCCTCGCCGGTAACTTCCGCTACATGTCGCAAAACCATGTTGAAATCGATGGGGAGTTTAACAACAGAAGATTTAACATTGAGATCATCCAAAGTGATTTTGGTGGGATCGTAAATTAGCGCCCCATCATTCACCACCTCATGGGCATGAAGACGAGCTGTTGAGTCCTCAAAGGTCGCCAGAATATGAACATCATCCACATGGCTGTGAATTGGTTTATCAGACACGCGGACCTGAAAATAACTGTGTTTTCCCTTGATGTTAGAATGGTATTCGCGTTTTCCAAAAATCCATAACCCGGCGGTGGCGCAAGCCTGGGAAAATAGATTGGCGGAAGAATCCACCCCCGTGCCTTGGGGTCCCCCAATCATCCATGACACTTCATTGACAACTTTCATTTACGTCTCCCCATTTTGTTAAAATAAAAGATGCTATTTCGTTAATATAGAATCGGGTTATTTAAAAAACAATTCATTTGTCAATATTCATTCCCGCTTTTGGATATAACGATAGGAATGCCTATCGATTTTGTCATTCTTCTTAGGTCCGTGTCATGATAGAGGTCACAAAGTCACAATTTTGTCTTAATCTGATTAAGATATGCGGTTTCTTTTAAAGATTTCCCAAAGGATAAACGGTGGTATTTAAAAGAAACCAGCCCCTCTCCGCAATCACTTTACCCGGTACCGTAAACTTAAATTCGTCGCTTCCAGTTAGTCCCCGTCCGGCCAGTTTGTATATAACCCTCGGAGTTAGCCTAGCGGCCTTTTTGATACCATTTATTGTTTATTTGGTAACCCTCAATCCTGCGCTTTTTAGGAACGACTCACCAGAGGTTGTGGTTGGTTGTGTGGGGCTGGGAATCATCCATGCGCCCGGGTATCCCCTCTTCATTCTCATCGGAAGGTTGTTCTCGTTATTTCCCATCGGCAACCCGGCCATGACGCTTAACCTCTTTGCGGCCTTCCTGGGCGGCTTCGCCACTCTTCTGTTCTTTCTTAACGCACGCCTTTTTTTGAACCGTCCCTCATTTTTTGACCTCACCTCCCCATCCCCGACTCATATGGAACTAATCTGCCTATTCTCCGCTTTAAATTTCGGCCTCTCCCAAACCTTCTGGAGCAACTCACTGGTTTCCAAGGGAGGCATCTATGTTTTGCAAATCGTCCTGGAACTTTCGCTCGTTCTTACCACCCAAATTTTTCTCGCAAAGGAGAAAAAACCCAAACCCAGTATTTTTTTATTGTTTCTATTTATTTTCGCGTTGGGGTTCTGCAACCACTGGCCCACCCAAGCGTTTTTGGGGTTTCTCGTGGCGTCGGCAGCATTATTTTCCCGGGCAAATAAACAAAAACTTGATCTCTCCCCAAAGCAAATCATTTTAGGATTTTCCCAATCGATTTTCGCCCTCAGCCTTTACCTTTATTTACCCATTCGTGCATTTGCAAAACCCATCATCGATTTTGGTGCACCCACGAATCTTTTTCGCTTTTTGGAAACAATTACGCGAATGAACTATCTAAAGGTGGAAACCCTAGCGACTGCCCCTGTCGGATCCTATCTGTCATTGTTTTATAAAATGGAATATATCTCCAACCACACCTTGAGAGAATTCTGTCCGTTTTTCCTGTTTTTCGTTTTGGCGGGAAGTTATTTTCTGTTCAAACGGGACAAACCATTGTGTCTTTCTGCCGTAGGTTTGATGGCACTCGTGCTTGTTACCAATATTTTTTATCTTCAGGCCACTCCCATTGAATATTGGCATATCGCCGATCATTTACTAACAAATAACTGGGTCATCGGATTTTTGGGGTGTATCGGTTTATTTTCTCTCTTTTCCAAAATTAACCGCTTTGGAAAACACCTTCTTTTATTTTGCTTACTCGCGATGGTTCCTTTGGTGTACCTCAACGGCATCCAGGCCAACAACCAAACCCGGCAATTTCTTTATGTCGGCTACGGTCTTACCGCTCTCAAATCATTGCCCCTTGACTCCATTTATTTCTCGGAGAATGATTACGATTACTTCTCAGCTCTCTATCTAACGGAAACCCTCCAGTTACGCCCTGACATCCATTTAATTCTCACGCCTTTTTTAGACAAGGTTTATCAGTTTGATAACGCGTTAGAACGCGTCAAACCTTTATTTGCAAAACAAAGTGATGTGTTCAGCAAAGAACAAGTCTACAGATGTGTCACGAACACCGATTTTGGCCATCCTCTTTATTGCACTTTTCCGGACGCCTACTTTTCAACCTCTTATTTAGCCTCGCATTCACGATTAGCCTTTGAGCCACATGACCTTTTGACCCATATCCTCAACCCAAGTGAAAAACCCATTCCAAAAAGTGATTTCTATTTCTTGCGTGACTTTCAGGAACACTACCTCGACCCGGAAATATTTAATCCAAACGAGATCAACGGGCTGCTGAAAGAAATTTGCGCTTACCCACTGCTCAATGCAGCTAAATATGAAACAGTATTTGGAAATACCCAACACCGGGATTGGTATTTCGTCTCGGCCCTCGAACTAATCAGTGAACCAAATTTCTTCAATACTGTCATACGAGAATACAAAAATAAAACAACCCGTTAATACCTCTCCTCTACTCTTTTATGAATTAATAAACCCTTTGTAAAACGTATTGGCTTGAAAAATGGTGTTCTAGTTAATATTTTTCCTTTTTTGTTGGGTTGAAGTAATTCACAAATTGATCATTCCTGATTAAATAAACAAACAACACTGTTCAATAAATAAAAAACCCAACCTCTCAATTGAAAGGTTGGGTTCGTTTTAAAATCCCGGCAGCGTCCTACTCTCCCACACAAGACATGTGAAGTACCATCAGCGCTGGAGGGCTTAACTTCCGTGTTCGGAATGGGAACGGGTGTTTCCCCTCCGCTATAACCACCGGGAAACATCGAGATCGTTAACTGTTATTAGCAGTTAAAAAGATTGATTGAAATACTATCCTTGAACCAAAGTGGATTAGGAATTGCGGTGAAGATGAAACATATGACCAAGCCTCACGGCGGATTAGTACTGGTCAGCTCAATTCCTTACGGAACTTACACACCCAGCCTATCAACCACGTAGTCTACGTGGAGCCTTTAGGGGCCTTGTGGCCCGGGACATCTCATCTTAGGGTAAGTTTCACGCTTATATGCGTTCAGCGTTTATCTCGTCCGTATATAGCTACCCTGCAAACACCCTTGGCAGGATGACAGGAGTACCAGAGATACGTCCTTCCCGGTCCTCTCGTACTAGGGAAAGCTCCCTTCAAATGTCCTCCGCCCGTACCAGATAGAGACCGAACTGTCTCACGACGTTCTGAACCCAGCTCACGTACCACTTTAATAGGCGAACAGCCTAACCCTTGGAACCTACTTCAGCTCCAGGATGTGATGAGCCGACATCGAGGTGCCAAACCTTGCCGTCGATATGAACTCTTGGGCAAGATCAGCCTGTTATCCCCAGAGTAGCTTTTGTCCGTTGAGCGACGGCCCTCCCACGAGGTACCGCCGGATCACTAAGCCCTGCTTTCGCACCTGCTCGACGTGTCTGTCTCGCAGTTAAGCTCCCATATGCCTTTACACTCGTAAGCGCGATTTCCAACCGCGCTGAGGGAACCTTTGGGCGCCTCCGTTACAATTTGGGAGGCGACCGCCCCAGTCAAACTGTCCAGCAGACATTGTCCCTGGGCCGGATAACGGCCCGAGGTTAGAACTTCAATACAACAAGAGTGGTATTTCACTGACGACTCCGAGGAGGCTGGCGCCCCCCCATCAAAGTCTCCCACCTATGCTACACATGTTAAACCGAAGTTCAGTGTCAACTTGCAGTAAAGCTTCATGGGGTCTTTTCGTCTAGATACGGGTATCGAGCATCTTCACTCGAACTACTATTTCGCCGAGCATGTTGCCGAGACAGTGCCCAAGTCGTTACGCCATTCGTGCAGGTCGGAACTTACCCGACAAGGAATTTCGCTACCTTAGGACCGTTATAGTTACGGCCGCCGTTTACTGGGGCTTCGGTTCTGAGCTTCGCTTGCGCTAACCCATCCCCTTAACCTTCCAGCACCGGGCAGGCGTCACACCCTATACGTCGCCTTACGGCTTTGCAGAGTGCTGTGTTTTTGTTAAACAGTCGCTTGAGCCATTTATCTGCGGCCTTTCGACGCTCCAGGCGCGAGCCCTTCACGTCAAACGGCCTCTCTTTTCCCGAAGTTACGAGAGTAATTGGCCGAGTTCCTTGGCAACACATAACTCGAGCGCCTTAGGATTCTCTCCTCATCTACCTGAGTCGGTTTGCGGTACGGTCACCTAGGACTCCCTAGAGGATTTTCTTGGCAGCGTAGAGTCAAAGACTTCGCCTTGCGGCTCGAGTTACCCCTCGGTGTATATGGCCCGCGGATTTTGCCTACGGACCCACCTATGAGCACCTCCCGACACGACCAGCGGCCGGGATCTCCTATCTTTCTGCGTCTCCCCATCGGTGATAACGCCTTTCGGTGGTTCAGGAATTTTAACCTGATACCCATCATTTACGCTTTTCAGCCTCAACTTAGGGACCGACTTACCCTGAGCGGATTACCCTTGCTCGAGGAAACCTTAGATTTACGGCGTGCATGTTTTTCACACGCATTTACGCTACTTAATCCGGAATGATCACTTCTGTTTCGTCCAGCCGTCCTTACGGTCGACCTTCATCCTAGAACAGAACGCTCCTCTACCACTTGTACCCTCACGAGGAGGATACAAATCCACAGCTTCGGTGACATGCTTGAGCCCCGTTAAATTGTCGGCGCAGAATCGCTCGAACAGTGAGCTGTTACGCACTCTTTAAATGATGGCTGCTTCTAAGCCAACATCCTGGTTGTTTAGGCGACTCCACATCCTTTACCACTTAGCATGTACTTGGGGACCTTAGCTGATGGGCTGGGTTGATTCCCTTTCGACCATCAACCTTAGCGCTGACAGACTGACTCCCGGGATTACGTTATCGGCATTCGGAGTTTGAAAGGATTTGGTAACCTGTTAAGGCCCCTAGCCCAATCAGTGCTCTACCACCAATAACTACTTCCCGAGGCTATCCCTAAAGATATTTCGAGGAGAACCAGCTATCACGGAATTCGATTGGCTTTTCACCCCTATCCACAACTCATCCGAGCATTTTTCAACATACATCGGTTCGGGCCTCCACCTCGTGTTAACAAGGCTTCACCCTGGTCATGGCTAGATCATCCCGCTTCGGGTCTAATAAGTGATACTGAATCGCCCTTTTAAGACTCGCTTTCGCTACGGCTCCACCCCTCTGACGGGGTTTAACCTTGCATCACTTAATAACTCTCCGGATCATTATGCAAAAGGCACGCGGTTACACTGATAGGCGTTACGAACCCGTAGGCCCGGAACCTCCTAAAATAGTGCTTCCACTGATTGTAAGCATACGGTTTCAGGTACTATTTCACTCCCCTCTCGGGGTGCTTTTCACCTTTCCCTCACGGTACTGTTTCACTATCGGTCGTCAGCTTGTATTTAGTTTTGGACAGTGGTCTGCCCGGATTCCCACAAGGTTTCACGTGTCTCGTGGTACTCAGGAACTAGCAAGGAGGAAGAGTAAGTTTCGCCTACGGGAATTTCACCCTCTGTGTCGGACCGTCCCAGGCCCTTCGGCTACCTATCTTCTTTGTAACTCCTCGGCCTTTCCGTAAAAAGACCTAGCCAGCCCTACAACCCCCTCTACGCAACGCTCACGGGCTTACACGTAAAAGGTTTGAACTGTTCCCCGGTCGCTCGCCACTACTGGGGGAATCTCTTTGATTTCTGTTCCTCTGGATACTGAGATGTTTCACTTCTCCAGGTCGGCTCACCCCGCCCTATTGATTCAGGCGGGAGTCATGGGGGTTTGCCCCATGCGGTTTCCCGATTCGGACATTCGCGCTTCAAAGCCTATTGCCGGCTCCACGCGACTTTTCGCAGGCTGTCACGTCCTTCATCGCCATCTGACGCCAAGGCATCCTCCGTATGCTCTTAGTAGCTTGATCACATGCTTCTTCGCCACCGCATAAGAATTCACTAATGCACTCGGTTCAGCTAATAATAGTATTTCAATCAATTGTCAAAGAACCGCCCCGCTTTTAAAAAGCGGTTCTGGCCATCAGCCAGAAGATACTTTCACTCAAGAAGTAAAAGCTCCGTGAATTTCTAGCAATAAAAATTCACGCAACCTTCACTCGAAGCCACCACCATTTATGGTGGAGATGACCGGGATCGAACCGGTGACCCCCTGCTTGCAAAGCAGGTGCTCTCCCAACTGAGCTACATCCCCCCGGATCTAACCAGAAGCCCACGCATAGATGGTGGGCCTAACTGGAGTCGAACCAGTCACCTCGCCCTTATCAGGGGCGCGCTCTAACCAACTGAGCTATAGGCCCATCCCAGTTTGGCGCAGACAGGCAAAAAAATGCCCTCAACTTTAAAAGAACCGATTCGGTATCGGTCTCTCAAAACTAAATAGTGCTCAACTTGTTTAGGTATCCACTTGGAGTTACGTTAAGGCGCACCCTAAATAGGGTTCCCCTAACATGTTCTCCATAGAAAGGAGGTGATCCAGCCGCACCTTCCGATACGGCTACCTTGTTACGACTTAGTCCCAATCACCAGTCATACCTTCGCAATCTGCCCCCCTTGCGGGTTAGCGCAATCGCTTCTGGTGCAACTGGCTTTCGTGACTTGACGGGCGGTGTGTACAAGGCCCGGGAACGTATTCACCGCGGCGTGCTGATCCGCGATTACTAGCAATTCCAGCTTCATGGAGTCGAGTTGCAGACTCCAATCTGAACTGAGGCCGGCTTTTTGGGATTTGCTCCCCCTCGCGGGTTTGCGGCCCTTTGTACCGACCATTGTAGCACGTGTGTAGCCCTGGATATAAAGGCCATGAGGACTTGACGTCATCCCCACCTTCCTCCGGTTTGTCACCGGCGGTCTCTTTAGAGTGCCCAGCTTAACCCGATGGCAACTAAAGATAGGGGTTGCGCTCGTTGCGGGACTTAACCCAACATCTCACGACACGAGCTGACGACAGCCATGCAGCACCTGTCTCTCTGCCCCTTGCGGGGAAACCTACTTTCATAGGCGGTCAGAGGATGTCAAACCCAGGTAAGGTTCTTCGCGTTGCGTCGAATTGAACCACATGCTCCACTGCTTGTGCGGGCCCCCGTCAATTTCTTTGAGTTTCAACCTTGCGGTCGTAGTCCCCAGGTGGAGTACTTAATGCGTTAGCTGCGGCACTAGAGGAGTGGATACCTCTAACACCTAGTACTCATCGTTTACGGCCAGGACTACCGGGGTATCTAATCCCGTTTGCTCCCCTGGCTTTCGCATCTCAGTGTCAGTTTCGGACCAGAGAGCCGCCTTCGCCACCGGTGTTCCTCCCAATATCTACGCATTTCACCGCTACACTGGGAATTCCACTCTCCTCTTCCGTACTCAAGCCTTGCAGTTTCAAAGGCAATGACCTGGTTGAGCCGGGCCATTTCACCTTCGACTTACAAAACCACCTACATGCCCTTTACACCCAATAAATCCGGACAACGTTTGCCACCTCTGTATTACCGCGGCTGCTGGCACAGAGTTAGCCGTGGCTTATTTTACCTATACTGTCAAATTACAGGATTATTTACCCTGCAATCTTCATCTAGGTCTAAAGAAGTTTACAATCCGAAGACCTTCATCCTTCACGCGGTGTCGCTCCATCAGGCTTTCGCCCATTGTGGAATATTCCAAACTGCTGCCTCCCGTAGGAGTCTGGGCCGTATCTCAGTCCCAGTGTGGCCGATCACCCTCTCAGGCCGGCTAACCATCGTCGCCTTGGTGGGCCATTACCCCGCCAACTAGCTAATGGTGCTTGAGCCGATCTTTCAGTGATAGCTTGCGCCATCTTTGACCCCTGCTCCCGTAGGAGCCGTGGTCTTATTCGGTATTAGCACGCCTTTCGGCGCGTTATCCCAATCTGAAAGGCACGTTACCCAAGTATTACTCACCCGTTCGCCGCTTTACTCACCCTTGCGGGCTTTCACGCTCGACTTGCATGTCTAAGACGCACCGCCAACGTTTGTCCTGAGCCAGAATCAAACTCTCCAAAAGAATTTGAGGCTCTAAAAACTCAAACTACTATTGACTAGCACCCAAACTTATTTCGTAAGCACTATTTAGTTTTCAAAGACCGATCACAGACAAGCATCCATACGATGCTTACCCCACCGGAGACAACAATATTCGCCGGTGCCGTAAGCACCGCAATCGAAGCCAACTTACATTCGATTGTGTGGGTATCGTATTTAAAAGAACAACTTCACCGCTCACCAGAGGAGCAGGGGCCACAAGCCATAGTGGCCGGGGAATGTGTTATACAAAAATAGCTCTTCCCCGTCAACAATATTTTACATAATCTTTAAATATTCAGCCAACACTTAAAGAGGCGCCAGACGCCTTATATATTGGGCTTTTTTCATTGGAATCGTGGGAAATCCAGCTATTTATAAAATCTTTCGCTTGAAAATATGTCTTTTGAAAATCGTTCCAGCTATGGATTTTTTTTAATCTTTTAAAAATATAGGTTGGTCTTAAATAAAATTCACGGTATGCGCGAATTCGGGCTTTCTGCAGTTGCTCCGACGATAATGTCGGTAAATTCAAAACAGGTTGATTTAACTCATATTTTGAATAATCTTCGGTTGAAATCCATCCATTTTTTTTGCCCATGTCTTCCAATTCCGTTTTGGGGAAAGGTATGGCGCAATAAAACTGAGCGTAATCAGGGTCCATTTCCTTAACATATTCTATGGTTTTATTAATCGTTTCAATCGTCTCGCCAGGCAATCCAAAAATGATATGGGTTAGTACTTCGATTCCAGCCATCTTTGTTAAGCGAACCGCGTCTTTAGCCTGTTGGGCGTTTGCTCCTTTTTTCATTTTTTCTAAGATTTCATCAACGCCCGATTCAACTCCATATGAAACACCTATACATCCCGAGGATTTCATCTCGCCAAGAACTTCTGCATCCACATGATCAACACGGCTATTCGCCATCCAACGGATTTTCTTATCCATTCCCCGGCGGTTGATCTCCGCGCATACGTCCAAGACGAATTTTTTACTCTGATTAAACGTATCAGACCACATAGTAAAGTTTCGAATATGATGTTTCTCAAGACACTCCTGCATCTCATCGCCTACATTTTCCGCGCTTCGCAATCGTAATTTTTTTCCATAATATTGATGGGCTGTGCAATAAATACAAGAGTAGGGACATCCCCGGCTGGTGATAATAAGGGTATAGGGTTCATTAATCACGGGAAGGGTGTATCGGGCATTTTCAAGCAAATGCCGAGCGGCAAAGGGCAAGTCATCTAAATTCTCATTAAAGGGACGATCGTCATTGTTTACGATCGTTCCATCGGTGTTTTTAAACGTAATTCCCAGGACCTGACCAAGTCCCTTTCCTTTTTCGATCGCATCAACAAGATCTTGGGTTGTCAATTCAGGTTCGCGACGAATCACCGAATCCAAGCCCGAAGCCATAAGAACTTCTTCTGGCAAAGATGTGGCGTGATTTCCGATCACTGTGAAATGCGATTTCGTGAGTGGTCGCATCCGGTTGATGACCTCAATATCGCTTGCCGAGGTCGCGGTTGACATATTAAACAATACAAAACCCGGGTTGAATTCTGTAATAGCCGTCTTTAAGCCTTCCACATCCACATCATTGGCAATACAATCTAAAATCTTCACATCATGATTTTTGGCTTCTAGGGCTCCCGCTATCATCGGAAGTGAGATGGGGACCATAACATATTGGAAAGAATTGAGTCTTTGTTCGCACCTGCCTTCACGGATATATTTCATGCCATTGCAAGTCGGTGGATTCACAATCAAGGTTTTCAAGCGAGTCTCCCCAGAAGCTGTGATGGAATTGAAGAATTTAATTTGGATAATTTTGACGGGCAGGTCTAATTGATATTCATTTTCAGGCTACCACCATTTTGGATATTTAGCCATACCGGTACCTTTTATCTCGTCACCGCAAGGCTTTCCAGCAGGCCACCCTCCAATTTTCGCCAATTTTCTCAAGCTTTTGTGGACTTTCTTTACATCTGTTTTCTACAAGTGGACAACGAGAAGTAAATGGGCATCTCTGCAATATTTTTGTGGGACTTGGCGGATCCCCATTTAAAAAAATGTGTTTTCCTTCGCTCGCGGCAAGCAATACCTGGGTATAGGGATGTCGGGGTTGTTCCAAAACCTTATCAGTCGGTCCCAGTTCAACAATTTTTCCCAAATACATCACCGCCACTCGATCACTTAGATCTCCGACGATTCGCAAATCATGTGATATGAACAGGTAACCAACTCCCGTCCGTTCGTTTATTTCCTTTAACAAATTCAAAATTGAACTTTGTGTCGTAACATCTAAGCTCGACAGCGGTTCATCCAAAATGATTAATTTCGGATTCAACGCCAAGACCCGAGCTAGGGCGATTCTTTGCCTTTGTCCACCTGAAAATTGATGCGGATATTTATTCAAATCTTTGACTGATAATCCCACGCGCTCGATCAAAGTTGTAATTATCCCATCATGGGGCCCAATTTCTTTTTTTCTTTTAACCTTGTGCAAAGCCTCTTCAAGCATTGATTTAGTTTTTTGGCGTGGATTTAAAGACGCATAGGGATTTTGAAATACCATTTGATAACTCGACCGTAGGAGAGGAACCGAACCATGCCCCGAGTCGGAAATATCGTTTCCATCCCATTCTACATTTCCTTCTGTGGGGCGGATCAACCCTATAGCGCAGCGCCCCAATGTGCTTTTACCGCATCCCGATTCCCCTACGACTCCGAGAATTTCACCCCGTTCAATATCCAATGAGACATCGTTTAAGGCATAAACATAGGTTTCAGGCGCCCCCCAAAATGTTTTTCTGCCCGTGAATCGATGGCTTACATTTACAAGGGATAAAAGCAACGAACTTTCCTCCCATCGTTATTTACGGTTAACAAAGGCTTTTGGGCAAAGCAATCGAGGTTTGATTTTGAACAACGAGTGGCAAAACTACATCCAGAAGCAACATCATTTGGCGTTTTATCCCTTCCGTTATTCACGTTTAAATTGTCTGTTTTCTTATTCTTTTTTAAAAGAGACACAATCAAAGTTTCTGTATATGGGTGCAGGGGATTTGTCAGAACATCTAAAGTCTTTCCTTCCTCTACCACTTGACCCGCATAAATCACTGCCACCCTGTCACAAAAACCTTCCACTAATCGGAGATTATGCGTGATAAATAATAAGGAGAATTTTCGGGTCTTTATTTCTTTTTTGAGCAATTGAAGAATTTGGCTTTGAACCGTTACATCCAGGGAAGTGGTGGGCTCATCTGCGATCAAAAGCCCCGGGGAAGCGGCTAAAGCCATGGCGATTCCAACTCGTTGACACATACCGCCGGAAAGTTGATGGGGATATTGACGGTAAATTCGATCAGGATCAGGAAGCCCCATTTCATAAAAAAGACGAATAACTTCAGTCGTAGCCATTGGCGCATTATTAATCGGGCCACATTCACTGTTCAAAGCCTCACGGACTTGTTCTCCAACCGTGATGAGAGGATTTAACGCTGATAACGGATCCTGAAATATGATAGAAATTTTTTTGCCGCGTATATCAGGCCAAATTTTTTCGTCTGCCTTCGTTAAATCCCTCCCCTCAAAACATATGGAGCCTTCAGTTATTTTCATTTTTGCAGTGGGAAGCAAGTTAACAATCGCCAATGCAGAAATGGTCTTGCCGCATCCCGACTCGCCTACCAAAGCAAGTTTTTGACCAGAATAGAGGTCAATATCAAACCCGTTTAAAATTTGTCTTTGGAAATTTCCATCAGCATCAAAAAGACCGATTTTTAAATTTTTAATTTCTAAAACGGGTACCAATGCTGTCCTTGTGTTTTATGTTTGGGTTAGAAGTCTTCCATGTTACCGAAGCGAACATCCAAACTTGGGAAATCAACCACAGCATAATTCCCTTGAAATAGGGGGCCAGGGTTCACCACCGTGGTTTTGCCCATTTTCACCAAACCTTGCCCCAATTTTGCGCGGCCACAAATGACAAGAGTAGGTGAAACCCTTTCAATAATTTCATTGATTAACAAAACTCCACAATGTTCACCGTCAGACATATCCAAACGACAGACAGGCGGGGAATGGAACAGCAAAATCTTATCCCCTGGGAAATACTCCAAACGCCTAAGCGAAAATTCAGCCCATGAGGTTGAATATTGAAGGATCAATTCCCTTTGATCTTCGCTCAATGTTATTTCACCTCCGAAACCCGCCACCGAAAAAGCTTCCTCATGGTGAAGCATTTCATGCGTTGGCTGTAAATTGGGGTAGATGCTCGAAAGATTGTAAATGGTTTTGAAATAATGGGCCTCGGGCGCATCCTCCAAACCCGGTATCTCATAGATGGTTTTTTGTGTGTCCGCCAGGGCCAATAAAAACTGCTGGAGATGGATGCTGTCCTCGTGAAATTCTTTTTGTATCACTGGGGAATCAAGGTCGGGTTTGCTGTGAAACTTTCGCGCCGTCTCATATTCTAACAACCTTTTTTCACCACGCATGGATCCGCCACAATAGAAAATAAAATCTGGTTCCTCATTCCGCACCAACAAAGGAATGAAGGGCAAATATTTGGTGGCACCTTGATAATCGGAAAGGCAAATAAATTTCAAAGAAACCCCCGGTTTAGTTTTCGCGGCCCGCACCAATTCTGTCGACAACTCATATGACTCATTGCTTCAAGTTTCGAGTTTCATTACAATTCAATATAACATTTTCCCACCCTCAATGGATGAGAGAAGGCTCAATGAGGAAATTTCAAAATCTATACCTCAAGATGACCGACGGGACTTTAAAACACATCAATCCCCTAACCGGCACAGAGGTTTGGACAGTTCCCGACCGAGCCCACCGCCCTCTGACCAACCGATCCCTTAGTCCTCCGAAGCTTTTGGAACACCAGGCGAAGGAAAATTATTGCGATTTTTGCACTTCGGGATATTTTCGGACCCCTCCCGAAAAGTCCCGGTTGATTCAAAACTGGGACGGCCATTATCAGAAGCTTGATAAGGTCAACCCTGACATGATTGACGCCACGAAGTCGGTTTTCCGCCGGGTGGCCAATTTATTTGAGATCGTCACGATCGATTATTGGGTCAAAAACCACGGTTTTAAATTATCACTTCCCCAATCCCAATGGATGCAGAATTACCTGGACAATCCGAAGGGCTGGGAACATGTCAGCCAAATCATCTATACGAAGCTTCGTCTGCTGGGAAAAACTCCGGAAGATATTGAGTCATTGACTTCAAACGATATTCGCAAACTGTCCGAGTCTTTCTTCGGAGGAGCCCATGAATTGATTATCGCGGGTCGGCATTTCAAACCCGGTGCCACAACGGATCATGAGTATTATTCCTCTGGAGAAATGTCCGATGAAGAACATTATTGGTTCATGCAATTCACGATCGAAGCCTTGACGGATATTTATCAGCACAATCCCTTCATCCGATATGTGACTATTTTTCAAAACTGGCTTCAACCCGCCGGAGCATCCCTTGATCATCTTCACAAACAGCTCGTGGGCCTAGACGAATGGGGGACCTCTATTCAAGCCGAGGTGGAAATCGCCCGGGATCATCCCAACATTTACAATGACGCCATTATTAATTTTTCCGCCCAAAACCACCTGATTTTCGCTGAGAACGATCATGCGATCGCCCTAGCGGAACTCGGACACCGCTTTCCCACCTTAGCAATCTATTCCAAATCTAAAAATGCCCGCCCCGAGGAACATACTCCGGAAGAGTTGCGAGGATTTTCCGATCTGGTTCACGCCTGTCACGCCGCCATGGGAAGTCATATTCCCTGTAACGAGGAATGGTATTATTCTCCCCGGGACGCGGTAAATGTCATGCCTTGGCATATCCTTATCAAGTGGAGGACCGTTAATCAGGCGGGTTTTGAAGGTGGAACCAAAATATACATTAACCCGCTCTCCCCAGTCGCAGTGAGGGATATCATTGTTCCAAGACTCTACGAATTACGACACACCGGAAAATTAAAAAATTTGCGGATCGCCACCGAATGCGTCCTAACCCCAAATCCGCTTCAATACTGCCAAAACAAGTAAAATCCACACAATCATTCGACTTGTCGGTAATCTTTCAAAGCTCCTTTGCACAAACTTCCGACGTCAATGGATTTACCATAAACCATTCCTCCATTGCCTGGTGCCATTCTTAAATAACACCCGAGGGCCCGTGCAGCACTTTTTTTGTCTCCCGCGCTTAAGTCAACGCGTCTTTCAATCTCATACCCCCATCCCCACTCAGGACAACGTTTTAATAATAGTTTAGCTTCTTCTAATCCCTCGCGAACATTATCTGGATTCGATTCCACCAACCGAATAATTTTTTCCTGCAACCCCGGCAAATCCTTTAACGGGAAGGAATGTGGGGATGGCGTTTCCTCAACAAGATACACTGTGCAATTTTCAAGGCAAAGAAGGGGGTTGGCATAGTGCTTCCAAAATTCGATGTATGAAACCTCCGGTATCCCAGTTACCTCAAATCCCTTCTCCTTCCCCGACATCATGACCGCCTCTTCCCTTTGATACAGGATGTATTTAACACCTTCTTCCTTTAATCGTCTGGCCAATCCCTCTGCCGTCTGAGCACTTGCCGCCCACTTGAAAAGAATTGGTTCTTTCCAAAAGAAATCAACATACGACATTCGGCACAGGGGATAGGTTTGGAAAACCCCAAAGGCCAAAACCTTATCCCGCGGAGAGGAGTTATTTTCTATTTCGCGATAAGCAGCATAGGTATCCAAGTTAAAAGAATAATTTCTTTTAAGGCGAACCAACGAATCTTCCATTCCGATAGCCGTGGCATAGGGAGCGGTCGTTTGAATTTGCGTGAAAAGAGTTAACACGAACGAAAAAATGATCCCCACGAAAAATATTAATTTCGCCTTCGATCCCCCGTCCCGAAAGGCCTCGCCCCAAAGAAAAGTGGCCAGAACCAATAATGCCAAGCAACCACCCGATCCATGTCTGAGGTTCGTACAAAGTAGAGCCCAGATCCCAAAATAAATTAAAGTGAATATGATCAATAGAAAAATTCTTTTTTCTCTAGTTTTAATCCATACCCCCCATGGCAAGGACATAAAAACCAATGGCGTCCAGGAAGCCCCCAATCCATTTTCAGGGGTAAAAAAAACAAGCCAAAGCCGCTTTAACGATTCAAAAATATTTTCGCCGAAAATCCTTCCCGTGTCGGTCCAAAGCGCCATTTCCATAGAGGGATCAAACCCTGGAGGTCCACCGAAAACACCTGTCCCGAGAGGATAAACAGGGTTCCCATTGGCCATTCCATTTCGTAAATACCAGGGTAATGGGCAAAGAACAAAAACAGCAAATAACACCCAATTCATCTTTGTTTTAAATACTCCCGGCTTTGCAAGCAAAAGCAATGCGGTTACCCCCACCATCCCCAACAGCGCCGTGTATTTCGTGGCAATAGCCGCGCCCATAAAAAAGAACCCGTTCAGAAGCCAAACCTTTTGGCGCGGTTTTTCAATAAATTCCAAAAGCGAGATCAGGGATAAAATCTCAAACAGAGCCAAATGTCCCTCGACATATCCCCATGCAAACAATGCCAAAAAGAAGGGACAGGTTAAAAAGATGCAGGGCCCTAGATACGCGGGAAATCCTTTGGAAGCGGGATATACCATTAAAATCCAAACGGTCAATCCTACTGAGATGGCCATGGAAGCTTTCGCCATAAATTCTCCGCCCATAGCCCAAAATCCGGCCCAAATCATTTCAACGAATTTGGGCATATCCCCTGTGTGATTTGTCCAATGAATGGGGAGCGAGTGAAGTCTCACCACTTCGCCTGCAAAGCGGAAATGATCCAATACCGCGTCCCAAATTAAAGGGGGTGATAAAAACTCAAACATCCAGACACAAAGAATGAAAATTCCACCCCCGATCACCCAGGGTTTCAGAACCGGAATTTTAAAATTTTTAACCCGGGATACAAAATCAAATAATCCTCGGGGAACGAAGGGCAGAAAAAAACAAATAGCTGTCAGGGGAAATAAAAGTCCATTAACCGCCCATCCAAACGAATAACATGAAAACATGCACAGGACCGCGGTATGGGCAAAAGGATCTCGAAGTTTTGAATCCAAAGAGCCAAGAAAAAGTCTCGAGATTGAAGAGGCCCACCCGCACCAGCCAAGCCAAACCGGGATGGCCATTAAGATCGCTGTCAGACGAATACGCCAATAGTCCCCCGCGAGGCTCGGATCCCAGGGAGTGTCCAAAAGTATGCGAAACGAGGGATGTAAAAATGAAAATTTTGTTGCCAAAAGAAAAAGAACGAAAAAGAAGAGTGAAAAAAGCGTTCGGGTCAATCCATGGCCTTTAAATCATACTTACCGGTTGGTTTGACAATCAGTGTTCAAAAAGTATAATACGCTTCCTTTCCATTGGAAGGAATCAGCCTTCACGTTGATTTAAGCCCGGGTGGTGAAATGGCAGACACGTACGCTTGAGGTGCGTATGGGGAAACCCGTGCGGGTTCGAGTCCCGCCTCGGGCACCATTTTGAACAAATTCAAAGCCACAAATTCCTTAGGAATTTGTGGCTTTTTTATAAAGAGAAATTGATAGTACCCCGCCAAAGGGCGGGTTCACCATTAAAACAAAAAACCGTGAAACCTTATCGGGTTCACGGTTTTTTCACCGAACTTTCAGCCTTATTTTGAATTTGTCCTACTTCATCTTCTCTTTCACCGCCAAAGCGTCCGGGTTATCACTCTGGAAAGTAAAGGCGGTTTTTAAATAAAAAGTCGCGTCCTTTTTTGATCCTTTGTCCAGCAGAGCTTGTGCGACTGCCGCATAGTATGTGGCTCTCATGGACGCGAAATCCTTTCCAACGATTCCGCTTTTGTGAACTTCTTGGAAAAATGCGCTAGCTTCCTGCCCGAGTTGGGCGATTTTATTATCTTGAATCCGGGCCGGTACTATTTCGGTCTTTAGTTTCACAAGAGAAGCCTGAGCGTCCAAGGGTTCATCCCACCATCCCTTTCCCTTCTTTTTAGGCGCCGCTGCCACTGCAACGGGAGTCGCGGCAGAGACCACCACCGCCGGTGCCGTGACGGGCACAGGAGTCGCAATTCGAAGAGAGCTTCCAGCCCAAGTACCCGCGGCCGAAACCACGATTTGATCCACATACAGATCCTGCGTCTCGTCCCAATCAAAAGCATGGTCCGCTGTCGCTCGATCCTTGGGGGTTTCCTTCGCGGAACAAAGAATCTCGTTCGGGGTAACCGCCGCAAAAAGCTGGGGCGACATAACTTCTAATACCGGCTTCATTGTACCGGCCAGATAGGTGTAACCCCGAACCACCTGGTTTCCCTTCAAGTCATCCCGTTGATAAATGAGAAAGACGTGCCTTTTTTCAGTGTCCGTGAAGACCTTGACCCAGAGAATGGGACCGCCGTCATCCGAGAAATTTTTGATGTACTTCTTCTGGGTCGGATCGTAAAAACAAACCGCCAAGGTCTGGCTGTGGGGTTTGTCTAAATCACCGACCGGAACAGCCTGGCGGTATATCAAAATCAAATCCCTTTGGTTCAAGCCCCTCACATCCTCGAAATCGAACAAGCCCTTGCTTTCCAGTTTCCCATCGTCGGAAAGCCATGGAAGATTCTCAAGTAAATGATCCTTGGGTAGAACCGAATCGGTCGGGGAATCCTGAGCCCAAACCCTGACCGGCAAAGTTGTCCACGCCAAAACTGCCAAAACGATGATTCCCTTTATCCCCTTGCACATAAACCCCTCCGGTATAAATCTGCGATTGGCCACATTATCCCTTTATCCAGCCCTCTTGTTGATAAAAACTTGCCGCATCCCGCACGCCTTTTTCAAGGTTCCATTGTGGCTTGAAACCCAATTGGGCGCGAATCTTTCCGTTATCACAGGTCCAATGGGTATAAAAAGCCTCTTTTACCTTGTCCACATTCAGCATGGAGGCTTTCCCGCTTATTTTCTCAGCCAATTCTCCCGCATAAGCGACAATCCGAACCACCCCCATGGGAATCGGGATGGTTCGAAATTTCCGCCTCATCGCCTTGCCGATTTCCCGGGTCAGCTCCTGCCAACTGTAGGGTATGCCGTCCGACACGAAATAAACCTGACCTACCGCCTTAGGCGAATGGCCCGCCAATAGAATGGCGTTCACTAGATCTTGCACATGGACGAAACTGACTTCCTGCTTTAAGGATGGGAGCAAAACCCAGCCATCCTTCACCATTTTGAAATAGGCGAAAATATCGGTTTCACGCGGCCCATACACAGCGCCTGGCCGGAGAATCGTCAAGGGAAGTCTTTTTCCGTAAGCCTGGGCTAATTCCTCTCCCTTGAATTTCGTCACACCATAAAGCGAAACAGGCTGACAGGGTAAATTTTCTTTGAGGGGCTTTCCGTCCCGGCTAGGTCCCGCCGCAGACAAAGAGCTGACATAAACAAGCCTTTTCAGCCCTTTCACTTTCAACGCCGCCTCGCACACATTCCGTGTTCCCTCGGCGTTGACCTCGTTTAATTTTATAAAGCTAGAACCTCGTAATATTCCCGCCAAATGGTAAATGACCTTAACGCCTTGAGCGGCCTTCACCACCGAATCGCGATCCGTGACATCCCCATAGCACAATTGAATTTGCGGCCCCACTTTGAAAGGAATTTTGCTTGTCTTGCGAACTAGCAGGTTTACCTTCACGCCGTTTTGGGCCAGTTTTTCCGCCAAGTGGCTTCCCACAAAGCCGCTTGCGCCGGTCACTAATACTGGGGATGAAAATTTCATGGTAAGTCCTGGTTTATTAGGCAAAAAGTTTGAACTGGCAAGCGGGCATCATTATAATGCCCCCGCTTCTGGCAACAACCTTTCGAACCGTGTTTATACAAAATTTGCCCCTCCGATCGGTTTAAGACCCGCTCCCAATGGGTAAGCCGGAAAATTCAAGCTGTATTGATTAAACCAACCCAAATCATGAAGAGGCCCCATGGATATTTTTGATAAGGCGAACAATTGGACTGCGGCAGATGACGTGCGGAAGGCCGGCCTTTATCCCTACTTCCGCCCCAACACTTCCAAAATGGGGACTGAAGTCACCATTGGCGGCAAAAAAATGATCATGGTGGGCTCTAACAATTACCTGGGACTGGTTACCCATCCTGAAGTGCTTGAAGCCATGGTTAATGCCATCAATAAGTATGGTTCCGCCTGCACCGGCTCCCCTTTCCTGAACGGCACCCTCGATATCCGAGTGGAATTGGAAGAAAAATTGGCCGATTTTGTCCACATGGAAGAGACCCTTGTCTATTCCACCGGCTTCCTGGCTAACCTGGGAGCGCTCTCCACTATTGCCACCCGGGGCGATTACATCATTTCCGACCGCGATAACCACGCCTCCATCGTCGATGGCCAAAAGCTTTCCTACGCCAAGACGGTCAAGTACCTTCATAACGACATGGAAGACCTGGAGCGGGTCCTTTCGAACCATCCGGATGTCCCCAAACTTATCGTGACCGATGGGGTCTTCTCCATGGGAGGGGATGTTTGCCACCTTCCCAAGATCGTCGAGCTTAAGAAAAAATACAAAGCCCGGCTGATGGTGGACGAGGCCCATTCCATCGGCGTTCTCGGCCCCCAGGGGGATGGTACCGGCCCCCATTTCGGCGTTCAAAAAGATGTGGATATGGTCATGGGTACCTTTTCCAAGTCCCTGGTCTCCATCGGCGGCTTTATCGCCTCTACACACAAGGTCATCGATTATCTGCGCCACAATAGCCGCCCGCTCATCTTCACGGCCAGCCTATCCCCCGCCGACACGGCCGCCGTTTTGAAGAGCCTGGAAATCATCAAGCGCGAACCCGACCGCCAGAAACGCCTTTGGGAAATCATCAAGCGTATGCGCACCGAGTTCAACGCCATGGGTTACAACACCCTCAACACCAATTCCGCCATCATTCCCCTCATGGTGGGAGACAACTTGAAAACCTTCGCCATGACCAAGGAACTGGGCGAAATGGGGGTCTTCGCCACACCCGTGGTATCGCCCGCCGTGCCGCCAGAACAAACCCTCATCCGCACTTCCTACACCGCCACCCACACCGACGCCCAGTTGAGCCATGTATTGGAGGCGTTCCGCACGGTGGGCAAGAAGTATGGGGTTATCCACTAACCAGGTTGCGGGAAGGTAAACTTGCCTTCCCTGCTCCCTTAAAAAATTGTCCCCGAAGTCAAATTTCTATAGAATCTTGTCCTGTCTATTTAATTTTTTATAGCGAGGGAAAAACGTGGCTATCACGATTAAGACAGTTGAAACCAAGCAGGATATCGAAACCTTTCTTCATCTACCGTGGAAAATCTATGTCTCGCCGGATGGAAAAAGAGACCCCAACTGGGTGCCACCCTTCCTCGACGACCAGCGCAGTCTGCTCAGCCCGCAAAAAAACCCCTACCACCAGCACAGCCGAACCAAACTCTTCATGGCCTTCAACGATAAGAACGAGCTGGTGGGCCGCATCTCCGCCAGCGTGGACGACAATTTCAACCGGTTCTGGACCTCCAAGGTCGGTTTTTTCGGATGGTTCGAGTGCGTGAACGACCAGACCGTGGCCAACGCCCTATTCGCCGAGGGGGAGAAGTTCTTCAAGTCGGAGGGTATCAGCGAAGTTCGGGGCCCGGCCAGTTTCACCTCCAACGACGATTATTTCGGTTTTCTCTTAGAAGGATATGATTCCCCGGCTCGCATTGCCATGACCTACAACCCGCCCTATTACCTCCAACTAACCGAAAAAGCTGGTTACACCAAGGCCAAAGATCTTTACGCCTGGTACCTTTCCGCGGAAATTGACATTCCAGAGCGTATCGCGAAAATCGTCGATCGCACCATGAAACGTGAAAGAATCACGATCCGTCCCCTCAACATGAAGCGGCTCTTCGAGGATGCGAAGATTCTTCAAGAACTCTACAACAAGATCTGGGAAAAGAACTGGGGCTTCGTGCCCATGACCGACGAGGAATTCAAATATCAGGTCAAGAAACTCAAGGACATCGTCTGGGCCGATTTCGTGGTTTTCGCCGAGGTCGATGGCAAGGCAGTTGGCTTCAATCTGGTGGTACCGGATATCAACCAGGTTCTGATCAAAATGGACGGCGAGCTCTTTTCGTTGAAAACACCCTTCGCCCTGATCACCTTCCTCACGAATATCGGAAAAATCAACGATACCCGCGAAATGGCCATGGGAATCCATCCCGATTACCGTAAAAAGGGGTTGGAAGCCGTTCTCTATCTGGAAGGGCTTAAAACCGGCAAGAAACGCAAGATCAAGGGGGGGGAGCTGTCCTGGACCCTGGAAGACAACGAGGGCATCAACAGCGGCATCACGGCCATGGGTGGAAAGATCGTCAAAAAGTACCGTATCTACTCAAAAGCCATTTAGCTAACCTTTTAAAACAAAAAAAGCCATTCCCTTCCCGGGGATGGCTTTTTTTGTTTAAGGCCAAATGCGTAACCCAATTTCAACAACTCTATCGAAGAATCAACACCTTCTTAAGCCACTTATCTGATGGGGTGGTCACAACGGCGTAGAAAAGGCCATTGCTGATCTTGGAGAGGTCGAAATCATCCAGGATGAGGGTATAGGCCCCGGCGGACACGTATGGCCAATTACGCTGATAGATCTTCCGGTATGCCGTGGTGAAAATCTTGACCGTTACGTAATCGTGCGGCTGGCTGAAATAAACAGCAACCTGGAGGGGTCCATTCCCCTTCACCGGGTTGGGATAAATAACCGGCGGTTGGTTGGTCGCAATAGTTGGTGACGGCGTCGCGGTTAGCGTGACGGTAACGGTTACAGTTTGTGTTATCGATAAGGTCGGGCTAGGCGTGAAGGTGAAGGTATTTGTGGGGGTAGAGGAATAGGTCCAGGTCGAGGTCACAGTGGGTGTATTGGTTATCGTGCTGGTAACGGTCCATGTGGGGGTAAAGGTGGGAGTTAGAGTAACGGTGGGCGTTAAAGAGATGGTCGGGGTATTGGTGATAGTGGGGGTATTGGTCGCCGTGAGTGTATTGGTCACGGTTCCCGTATTGGTGGGCGTCATGGTCCAGGTGGGGGACAGGGTTTCCGTAGGTGAGGGGGTATAAGTAAGGGTATTGGTGATCGTGGGGGTATTGGACGAAGTGGCTGTATTGGTGGGTGTTCCGGTCCAAGTGGAGGTATTTGTATTTGTTGGCGAAAGAGTAAATGTCGAAGTGTTGGTAATCGTAAGAGTCGAAGTCACCGTGGGAGTGTTGGTGGATGTCGTAGTGGAAGTCGCTGTCGAGGTCGCAGTGGGGCTTAGGGTATCCGTGATAGTAGAAGTTACCGTTGGCGTGTCTGAAACCGTAAAGGTTGAGGTAACGGTGGATGTAACTGTTGGAGTGCTGGTAAAGGTAAATGTCGGGGACAGGGTCGAGGTTAAGGTATTGGTGGGGCTTAGCGTAATGGTAGGAGTGTTGGTGACGGTATTGGTAAAGGTCATCGTGAGGGTATTTGTTATGGTGCTTGTCTGGGTAATGGTGGGCGAAAGCGTGGGGGTACTGGTGTTGACCGTCCCGGGACAAAAACTGGCATAGATCGAATCCCACCCGTTATTACCACCGTTCACCGTGAAATAGGAAACAGGGCTACTGAACCCCGAAGATGCATTCGGAAAGGTAAAACCCGGGTTTAAAACGTAGCCGATGACCCCCCAGGTGGTGGCCGGGGAGTTCTGGTAATTAAAGACGAAACTCAGAGGCGCGTCAAATTCGTAGGTCAGCCAATAGTTCCCCGCCGCCAGGTAGGTTGGGTTCATCTGCAGGATGTTCCATTGTCCCGGGGTTACCATCATATAAGTCACGGATTGGGCCTGCAGGTTTCCCATAACCCAGGTGGTCCCAGATGAAGCCGCACTATATATGGCGGATTGAATGTAAGCTCCGGTGTCCAAACTGTTGTTCGGGACATAGAGCGACATCGTATAAACCGTCCCCGCCTGAGGCAGGTTATAAAAGTCGGCCCGCATTTCCTCTTGGACAGCCGTAGCCGGGCCTCCAGCTGAAATTGTATCCCCAAAATAAGTTACAGCGCTCCCGCATGGCGGGGTTAAGGAAAGATTGGGAGTGACTGTATCAGTTTGAGACGGAGTCTCGGACATCGTTGGGACAGGCGTATAGGTGAAGGTTAAAGTCGGAGTGTTGGTATAAATCGTCCCGGTCATTGTTGCGGTTGATGTGATGGTGGGCGTCGGTGAAACGGTGGGCGTGTTGGTCGGAGTGATGGTGTTGGATACTGTCGGGGTGCTGGTCGGAACAATACAATAGTTGGCGTAAATGGGCACATTACCCGCGCCATAGGCGATGCTTGCCGGGGCGGAACTGGGTAGACTCCCAAAGACTTGGGATGCGGTCGTATAAACTAAATATCCATTCGTCCCTGTCGCGTAATTCAGGCTGTACCCGTTTGTGTTGTACATATAAACCAACCAATAGAACCCCGAACTTAACTCGGTCGGTGTTATGAAAAATCCATTCCAGCCGGCTACGACCGGTTGAGGTGCTGATTGAACGACGAGAGTCCCCAGACTGCTGACGCTCCCAGAGTAGATGCCGACGATCAAAGACGCTCCCCCGGAATTGCTCCAAGCCGTGAGGCTGTAAACCGAAGCCGGTTTGCTCAAAGTATATAAACTTCCGTAAATTCCAGGAGCGGTAGCCGCACTCCCATTGTTTAATCCGGTCGCGTTATTCCCAAAGAAAGTCGCCGAAGCTCCGCAGGGGGGAGTAAGTGTTAAATTCTGGGTTGGTGAATCGGTGGGGGTATTCGTCGGCAGGTTGGTGTTTGTGATGGTCGGGGTCATTGTGATCGTTGGAGTATTGGTCATCGTTCGGGTCATTGTGGGCGTCGAGGAATTCGTGAAAGTCCGCGTTACCGTGGGCGTGGAAGTATTGGCTGCAAAACCGTTGGTCGACACGAGTAAAAGTAATCCCGTTAACAAAACCAAAGACGTAAACCGCAAGGTGGTCATTGAATGGTATCCAGATTGAACATGAATAAACTAACGGCAAATTCCTTTATAACTTGATCAATTCTAATCGTTTAGTTGACCTGGGGATGACAAGCCATCCATGCGCTTTGCGCCTAATTGTCCGACCGGCGGAGCACCTGGCCTGGGTAACCGTTCAAGAAGTATCCCTTCCCGAAAACCTGTTGGCCGTTGACTAATACCATCCTCATGCCGGTGGGCGGAACCCCGGGATTAACGGCCGTGGCATTGTCCCCGATCGTCTTGTAGTCGAAGACTACCACATCTCCCCAGAAACCGGGTTTCAACTGGCCCCTATCTTTCAATCCCATCAACCCAGCCGGTTCCTTCGTGAGCCGTTCAATCGCCTCGGAAAGACGAATGACACCCTGATCCCTGACGTAGGTTCCCAAAAGACGGGGAAAGGCACCCACATCCCTGGGGTGAGGGATGGTGGCTGCCGAATCGGACCCAAAAAGCACGTAGGGCGATTGGATCTTCTTGATCAGCCCCTCTTCCGAAAGACCGTGGTAACAGATTTTGACATCCTTTCCGTTTTCAAGGAGCAGGGCCAGAATCGTGTTCTCCTCCGATAGATTGCGTTGTTGGGCCAGTTCTTTGAGGGTTAATCCTAGTGCGGAACGGGAAGATTTATTTCGCACCATCGTGATTTCGATTTTGTCCCCACCGCCGTATTCCTGAAGCCGGCGCTTAATTCGGGCCATCGCGTCGTCCGCCTTGTCTTCTTTGTGGTAGAAAGACCAGCGGGATGTATCCTCAGGCAAGTAAAGGAACTGATAGAGGGGGATTTGAACCTCGTTGCCCCAAAAGTCATAAGGGTAAACCGTGGCATAGGCCTGTAAGCCCCGTCCCCTCGCCTCTTCCAACAAACGAAGCCCGCTTTCCGTCTGGTCCCAGTTGCTGGGCAATTTGAAGAGCAAATGTTGAATCACCACAGGAACCTTATCCGTCTCCCCCAAGTGAAGGGCCTCTTTGATGGCATCGAGCACGCCCGAACGGTAATTGCGGATATGGGTGTAATAAACCGCGTGGGGATATTTGGAAAGTACGGATGCGAGATCTTCTAATTCGGCGCTTTGGCACCATTCCCCCGGCTCGTAGCCCAACCCGCTGGAAAGGCCGAAAGCCCCGGCTTTGAGACCCAATTCTAAAAAGTTCTTCATCTTGGTCATGGCAACGGCATCGGCCGGCTTTTGCTTTTGGGTCTTTACGAACCAATCCCTCACGCTTCCCTGGCCTAACAGGGTCCCCAGGTTGATCAGACCCCTGTGTTTTTGCAATTTTTGGAGGTTTTTTTCGACATCTAGGATCGAAAAGCCGCAATTACCCGCCAAGCCGGAAGTGACCCCCCTGCGGATGGCCTTTTGCTGTTCCGTGAAGGACCAGAGCAGGTCATTGTGGCAAAGCAGGTCGATAAAGCCCGGGGCCACCACAAAGCCCTTTACATCCACTTCTTTCTTGGCCGTATAGGGTGGCAAAACCCCAACCGCGGCGATCTTGCCGTCTTTAATGGCCAAGTTGCCCTGGTAGGGCGGAAGACCGGACCCATCCATGATGGTCCCGTTCAAGAGGACGAAGTCATACTGCACTGGCTCGACGGCAAAGGCCGAGGCCGAGAGGACGAGAACGATGATGATAAAGAAAAACTTGTTCAATTCAGTTTTACCTTCTCAATTAAGTTTGGTGTCATTGCGAGGAATGCCCGACGAATAGTCGGGCGTTCATGACGAAGCAATCCCAGTTTAAATATGCCTTACAACAATCTAACGCGAACATCGAACTGAGATTGCCACGTCGGCAAACGCCCCGATTGGGGCGCCTCCTCGCAATGACAACTTGGGAACTTCTAATTCCTAATCTTCTGCACTACCGACAAGAAACCTCCGTCCCGGTCACCCGTGGGGAGGAACGTAACTCCCCATTTGTCCTTCAAAAGATTCGTAACCTCTGAAGGAGAATCGGGTATGGCCAAGTCCCATCCTGGATGGGATTCCATGAACGTCTTTATTAAATCCTGGTTTTCTTCCCTTTCCAGCGAGCAGGTGCTGTAAATCAAATAGCCCTTGGGGTAAAGATGCCCGTGGACTTCCTCCAGTAGTTTGAGCTGTTCGATCGCGTGCTTTTTGATTTCATCGGGCCTTAACTTCCACCGCAAATCAGCCCGGCGGGACAAGACGCCCGTGCCGCTACAAGGCGCATCCACCCAGATAAGATCAAACTTCTGAGAGGGCGGAATTTTTTCGATGGCTTCCTCATACACCCTCACCTTGTTCAACCCCAACCGGCGCAGGTTTTCTTTCAGTTTCACCATGCGAACAGGCGAAAAGTCGGTGGCCCAAACCTCGCCCTTCTCGCCCAGCTTCCAGGCCAGGCCCGCCGTCTTACCGCCCGGGGCCGCGCAAACATCCCACGCCCTAAAGACATTATTGAAGGGGAGCATTTCCAACATGGCCTGGGGGGTCCAATCCTGCACAAACCAATCGCCCTGTCCAAAACTATCGCCGGAAAAGAGACCGCCTTCATGGCTTGCCAACCGAAGGGTGTAGGGAGGCCAAGCCAAGGGCTCGACCCGAACATTCTGGGTCAGCAGATCGGCCTGAACTTTCGCACCCGTGCCGGGTTTGGAACGCAAAAAGACCGGATGGGGCTTGTTGTTGGCGGCCAGCACCGGTTCCAGGTTCTCGGTATTGAGGCCGTCGGCTGACAGGCCGGTCGCCCAACGGCGTACCAACCAGGTGGGATGGGAATACTTGATGGCTAGGGTATCCATGTCGTCTTCGCCCGTGATCTTGAAATCGGCTTTTTGTTTTTCGGCGTTGCGTAGGACCGCGTTGGAAAAACCGGCAAGGGATTCCTGCCCCGCGCCTTTGACCAGGTTCACCGCCTCGTGTACCGCCGCGTGGGCGGGTACCCGGGTGAGGAACAAAAGTTGGTAGATTCCCATGCGCAGGGAAATTTTGACCTCGACCGGTAATTTGGCGAAGGGTGATTGGCAAAGCTTATCCAGATGGTAATCCAGCAAACGCTTTTGGCGGGTGCAGCCATATACTATTTCCCGAAAGAGGGCCATATCCTCGGGAATCAATCCACGAACTTCCATTACATCCGCCACCTTAGCGCCCTTTTCAATCTTCAAAAGCGCCTTGGCCGATTCAAGCCTAGAAGGAGAAACGGTATCACTGGGGCCGACTTCTCCCGCAGGGCGGGGACCGGTAGGCCTGGGGCCGGTGGGCATGGAACCTGAAACCATTCCTGGCCGTGGCCTAATAGAATCGGGACCACCCGGCTTGCTGGGGCCGCGAAAGGTCGGGCGGCTGCCGGGGCCAGGGCCCCTGCGATCCCCAAACTTTGAAGGACCACTTGGCCTGGGGTGGAACGATTCTTTTGGCCGAGGCGCGGCCTGATCAACGGATTTCACCGGAGGCGCGAGTTTGCTTACGGATGCTGGAATTACTATTCCAGCTCCCGCGAACGTCGGCACGAATGGGGCTGGCGCGGGTGGTTTGGGGGGGTCATCCGAATGCACAGGCGAGGAAACAACTGGAGACGTTCCCGACCTGTAGGATTTTCTTGGACCGCCAAAATTTTTGGTGCCCATCGGTCCCTTCGGACGATAGGGCCCCTTGGAATCATGGGATTTAAATCTCCCCCTGGGAGCGTTTGGATCTCTGGGTTTGTACGAACCCTTGGGAAGAGACGGTCTCGGGGGGCCACTGGGCCCCTTGGAATCAAACGAACGCTTGGGTTCAAACGACCGCGGGGGAGCATTTGGATCACCTGACTTGTACGGGCCCTTCGAGTCAAACGGTCGCTTGGGGCCGAACGACCCCTTCGGTTTATAGGGAGCCTTGGACGCATTTGGGTCACGGGGTTTATAAGGCCCTTTGGCGTCCCGTGGTTTGTAAGGGCCTTTCGGCTTGTAGGGGCCTTTAGGTTTGTCGTTTCTTGGTTTATGGGGAGGGGGGGTCACTTGAGCCTTTCACCTGGTTTGAAATTGGGATGGCCTAAGGTGAACTCGAAGGCGCCCATGCGTTTTTTCCCTGGAGGCTGAATTTCCTTCAACAGCACTCTTCCCTTCCCTGATGCAACTTCCACGCCTTCTTTACCGACCGCCAACACCTCGCCGGGTGTGGTGGAAACCGTTCCATCAAGCGCCTTCGCCGAAAATAGTCTTAAGGGCATTTCGCCCCACTGGGTTTCCGCCACGGGCCAGGGGGCCAAGCCCCGAATCTGGTTGACGACTTCAGGAGCTGATTTCTCCCATTGCACCCTGCACTTTTCCCTTTTGATGCTCGGGGAGAAGGTGGCTAGGGAGTGGTCCTGTGGAATGCGGGGAGCCTTGTTCTCAGCAAGGAGGGCCAGCGCCTCCACGATGCCTTCTGCGCCAAGAATGGCCAAACGATCGTGCACATCGCCAGTGCATTCATCCGGCCCGATAGGGGTTTTCTTGACCAGTAACATGTCGCCGTCATCCAGCTTTTCGCCCATGTACATGATGGTGACGCCCGTTTCAGTTTCACCCGCCATCACGGCGTAATGGATCGGAGCCGCGCCCCGGTATTTGGGAAGAATCGAGCCGTGAATATTCAAGTTGGTGACCGTGGGCACCTGCAAAACGGAGAGGGGGAGAATTTGTCCGTAGGCCGCGACCACCGTGACGTCGGGCGGGTGGGACTTTAACATCTCGACCGATTCGGGAAATTTTATTTTTTCAGGCTGAAACACCTCGAGGCCCAGTTCCACCGCGGTCTTCTTGACCGGCGAGGCCTTGAGCTCCAGGCCGCGACCCGCGGGACGGTCGGGCTGGGTAACGACCAGCGTTAGGGGATACCCGGCCCCATGGAGGGCCTTTAGGGCGGGCACGGCAAAATCCGACGTTCCCATGAACAAGATTTTTAAAGGTGGTTTCAAGGACGATCCGATGACCTTCGAATGTGCTTCGCCAGGAGGGAAATTATAAGGTAATTCGTCGTGGATAATGTAGGAATATCCAGTAAACAAGGCAAGGCACAGACAACACAAAGCCACGAAGACACTAAGTAAACCAAAATTAGAGAATCAAGGCCAATCGGAAGCCAAAAACTAAGACCTTAGGTAGTTATTCAAAATTCTTGTTTTCACTTTGTGTCTTCGTGTCTTTGTGTTGGATGCTGGTTTGGCTTTTTAAAGCCGGATGGGGGCTTTTTCGAAGTTCTTCTTCAGCTGATGCAGTTGTTTCTGGTGGAAAAGCCTTTTGACGGCGGGTATTCGCTGAATGAAAAGCTGGCCGTTCATGTGGTCGATCTCGTGTAATACGCAGCGTGCCAAGAGGCCCTCGTAATCGCGGGTTTGTTCCTTGCCCTCCAAGTCTTGAAACTTCACCTTCACCTTCAGAGCCCTCTCTACCTCTTCCCTGACATCGGGGATGGAAAGACAACCTTCTTCGGACAGATCGCTTCCATCCTCTTCCAACACCACGGGGTTGACCAAGGCGGTGGATTCACCCTTTTCTTCCTGATCGTAACGCTCGTCCATCACCATCATACGGATCGCTTCGCCAATCTGGATGGCCGCCAACCCCACGCCGTTGGCATCCCGCATGGTTTCGGTCATGTTTCCGGCCAGGGTCTTGAGTTCGGGTGTGAAGGCGGTCACGGGCTTGCTCTTGTGCTTCAAGCGGGGATCGGGATATAGAACGATTGGAAGAACCATCGGCTCACTTTCCTTGTATGAATTCTAAGTAAAATTATAAGGTTTGGATTTTGCTTAACTCAAGGGGGGAGGATCATAAAACAAAGTTTTTGAGGTTGGCTTTGAGGTTTTGAGCCATCGATTCGGGGTTCTCGGCTTCCATCAAGCACCGGACAACCGAGACCCGGGTGGCCCCTGACTGGAGTACAGAATTAAGATTGCTAAGGTCAATCCCGCCGATGGCGAAAAAGGGAATGGAAAGATTCATTCCCGTTACTTCTGTGACGAATGAAAGACCCGCCGCCGGACGGCCTTGTTTGGTGGGGGTAGCGAAGATCGGGCCCACACCGATATAGTCCGCGCCTTCGGTGACGGCCCTTTTGGCCTGGTCCGGATCGTGGGTGGAGAGTCCGACGATCTTGCCTTCCCCGATCACGGTCCTGGCCGCGAAAACCGGCAGGTCTTCCTGGCCCACGTGAACCCCATCCGCCCCGGAAAGAAAGGCGATATCGGGCCGGTTATTGACGATGAAAAGAGCATCGTACTTAATGGTCAGGTTACGAAGTTGGCAGGCCATCTCCAGCAAGATCTCATCCGGGACTTCATAGTTACGCAGTTGAACAATATCCACACCGCCCTTCAAGGCCGCTTCCACCGTTGTCAGGAGGGGCCGTCCACCCGGCTTTTCTGGGCTAGTGACGAGGTAAAGCCTGGCGGTTAAAAGTCGTTCTTGCAGGGTGTTCATAAAATATTAGTCTCTTTCCAAATTTGGCCGATGGAAATCAAAAAAGGCCAACACGAACATCGAACGGAGATCGCCACGTCGGCAAACGCCCCGATTGGGGCGCCTCCTCGCGATAAAAGACAACAAAAATCTTTACTCCGCGTCTTCGCGGTGAAATCTTTTTTTCAGCATTAAAAATCTTTTATCGGGGAGGAGGCCTGCGCATAAAGTTTTTTGGGGATGCGGCCAGCCAGGTAAGAGAGTCGGCCAGCTTCGGTGGCGTTCTTCATGGCGTAGGCCATCTTCAAAGGGTCTTTCGCGTGGGCGATGGCGGTGTTCAAGAGGACGGCCTGCACGCCCAGCTCCATGGCCACAGCCACATCCGAGGCCGAACCAACCCCAGCGTCAATCAAGACCGGGCATTTGAGCCTTTCCAGGATGATACGGATGTTGTTGGGGTTGAGGACTCCCTGCCCCGAGCCGATAGGTGACCCCGCCGGCATGACCGCGTGAGCGCCCGCTTGTTCCAGCTTCTGGGCCATGACAGGGTCGTCGGACGTGTAGCACATGACGGTGAAGCCTTCCTTCACCAATATCTGGGTGGCTTCCAGCGTGGCGATCGGGTCGGGCAAAAGGGTCTTTTCGTCGAAGAGCACTTCCAGCTTCACGAAGTCGGAAATTCCGGAAGCGCGCGACAAGTGCGCCACCCGGATAGCCTCCTCGGCATTGAAACAGCCGGCCGTGTTGGGAAGCAGGGTGTATTTCTTGAGGTCAATGAAATCGAGCAGGTTCTTCTCGTTCTTCTTGTCGAGGGGAATGCGGCGCAGGGCCACCGTAACGATCTGGGTTCCGGAGGCTTCCAGGCACTCGGCCATGAGCTCATGGGTGGCGTACTTCCCCGTCCCCACCAACAGGCGGGAGGTGAAATTCTTTCCATTGATGGTCCAGCTATCCTGGGATTTGATCTGTTCCAATGTTTGAGTCATGGTCATCCACCCCCGACAAATTGAATAAGCTCGATTTGATCGCCCTCGGCAAGTTTCAAGTCCGCCCGATCGATAGGCTGGATGATCTTACGGTTTACTTCAGCCACAACGGCTTCCTTCTTGATTCCCAATTGAAGGATCAAGGCTTCCAGTCCCAGGCCATCGGAAAACTCTCGGATCTCCCCATTGACGAGCAATTTCAAAAAACACCTCGATCCAACCATTTAATTTTCGAGTGGTTATATTTATTTAATTGTCGGAGGTTTTCAAGACCGGCTTTTGAGCTGGCGGAGAATCTCGAGGGCCTTCGCTTCCAATTCGTTTTCCTCGGCGCTATTTTCGATTTCCAACAGATGATTCAGGGCAATTCGCATGAGTTGGCTGGGAGAAAGCTGGGTATCCCGGCCGTGAATTTCCTCCAAAGCCTTCAGCTGGAGGAGGGTCAGTTTCGCGCTTTTGCGTTTTCCCTCAAACTTTGTGCGTTTTTGTCCAGGAGTTTGGGCGGCCTTTTTCTTCATGGCTGTAAGCCTGTCGGTGGTCCGCTCGACATTGGTTTTCTGGTGGAAAAAGGTTTTTTCGGCCGAATCCTTGGATTCCTGCTCTTTGCGAAGACGTAATTGCTCAAGCCGTTGGATTTGCTTTTCCGCCTCGGTCAAGTGCTTTTCTTCACTCATGAGTCAGCGCCTCCTGAAGATTCCGGCTGATAAACAACTTCCATAACAATAGATGATAACTCCCGCCAATGATTCCGGCAAACATCCCTTTGGCAAAAAAAATAGGGTTTTATTAGGAAGATCCGGATCATAAGACAAGAATAAAATTTCCATCTATTAGGGACTAAACGGATGGATCACCGAGGGAGTTCCATTCAAAGCCGACTTATAAAAGTAGATTTCCGATTCTCCCGGTTTTCCGTCAGCCCTCAAGGTCAACCTTGCCGCTCCCATCTCAGGAACCTCAAAATCGGTCTCAATGGAAATATCAGAAATGACGCTGACATCTTCATCTCCTCCACTCAAGCTGATCCGCGGGTGCAGGTAACGGTCCCCCGTGTTCACGATGAAGAGATTCACCGTCCGAGTGGACTCTTCCTCAGAAGCGAAAACATAAAGATTCGACATGCGAGTCTGGGCCGATAACACCTTGCCTTTCAAATGGGGGGCCATCATTTTCATCGCCCAGTAAAGCGGCCCCGGAACACCGGAAACCATCGCATCCAGGGCAGGGTTGCCGGATAAAGTTGAAAAATGAACCATGGGGATACCGCCATTCATCAAAATTCCGGTTTCCTGTGCGGCCCATAACGCAGGCCAAATGGAAATAGGATAGGGCGTAGGGGTCGGGGTCACAGTCATAGTAGAGATTTTTTTCAGCGCAGAGGTCGCCGTGGGGGTCGGGGTAAGCGTTGGGATCAATGTTGCCACTTCGGCAAACACATTGCCGCCGGTGACCACCAGAGGAATCGTCACCTCCGTGTTCACCTCCACCCGGTCCTCCAAGCCTCGAATAAGAGCAGGCTCCTCCAGAAGAATCTTGAGAACCGACTTGTCATTCACCTCATAGGATTTCCGGAAGGCGAACCGGTGAATGGAAGCCAAATTGACGATATCGCCGTTATAGCGCAGGAACGGCGTCAGCCAGTCATTCTCGTCATGGGTGTATTTATACGCCAGTTCGGGGCCCAGGATTATGATTCCCGGGTCGATTAACTTCATCGCGTTATAGAGCGTCCGAAACTCGTTGATGTACCGGTAAACGTTAAAGGATGTCTGCGAAGGATCGTCATTGATTCCCTCCAGCCGATCCGGTTCATCTCCGAGAGCCCAGTATTGCATCTTGCCCGGATACATTTCCTTGGCGTGAGCCACTAGAACCGTAGCGGCCTCCCGGCTGAATGCGGGCAGGGGTAGTCGAATCAAGGGAATACATCCCACCTGTTCGCAATAGGATTCGAAAAGATCCAAATTCCCTTCCATTTGTTCCAGGGTCTGGGCCTTCGGGTCTAACCCGGACAGGTCGAGAAACTTTAGGGAAAGTTGTTTCACATCGTCTGATGGATCGTTGACCGGCGGCACGGACAAACCTTCAGGAGGGGATTGAAGGCTTGAACCTAAAAAGGTTCGGCTCACTTTTCCGGTTTCAGGGATTAATTCTTCGGGAAGAGCCCTCAACCTGACCGTAACCGGCGAGTTTCTTTGGTAGGGGGCCAGGCTGCTGAAATAGCCATCCTGGCGGGCGTAAACCAGCGTCTGGTCATAAATCTTGATCTTGGGCAAAACAAAATGGCCGGTGGAATCAGTTAGGCATTGCCCCGTGCGGGGCCAGGTCGAGACGGTCGCTCCCTCCAGGCGGTTTCCCTTTTCGTCCAAAACGCAACCGGTGACGGGCCGGGAGCCGCGGAAAGTATCCCCGGCCGTACCATCCAAGACTAAATCCCCGTTGAGATCGCTTCCCTCGGAAAACGGTACGTCCAGGGCATCCTTGCCCGTCCACTGAATCTCGGTCCATTTGCCTGGATGGCTGGCGGATAAATCATCGTGGGACATGTCCATGCGAACGATCCGGTTACCGCTTAAAGACCCGCCTTCATCCAAAACCACGTCTACTGCGGCTTTTTTGCCGGGCCCCAAATCGAGACCTTCCAGGAAAGTGAGGGGGATGCAGGCTTCCAGCACATATCCCTTGGGATCTTTTCGAACCGCGATCCGCCCGCCGGTAATTTCCTTGTCCATATTGAAACAATAAAGGGATGGAAATTTACAATTTGTGCCTGGTGAAAATCCCAGATGATAAGCTCCCCGCGACAACCTATTCCGGCGTGAGGCCGACTGTTCGGTCGAGAGTAGCAATTCCACGCAATCCCCGTTCATAAGAGAAAGCTTGGCTCCGTCATTGACGATGGGGAGCAACTTGGTCACGATCGCGGCAAGATAGAGATATTGAGCGTTATAGGTAATAAAAATTCGTCCGCTGAAATTGTCATCATCCTTCCAGAATGGAGCTCCTGAAGTTACCTGGTTTTTCCGATACAAATGAAACAACCGTGAGGTCGGCCAGTCATCCAGATGACCGTCAATGCGGATGGGAGTGGTGGCTTCATCAATGGTCAGGGGCGTGAGGATGGATGTTTGCGCGCAAACGAAGGGTGGGATGGCGATAATCCAAACCCACGCGAATAAAAGATATTTCAAAACCATATTTGGAACCTTTGAGAAAGCTTGGGCACAAGACGCACTATTAGACCACAAAACCCATGAGATTTTTGATCGGCGTATGAACCAAATTAGCGTAAAACCCATCGAGTGGAAGGCCGCGGATTCTCAAAGCGGGGCAAGGTCAACAGTCATGGCGTTTAGGAATTCCTTGGGCGGAAAGGTACTCTTTTTCAACCCGGGAAATCCGCCCCATTGAAACGCGATACGCAAATAATCGATGAAGGTCGTCTTGTGCCACTCTTCCAAGTAGGGGGCGTCCACGGCCGGGTTGGGAAGTTCGATGGAATAGGGCAATCCTCCCTTACTGCTTGTCTTTTGGGGATAATCCGGGCTCAATTCCATCCGGAACTTCTTTTGCTCCTTGACCGGGAGCTCTTTCATCCTCTCCCGCCACTCGGGAAAACTGAAATCAAGGAAATAGGGGAAGGACTCGATGACCAGGGGTTCGGGATAATCCTCCGGGAAAAAGGACTTGTGAGTTCCGGTCAGGTTGATCGAACCGATCATCCTGTAGAAAAAACGTAAGGACATAGGGATAGACCCGGCCAGCCTACTCAGTTCCTGAATCTTTTGATCGATATTGGGGGAGGGCGGGAAATAGATCTCGCTGGGGTAGGTAAATTCGTAATTGAGGTTCTTCAGACGCTCGATGATCCGCTCGACGTTGATCTGAACCCGCTCCATGGTCTCGGTGGCGACCGCTTCAGCGTCCTTCAAGATCTCCGGGTCCTCAATGGTCCCCAGCGCCATAAGCTCGGTCTAAACCGCTTTGTATTCACCGTGCAGATAACGTTCCAGATAGGACATTG
>CAZGKT010000002.1:0-168760 GCA_964525605.1 uncultured bacterium
CCCCGGGCGGCGGCCCGGCCCTCGGCGATGGCCCAGACAATCAGGGATTGTCCCCGGGTCATGTCTCCAGCCACGAAGATGCCGGGAACATTGGTCATCTTGTTTGCGTCAGCCTTTAGGTTGGAACGCGCGTCCAGTTCCAGGCCCATCGTTTCGAAAAGGGGGTTCTTCTCGGGTCCCAGAAAGCCCATCGCCAAGAACACCATGTCTGCGGGTATCTCAAAATCGCTTCCGGGCACTTCTTGCATCTTGGGGGGGCCGGCGGGCTGGGGAATCCATTCCACCTTGATGCCCTTAAGCTTCTTCACCACGCCATTCTCACCGGTAAATTCCTTGGTGGAAACGCTGTAGAGGATCTCCCCGCCCTCTTCATGGGCACCCGCCACGCGGAACACGCGGGCCCATTCGGGCCAGGGGTTGTTCGCCGCGCGGGATTTGGGGGGCTTGGGCAAAACTTCCAGTGAGGTCACGCTCTTGGCGCCCTGGCGGTGGGCGGTCCCGATACAGTCCGCGCCCGTGTCGCCGCCGCCGATGACGATGACGTGCTTGTCCTTCGCGTGAATCTGGTTCTCGACCTTATCGCCCTGCTGAACCTTATTGGATTGGGTCAGGTATTCCATGGCGAAGTGGATGCCCTTCAGGTCCCGCCCGGGGACGGGCAGGTTGCGGGGCTGGGTGGCTCCGCCGGTCAATACAATGGCGTCAAAATTCTTCCGCAGGTCCTCAAAGGGAATGTTGTGTCCGATGTTGGAGTTCACCTTGAACTCCACTCCCTCGGCCTTCATCTGCTCCATCCGGCGGTCGAGGTGGCGCTTTTCCATCTTGAATTCGGGGATCCCGTAGCGAAGCAGGCCGCCAATTCGGTCCGCCCGCTCAAATAAGGTCACGGCATGACCCACCCGGGCCAACTGCTGGGCAGCGGCGAGCCCTGCGGGCCCGGAACCTACCACGGCCACCTTTTTGCCCGTCTTCTTCTCGCTCGGCAGGGGTTTCACCCATCCCTGGGCAAAGGCATGGTCTATGATGGAAACCTCGATCTGCTTGATGGTGACCGGCTGGTCGTAAACATCCATGGCCAGGGTGCAGGAATTTTCACAAGGGGCGGGGCAGAGGCGGCCCGTGAACTCGGGGAAATTATTGGTGGCGTGCAGGCGGTCGATGGCTTCCTTCCAACGGTCGCGGTAAACCAGGTCGTTCCAATCGGGGATGATGTTGCCCAGCGGGCAGCCCATGTGGCAATAGGGAATGCCGCAATCCATGCAGCGGGCCGATTGGGTCTTGAGTTGGGCCGGTTCGGAAGGAAGGACGTATTCTTTCCAATCCTTTACGCGTTCCTCAACAGGGCGCTTATGGGGCAGTTCCCTGCCCGATTCCATGAAGCCAGTGGGTTTCGCCATCTTTTCCTCTATTACCTCTTCGGTTGGTTACGCGACCGCGACCGGTTTGGCCGGGGCGCTCTTTTGGGCCTGTAGGGCCTTTTTATAGTCGGTCGGGAAGATCTTCACGAATTGCTTGGCCGACGAGGGCCAGTCTTTCAACAACCCGGCAGCCACCGGGCTCTGAGTGTATTCCTGGTGCTTGCGCAACATATCGCCCACCAGCTTCACGTCATCTTCATCCAAGGGGTCCAGCTCCACCATGCTCGTGTTGCAGCGGATCGGGAAATCCCCGGTCCGGTTCCAGACATAGGCGATCCCGCCGCTCATGCCCGCGGCAAAGTTGCGGCCCGTGTCCCCGATGACAACCACCTTGCCCCCGGTCATATACTCGCAGCCATGGTCGCCCACGCCCTCGACGACCGCTTGCACGCCCGAATTACGAACGCAGAAACGCTCCCCGGCCTTGCCCCGCAGGTAGGCTTCCCCGCTGGTGGCGCCGTAGAGAAGCACGTTCCCGACCAGAATGTTTTCTTCAGGGACAAAGGTGGATTCCTTGGGGGGATAAACGATGATCTTGCCCCCGCACAACCCCTTTCCCAGGTAATCGTTGGCGTCGCCTTCGAGCCTCAAGGTCATGCCGCGGGGTACGAAAGCCCCAAAGCTGTTGCCCGCCGAGCCCTTGAAAGTGATCTGGATGGTGTCATCCGGCAAGCCCTTGGAACCGTACTTTCGGGAGATCTCAGCCCCGAGCAGAGTACCGACGGTTCGGTTGATATTGCGGATCGGGGTCTCGAACTTGACGGGCATTTTGTCTTGGAGCGCGGGTTTGCAGCGTTCAATCAGGACTTCGTTATCAAGCGCTTTGTCCAGGCCATGGTCCTGTTTTTGGATGCAATAGACCGGCCCCAGGTCCGATTCGGCAGGCCGGTGAAATATGGCAGAGAAATCCAAGCCCTTGGCTTTCCAGTGGGCAATGGCCTCGTTGGTTTCAAGCCTTTCGGAATGACCCACCATCTCGTTGACGGTTTTAAAACCCAGTTCCGCCATAATCTCCCGCATTTCCTCGGCCACGTAGAGCATGAAATTGACCACGTATTCGGGCTTACCCGTGAATTTTTTCCGCAGTTCGGGGTTCTGGGTGGCGACGCCTACCGGGCATGTATCCAGGTGGCAGGCCCGCATCATCACGCAGCCCTCGGCCACCAGGGCTGCAGTGGCAAAACCGAATTCTTCCGCGCCCAGTAGACAGGCGATGGCCACGTCCCGTCCGGTTTTCAATTGCCCGTCGGTCATGACCACGATGCGGTCCCTCAAGCGGTTCTTTACCAAAATCTGGTGCGTCTCAGCCAGCCCCAGTTCCCAGGGGATGCCCGCGTGCTTGATGGAAGTGAGGGGTGAGGCGCCAGTTCCGCCGTCGAAACCGCTGATCAGAACATGATCCGCGTGTGCCTTGGAAACGCCCGCAGCCACCGTGCCCACGCCCACTTCCGCCACCAACTTGACGGATATTCGCGCGTTCTTGTTGCCGTTCTTTAAGTCGTGGATGAGTTGGGCCAGGTCCTCGATGGAATAGATGTCATGGTGCGGGGGAGGCGAGATGAGCTGGACGAAAGGGGTCGAGAAACGGGTCTTGGCGATCCAGGGGTAAACTTTCTTGCCCGGCAACTGCCCGCCTTCTCCAGGCTTGGCGCCCTGCGCCATCTTGATCTGAAGTTCCTTGGCGTGCACCAGGTAGTTGCTGGTCACTCCGAAGCGACCCGAAGCCACTTGCTTGATGGCCGAGTTGCGGGAGTCTCCGTTGGGTTCCAATATGTACCGCTCTTCGTCCTCCCCGCCCTCGCCGGTGTTGGACTTGCCGCCGAGGCGGTTCATGGCAATCGCAAGGGTCTGGTGGGCTTCCTGGCTGATGGACCCGTAGCTCATGGCCCCGGTGGCGAAACGCTTGACGATCTCGCTGGTCGGTTCCACCTGATCCAGGGGGATGGAGTTGCCCTTTTTGAACATGAAGAGGCCCCGGAAAGTACAAAGGGCCTTCGACTGGTCATTCACGGCCTTGCTGTATTCCTTGAACAGCTTGAAGTTGCTCGTCTTTACCGAGGTCTGGAGCTTGTGGATGGTGTCGGGGTTGAAAAGATGCTTTTCCCCGTCCCGGCGCCACTGGTATCGGCCGCCCCAATCCAGGTCCAGTTCCCGCGAAGGACGTTCGGGAAAAGCGGCCCGATGTCGACGTTCAAGCTCGACGGATAGTTCCTTCAGGCCGATGCCCCCGATGCGGGAGGCGGTCCAGGTGAAATACTTATCCACGAATTCCTTGTTGAGTCCGATCGCCTCGAAGATCTGCGCGCCTCGGTAGCTCTGGATGGTGGAGATGCCCATCTTGGACATGACCTTCACAATGCCCTTGTTGGCGGCTTTGATGTATTTCTTCACGGCGGTCTTGTGGTCAATCTCGTTGGGCAATATTTTGCGGCGGATCAGGTCGTCAAGGGTCTCAAAAGCTAGGTAGGGATTGATGGCGTTGGCGCCGAACCCCAACAGCAGGGCAAAATGGTGGACTTCCCTCGCCTCGCCGGTTTCCAAAAGAAGCCCCACCTTGGTGCGCTCGCCCTCGCGGATGAGCTGGTGGTGTACCCCAGCGATGGCCAGGAGGCTCGGAATGGGAGCCAGGTCGTGGTTCATACCCCGGTCAGAAAGAATGATGATCTGAAAGCCGTCCTTGACGGCCTGGCTGGCCTTTTGACACAGGGTTTCCATGGCCTTGGCCAGGGCTTCCCCGCCCTCGGAAACCTTATAGAGAATGGGAATGGTGACCGACTTGAAACCTTTGTATTTGATATGGGTGAACTTGGCCAATTCGTCGTTATCCAGCACCGCGCAGGGCAGTTCGATCTGGCGGCAGCTTTCCGGGGTGGGTTTCAACAGGTTCCCCTCCGGGCCAACGGTGGTGACCACTGAGGTAACCAGCTCTTCCCGAATGGCGTCCAGGGGGGGGTTGGTGACCTGGGCGAAAAGCTGTTTGAAGTAATTGAAGAGCGATTGGGGCTGATCCGAAAGCACGGCCAAGGGGGTGTCATCCCCCATTGAACCGATGGGCTCTTCCCCGTTGGTGGCCATGGGGCTCATCAATATCTTGATCTCTTCATGGGTATATCCAAAGGCCTTCTGGCGCTTCAGGACGGTGTCGTGGTCGGGTTCGGGTACGTGGGGCGCTTCGGGAAGGCTTTCCAGGCTGGTCAGGTTCTCTTTCAGCCATTCCCCATAAGGATGAGCCTTGGAGATCTTCTCTTTTATTTCAGAATCGTCAATGATCCTGCCCTCGGCCAGGTCAATGAGGAACATCTTTCCAGGTTCCAGACGGCCTTTGCGGGCCACGCGGGAAGGTTCGATATCCAATACGCCCACTTCGCTGGCCATGATGACCAGTTCGTCTTTGGTCACGTAATAGCGTGAGGGGCGCAGGCCGTTTCGATCTAGCACAGCCCCAATGACCCGGCCGTCGGTAAAGGCGATAGAGGCGGGGCCATCCCAAGGTTCCATCAGGCAAGAGTGGTAACGGTAAAAGTCCTTCTTATACTGAGCCATGGTGGCATGCCCGCTCCAGGCCTCGGGGATCAACATCATCATGGCGTGGGGCAGCGACCGGCCAGCCATCACCAATATTTCGAGAGCGTTGTCAAATGTAGCCGAGTCAGACTGGCCTTCCCGAACGATGGGTAGAAGGCGTTTCATTTCCTCCGCGGTGTAGTGGTCGCTGGCGAAAAGGGCTTCCCGGGCGTGCATCCAGTTGATGTTGCCCCTCAGGGTGTTGATCTCGCCGTTGTGGGCGATGTAGCGAAAGGGGTGCGCCAGGTCCCACGAGGGAAAGGTATTGGTCGAGAACCGGCTATGCACCAGAGCCAGGGCTGATTCCACTTCTTTGTCCCTTAGGTCGCGAAAATAGGGAGAAACCTGGCCGGGGGTGAGCATGCCTTTGTAAACCAAGGTTCGACAGGAGAAGCTGGCGAAATAAAAGAGATGTTTTTCGGTGAGGATAGAGGCGGCCACGGCGTTCTCGATCCTTTTGCGGATGAGGAACAGCTTACGTTCGAAAGTATCCTGATCCTTAATGTCCTTGGACTTGGCGATGAAAACCTGCTTCATAACTGGTTCGGAAGCTCGGGCGGTGGGACCGATTTCTGAATTGTCGGTGGGCACGAGGCGCCAACCCAGGAGAGTTTGGCCTTCATCTTTCACGATTCGAGCGATCACATCTTCGCAGAACTGAATGTGATCGGGAATCCTTGGCAAAAAGACCGCGCCAACCCCGTAATCCCCCGCCGGAGGAAGTTCGAAACCCAAAGCCTTGATTGTTTTGCGGAAAAACTTGTCGGGAATCTGAATTAATATCCCCGCTCCGTCCCCGGTGTTGGATTCACACCCACAGGCACCCCGGTGGGAGAGGTTGAGGAGAATTTCGACGCCCTGCTGAACAATCTCATGCGTTTTATGATTCTTCACATTGGCCACGAAACCTACGCCGCAGGAATCTTTACCGGCATCAAACGGGCTAAGGAGATTTTCGTTGGGATTGGCCTGAATCGGCGTTGGGTTCATGATCTGCTCCGCTAGCTGTAGGTAAAAAAAACGGCCCAAAATTGGGCCGGCAAAAACACCGTAAATAAAGGGGAGCTAAATTACAACAGTTTCAAGGCTTTTTCAAGCAAAGGGCAGTTTCAGAAATCAAATGCAGAATCAGCCAATAGATAGATAACAAAATTCATTTAGGGCTTGCCCGCTCCAAGAAAAGCCATCACATCAGGCTCACCCCGATAGCCAACGAGCTGCCTCGATTCCCCTTTATCAGGGTACTGAATTACCAAAGTGGGAAAGCCCCGAATCTGATACTTCGCCTGCAGGTCCGCTATTTCCTGGGGGTTTCTCCCCTCTTCTTTGCGGGCGTCCATAACTACCACCGGCACGTATTGACCCATTATTTTCGTCGCGTCACCAGGAATATCAAAAACATTTTTATCCATCAGTTTGCAAAAACCACACCAATGGGCGGTGAAATCGTAAAGGATGGGCTTTCGGCTTCGTTGGGATTCTTTCAGCCCATCTGATGGTTGAAGCCAGACAATTTTATCACTTCCCTCTGGGGAACTTTTTGAGGCAACCAAGGAAGATGTGTAATTGGATGGAAATATCTTGTCGTAATAAAGGCCCGTTAGGACGCCCGTGCCACAAAACCCAAGGATGCCCAGAACCAAAAGACTTTTCCCGCCCGTTTTTTCAATCTTCATGATTCCCCAAAGGATCGAAGCACAAGCCGGAATCAATCCGATGAAAGGGATCAGTGAGGCGAATCCCACTAAAAAATGCCATTTTCCTATGGAAGCGGGGGAATCTTCGGAACCATCAAAATGGACGGATAATGGGCTCACGGCCTAATTGTAACCCCAAAAGGGACGCCGGGCCTTAAATTTGCTTACCAAAATATTTATTTAAAAAACTCATTTTAGCTTCGACAAACCTATTTTCTATTATCGATTGACGGATTTCCGCGGCGGTTTGGCACATGAAATGAAGGTTGTGCAAGCTCAACAGCCTCAGCACCAGTAGTTCCTCCGCCATGGCCAAGTGGCGTAGGTAAGCTTTAGTGTAATTTTTACAGCATTCGCAAGAACATTCCGAATCAAGTGGTGAGAAATCCTTGGCGTATCGGGCATTCTTCAGCACCACCTTCCCCGAACGCGTCAGGGCGGTGCCATTGCGAGCCACCCTTGTCGGCAAGACGCAATCGAACAAGTCCATACCCCTTTCCACGCATTCCCAAAGGTCTTCGGGCGTGCCCACTCCCATAAGGTAACGGGGTTTGTTTGCCGGAAGGAGAGGCGCGGTAAAGTGAACAGCTTCGTATATTTTTTCACGCGATTCCCCGACGGATACTCCACCGATGGCATAACCTGGGAAATTCATTGCGATTAAATCCCCCGCACTCTTTTCCCGCAGTTGGTTGAAATGAGAGCCTTGAACAATGCCGTACAGGGCTTGTCGGTCCGAACGTCCGCTATTCAAGTGGGTTTCCAGGCATCTCTTAGCCCAGCGGGTGGTGCGGTCCACCGAGCCTAATACATATTCTTCGGCCGCGTCATAGGGGATACATTCATCCAGAGCCATAATGATATCGGCGCCGATCTGGTGCTGGATCTTTACCGCCGACTCCGGGGTTAGAGCCTTGGGACTTCCATCCAGATGGGATTGGAATTCCACACCCTCTTCAGATAACCGACGCAAGTCGGTAAGACTAAAAACCTGGAACCCACCGCTATCCGTCAAAATCGGTCCATTCCAATGCATGAACTTATGGAGTCCGCCCGCTTCCTCGATCAAGTCCGCCCCAGGGCGAAGCATCAAGTGGTACGTGTTTCCCAAAAGAATAGAGGCCCCGCACGCCGTCACATCTTCGGGGGAAAGGGCCTTCACCGAAGCCTGGGTGCCCACGGGCATATAACAGGGGGTTTGAACCTGCCCATGGGTAAGGTTTAGCAATCCTGCGCGGGCGAAGGTTTGGTGGTCCTTGGCGATCAGTTGAAAGTCATGCATGCTTGAAAAGCCATCCCCATTGAATAGTTAAAAAGGCCCATAAAGAGCAAACCAGAAGCGACATAAAGCATCCCACCTGAAAAGAAACCGGGTGATAAACGATGTTGACCTTTTCCTCGCCTTGACTCAACACCGCTCCACGGAAACCATAATTCACTTCTTCCATGTCCTTTTCATGACCCCGCACCTGTAAACGCCATCCTGGGTAAGCGGTTTCGCTGGAAACCAAAAGGGCCCGGCCGTTTCCTTCCGCAGATAATTCTACTTCATTCGACGTTCGGAATGATTCAGTCACTTTTCTTAAACTGTAAACGCCACAAAGTTCGGTGTTCGACACCCAGCACTCCTTATCAAAATGAAAATTGACGATGCTCTTTTCGTTCAAATCGGTCTTCCAATCCGTTTCGGAAAGGGCTTGAGAAACTGAAAACCATTTGGGCAAAGGATTGGGATTCAAATAAACGGGGATGGAAAATCCGGAAACGGTCAAAGGCCGGTAAAAATCAGAGGCCTCCCCACCTATCTTATATTTGACGTTCAAAAAGTCTAACAATTTGTCTGATGCGTAAGAGGAAACTGACCCGGTCAAAAGGTACCATTTCAAAAACGAACCCATCATGATCGGGTTCGGATAGGAAACCGCCTCTAATCCGTAAGCCAAAGACTCGTCGGGGATAAGGTTTTGTTTCATTTTTTGAAAAATGTCACGAAGGTTGGCGCCAGAAACCGATTGGAAAGAATCTACCACTTGCGGCGAATGATAGATCCGGCTGGGACTGGTTAGCTCCGTAATGGAGGCCGGGTTTTCAGTGTAGAAGGTCTTTTCAAGGGTGAAATTGATCCCTTGATCTGCCGGCCCCAGGGAAAAAACAATGGAGAGAAGCAATAAAACCCACCGGGCGGAGGACCAATAGTCCCATGAACTCTCTATGGAGGATGCACCCAGAAACAATAAGGAGGCCCAGACCGGCCAAAGGTCCAAGGGGGTTCCCAAACGGTAGGCTAATCCAAACAGGAGCAAGAGAAGAAATATCCGACTTATCTCCGATTTTCTTTTTTCACCTTCGGAAGAAAACCAATGGGTCGCCGATTCCATGCCGATACGAGCGCCAAAAAAGAAAACCAGTGGCAAGAGATATCCTGAACGAACCACCCAGCCATAAAAGGGGAAATAAGACCACATCCAACTACCGACTTTCATCGTATCCCCCAGGCTTAAAAGAACAAAAAGGAGAAACATAAACGCATTCACCGGCTTCAGTTTCATTTTTATCAATGCCCAACCTAACAACACTAGAAACGGGACTCCCATGAAGAAAGAGTAGAGCCAGTAGGGCACGACCCCGGTGGAATAAAGCGGCTGGCCGAAACAGAACGGGTTCAACCAGGTTGCCATCGCATCCAGGGGAAGGCTTTGATTCATTCCCAAACGGGCAGAGAGATTGCTCAAACCTTTTAATTCAAAAAAGGGAATGCCCCAGGCCAGATTGAAACCTACCGCCATTAGAAACGCTCCAGCCAACGACGCGAACCTGATTTTCCAGGCACTAAACTTTGTCTGGATCGCAATTTCTAAAGCCAAAGCCAAGAATGTTAGGTAAGCGAAGAGGGGATAACCTGAGGCCATTTGCATGGCCAGTGAAATGGAAAAGATTAAAAGCGAACCGCGTGCCTCTTTCCTCGCTCGGTCACTGGCCCAAAAGATCCAAGGAATCCAGGAATAGCTGAAAAGCATGACCGGGTCCCAGGTAAAGCAAACCACGCTTGTTGCGAACCCAAATAAAAGGGCGCCAACAGTTGAAGCGCCTAAAGAAAATGACCTGCATCTGGCGAAAAGCCAGAAACCCATAAGTGCGAATAAGTGGTGAAAAAGGATGGAACAATCAAAAGCCGAAACCGGGGAAAACAGCAGATATAAAAGCCTGACCGGCGGATACCAACAAACCATTTCCGGGTCGGCCAGGTAAGGAGTACCAAACCCCGCGTCAGAATTCCATAGGGGAATCTGACCGCCATGAAAGATTTTCGAACCGTAGAACCAGAGAGGATAAAAAAACCGGGAGGCATCCTCCATGACAAAAGCGCGCCCCCCAAACAACACGTGCTCATGTAACCAGGTCCAGAGGCCCAATAGAAAAAGCAGAGCGAAGCCTTCATGCCAATTCATATGAAGAATTCGTATGGGTTGAAATGGATCGCGTTTGGTAGCCAGAATTTCTTTATCCACTACGAATGCCTTTAATGAATGAGTTTAAGATAATAAAACGTGCGCGTTTAATCATTACGCTAAATAAACAACATGGCGTCGCCATAGGAAAGAAACCTGTAACCCTCGCGCACTGCTTCCTCATAGGCACTCAAGACTCTTTCGCGTCCTGCGAAAGCGCAAACCAACATCAAGAGGGTCGATTGAGGCTGGTGGAAATTGGTGAAAAGAATATCCACCGACCCAAATTCATACCCGGGAGTGATGAAAAGCCGGGTTTCACCCTGTTTGGCCGACAATTCTCCTTTCTCATCGCGAGAAGACTCCAAAGCCCGAACCACCGTGGTACCGATGGCCGCGATTCTTCCCCCTTTTTCCCGGGTCTCTTTCACCGCCTTGACTGTCGCAGAAGGAACCTCGTAGATTTCGGGGTGCATGACATGATTTTCAGTATCTTCAGTAGAAACCGGCAAAAAAGTCCCCAGCCCCACATGCAATATCACTTCGGATTTGTTGACGCCCCTTTTCCGCAAGTCGTCCAGCAGGGACGACGTGAAATGGAGGCCCGCCGTGGGCGCCGCCACCGAGCCCGCCTCACGAGCGAAAAGGGTTTGATATCTTTCCCGGTCCTTGGAGTCGTCAGGGCGTTTGATATAGGGCGGCAAAGGAACATGGCCATGCTGGAAAAGAAAGGGTCTTAGGGGGCCCGTACCCCGTATTTCCACCAAAAAATGGCCTTCACCCAGAGTCTCAATGATCTCGGCCTCGCCCCTGGGTTGAAGCCGCAGGACCGCCTGGTTTCGAACCCGGCGGGCGGGATTGACTAGAGCTTCCCAAACCTTGTCACCGTCGAAGGGGCGAAGTAGGAAAATTTCAATGAGGGCCCCTGTGGATTTGCAACCGAACAGCCTAACCGGTACCACCTTGGTTCGGTTCACGACCACCCGATCGTGGGGCAGAAGCCATTGGGCCAGGTCCTTGACCCGGCTGTGTTCCACCCGACCGGTTTTACGGTCCAAGACCAGCATGCGGGAGGCGTCCCGCTGGGCCAAGGGCCGCTGAGCGATGCTTGATTCGGGAAGGTGATAATTAAAAAGTTGAGTCTGCATCGGCACTCCTACTCGAAGCTTTTATGTTCAGGGATATTTGACAATAGAAGTTGTCATTCCAAGAAGCGTCAATTCAATGGTTTTAAAACGAAGCAATCCAAATTTCCTGTAAATAACCAACCGTTGAAAAATTTTTTTGATTGAAAAAAATATTACGAAAACCCACCATAAGCTTGGATTGCCACTTCCAATAATTCGTGATTCGCCCTGACAATCAAAGAATCACAAAAAACAGCACCCTAAATCCCTTTTAACCGCAGGATATCCCGGAGTTTTTCTTTCACATCCTGATTGTCCGGCTCCTCGCTCAGAATTCTTTCGTATATTTTTAAAGCCTCCACATAGAGCCCTTGGGCAGCGTAGATGTCGGCCAGTGTTTTTCTTATAAAAGGGTCATCAATCGCCTCGGAGGTTCCGCCCAAGGATTTGCCAGAAGAACCAGTGGCTGTTGGAGTCGGGGACGGGGAAGACGAAGATGACTTGGTATCTCTCTCTTTTTCCAATCGGATTCGTTCCATTCCCTGGAAAATTTCCTGATTAATACGTGCCTTGGCGGCATCTTGTTCCCTTTTTTGGACTTCCAGATGGCGCCGATGTTCTTCTTCCAATTTCAACTGGGCCTTGACAAGTTCTTCCCGCTCACGAATCTGGGCCTCTACTAGGCGTTTTTCCTGTTCTTTCGTTTCCTGGGCCTGCGTTTCCTGGAAGCGTCTTTCCCGTTCCTTTTCTTCCCGAACCTGTGCTTCGATCAACTGTTTTTCTCGTTCTTTCGCTTCTTGGGCTTGGGCTTCCAGCAGACGTTTTTGCATCTCCTGGGTTTCCTGGGCATGGGCTTCCATCAAGCGTTTTTGCGTTTCCTGCGCTTCACGGATTTGCGCTTCTCGTTCCTTTGATTCTTTTTCTAGCTTGGTCCGGTACTCGCCTTCCAATTGTTCCCGGATATTCTTTTCCATTTCAGCCCGGGAGGTTTCCATTTCACTGCGCATTTTTTCAAGGATCAGATGCCGTTCCTTCTCGATCTGTTCCCGCTCACGCGAAAGATTGTTTTGTTTATCCTCGAATTCCCTCAAAAGTTTCAGCCGCAATTCCTCTTCCCTTGTTTTTTGAACCTGTTCCATCAATTTGGTTTCCAGCTCCTGTTTTAGCTTCAATTGTTCGATTTCACGTTTGCGTTCCAATTCGTCCTGCAATTGACGAGTCGCCCGAGCCTGTTCTTCAAGTTCCTGCCGCATCTGTTCCCTAAGCTGTTGTTCCAAATCGGCCTTAATTTCCTCAGCGGAAGGCGCCTTCTCAACCGGCTCTGCACTCCGGGCCATGAGGGCGTAAACCTGCTGGAGGCGCACCCGAATTTCAGCCAGATGCGGCCAACGTTTGAGCATATCCAGGTAAACATCAATGGCTTGTTCATATAGGCCTTTTTCGGCGAAGGCCTGAGCCTCTATTAAATTAGCCTGCTGATACGCCTCTTCGTCGGCGGGTGAACTATCGGTGGATTCCATTTCCTCGGGCGTTAACGATAAAACTTCGGACGGCGGGACCAATGCCTGATCCAGTGCATACTGCCCCACCACTTGATTGTCGGGATCCAGTTCGAGGATGGTCTGACGTACTTCCCGCGCTTCGTCCAACAGGTTCTCGTTGAAATAAACGTCGAGAATCTTTTGGTAAACCTTCACCGCATCCTGGTTCTGGTTCATTCGAAGAAAATCTAGGGCTAAATACTTCAGAGCCCCCACGTGGGTTTCTTGCTGTTGCAGAAACCGCTCGAATGACTGACGGCTCTCAGCGTATTTTTGTTGATTGAAGAATATGACGCCCAAGTGATAAAAGGTGTTGTGATCGCCAAGTGCAAGAGCCTGTTGGGCCGATTGCTCCGCCTTTGCGTAATCGTTCTGGCTAATATAAATTTCGATGAGCGATTGAAGGTTTTTCAAAGCCAGCGCGTTCTGACCGCCTTTGATAAGAAGTTGAGTCAAACTTTCACGCGCCTCCACGTTGACGGGATCGATTTCCGCGACCATCTGGAGCACTTCCGAAAGACGGCCGGTTTGGGTATCCGGATCCAGTCCGGCGGCCAGGGTCATAAGAGATTCAATCGCCTCATATTTCTGACCCGACTTCATGAGAAGACGAGCGAGTTGAAAGGTCGCGTCTGATCGGTTGGGTTCGGCTCTCAGAATGGCCCGGTAAATGTCGGCGGATTTGGAAGGTTCGGTTTCTTCAATTCCCTTGGCTCGAACCAAATATTTATCCACTAGGCTTTGTACGGCGGATGAAAGGGCGGGATCGCCAGGCACCAACTTGAGCATGCGTTTGTAAACCTGCAGAACCTTATCAATCTGGTTCTTTTCGTCAAATCCCTGCGCGACTACGTCGTATTGTTTGAGCGCCTCGGGCACGTCGCCTTTTTTGCCGTAAATGTCAGCGAGCATGTTATGGACATTGAGGTCTTTAGGATCAAGGTCGGCGAGCTTGTGATATTCCTCAATGGCCCGGTCCCAATCCCCTTTTTGATAATAGGAATAAGCCGTTTTGATCAGAACTGCTTTATCTTCGGCCACTTCGGGGGACTCCTTGGAGGGAGACTGAAAAATCAATTTAACACAGGGTTTTAAGCGGGGCCAAGGAAATCTCAATTCATCGGGGGAAAGAAAGGCAAATAAAAAAGGGCTTTCCTGGTCTTAATGTTCCAACCCCGAAAATAGCCCCAGCCCTCAGGGGGCTGGAGTCATTTCGATGCAGGTCACCGAATAGGGAGGGAATGTGGCGGAAAAACGGCTTCCCACCTTGCTAGATCCAACCAAGTGAGAAGGCCCCGAATTGATCACGGCCTTGTATAGGTTTTCGCTCCACTGGAACTCATTGGGGCTAAGCCGGTAGAAATCGAGGTTTTTCTTCCCCTTTTCTTTTCCACCTAAGTTTATTTTGGCCGAGAAGGAGGTTTTCGGGTTTTTATTGATAATCATCAGATAGTCCTTGCCCCCGCTTTTACTCGCATAAGCCGAAAGGTCATCATTATCCGAAACTGCCTGATAAAGCTCAGTACCAAAGTGATGCTCAATCATGTCCAGCGCCCAATAGGTGCATCTCAACGCGAAAGGATGATCCGGATCGTTCACTGGATCGATTACACCATGACCCCCGCCTTGCCCAGGTTTTTGTGTCATCATGTCCCAGATATTGCTTTGATTGACCCCGTAGAGGGCCATTTGAGCCAGGTAATCGGCGCAGAAGACACCATTGACGATACGAGCGGTAGTGGAGTTTTCATCTCCTGAGTTCCATTCGCTGACCGCTATTTCAATCTTGTCAGCACGATCCGGCATGTTTTTCTGGATCGCTTCCCGGATCTTTGGAACAAATTCCGCCCAGTGATTAGTTTTCGTCAACAGGTTGAGATCGCTGTCGTTTACCCAGTAGGGATAACTGTGGACCGATACCACGTCCACATAGGGAGCGCATTCTTCGAGGAATTTCTCAACCCACCAGGGATCGGTTTGGGATGCCAGCCAAGGTTGACCCTCCTTGCGCTGATGGTTCTCCACTTGGGCAGGAACCGGACCCATCAGTTTGATGTCGGGATACTTGGCCTTGATAGCCTTGGCAAATTGCAGATAGGCCTGGCAGTAGTTGTCGATGACCGTCCAGTATTGGGCTTCCCCAGCATGTTCCAAATCCGCTTCGTAATCGGGCTCATTGCCAAGCTCCACATAACGCACGGTTAGTCCCTGGGCTTTCGCGTCGGCAATCCAATCCAGGCAATTCTGAACATCCAAGGTCATGATGTTGGCGATCATCAACGGCTCGGAGTTGGTCGCCTTGAGAAAATTCACCATATCTTGCCACTTCATGTCCGGTACCCACTGAACGTTGACTCCGTCCTTGCGGAAGACCGCCCCGGTTTTCCAATTCCAAACGTTTCCATAGGCCCCGCCCGGAACCCGGATAAAGTTGCTGATGGATCCAGCTTCTTTCAACGCCGTGGGATCAGTCAACCACTTGGGGTCGTACCAAGCCGCTATATTGTTTCCGAACAAATAATGCGGATTGATCGTACGAACTTTATCTTTCGGTTCCATGAAGACGTCGATCACAGCGGGTTTGGGAGTCGTCAACATGGGCTTCATACTGACATTCCATACATTATCCTGGCCCGATTTCACCTTGACGTTCTCTTTATATTGAGCGAACCCGGGGCAGAATACCTCGGCGATGTAATCGTCCGATGGCACCTCAATTGAAAAAGATCCGTCCGTACCAGAAGTCACCAATTTCTTGGCAACGGCCACAATCGCCCCCCCCAAGGGTTTGGAGGCGGTATCGGTGATAGTGCCTTTTAGAACCGAGGTCGCGCCCTTGACAATACCACGGATATTGTCGACCACGACATTGCCCTGGATGGGACCGCCCGAATTGAAGACCAGGAAACACTTGGTGATGCCGCCCTTGAACTGAGTGGAATCCACGTCTGTCTTAAAGTGGTTCCAGCCCTCGTGGGCGATCATCTTGATTTCGTACCAAGAGTTGGCGGGACTCTGGGTAACTAGATAAACTTCGCCATAGCCGGCCTTGGCCAGACTCTTCGCGGGAAAAAAGGCATCCATGGTTATGGATTTGAATGTTTCCCATTTATCCGGGATGGGAACAGCCATGGCGACAGCCAAGCTCTGGTTCCAGCCGGAGGATCCGTCTGTTCCCACGAGCATGGAAGAGGTTCCTTCGCTGATGATGTCGCTTTGAAGGGTGACAGATCCAGTAAAGCCACCCAGATCCCCATTAAAGCCCCAAATCAGCTCGCCGTCCGTGGAAGCGCCTTTGGCCCCATCTTTCGGGTCCATGTCCACTGCCACCGCGCCAGGCATGGCCATCTTGGGGGCCGTATTGGCGAAAACCGAGTTTCCCTTGAAAGTTAAAGTGCCCCATTGGGAAGGATCCTGCCAGCTTTTGTCCTGTTGGGTCCAACTCATTTGAATAGATCGAACCTTGGAGGCCGCTCCCACGTCATCCAGACCTAAATCGAAGCCAATGGATTTCCCGGGCCCCACATCGAGTTTGAAGAAGAATTTCAGTGGAATCTGGGCCATGAGGGCATAGCCGCCCGGGATCAGCTTGGTGGTGACTTTGGAATCAGGGATTGGCGCCTTGTCGGTCATGCTGTAGGCAACTGGGTTATCTCCATTATTTCCGGGCGAAATGAATACCTGCACATCTGTAGGTGCAAAAGCAGTCCGTTTAGGATCCGACAGGTCAGTGCCGACGTAAAATTCCAGAGCGTCCCCGTTGTAGATATTGCTGGCTTCCTGGCCGTTGAACATCGGGGTTTTGCTGTTGATAGCCGCGGCAATGTACAGATTAGTTTGATCGTAGGTGAGATAAACTTTCGCGCTGGTATAGTCGGGTCCAGTCCATTCGTTTTGGCCGATAACAACCTGCTCTTTTTTATCCAAAACAATAGCGGGAGGGATCGTCCAATCCGAAATGTTTCCATTAACAGAAGGAGGAGTCGCTGTGTCGTTGATTTCAACAGTCTGCCCAGCCCACGCCAGAGCGGCAGGAATAAAACAAAACAGGCTCAGCAAAATCTTGAATTTTTGTAATTGGATCATGGGTGTTGATACACCTTTCATATTATTTTGTTTAAAGCATAATCCGCCGGCAAAACGTCGGGCGAGAAATCGTCTTATTTTTTCTCGTGGAGGTTCTTCAAGTAATACCCGCAACTTTCTCGAACCACTAGTTTGGTGGGAAAGAAACGGTGAGTGTACTCCAGAGGTTTTTTCTCAATCTGGTTCCAAAGCATTCGGGCGGCTTCATATCCCATGTCGTAGGCGGGCTGATGGACGGTGGTCAATCCTGACTCTGTCGCCAAATCATCAAAACCACATACCGCTACATCCTGAGGAACTCTTAAACCCTCTTTGCGAAGTTCTTTAATGGCCCCCCAGGCCATCGTATCGTTTGAAGCAATCAGGGCAGTGGGCGGATTTTTGGATTTCCAAAAAGCTTCTACCGCCTTAGCTCCTGCCGCTTCCGTCCAATTGCCGTAATAAACATGTTCAGGATGATAAGTCATTCCTTTTTTCTTCAAGGCAAACACGAAAGCGTTGTAACGATCGAGGGAATTTTTCGAATACTGAATATCACCAGCGATGAAACCAATCCTTTTATGATCAAGGGCCACCAAATGATCCACGAGATCCAGAATTCCTTGGGTGTTCAGGCAATCCACGAAACAAACATCCGGGTCGTTGACCTGGTAATTGATGAGAACGTACGGAAGGGACCCTTCCTTTAAGTCCTGGTAGAACCGAGACTCAACAGGTGGCGCGATTGCTAGTACCCCGTCCACAAGCCCGGAATTAACGAAATTAGTATAAACACCCTCGTTTTGAATGTTGCGGCTGAAGGTGTTCATTAAAATATTATATTTCTTTTCGCTGATAAAGCTGATAATCCCATCCAAAACCTTGGTCAGATAAAAATCACTGAGGCTGGGACGTTCGTACCAAAAAAAGACCACTCCGATGTTATAGGTCTTCCGGGTCTTGAGCCCCCGGGCCATCGTGTTGGGGTAATAGCCCATTTCTTTGAGAATTTTTTCGATTCTCAGTTGGGTTTTCTGGCCGACTTTGTGGATGTCTTTCTGGTTTACGACCCTTGATACGGTAGCGACAGAAACTCCCGCTTTCAGGGCCACGTCTTTGATCGTGATCGCCATAAGTTCCACGCCCCTTATTCCATGAAATCGTGTTGAGGATTATACACAAGCCCAGAGATGGCTCGATAGTCTTATGGAGTAACCGCTTTCACAAGGGTTACTCGGGTCATTTTGTCGCCTTGTCTAAGCTTTACTGCGTTTTCCATCCCTTTGACCACCTGCCCGAAAACAGCGTAAGAACCATCCAACGAAGGAAGATCCAAGAGACAGACGTAAAACTGGCAAGATGCGGAGTTGGGGTCCTGAGAGCGAGCCATACCCAATGCTCCCAAAACATGTTTATGAGCCGTGATTTCCAGCGGAATGTTTTTGCCCGAGCCGCCTCCGCCGGTTCCCGTCGGGTCACCGCCTTGGATTACAAAACCTTGCACGTAACGATGAAAAACCAGTCCATCATAAAATTTCCTGGAAACCAGATCCAAAAAGTTCTGGGTCGTTATCGGAACATCAGAATACAAATCTGCAATAAATGACCCCTGGGTCGTTTCAAAATGGACTTGTGGATTCACACTAGTTGCGACCGCTAAACTCTTTTTTCTTTTTTTCTTTTTAGCCATGTTCTCCGCTCCACATCCTGTTCGAGATGATCGCGAAAGTTTTCTTTCGTTTTTGAATTCAACTCACCGTCGATGTCTCATGATAATCGTAGGTTTAATCCTCTGCCATACTGGGATGTTGAAAACCTTTCCTGGGCTTGCCCGGGTTTCCTTGACTTCCCCCATTCCGACCCGTAGAATTACCCCTCTTTTCAAGCGGTTTTTGGCCCCCGACCCCATCGTCTAGAGGCCTAGGACACCGGGTTTTCATCCCGGCAACACGGGTTCGAATCCCGTTGGGGTCGCCATCTTTATGCATCATCCAGGCCACGTTGAATCCTGCAATACCTGCCAAACAGGAGGACCCCATGATTAAAGTCGGTATTTACGGAGCCAGTGGTTACATGGGAGGAGAAGCCCTCCGCGTCTTGTTGGACCATCCCTACGCCGAAATCGCCTGGGCCACGAGTCGAAAAGAAGCGCTTCTGGCCGACTATCACCCGAATCTGTATGGCGAAAAAGTCGAATTCATCCGTCCTGAACAGGTCACACCCTGCGATGTTGTATTCATGGCTTTGCCAACCGGCGTTCCCATGGAACTCGCCCCCAAATTCATCAAACAAGGCGCCAAGGTCATCGACCTGGGATCAGATTTCCGACTGACCAACCGTTCTCAATGGGAAAAGATTTATAAAAGAAAACACAAAAGCTGGAAATTGGCCCAGGAAGCTGTTTATGGCATCCCCGAATTGCATCGGAAAGAGATCAGAAAAGCCCGTTTGATCGCCAACCCTGGTTGTTTTGCTTCCGCTGCCATTCTGGGTGTAGCCCCCTTGGTGAAAGAGGGGCTAATCGAAACCACTAAAATCACTGTGGATGGACTTTCCGGAACCGCCGGAATCGGAGCCGATTTATCCCGCCCCGCTCACCATGCGGAGATCGGCAACAACCTGATTCCATACAACGTTGTGGGCCACCGCCATACTTTTGAAGCTGAACAAGAATTGGGGCTCCTCACAAAGAAAAAGGTGCAAATTCATTTTACGCCGATTTACGTCCCTATCGTCCGGGGCATCCTCGATGTCATTCACACTTTTCCAATCAAAAAAGTAACCCGGGCCCAATTGATGAATCTTTACAAAGAATTCTACAAGAATGAAGAATTCGTGAAGGTCTATGATATGCCCAAAGAGGAAGGGGTTTCTTGGCAATATAAACCTTATCCCTGGGTTAATAGCGTTTCCGGGACCAATTATTCTTATATCAGTCTGGATGTGGATGAGGCTCGCGGACGGATTGTTGTATTCAGCGTTTTGGATTCCATCGGCAAGGGCGGGGCCCACGTTGGGGTTCAAAACATGAACCTGATGTTCGGGTTGCCCGAAAACACCGGGCTGACCCGCCGAGGCCTGCATCCAATCTGATGAAGTCGGGTTTCTTCTTAGATCAAGGACACTCTAGCCCATTTCACCCCAATCGACATTTTTAGTATCAGCGTAAACAATTCCTTCTATTTCGACCAACGGCACCTTGTAAAGCGAGGCGCCACCTCCGGGACCGCCCCGACAAGCTCCTGTTTTCGGATCGTAAATGGCACCATGGTTTTTACAAACGAGCAATTCTCCATTTCTTGAGAAAAATTCATTATCGTCATAATCCAGTCCAACGCTCCAGTGACGGCATAAGTTCAGATAGCCGTAATACGCGTCTTCCTTTTTAAAAGCAAATGCCTCGGTAACCCGATCGGACCTTTTTATGTTGAATTTAAAAGCTTTTCCTACCCTGAAATCTTTGGCTTTAGCGATTTTGATGAAACCTTCCCCCACCTTTTGTTCCATTAAATATCTCCTTGGGACGGAAGAGGTTGCGAAACCTCTCCTTGACCAGGATCTGTCCAAGTTTTTTGGGGGGTTGTACGGATAAGGCCCAGGAGAACCATGGCTGCGGTCAACCAAAGACATATTTCTGGAAGCCAATTTCCCCAGGTGGTATAGAAAGTCATCGGACATTTCACCACGAGAACGTTTCCCACCAAAGCCTGCTGGGTAAAAAAACCGCCAGAAAGCAGAACCCTGCCAAAGGGATCGGTAATATAAGAAATACCCGTATTGGCTGCCCGTAAAAGAGGTCGCCTCAACTCCGAAGACCGCATGATCCCCATTTGGGCATGCTGATAGGCGGCGGCAGTGTGGCCGTACCATGCGTCATTGCTGATATTCACCAGAACATCCGCCCCGGTTTGAACAGCGCTCCTCATATCGCCCGGGAAAACCGTTTCGTAACAAATGGCGGGCGCATAGGTGAAGGCGCGAGTTGAAAATTTCATATATCTTGCGCCAGGCGTAAAACTTCCAAGATTGGAAACAATTGGCCCCAGGAATGTTAGATATTTTTGAAACGGCATGAATTCGCCAAAAGGGACCAAGTGGCATTTATGATATATTTTCCCTGGTTGTCCTTTTTCGTCGAACTCCAATGCTGCGTTAAAATAATCAAGTCCATTTCGCTTATCCCGGGTAACGTCTAAACACCCGACTAGTTCCGGCGCTCCCCCCTCAGCAACCATTCTAGAAACCCTATTTAAAATCACGGGTTCCGCTCTTAGAAAATCAGGAGCCCCTGTTTCGGGCCACAGGATCAGATCAGGTTTTGATTCGGCGCAGGATCGGATCAGGGCCTCATACCTGTTGTAAGTCTCGTTTTCGAATGCTTTGGTCCACTTATCATCCTGATCCACTGAGGGCTGTAATAACGCAACGGTTCCCAATTTTCTAAGCGGGGTTGAAGAAATCATAAAATTACCCATAACCATCAGGGTGATCAAACAAACTATCGGAAGGAAAATCCCGGCCCACTCACGGGCAGGCAGGCGGAAACCGTTGAACCTTTTGATCAAAAAATTGGCCCAATAGGCGTTCATGAGGATGATCAAGAAGGTGAGCCCATATTCACCCGCAATTCCCGCCCAAAAGGCCAAATTGGGATAACCAACCTGGCTATAGCCAATTTCCCCCCAATTGAACCCGCCCCAGGGTCGTGAACCGCGGAAATATTCGAACCCCAACCAGAGTATCGGGGCGGTCCAAACGGGTGAAAGACCGAGGATCGTTGATTTGCGAAAAACCCAAGCGAACAAACCGGTGTAGAGACTCAGGTATCCCACCAAAGCCGCCCAAGCGACCGGTCCAAGGTATTTAGCTTCTTCCAGAACTGCAATCCAATAAATGATGGCCCCCATCTGGGCAAAACCAAAAAGATAACCGAGCAAAGCCGCTTGTTGGGGTGTCGTTCCCTCGAGCGCTAAAAAAAATGGAATGAACGCCACCCAGGCCAGCGGCGCGCTCAAGGGACATAAGGTTTTTTCAAGGCAATTGGGAAAGGAAAGCCAGACCAAAAAGGCGCTGAACATGCACAACCAAAAGCGTTGAGGCAATGAAATTTTTTTAAGCATAACCTCATTATAGGTGACGGATTATCGAAGGCGAGGGGGAGATTATTTTTTGCGGGGTTTGCCGGTGGATTCGCGGATGATAAGTTCAACATCGAAACCACGGTGAAGATATTCGATGGGTTTCTTATTGAGGAAGCTATGGGCAAGAATGACAGAGGCCTTACCCATTTCCAAAAGCGGCTGGTGCAAAGTCGTAAGGGATGGATCGGCCAATCGGGCAACATACGTATCGTCAAAACCAATGATGGAAAGGTCTTCAGGAACCATTAATCCCTTTTGACGAGCGGCCTTGATGACCCCAATGGCCATCGTATCGGAAACACAACATATCGCCGTCATATCAGTAAAGCGATCCATCAATTCTTTGCCCAGTTGATAACCCGCGTCCATGGTAAAAGCATCCGGTCGAAAATGCGAATAAGCCACAAATTGATCCTGGTAGGGAATGTTATTGTCCCGCAAAGCGTCCCGGTAGCCGGATAAGCGGTCCTGACAAATTTTGAGATGTTCAGGGCCATTCACGAACCCAATTTTTTTGTGCCCGAGAGAGATCAAATAAGCCACCGCTTTGTAAATGCCCTTGCGGTCTTCGGCTTGGAGAGTCGGAATTTTATCTAGAATGTGATTGGGACCTTCAATCGCAACCGGCTGAAGGATAATGAGCGGAAGTTCTTCGTTTTGAAATCTTTCAAGAACGGCATCTTCCATGGGAACGGAAAGAGCAATCACAGCGTCAATTCTTCGCTCCCCAAGAATACGTTCGTTGATTTCGTTGTAATCTTCCAAACTTCCATTACAGTTATAGATTTTCAAATCCATGCTGGCATGACGGCATTCCATCTCGATCCCACGAATAATTTCGTTGTAATAGGGCGAATCGAACATAGTGCCGAATATACCGATGGTATTAGTACGAGACATGACAAGGCTACGCGCGGCCACATTGGGGTAATAATTATACTTTTTGATGGCGGCCATCACCTTTTCCCTAGTATCAGCTGAAATTCGGGGATTCTGGTTGATGACCATGGAAACGGTGGTATGGGAAACACCGCAAAATTTCGCTATTTGTTTAAGAGTCGACCTGGATTTTCCACTTGGTATCATATCGTTTTCATGACCTCGAAAATTAGTGAGCGACAAATCCAATAATTAGTTTTTTGCCTGTGATGGAGCCGGTACGGATGACGGAGCTACGGGTTTAGCCTGGGGTTGGGGTGCCTGAGCCGGGTTTGGCGCCGGATTGTTGGCGGCCTGGTTCTGAGCTTGTGATTGAGCAGCTTGTTGTTTCTGGATCAGATCCGTGACAGCGGATTGGTTTGAGGTTTGTTCCAAGCGCGGCAATACTCCAAGAATTAAACAAAGAGCCATAAAAACCGCAGCTATAATAACAGTTGTTTTAGTCCAGAAAGTTTTACCACTGGTGCCAAGTAAACTTTGTCCGGTTCCTGAAAATAACCCCCCAGCCGTCTTAGGTTGTTGGATCAAAATTACCCCAATCAGCAGGATCGAGGTCAAAACAAAAAGAATAGTAAAGACAGCGCTCATGAATTTCTCCCATCGTTATTTGAAACCATGGCTATTTTAATTGAAACCAGTTGTTTTTATCCAATAAAACTTTTAAACCCAACCTGTTTTCATCTTGGAGTCGCCTAAGACCAAGATGTTAATTGAAACCAGAAGGCTTATAAGACATTCACCTCTTGAGTTAAGAGTTACATATCAACCGGGTCTAAACAGGCTAAAACTTAACCAAAGCCGTAAAGGATTCCACCTTTAAACTTGCTCCCCCTACCAATGCCCCGTCGATGTCAGGCTGAGCCATGAGTTGCTTAACATTGTCAGGTTTAACGCTTCCTCCATACTGAATCCTCAGGGCTTGAGCCGCTTCAAGATTATATTTTCCAACAAAATATTTCCGTATGAAGGCTTGGACCTCGTTGGCTTGTTCAGGAGTCGCCGTTTTACCTGTTCCGATGGCCCAGACAGGCTCATAAGCAAGGACAATCTGGGACAAATCGCCCAAACCAATTCCCTCAAAACAACCCGTCAACTGTGTCTCCACTACCTTCTCGGTTTTAGCCGCTTCCCTTTCCTGCAGGGTTTCCCCAACGCACACAATCGCCTTGAGGCCGGTCCTAAGTACATTCTTGAGTTTTCGGTTTATGGTTTGGTCTGTTTCACCGTCATATTGACGCCGTTCGGAATGGCCTAAAATCACATACTGAACGCCCGCTTCCTTCAACATTGCGGGGCTGACATGGCTGGTATAGGCCCCTTCAGATTCCCAATGACCATCCTGACATCCAACTTGAATATTGGAAAAGCGCAGGGCATCCACCACGCTAGCGGCTGCAAGAAAAGTGGGACAAACCAGAATTTCACGGTCACTCACGCCCTTCAAGGCTTCTTTCAGTTGCTGAACGAAAGCCACTGATTCTTTGACCCCTTTGTACATTTTCCAATTTCCAGCAATGATGGGTACACGCATCGTTTCCTCCAGCAGGATGATTGAACTCTCCAAACAAAGCCCTGGGAAACCAGGGCTTTGTTTCATTTCATTTATTTGTCCGTCAGGGCCGCTATTCCAGGCAAGATCTTCCCTTCCATGAACTCCAGGGAAGCGCCTCCACCAGTGGAAATGTGAGACATCTTGGAAGCCAATCCCATCTGGGTTACGGCTGCAACTGAGTCTCCGCCCCCAACTATCGTAGCGGCTCCCTTCTCAGTTGCCCTGGCCAACAGATTGGCCACCGCAAGGGTACCCTTGTCAAAAGGCTTCACCTCAAAAGCACCGACAGGTCCGTTCCAAAAAATGGTCTTGGCGGCCATCAGCACGGTTTCATATTTTTTGAGCGTTTCGGGACCGACATCCAAGCCTTCCCAATCCGCCGGGATCTGGTTCGATGGGACGACCCTCGTTGGGACCCCTTCTTTTAAATCCTGCGCGATCACGTTATCCACAGGTAGCAGGAGGGGTTTGCCCAAAGACTTTGAATTTTCCAAGGTAGTCCTAGCTAAGTCCACCTTGTCGACTTCCAGAAGGGACTTGCCGACTTCAAATCCCTGTGACTTGAAAAAGGTATAGGCCATGCCGCCGCCCACGATCACGGTGTCGGCAATCTTCATCAAATTTTGTATGACGTCGATCTTTCCCGAAATCTTGGCTCCGCCGATGACCGCCACGAAGGGACGGCCCGGATTAGAAACGGCACCCCCAAGGTACTTGATCTCTTTCATCATGAGGAAACCCGCGACACAAGGTTTCAGGTACTTCGTAACTCCCTCCGTGGAGGCATGGGCGCGGTGGGCTGTCCCAAACGCATCGTTCACGTAAACCTCGGCCAAGTCGGCCAATTGTTTCGCGAAGGCTGGATCGTTTCCTTCTTCCTCATTGTAAAAGCGGACATTTTCCAACAGGGTCACGTCGCCGTTCTTCATCTTCGCGACCTCGGCCTTAACCGCGTCTCCGATGCAATCGGGCATCATGATTACGGGTTTCTTTAATAACTCTGAAAGACGAGCCGCAACGGGCTTCAAACTATACTTCTCGTTTTTCTTGCCCTTGGGCCGCCCCAAATGGGAGCAAAGGATAACCTTCCCCCCCTTATCGGCGAGGTACTGGATAGTTTTCAGGGACTCTCGGATCCGGGTGTCATCGGTGATCTTGAGTTGCTCGTCCTGGGGAACGTTGAAGTCCACCCGGACAAAAATCCTTTTCCCCGACGGGTTGATATCCTCGACACTCATTTTGTTGTAACTGGTCATTTCTCATCCTTTCTCAAGAGATTGATAAACCCTAGCGACGAAACCCTTATGTTCCGCCCTCCCCTGGAATACCAACATTTACTTTTGTTTCGGCTTCAGATCGGTTTTAAAAGCTTCGGCAATTGCGCTTAAGGCTCCAAGCGTTCCAGAGGCTTCCAAAGGAAGGAATATTTTTGTGGCTTGCCCATCAGCGACATTCCCAAGCATTTCCATATATTTCAACGCAAGCAAATCTTGCGTCGGGTTTCCGTCATGGATGGCTTTGAAAACCGTGACAATGGCCGACGATTCACCCTCCGCCAAAGCGATCTTCTGGAACTTGTTTGCCGTCGCCACTCGTTCAATGGCCCCCGCCTCGCCCTCAGCCTTCAATATGGCGGATTGTTTTTCCCCTTCCGCCTTAGTGATGGCGGCCTGTTTAATACCTTCAGCCTCAATAATTGCCGCGCGTTTGGTTCGTTCTGCTTTCATTTGGGCGCTCATGGCACTCACAATGTCGTTTGGAGGATCAATTTTCTGAATTTCCACCCGAGTGACTTTTACGCCCCACTTGTCCGTGGCCTCATCCATAATTTCGCGAAGTTGGGTATTGATCCGCTCGCGACTGTTCAATGTCTGATCAAGATCAAGTTCTCCGATGGTGTTACGCAGATTGGTTTGGGCCAGTTTCAGGGCAGCCATTTCGAATCGGGCCACGTTGTAGACCACTTTAAATGGATCGCTGACATGAAAATAAATAATGGCGTCCACTGTTACCACCACGTTGTCCTTTGTAATGACTTCCTGGGGAGGCACCTCAATGACCTGCTCGCGCATATCCACCTTGCGCATATTCTCAAATGGAGGGAAAAGAACGGTGAGCCCTGAATCCGCTGTGCGGGTAAACCTTCCCAATCGTTCGATCAAACCCTTCTCGAATGGGCGCACAATCCGAATCGCGCGGGAAGCGTAAATAAAGGCAAAAACGACCAGAACAACGAGCAGAAATCCTGGCATAAAATTCTCCTTAGAAAAATCAAAATCCAAAGGGTTCAACTCGCCCTCCACCCGCCCGGAAAAGTATTAGGGCTTTTTTTCAGTTTTTGTCTCCGAGCCATGTTCTTGTGCGACTTTCTTCACAACCAAAATATTCGACTTCAAGGTTAAAACCTTAATTTCTTCATTCACTTGAAGCGGGTTTTCGTTCTCCGTTTCCACACGCCAGGCTTCCCCACCGATCTTGGCATAACCCTGCCATGGAGCGTGAGCATACACTTTCGTAATTCGGCCGGATTGACCGACGAGGGCATCCACATTGGCAATTTGGGGTGATTTTCCAGAAATGGTGCCCGCCCATCGGCGGCTTATAACAACCAATAGGATGGAGGAAACCGCGAAGACGGAATATTCCACGGTGGCCGGGACGGAGAAAAGACTGACCACAACCGTGATCATCGCGCCAGCACCAATCCAGAGGAAGAAAAATGAGGCCGTTGAGATTTCCAAAATAAAAAAGACCAAAGCTACTACGGTCCACCAAACCCACGGAGACATCGACATTAAATTCACCTCAAATAAAAAGCCGCAGACAAATCCCGATTCCCGAAACTAATCACCAAATCCTGGGTCATGGATTCACCTGCGGCTCAAATCTTAAACTTCTAGGATCAGCCCTTCGAAGCCATGTACTCGATCAGATCAACCACACGGCACGAATAGCCCCACTCATTATCGTACCAGCTGAGAACCTTCAACAGGTTCCCCCCGCTTACGAAAGTGGAAAGACTATCCACGATCGAGGAATGAGAGTTGCCCTTGAAATCCATCGAAACCAAGGGTTCGTCCGTTACATCCAGGTACTTATCCAATTTGGGACTCTTGGCAGCCTCTTTGAGGGCGTTATTGACATCTTCCTTCGTGACCGTCTTGGTCAATTCAACCACCAAGTCCACCACCGAAACCGTTGGGGTCGGCACACGAATGGACAACCCGTCCAGTTTCCCCTTCATTTCGGGCATCACCAACCCGATGGCCTTGGCGGCACCCGTCGAGGTGGGGATCATATTCAGGGCAGCGGCGCGCGCGCGGCGCAGATCTTTGTGGGGAAAATCTAGGATGACCTGATCGTTCGTGTAACTATGAATCGTGGTCATGAGCCCCTTGACGATCCCGAACTTTTCGTGGATCACCTTTGCGAAAGGGGCCAAACAGTTGGTAGTGCAGGAGGCGTTAGAAACAACATTGTGATTTTTCGGGTCGTATTTCTCTTCGTTGACCCCGAGAACAATCGTAATGTCCTCGTTCTTCGCGGGAGCGGAAATGATGACCTTTTTGACACTGTTTTTAATGTGAACAACGGCTTTTTCCTTGTCGGTAAAACGCCCAGTGGATTCCACCACATATTCGATTCCATGGTTGCCCCAGGGGATGTTGGCAGGGTCCTTTTCGGCATAGACCTTTATTTCCTTGCCGTTGACGATGACCGTTCCTTCTCCGGCCTTCACATCCGCATGAAGGTTACCGAGAACGGAGTCATACTTCAGGAGGTGGGCCAGAGTCTTTGCGTCCGTCAGATCATTGACGGCCACGATCTCGATGTTCTTGTTCCCAATCGCGGCGCGGTAAACATTGCGTCCAATGCGTCCAAAACCGTTGATGCCAACCTTGATCGCCATAAAATTCCTCCAGATTTTTCCCGAAAACAACCGGGTGCTGATACGACTTAATTTGATCCGCCGGGCTTTCAGCGATCAAAGCAACAAGCCGTTTCCCCGCCTAATTAGCCGGGGACCTTTCCAACCCCACTTAAATTTTTCGCGGGCAGATGAGAAAACCGCGTATTTCATCGAAATAAGGGGCCAAAAGTGGGGTTAAGCTAACAGAAGGGATTGGGATGGGTCAATAGCAAGGATCATATAGTAAAAGCTGACAAAAAAGGTTTTTTTGTCAGGTCTTTTTTCTCGCGAAATTATCAAAAATATCGCGGCGTACGTCCCCAAACCACAGCGCCGACCCATTGGACTCCAGATTTTTTTAAAACCTTCGCGCATTCTTCCAGCGTGGCTCCGGTTGTAAAGACGTCATCTGTCAAAATAACCCGAGGTGGCATCGGAATCGTCGGGATGGTTTCATACGCGCCCTCGGGGTTTTTTAATCTTTCCGCTTTCGTCAGGGACATTTGAGGTCGAATGGATTTTATCTTTCGGATCAATTTCCTAGCGGGGGATCCTTTAGCAAGGGAAAGATGACGGCTTAAAATTTCTGCTGGGTTATACCCCCTCTCACGTTCTCTTTCTGGGCTTAATGGGACGGGACAAAAAACCGACTCCGGTGTGGTAAAAGAATCAGGAATCATCTTAGTCATTTGTTGGGCCATTAGAGCTCCTAGATGTTCCATTCCTTCGAATTTGAACGAATGATGAGCGATTCGCAATACGCCCGCGTAATCCCCATAGGCCCGCATTCCATCAAGAAAATATTGCCCCTCCCCACATTCAACACATCTAAAAAGGGATGCTCCAGTATAACTTTCGGGGTTGAGTGGTGCCCCACACCTCGAACACACCGGGTCCTTGTATGGCCGAATAGAATGAAAACAAAAAGAACAAAGAATGTTTGAGAGGCCCCCATCAAAAGGAAACCCACAATAATCACAAACCTTGGGGAAGAGGAAATCACGCAAACCGGTAAAAATGGAAATTAAGGAAGTCGATTCGGGCATGGGCACCACAAAGGCCTCTTGGAATTTATCCTTTTCGGCAGAACCTACTCTGTCCCATTCATTTCCATTTGTTGTTTGGCGGCAAACATCATGTCCCGAGTCATTTCCGCAATGCGGGGAAAAGACCTTATTTCCTTGCTAGCGAGAGCTTTTTCGTAATTGCGCCTGGCATCTACTAGCAACCCCTGTCGCCGATACAACTCGCCAATCAAATAGAGAACTCCAGGTTCTCCCAGGCTTTCCGGAAGGCGATTACCCTTATCGAAAAACTCTTCGTATGCTTTCACCGCAAGGGCCAAAGCTTTCTTTTCGTTATCGTAATCTTTCATCAGCCGATAAATCCAAACCAAATGCAGGCATAGCCCAGCCATGGTTCCCAGATCACCGTATTTACGGATTTTCATGAAGGTAATTGCCATCTCATGTCGTTTGATGGCTACTTCCGGGGTACTTGAACCAAGTGCAAAAATATCAGGTTTCTTTTTGGCAGATTGTTTTATTTGGCGGCTGACTTCCATGATCATGGGTTCGGCACCTGCTCGAATAGTATCAAAATCTTTATTAAGGGCCGCAAAAGTACACTGGGGACAAACGGTCACAGCATATAGATAGGCACACTCCCCTTCGTAAATGTTTCCGAAATCAGTTTGTTTATCCTTGATCTTGATAACCGATGAACGAAGGCGAGTGGTCTCAAATTCAAACGCGCAGAAGGGACACTTTAATTTTTTGTTCCAGAGCGGAGTGCTCAATTCAACCTCCCAAGCGAAAATACGCGAGGTACTTTACTTGATAACAGCCACCTTGTCGATTTCCTGGTGACCGTTCATTTCCACCGTTACCAGATAGACCCCTGACGCAACCAGATTTCCTGCCATATTTCGGCCGTTCCAGGAAACGGAATACTGGCTCCCTGGAAGACCCCAAACGCCAACAGGGACATTATCGTTTTCGAATATTTCTTTGATAAAGGTTCCCGTTAAAGAATAGACCTTGATGTCCACTTTCCCCTTCTGTGTTACCACAAAGCGAACATGGACCACCTGCGCATTGGTCGAATTGGGCCGAATAGCATTTAAATCCAAAGCCGCCCCGGCAGTTAATGGGAAGGCGGTCACCGGGGTATAAGGCGACTCATGAACCATGCTGACATCACTGGTGTTGACTCCGGCCGGAGCGTCAAAGGCCCAAATTAAATAGGTATTGGCTGATCCGTCAACGAGTTTAACCGGATCAAAATAAGTGAGATTCTGAGTCGCGCCCTCAGAAGAAGACTGAGACCCAACTAATTCATAGGTTCCGCCTCCATCTGAGGAGCGATAAATGTAATAGCCACCCAATGGATACATCTTTGTAGGATCAAAGAAACCGGGCGGATAATTCGCAGGGGCCCAACTTAAAATGTTGCCAGTTTGATTCCCTTCCTGGTTTTGTAGCAGACTTACAGTTGTATTTCCAACATAGGGCGGCTCAGCAGGTAAAGCTTGCACCGCAACGGCCGAGGAAGTTAAACCCAAACCGTCCACACTATAAACCTGGTAATCATAAAGTGTTTTATCAAATACGCCGCTATCGGCGTAATTGATTCCCTGCACAGTTTTTATCGTTTGATAATCGGACACGGGGGCGGATCCCAATTTTCGCTGGATGGTATAAGAGAATTTTTGGTTGCCCTGATAGTTCCAACGCAATTGAACCAGCCCGTCCCCTGAAACCGCTTCTAGATTGATAACAGGCAGGGGTAATACAGTCACGGTTACCGGATTGGAAAATGGCCCTAAGATGGGGCTTCCTCCCCAGGGGTTGGGAGCGGCAGCGGCAACCTGATAGCTATATGAATTAGGATCGGAAACACTAGCGTCCGCATAGGTTGTGTTGTCAATTCCTTCAATGATCGCGGGCACGATGGGACTGTAAGCTGGAGTCACGCTGGGAACAGGTGTTGCGGGATAAACGATGCTTTCAAGCGAATATCCCGAAACAGGGCTCCCGGTCGGCACCACCACCGGATTCCAAGCAAGATTGTTCACGGCAGCCCCAGGGGTGTTGTAAAGCGTGGGGGCGGTTACCGCCAAAGCCGCCACGCTGGCCGGGGCTCCGGTCACTCCCTGGGCTTCTGAACTTACCCAATAAAAATAAGCAAATCCATTCGTCACCGAGTTATCGGTGTAGGTTGACGCCGGTCCTCCACTGGTCGGATTCGCGAAAAAGGTCACCGGAACAAACGGATAGGTGCTTCGATAAACATCGTAACCAGTCACTGGAGCGTCTCCGCCCGGAGCCCAGGCTAGGGTGATATTTGAAACAGAAGCTGAGGGCAGAGCGGTCAGGCTGATTGGAGCGGCCGGGAAATATGTAATTGAAACACTGGTTTGCGGGTTGGGATTTCCCTGCAACCCAAAACCATTCTGGGGAATGATCTGATAGTAATTAATGTAACCGCTTACGGGACCGCTGTATGGGCCGGCCACATCCTCCCAAACCGGGGTAGTAGTTGATAAAGAAACAGGAGCAGAAACAGTACCTTCATTGCTCCAACATGTGACACAGGTTGAAGCGGGAGTCGGATAAATGGATCGGTAAATGACATAGGAATTCACGCCGTTCGGAGTCGGAGTGGAATTGAAAGTGAACCCGGTAACCCAGACTCCAGGGGCATAGGGTTGCGTGGCATTTGGTGTAGGACTAACCCAAACCGGCGGGGTCAAGCTAAAGGTTTGAGCGGAACCATAAGAAAGCAATACCGATACTGAGGCGGCAGAAACCCCTCCAGAATTTTGGGCCACCACCTGATAACCCGTTCCCGCCCCAGGAGTATCCGCCACGACAACAGAATAAACAGTGGGGGAGGGTGAAACAGTCACAGCTAACGTAGCCACCGGGGTTAAATTGCCATTTTGATAAATCGAATAGGACGTGACACCCTGGCCACCCGGGGAGGAAGCCCAATAAAGCGTAGTTAAGGAAATCGCTCCATTAGCAGTAAAACTGGCGGGCCCGTTGGGCCAAGTCAAAACTCCCGATTCAGGCGGAGGGGTCATGTAGGGATAAAGCGAACTTTCAATTCCCTTCGAGCGAGCCGTTACCCGGTAATAGACCGATTGGCCGGCGGAAGCAGTTGTATCGGAGTAAGACATTGTTGGGTATGGAACTATAGCCAAGGGCGTAAATTGTGCCCCTTGGGTAACCGACCGATAAACGTCATAGCTATCTATCAAGGGTGTAGGACTAATAGTTGGATTTACCAAATTCCATGAAACGGTCACAGCTTGTGTTGGAATAGGTATGCCTGCCGAAACCGAGTACTGGCTGACAGCCAAGCTTGAAAGGGTCGTGGGGGAGCTGAAACCGGTGGCGTTTTGAGCCACGACATAATAATTGTTGACCACCCATGGAGTAGCAATAGCCACGAAGGTCGGGGTGTAAGTAATTGTTGGCAAATATACGGCCAAGGGCGTTGGAGTGGGGGTCGTGGGGCCGTAGGACAAGTAATCCGGTCCATAAAGATTATAGGCAGTCACCAAGTCAGTCGCAGGATTCCAAAGCCAAGAATAAACAAGTGTGCTTGGTCCTCCCACGACCGGAAGACCCATCGGAGCTATCGGCGCTTTTAAGGTTGAAATCTGAGCCGATTCCACTGTATTTGATGGAGCCGAAAGGTCCGAGAGATTTCCCAGGGAATCTAGTGCGGATATTTGATAACTCATATTGGTACTAGGTGTCACAACCACCGCGTAATCGGTATAACTCGACTGAGCATAAGAAACCGTGGCTATAGGTTTAGGTGTTGAAGCGACATTTTCGCGAAAAATCTCGTAAGCGACCGGTGTTCCGTAAAATCCTGCCGTTCCTCCCCCTGCCCATGTGACTGCAAATGCATTGTTCCCAAGGGTAGCGGCCGCAGAAACGGTAAAAACAGGCGTAGGGCCCAGGTCTAAGACTGCAGGGACAGAAGAAGCGATGACGCCTCCAGGCACTAACGTTGCGTAAGGTTGAACCCAATAACTAATTCCATTCGCGTTGGTCACCCCCGAATCGGTATAAACCAAAGTTGGAGTCCCAAAGGCGGGAATGATGTAGGTGGCCAAGGGTGTCGGAGTAGGCGATTGAGTTCCCGTCGGGATAGGTAATCCTACAGTACTCTTGAATATTAAATACCCCGACAAGCCATAGGTACCCGGAACACCCGGGTTCCAACTGACCGTGACCGCATTTGTGGTTGCCACCGGTGTCACTTGAATAGACCCATTGTTCATGTTTGGTTGATAGATATTTTCTGAAAGTGTATTGGACGTTACCGATCCATTTCCATTGGATGCGATGACTGAATATTGAGTCAAAACCGTTTGACTGGCGGAATAGGGGATGGTTTGGTCAATGTACCCGTAAGTCGGATAAGGTGTTTGGGTCACCATTTCTGTCGCGATAGGGGTTCCATTGGACAAAACTTGGTACGTGGTCACGCTCTCGGATTGCAATGAACCACTCCATTGGAGTATGACGCCGTAATTATTTCCCCCAGGCGGCGGGGTCAATGTCGCAATCACCCCTCCCGACAAGGATGGCGCCAAGGGTTTAGCAAATTGCGGGCAATTGGGGAAACTTGAAAAAATTGTTACCGGCACGGGCGTGCCCGGTGTAGCTGTGACCAAATAGGTAATAGGGCTGGAGTTTCCCTGGTCGTCCATCCCGATCACAACGTAATAATACTCGCCCGGGCCAGAGTTCTGCAGTTGATCCGAATAACTCGCAACAGGTGAATAACCCAAAGGGGGGCCTTGGCTTATAACCGTTGAAGCTAAATAGGGTGTAGGCATAAAAGTGTGCGTTGGAATGAAGGTTTGTGTGGAGGTACCCGTATTAGTAGGCGTTAAACTTACGGTGGAAGTGCAGGTATTGGCCGGTGTATTGGTAAAAGTTCCCGGTTGAAAGGTTTGGGTTGGGGTACAAGTTAATACTGGGGTAAATGAGGAAGTCGGGGTAGATGTTGGAACTGGCGAAGGTGAACCGGTTGGGGTAAATGTAAAGGTAATCACGAGACGATAAATCGAGTATCCGGTTACTGGGTAAGAAGATAGGGGGATAGGCCAGGATAAATCCAACGCACCCGCATGAAGAGCCTGAACAGTTATGGTCTGGATCGGCTCCGGTGGCGCAAAGGGGTTGGCTACAGCTGTGGCGGGCGAACCCAAATTCCCTGAAAGATCCAATCCCATTACCGAATAAACATAAGAGACACCGTTGGCAACTTGATAATCAATGAATGAACCGGGCGAGGAAACCAAAACGGTGGCCAAAGGTGTTGAGGTACCTGTCGGGGTATCGACCGGCGTGGAGGTATATGAAACGACGGGTGTATACGAGCCGATGGGTGTCGGAGTCTGTGTGGGTGTAACGGTTAGGGTATTGGTTGGAGTTCCAAGAGGATCTCGATAAATAAAATAGCAGGTGGGCGAAGCCGAAGGTATTGGAGTCCAATACAAATCGACCAGACCGTTTCCCGAGGTTGCCTTGAGGCCAGTTGGAGCGGGAAGGGTTTGTCCAAATCCATTTTGTGCCAGAGCCGTTAAAAGGAATGCTGAGACCCCAATGATACCGGCTCGACGCCTAATGGACTTCTCACAAGTTTTTACCCTGCCGGGTGAGGAACCCATGCTTAAAACCTCGCTTCGCCAGAGAGATTGACCTGCCACAGGGTGTACCCCAAATATGAATAAGGCTCTTGTTCGTAGAAGTATTCGTTGATCACGCCTAAACCGATCCGTAAGTTTTTCAGAGCATTGTAATTGAGCGTGAGTGTTCCACGATACCGTTCCGTCACAAGATCATTGAGGGAATAAGCGGGGCTCTGGTTGTTCACGATCTCCGCAAGAAAAGCCAGCCGCATTTCGATGGCCTGATCAAACTTTATTTTCCAATGGGTAAACGGAATGTGCAAAATATCGTTTTCCAGAAATTTCTGGTTGTATTCAACGGAATATTGATCATCCAGTTGGGTCGTGAGAATCCCCGTCGTGTTGGTGAAACCTTCCGTACGTTGAAAATGGATATTGCCCTGCGCCTGTTTAGCGATGTCATAGGGCACAGTAAAAGAATAGGTTTGACTCGTGGTCTGTCCTGATATGATCGGTGGATTTCCGCTGTCCCATTGGGTGGAATCGGTGCGGGTGTACTGAAATTGGGCCGAATCAAAACCTAAATTGACCAGTGGCAAGCTGGCCAACTTGTGATTAAAGACGGTGGTAAATCCCAAAGTATCACTATCTTGCTGCACCGGCAGGGTTCCGGGAGATAAAAGGTTGTACTGAGTTGTCCACGACCCCGTCGGTTTGAAATCCCAAAAGTCGAAAAGTTTGAACCCCAAATTGGCTTGATCTGTCTGGGATTGGGTCGAATTTAGGGCCACATCGTTGCGTGGTTTCATCCACCATATATCTTCGAATGTAATCGGCGGTGTGGGCGACGAGATGGCCCTAAAATCAGGAATAGCCTCTGAGGCGCTTTCCGTGCGACCCACAAACGCGGTCAGCCCAAGCTTTTGGATCGGATTCCACCAAATCGATGGGTTCAAATTGAGGGAATAATTAATGCTGTTGGAAGTATTTAAACGGGGCCCTTCCGGATAAGTGACATTATCGATTTGTTCAGAACCGGTATAGTTCACTGCCGGAATGACGCCGGGAATTCCCCGAAAGGTCAGTCCCGCCTTTGGCTGGTCCCTTTCTTGGAAGCTGGTGTACTGCGTCACAGCTCCCGCAACGCCTGGAGAATTGGTGTTCCCGACCGCATCCACCAAATTCAAATTATAAGCGGGAGTAAAGATCAGGTTTTTGAAAAGCTCCGTAGTATTGGTCCAGCCATAAGTCTGGTTTTTAGTCCATCGGTCATAGTTTGTAAGGTCAAGGCTGGAATCATCAAAATCCTGGATATCGTGGGTCAAAATATAGGTTTCGGTGAGTTGGTTAGAGCCAACCGGAAATCCCACGACCAAGGCTGGCGCATCGTAAGTGGAAGCAAGCGTATAGGTTTGGTTTCCCTTTTGGGTGTTTCCCTGGAAACCAGGTTGGAGAGAAACAGCGCTTTGAAAAACATCGCTCTCCGCATAGGTGCTTTCCGAAAGCCGCACGTTTGTCAGGCGGCCCCATGCGGTTCCTAAATCCTTGGTATAGGTAATGCTCCCAGTGGTATTTTCCGATTGAGCGTTAGGCAGGGCGCTGAAGTAAGGGTTTTGCAAAAGCGCGGCCTCCGTAGTAAGGTCCTGGTTCGTATAAGAAAATTGGGTCGCGATCGGCTTGCCGAAGAGTGAAACGGCATTGGAGGTATAGTCTAGTCCGTATTGGGTGGTATGCTGAAAATGATTGGAAGTCTGATCGATTTGGGTAAACCCTGAATCCACTTCCCGGTAACGGGCGTTCACGACTGCGAAATTATCTCCCAGGACAAATGCCGCATTGGCCCGGCGGGCAAGACCTGACCTCACATTGGGAGTGTTCGTCCGGAAGTTGTTGATCCACAATTCTTTTGTGAGACCCGTTGGTGGATTGGGGGATAAGACGCCAAAACTGACCTGGGTAGCGCGGTTGATGAAAGGCGTTCCGAACTGAAAGCGGTTGCCTTCTGATCCATCAATGGGAACCGATATAGCGTTCCAACCTCCCACGTATTGGGGTTTCAAGGGAATGTTATATTGGTAATAATCCTGTAAATCGTTGCCGATACGGACAAAAAGAATTTCCCCCGGTTCCACATTGGGTGTTCTTACATACAGGTCCATGGCCAGATTGGCGTAGTCGGTAAAATCCACCCCCTGATTAAAAAAACGAGTACAGAAGAAAATGGGCTTTCCCGCAATGTCTCCGGGCGGGTCGAAATCAGCCGAGGAAAGGTTATAACTGATTTTCAATGACTTTTCCTTGGCCAGAATAGAAGTATCACTGGTTCCCTCGGGGATCACAATAAATCGATCGGTGGGAACGTATTTATCATCCTGATCCAGGCTTATCGACTCGCAGTCAAATTTTCCGGTGTTCACCGTGACTCCCTGATCCAGATTTGCGGTAGGATCGACCTCCAACTGCCAGAGGTTACGATTGAATTGAATGCTTTCAACCAACACGGTACCGTTGATAGGAGCTGCAGATTGTCCGGTCATCCAAAACCGGATTGTCCGGATAAGGGAAGGAGATGCAGAAAGCGGGCTTTGGTTATGGAAAAAGTAATTCACGTTTTGGTCGGTTTGATACATTCCGTCATTTTCCGTGAAATTAACGGGTATCTTGACCAATTGCCAACCGGTCCAATTGGCCTGAATTCCATATTCGTAATAGGCGTCATCTATATCCAGAATTCCGGAACCTGCCGTATCCTCAGTGTCGAGAACGTTGTTCCCCGCCCCTTCCTGGGTTCCCTGAGGCTCGTCAGAAATCCATATCGAAGGAGGAACTGGGCCGCCCACTTGGGAGACCGCCCCCCCGAGCGAATTGAAATAATAGGTCAAAAGACCAATGTCTGTGCCAGTTACCCCCTGAGATAAAGGAAGCGTTTCTTGTTCAATTGTAGTCGTATCACCCGCATTGATTGCCTCGTTGATAACCCCAAAATCAACCATGATCCATTTCGGGATTCCATCGTTATAAATCCATGATTGCATATAAACCGTGTTGGAAAGATCCAACCCTGTGGCCGAAAGGGTTTGCCGGAGACCAGCCCATGTGTGGTTGGTAATGTTGGAATAGGGCACCTGCAGGACCGGAATGGCGTCAGTGGGCTGATTTGTTATGGCATAGATATGCCCTCCGCCTCCCTGAGGCCCACCCGCCGAAGCAGTGAGGGTATTAGTTTCAAATTCTACCGAGCCGTTTCTAAAACGAACCCGATTATTGGTTGTGTTATTGGAACTACTGTCATAAATCACGTTACCTAAAAAGCCAACCGGCTGGGGTTGCGAAGAAACGATCCAGTTCGTGGCGTTCATGGTGGGTCCACTGACGGCATCAATCCCTTCCATGTTGTCCACCATAGCCACCCCATTTTCACCCTCCATGCTGTAGGTGTCGGGATTGAAATAACTCTCGGCGATTTCACCCGATAATTTAATGCTCACAGGCGGTTTCCAATTGGAAAGTCCCGGAATCATCCCCGTAATTCCCTGCACGTCCTCCTGGCCCATGTCATATTTGAAGTCAGCGTCCAATACCGTTAATGAATTGGGAGTAGATCCGATTTGGGGCATGTCCAGAGGTTGTTGGCTGGTCGAATTCAGAAAGGTTGATCCGATAAACAGATGGTCGGTTACGTCATATTCAACCCTTGTTCCGAGGATATTGTTTTGACTGAACGATCCAAAAGGGGCGTATTCGTAGGAAACCACCAACTGGCTGTCAGGACGCAGGATACTTTTATCCGGAAAATCGAGGAAGCCCGAAGTGTAATCCAGCGTGTAGTCCACGTCCCTGCGCAAGCGCCGTCCGTCCAAAAACACCGTGTCCGAGCCCCGGATAATATTGAATCGATTCAGTTGAAAATAATTGAGCTGGGTTTTATAGACCAGGTGCATCCGCATCAAGCTGTTGGGAACCGTCTCTTCATCATAAATTCCATTAACTGTGGTACCCATGCTTGGATCGGTGACAGGGTTCACGAACGCCCTTTCCGAAAAATTGGCAGTGGTTACGGGCGCTCCCAAGGGAGAAATTGTGACATTGGCGTTGTTGGCATTAGTTACAACCAGATAATTGAAATCCTGATTCATGACAAAGGACCATGGCGCGGAAGCGTTGCCAAGCCCGCCCTGCCCCGTTTGTAAAACATTGTTGGTTCCCTGGTTGATGACCTGGAAAACGAAATTAGGGTCCTGCTGGGGAGGTATAATTTTGTCCCTGCCAAGGTCGAAGTAATCGACGAGATAAAGAGTGCTCGTTTGGTTATTGCTGTTTTTGATGAGAAAGTTCGTATTGTCGATGATTCCATCTGGCGGGACCTGAAAATTGGCTATGGCGGTATTGTTGTTTAAAATGGCTGTACCGACACCCGGAGCGTTCAAACCAACCGGAGTATTGTTCTTCGTGGTGAATCCCACCACCACTTGTGCACTGACTGACAAAGCGCGGATAAAAGTGATGATCCCGGTGTTGTAGTCAATGGTGTAATCCCGGCCCGGAAGCCAGTGTTCGTAAGGCCCGATAAAATTGGGCCCGGTAGCGAAAACAGCCTGCCCTGTTCCGTTGTTGACCCAAAGTTGTTCGCTGTTTAATGCGGGGAGGGCCATGTTTTGGGACACACCGTTTGATATGCCCATGGTGACAGCCTTGGTAATGAGGTAATACCTTTCCCGAATGTAGTCTATGTCGTTAAAAACCTTGTCCACCTGGCCCGTGTTGCCGTTGAACACACGAGTTTCCGCAATTCCCTTAGTCTGGGCAAAAAAGGAAGTTACTCGAAAATTGTCAAATTTCAACTTGGCCTGAAGCCCGAAGAGTTGTTTGCTGAAACCCGCGAATTCGGTGTTGGGCAGGTTCATCTGCAGGTCCCCGAAGGACACTTCCTGAACCGGACTGTTGCTATCGCCATGATAAACAATGGAAATTTCCTGTTTGCTCTGGTCCACCCCCCCCGCCCGATTGACATCGGAGTAATCGACATGAACATCCACGTTTTTCCCCACCTTGCCTTCAAGGTTCACGACCATTTCCTGGTTCACCGTAGTGGTATCAACTTCAGCGGGAATGCCGTTTTGGGCCTGACGATTAAATTTTTGGAACGAGAAATCCGCCTCGATTTTCTTGTATCCCTGTATGGATAGTTGGGTGTCGGCGGGAAGCTGTAAATTGATGATTTTTTGCTCTGGGATTTTAAGTTCCTCTTCTCCCCCGCCGGAAGCAGTCGCATTTTTAGCTTCCGCCTTCTTTTCCTCTTCCGTTTCGGGAATTTCCATTCCCTTGGGAGACGCGGCCATCTCATCCGAATAATCACTTAATCGGCCTTGAGAATCGACGGCAGCAATAACATAAAAATAATCCTCCCCGTTTTTGGGCGGCGAAATGCTTGAGGGAACGCCGTCGAGGAAATAAGGAGCGGTTAGTGTTTTCAGATTTATTTGCTTGTAACCAAATCCGGGAGTTGTCGAACGGTAAACGTTATAAGTCAATGACGAGGAAACACCGGAAGCCGCTTCCCAAGTTAGATAGACTCCTTCCTTCAAAATCAAGGCGCTGAGATCGGTTGGGGCGGGAGGTTGGTCCTGTGAGGTTGAAGCCGAATCACTTAGGGACGGGGAAACGGAGGGCGTACCGGTTTCCGATGCCGCCGTCATAGGCGAGGAGCCATTGGGAGCGGAAACGGGCGAGGAAGGATCAAGGGTCCCTGTACCCGTATTCTTATTTTGAGCGTCGATAGCCTGAAGAATTTTACTTTCTTCGCCTGGGCTCAAGGATGTCAAATTGGGATCAGGCGTGGCCGACGGGGTCGCCTGCGGGGTTTGGGCGAAAAGAAGCGGAGCCGCTGTAAAAAACAGGAACAGGGCCCAACCCTTACAGCTGACCGCTAGAAGAGAAAGAATCCTAGCCAAGACCCAACCTTTCTTTCAGTTCGTCCAACCTTTCCCGGCTGACGGGAAGTTTTGTTTTCGCGATGTCGGAAAGAACCGCCAGGTACTTTCGATCACCCTGGTGTTCGAGTTCCTTGAGGAAATCCAGATTGATAACGGCGCCCCGGTGAATGCGAAGAAAACGGGAGGGATCCAACCTTTGAATGAGGTGGTCCAAACTGTCATCGCACAATATTTCCTGACCCTCTACCAGCAGGGACGCGTAATGATCCTTCGCCACAAGTGCCGTAATTCGATCGGGATCCAAAACCCGGTACCGGGAACCGCACTTGATGGCCATTCGGCGTTTAACCTTTTTTTCCTGAAACTTTTCCAAGAAAGATTGAAATTGTTCCAAACCGGGTTGAGGTTTTCTCCGGCGCGCCTTTTCCAATGCTTCGGCCAAACGTTCTGGAGCCACAGGTTTGACCAGGTAATCGAGGGCGGAAACCTCAAACGCCCTCAGCGCGTGTTCGGTATAGGCTGTAACGAAAACAACCGCAGGGCCGGTACCCGCCCAGGCTTCCGCTACTTCCAATCCATTCAGTTCAGGCATCTCAATGTCTAGGAAAGCCAAATCCGGTTTTTGTTCCTGGGCTATGGTGAGGGCTTCCAATCCATTGGAAGCCTCCCCAACAATCTGGATGTCGCTAATATCAGCCAGAAGCCTGGCCAACCGTGCCCGGGCAGGCGTCTCATCATCCACCAATAGAACACGAATCATGTTTCACCTCCAAATTTCTCGGCATTTCCCACGGGAAGCCTCATAACAATTTGAGTTCCTCCCCCATCCCTTTCCCGAATAACCAAACTTCCTTGGGGGCCGTAGGCGAGATCAAGCCGTTTGCGGCAATTACCCAGTGCCGTTCCGGAGCCCGCATAGGGGGATTTCCCGAACCCCACCCCGTTGTCCTCCACGACCAATTCTGCCGTATTTTCCCGAAGGAGAGCCTTGATCCAAACGGTTCCCCCGGAAGCCAGGGAGGAAAGGCCATGTTTGACCGCGTTTTCAACGATGGGCTGAAGAATGAGAACGGGAACCTCGATCTTCAGGGCGTCCAAAGAGGGGTCGAGTGTCATTTCCCAATTTAGCCGGGATCCAAAACGAACCTGTTCGATTTCAAGATAATCACCGCAAAATTCAAGTTCTTTGGCGAGGGGATGATGGGTTCGCCGGGTGGAGGACAGAATGCCTTGTAAGAGGGTGGATAGTTTCACCACCACAAGTTCCGCTTTGGTTGGATTTTCCGGGATCAGTGCCGCGACCGTGTTGAGTGTATTAAAAAGGAAATGGGGATTCATCTGATCTTTGAGTTGATTCAGCAGGGCTTGAAGACGCTCTTTTTCCAATTCCTTGGCTTTAATCTGGCTAAGCCTTGCTTCGTCCCGGGTATCCTGCCAGGACTTGAAAATGAAAAAAACCAGAAGCAGCAACCAGCCTCCAAAAACACCCTTGCCGTAATAAACCCAATGGAATTGGGCGGTCATGGGGGCACCCGGAAAAAGAAGATTAATAACTCCCACCATACCGTGGAGGGCCAGCACGATTCCGGGAGGTACCAGGGCAGCCATAAGGACCAGGTACCGACCTCCTCCGGGACGGCCTAAAAGGGGAAGGGCTTTCCACCATCCCCGGTGATCCGCCCATCGAAAAAGGATCATTGCCATGAGGGCCACAAGGGTGGCTAATGAAGATTCAGCCAGTCCCCAGACCCATCGGAACAAAAAGGACCCTAAGTCCCATTCGCCCCAAATGAGGCCAACCAAAAAGGTCCAGAGCGGGTTCCAGACACCTAGAAGGCGCAAAGAGGACCGGCCAAAATGACCTTCGAAGTCGAGTGAAAAAAAACGGTTCCAGGCTTGGTTCACAATTTCTCCCGCATTCGCCAAATGAAAGGGCTTCCGGATATCTTCAAGGGTTAAAAAAAGACCTTGATGTCGCGGTAAAATCATAACAACCCAAGGAGTTTCCCACGATCGCTTTTTCATTGCCGGTTTTCTCCCCATTACAAGCATAACTCGCATCACATCCTAGGGCCGCCCTCCTTCGACCCATTCGTCGGATAGCGGCCCCGAACGGACGCCTTCTTCCTCGTCCGGCATCCCATAACGAAAGGGCGTGTTATACTGCCGATTGAGTCGCCCTAAAGGCCTGCTCAATCCTTTTTCAATCCAGAAGGCGATCATTAGGACGCCGCCTTCACCAAAGGGACCTTCTTGAAGACCGTTTATCGCTATGTGTTGATGGAAACCCTGCCCTCCTTCGCCCTAAGCGTGGCCGTATTAACACTTCTGTTCATGACTAATCGAATATTTGTCCTTTTGGATTTGGTGATCAACAAGCAGGCGCCCCTCGCTGAGACACTGTTGCTTTACCTGAGCCTGGTCCCATTTGTCCTCTCTACGACTGTTCCTATGTCCATGATGATGGCGACTCTTCTGGCCTTTGGTCGAATGAATTCGGATATGGAAGTGACAGCCTTCAAAACGGGAGGAATCCATCTTTTTCGTTTGATCTTCCCCTTGTTAGTATTCGGCGCTTTGTTGACCTGTATGCTGATTCTATTCAACGACAAACTTTTGCCGGCCTCGAAATACGCCTATAAAAAAATCTATTTCAAGATCGTGCAAAACCGGGCCGATGTGGCCATCCGGGAAAGGGTTTTTGTGGACATTTTTGAGGGCTACCAGTTCTACATCGACCACATCGAGCCCAGCGGAACCTTCGCTCAAGTGCACATGTTCCACCGCCTCGCACCCAACGGACCCCTTCAGACGATTTTGTCCCAGCACGGGAACCTGATCACCAACGCCAAGACTCTTCATACCTATTTCCAGCTGGATGATGGGATCATGACCTGGGTCAACGCCAATTACCAAACATATAACCACCTTTCCTTTGACCGCTACATCGTTCCACTGAATCTGGAAAATCAACTTTCGCAGATGTCCGACGTCAAGAAGGAATACGAGGACCTGGACCTAGGCGAATTGGGCATGGCCATCAATTCGACTCCTGACCCGGTCTTGAAAAAACAGATGCTCATGGAATATCAAAAACGGCTTTCCCTTCCATTCGCATGCCTTGCCCTGACCTGGTTTTGTGCTCCCCTGGGTTTGTGGCTCCGATCCAAGGGATTCATCGGCTTTGTTTTGAGCCTGGTCATGATCTTCATCTATTACCTCATGTTCACGCTGGGAAACATCTTTGCGGAAAAGGGTACGGTAGACCTGTTTACGGGCATCTGGGGTGGCAACATCCTCTTGGCGTTGGCGGGTTGTTTTATTTATTATCTAGTCGTTTCCGAACAATCGGCCTTTCGGAGCACTTCTCCGCCGAGCCGGTCCGTCTCCCGCTCTCGGTCAATCAAAGGAAAAATTAGAAAGTGAAAATTCTTACCCGCTACATCCTCGGCGAGTTCCTCAAATGGCTTTTGATCGCCTTAATGGGTTTTACGGTGCTTATTTTGATCGCCAAAGTTTTGGAGGATATCAATTTCATACTGAATTCCCATCCAGGTCTCTGGTTGACTTTCAAATATTTCATTTTCCAAGTTCCAAACCTGATCCAAATGGTTTTTCCACTCGCAGTCCTGTTTGCGGTTCTGATCTCATTGGGGGGGTTGGCCAAAACGAGCGAGTTGATCGCCATGAGGGCTGGTGGGGCAAGTATTTTTCACGCCGCCGTTCCATTTTTTTTCATGGGTCTGGTTATTTGCTTTTTCAGCCTACTGTTTTCAGAAATCGTCGTACCAAAAGCCAATCACATCGAGCGAGAAACCAAGGAGGTCGAGATCGAGCACAAAACCGAGCTCTTTATGGAAACCTTTCGACAAAATTTATCCCTGCGGGGGGGAGACAACGCGCTGTACCACATAGGCACCTTTGACGGCTCCAAAAACACGATGACCGATGTTTTGATCCTTCAATTTGATAACGAATCGCACTTGAAATCCCGGGTGGATGCTAAAGGCGCCCACTATCAGGACGGACGCTGGATTTTCGAGAATGGTTATTTACGGACGTTCAATGAAAATGACGATGAAATTTCGGCCCAACCTTTCGACCAAACCACAATTGATTTGCTGGAAAAGCCATCCGACTTTATTAAGGAGCAAAAAGAAAATTCCGAATTATCAATCGCCGAACTGGCGATCCTGATCCAGCAGTTAAAGCGTAACGGATTGGATTGTCATAAGGAACTGGTGGATCTTCACAACAAGTTGGCGTTTCCTTTCGGGTGTGTCATCCTGGCCCTTCTAGGAGTCCCCTGGGGCTGGTCCATGGGAAAATTCAGTGGAGTAGTGGCTAGTTTCGGCATTTGCCTTTTGGTCGGGTTCGCTTACATCGGCGGAATGCAAATCGGTCACACCTTGGGAGATTCGGGTGTGGTTTCGCCTTTTTTGGCGATTTGGAGCATCAATTTGATTTTCGGAATTATGGGGCCCATCTTGATCGTACGGCGAAACCGTTAAACAAACGGACAATGAATCAAACAGCCAAAATAAAAATCTTTTCCGAATCAGCCAGTCGAAGAGTTTTTTCTTTTTCCAGCAGAAATGTTTTTCCCGCCTCGACCACTATCCCCGCCGACTTCACCCGACATAGTTTCTGAAGTGTTGAAAGACCAATCGTAGGTACGTCAAAACGCCAATCTTGATCGGTTGAGGCGGTTTTAATGAGTATGGTTCCTTTTCCTGCCCATTTCCCTGCCCGGGTAATTGCTTCATCCGTTCCTTCCATGGCCTCCACAGCTGCTACGGCCCCATCTTTAAAAATGAGGGTCTGGCCAATTCCTAGTCGGGCTAATCCTCGCGCTTGATGTATTCCCCTTTTTATAATTTGGGAAACCTTGTTCGAGGGCCGGGTTCGGGTCAAGCAGCCTTTTTGAACCAATAGTTCTCCCATAAGAAATCGGCCGTCCAGAACGTATAACCCTTCGCTCTTTAAGTTGTTTCCCAGTGTATTCAATAACCCCCGGCCCGATTTATCCTTCGCTCTTGACCAAAGGGTCAATCCTTTCCAGTCCAAGCGGACATCTCTGAAAAAGGATCCATGTTGTACTTTTCCATGAAACGCTATTTTACGAACCTTGTTTTTTTTGAAAAAAGAGATGAGAGAACCTACCTGTCCCGCCGAAGCCCAACAAGTTTTTTCGGCCAGGATAGAAAGCTTGAGATGGGTCGAGCCCTTAATGGCAAATAAGTATAGGGGGATGCCGCTTTTTTTGGCCTTCAGGGCGAAATGCCTGGGCAGAAGTCCCGCTCCCGCCACTAACCCGATGGGTTCTTGATGAACCACGGTTAACGAACGATGCCGCGTTGACAGGAAGAAAGAAACTCAATCAAATGTTTGATTTCTGGCAAGGGAGAAAAATCCTCCTCCAGTGCTTTCAGAGCCTCTTTCAGAGTTAGGTTGTTTCGAAAGATAACTTTATGTGCCTTTTTCAAAGCATCGATGGTCTCCGGGCTAAACCCGTTTCGTTCCAAGCCAATCTGATTGATTCCATGAATTCGCAACGGTTCATCTCCGGCGATCATGTAAGGCGCTACATCTTGTACGGCCCGGAATCCACCGCCAATCATTGCGTAACAGCCCACTCGGCAAAACTGGTGGACGGGGGTGACTCCACCAACCGTGGCGTAATCCTCAATGACCACATGTCCGCCCAATGTTGCCAGGTTGGCCAGTTTGATGTGACTGCCGATGACGCAATTGTGGCCCACATGGGTTTGGATCATGAACCAATTGTCGTCACCAATGATCGTTCGGTTGCCTTCCCCGGTGCCGGGATTAACCGTGACATGTTCCCGGAACAAGTTTCCATCACCAATGACGAGAAAAGTTTCTTCCCCATGGAACTTCACATCCTGCGGTTCACTTCCGATGACTGCGCCTGAAAAAACCCTGTTATTTTTGCCCATGGTCGTCCGACCGGTGATAACCGCATGGGGACCGACGGTGGTTCCCTCACCCAGCTTCACGTGTTCATCGATCACGGCATAGGGACCCACCCGGACACCCGAACTTAACTGGGCTTTCGGATGGACAACCGCTGAAGGGTGAATATCCGGCGATAAGTCGACCATGGTTTATTCCTGAGGCGCTTCGTCCCTGTCCACGATGGCGCAGGTCAATTCGGCTTGGACTGCTATTTTTCCGTCAATAATTGCTTTGCCAGCAATTTTTCCCACTCTCGATTTTAACACGATAACCTCAACCTCAAATCGTATTTGATCCCCCGGAAGAACCGGTTTACGAAACTTGGCTTTGTCGACTCCGGCTAGGTAAAGAATTTTTTTTCCATCTCCCCCATGCAGGAAAATCATCCCTCCCGCCTGCGCCATGGCCTCGATCACCAGGACTCCTGGCATGATGGGATGGCCTGGAAAATGCCCCTGAAAAAACGCCTCGTTGACCGTCACGTTTTTAATCGCCACTACTCTTTTCTCATCCAGTTCCAGAACCCGGTCTATCAGCAGGAAAGGATAACGGTGCGGCAAGGCCTTTTGAATGCCCAGAATATCAATCATCTTGGCTTCCCCCTTTGTGGCGCCGGGTTTAGCTTTCCCGTTGCCGAATTTTTCAAGAATCGCTTTCGCCAGTTCCACGTGGTAACGGTGGCCGGCTTTTTTTACGGTAATCTTGGCGAGAAGAGGCCGGTTGAGGAGTGCCAGATCTCCCAGCAGATCTAACGTCTTATGGCGAACAATTTCATTTTCGTAACGAAGGGGCGGATTCAGTATTCCGTCTTTTCCAATGACGACGGCACAATTCAGGTCCCCGCCCTTGATTAAACCCTGGCGGCGAAGCGCTTCAACCTCTTGTTCAAAACAAAAGGTTCGAGCACCCGCCAATTGGCTTGCAAAAGAACCTTTTTCAAGAAGAAACCGAAAGGACTGGTTTTCAAGCCCTGGCGCTGGAAACGAAACCTGGCAATTCAGTTCAAGACTTTCGGAAGGCTCCGCCTTGACAAGGACATCCCCGAAGGACATTTCAAAGGTTTCGGTAACCCTCAAAGGTTCGATCGGTTTTCCCTGTTCTACCACCCCGCAGTTCTCCAACCCCTCATAAAAAGGCATAGCACTGCCATCCATAATCGGCACTTCCTCGGAATCTATCTCAATTAACAAATTGTCGAGAAAAAGCCCCTGTATCGCCGAAAGTAAATGTTCTACCGTATGGACGCTAGCGCCTTTTTCTCCACTGAGTGTGGTTCCCCGGGCGGTATTGGTCACCCCAAGAGGTGTTATGGGTATGGAAGCTTGAAGATCCGTGCGGTAAAAAGAAATTCCGGAATTTTCAGGAGCGGGTAAAACTGTCAAATGAGCGGTTTTACCGGTATGAAGCCCCCGCCCCTCAAATCGAGCGGCTTTAGCCAAAGTTCGTTGAGCCCTCATGAGGGCTCCTTTTTTTCCAGTTTTTCAAAAGTCTTTTCAAGCCGTCGTAACCGTTTGATCATATCGGGTAACTGCCTGTAAGCAGCCACATTCTTCATTTCTACGGACATGGGGCTGGAGGGAGAACCCCAGTAAACACCTTTTTCCGGAATATCTTCCATGACTCCTGTTCGCGTGGCCAGGGTAACGTGATCTCCAATTTTTAAATGCCCCGCCAATCCTACTTGCCCGCCCATGACAACTTGATTCCCGATATGGGTTGAGCCGGAAATCCCCGTCTGAGAAACTATGATTGTATTTTCTCCAATCACCACGTTATGGGCGATCTGGACCAAATTATCTACTTTTGTCCCCTTCCCAATCCGGGTGGAACCTAAGGCGGCCCGATCCACGCAAGTATTGGCACCTAATTCCACATCGTCTTCCAAAACCACGTTTCCCACCTGAGGTATTTTTTCATACGTGCCACTATCAGGGGCAAACCCAAAACCATCACCCCCGATGGCAACGCCAGGCTGAAGAATGACCCGGTTTCCAAGAATACATTTTTCCCGAACCGTTACATTCGAATAAAGAATACAGTCCGCACCCACTACCGCTTCCTGCCCGATAAAAACTCCGGGATACAACACGGTCCGTGCGCCTACCTGGGCTCCTGACGCGACCACAGCGCCCGGATAAATAGTCGCGGAAGTTTCTACCGTGGCGTTGGGATGGACCCAGGCGCCTTCTTGAACGCCCGGTTCAGGTTTGGCTGGAGGATAAAAAAGTTGAAGAAGCTTGGGTAATTTCGCGTAGGGATTGGGAACCAAAAGAAAGGGCTTCGATAGGCCTGGAAGAGGTTTTTCCAAAAGAATGGCCGAAGCGTGAGTCGCTTCGGCCATTTTTGCGTATTTGGGATTGGTGAGAAATGTGATATGGCCTTCCGTCGCGGCATCAAGAGGTGCCAAGCCGGTTAGGGTGATTGATCCATCCCCCGTGAACGTTCCACCGATTTCTGCGGCCAATTGTTCTAGGGTGAAGGATAAAACCATGGAAATTTCCAGACCCTCGTTTACTTGGAATCCGCCTTATCGGCCGTGAATTTAGGATCCTTCTCAATTTCGTCTGTCAGGTCTGTGCCGCCTTTAACATATGCCGTCTTCTCGCTGTCGAGCACCAGATCAAAACCCTTATCTTTGGCCACACCAGCGATGATTCCTTTGATCTCAACCAAGACGCCTTGGGTCATATCATTTTCTTTAGTCTGAAGGTCTGAAGCAACCTGACTCTTTGCCTTGGTGTATTCGTCCATTTTCACGCCGAACAACTCTTTCTTTTCTTGCTTGTCCTTTTTGGAAAGAACCGAACTGTTGTTTTGCAATTCATTTTGGAGATCTTTCAATTCATCCTCCATTGGGGTTAACTCTTTAATTTTCTTTTTCTCAATTTCTTTCAATTGATCTTCGGCCTTTTGGGTGCCTGGATAATCCTTAAAAAGTTTTTGAAGATCAACGGTGGCTATTTTTATGTCTCCAGCCAAGGCCAGACCCGCGACAAGGAAAGCAGCTAAAAACAAAGAAATGAAACGCATGGAATCTCCTTAAGTTAAAAAATTGAGGGTGGATTCTAGCACGTGAGTTACGACAGGGCAACGGAAGGATATCGAGGACGGGCTGAGGGGTCGGTTTTAAGCCCCAAATACCTTTAAATAACCGTTCAATACTTCCCTGAAATGAGGATGCATTCCTGTGAAACTTACCCCATATTCAAATCGTCCTTGATTGGGGAAATTTTGGTGGTTTGCCCTAACCACTTCCCCTTCTGCGCGAAGAACTTCCTCCAGGTTTTCAAGGGGAAATTCCAATTCAAGAACCGATCCCAATTCAAAATAATTTTTTGTAGTAAGAAAAAAACCCGTTCGACTTAAGTTGGACATCATGTTATTACCATTGTGAAGTTCAGGTTCCGGTTTTTCCCCCTCCGGCGATCTTAGCAGGCGTAATCTTAATGGAATACGCACGGGAATCCTTAAGGCACGCGTTTTTTCGCCAGAAGGATGCATTAATTCCCATTCTCCATCTTAAAAAACTCCATCAAGTTCGCCAGATCTTCCTTAAAGACCGGAATAAAGTGAATTCCACAGTGCCAGGAACCTCCCGGAGCTATCTCACGGCACCAAACTACTTTTGCCACAGACCTCACGATTCCCTTTTCTGGAATCGTCATTTCTAATTCAACGATATCACCCACATCCAGCTTTCGAGCCGTAAGAATCTGAAGCCCCCCCAGGCTTAAATCTTGGATTTCAGCCTTTTGGTCCAGATGATTATCCGCTACTTCTTCCGGAAGGCGTTCCAAATCAAAAACCTTGAGCCTAACCGGCAAAGAAAGAAGAACACGGTTTTCTTGGCGCTTCTCAATGTACATTTTCGATTCTCAGAATAGCGGATTCATCGGCGGCAATCGTTCAAACGAGGTCGAAATAAAACCGATGAAATTCCCTTAATAAAATTAGCGACGATCTCTCGTTAGACACCGATCAACAGATTCCAATAAAAGAGATGCCTTCACGGAAGTTCAATACAAAAATTAGGGAAAAATGTTTTTTAAATTCGCCGAGAAAATGCCTGACGATTTATAAAAAGAGAAGGACGACGGTTACAACCGCCGTTGCTCCAACTGCCAGAATTTTAATTGCACTTGAAGGCTTTTGCTTTTTCGAATCTAGATTGCTGACCTTCATGGCGTCAAAGGGACGTCCGTAACTCCAGAAATCTTCTTCTTGAATCGCAGGTTGTTCCTGGCTAGCCGCAGCGGAAGAAGCCATCGCTGGAGCAGTTTGCCCCGACACCATTCCCGCGAATGGCATGAAATTCAAGCGGCCATAGCTGGGGTTGTAGGCTCCGTCGTAAATCGTGCGCATAATCTGTTGGGCATCCGCCAAGCGAAAATCGTTATTGGGCACCGCCAAAAGTTTTGGCGAATAGTTAACCATGTTGTACTTGAGATTGTTGTAAACGCGATTATCAGAAATCGACGGCATACCGAAGTCTTTGAAATAAATGCCAAAGTTATTGTTGTAAATGTCGTTCTTAGATACAACCGGACTCGCCGTGTCCGACAAAAGCGCGATACCCACTCCATTGGCAGTTATGCGATTTCCTATAATTTGAGCTTGTGAATTAGCTAGCACTTCCACGCCTGTTTTTGACCCATAGATGGCGCACTGGGTGATCGTGGGAGAACAACCATTAAAGATGATCCGTCCCCCTTTAACCAAACAGCCTTGAAGGATCGAATTTACGGAATCAGAATTAGCAAAATAAAGCGCTCCCCATAAAGAACCTGCAACCGCCGGGGCGAAGGATATTGGAGTAACGGAATTGCCAATAGCTCTCAATCCCCCCTGAATCACCAAGTTGGGCCCTGAACCTGGTTTACCAGAAGCTGGAGCCATAAACTGAACTGTGACCCCCGGGTCAATGGTTAGAATTGCGCCTTTGTTTACAACGATATCATTTTGAAGAACATAAGGACTGTTAGCTTGAGTCCATTCAGCGGAAACGGCAATCGCGTCACGAACATATGTAGGGCCTAATGCCAACGCTGGATTTTCAAGACTTAAAAACAGGGTAACGGCAGCGAAGGCATATCGAAATTTCATTGAAGGTAGCCTCGGAGGAAAGAATGAAAACTGAGTTTAAGTCTAACAAAACAGCTAATGTTTGCAAAGTTTAAATTACCTTCGGCCAATTGAAATCCATTAAACGTTAAAGCCATTCGCTGAAAAAGAAGCGACAATTTAATCGGCTTTTATATTTAGCCAACCATCTTAACTGAACAATCCTCGATCATTTTTGATAAGAACTCCCACTAAACTCTGCGAACAGCTTGAAGTAAATCTGCCAAAAACTAAGTATTTAACCGCTTTGTTAAAAACAAACTCCCTTCCATGAAAACCAGGTCGGGTTGTAATGTTTGAATTTAAAAACGGAGAGGTGTCCGAATCACATCAAAAAACAAGGTTATATCAACGGGTTAAATCGACCAAACCCTAGGATCGTAATTAAAATGGAAGCCTTAGTTTCAAGGAATAAATTGGTGGAGGTGGTGGGAATCGAACCCACGTCCTGAAAAACATCCATAATGGGCCCTACGTGCGTAGCTCCGGAAAGTATCTCACCCCCCACTCGCTCCCGAGCGGCCGGCGGAGAGCCAGTCCCTTTGTTTCTCGTCCGTCCATCGGTGGAACAACCCTGATCCGGACCAGCCTACTGCTTACGTTTTATCCCCTTAATAGGCATCAAGGGTAAAACGCTAGCCGCTTTAAGCGGCGAGAGCTAACTGATTGTCGGCAGTTAAACCGTTGCCATGTTTGACGAGCGATGGCGCCTCGACACGCACCCAAAAGTTCAGTTCCCCAGTCGAAACCGGTCACCCCCACTTTCCAAAAAAGATACCAACCGGCTTACTTTACGACTGGATTCCCAGTTTGGCAAGAATGGCGGGCACATCACTTAATTCGGTGTGTTTAAACCATATGTTATCGGGATAAAGGATCACATTCGCCCCTTCCTCGCAGACGTCCAGGCAGTAAGACTTAGAAACCCTGATTTTCCCGGCCAGACCTGCCTTTTTCACTTCGTCCTTAAGACAGGCGGCCAACGCTTTTCCACAATGGGTAGCCCCGCAAGAAACCCGCTCACCCTCAGGCCTTTCATTGACACAAACAAATAGGTATTTTTCAAACTCCGGCTTCGAAGAATCCATTACTCCCCCATCACTTTAATGAGTAGCCGCTTTTTCCTTTGACCGTCAAACTCGGCGTAATAAACCTGCTGCCAAGGTCCAAAATCCAGCTTGCCATCGGTTACGGGCACAATAACTTCATGGTGTATCAAAAGGCTTTTCAAGTGCGAATCCCCATTGGTTTCCCCGGTTCGGTGATGGCGATAGTCCTGGCGGAAAGGGGCCAATTTTTCCAGCCACTCGTCGATATCGGCGATCAAGCCGTCCTCCGCGTCATTGACGTAAACCCCGGCCGTAATGTGCATGGCCGAAACAAGGACCATGCCTTCCTTGATTCCACTCTTTTCAACGGCCTTTTCCACCTCGCTCGTGATATTAATGTATTCACGATGTTTTTTCGTTTGGAACCAAAGATGTTCGGTATGGAATTTCATAGGGCCTCCTAAAAATCAAAAATCATCCCTGCAGAGGAATCAGGGCGGCTCACTGAAGCGATGGCGCGACGGGCTCCTCTTGAAATTGCTCATGTCCATCCAAAACCCAGGATTTCATCGAAGCGAACTTTCCCTCTTGAATCGACATGATGACATAGGAAAATCCAGGCCAAGCCGCCTGCCGGTCGGTTTCAGACGCCTTGTCCGGATGGTCGGGATGCGAATGGAAAATTCCGATGACATCCAGCCCCTTTTTCCGGGCCAGGGCCTCACCCTTCATGTAATCGTGGGGGTCCATGTCGTACCGGGTCTCGGGCTTAAGCTTGTTCAAGTTTCCGCATTCAAAAACCTCAGAGACTTCACGGATTTCACCAGACTTGCCAAACATCAAACCGCAAATCTCGTAAGGGTATCCCTTTTCAGCTATTCCCATCATTTCGATTTGTGCGCTACGGGTAAAACGAACCATATGATTTCCTTTATTCCCAAACCCGAGTGGACAGGTACTTGTCGCCCGAATCCGGAAAAATCGTGACGATACAGCCCGAGCCTATTTTCTTAGCCAGTTTCACACAACCCGAAAGCGCCCCACCGCAAGAAAGCCCAAGAAGCAGCCCTTCCTTGCGAGCCAAAACCTTCACCCACTCATAGGCTTCGTCGGTATCGATGGGAATTTTTTCATCAAATCCTTTAGGGTCGTAAATGCCCGGCACAATAGATGACGCCATGTGTTTCCAGCCCTCCAAACCGTGAAAGGGTTCAGCGGGCTCTAGCGCCACCAGCTTGACCGAGGGCTTCATTTCTTTGATGCGCTTACCCGTGCCCATCAGTGTTCCGCTGGTGCCAATTCCTGCCGCAAAATGGGTAATTCGATCCCCCGCCAGCTCCATAATTTCCTCGGCGGTGGAAAGGTAATGAGCCTTCGGATTTTCGGGATTGTTGTACTGATCCGGAACGAAATAACGGTCCGGGTTTTCCAGGGCCAACTTCCGAGCCAACCGAATGGCCCCGTCCGATCCTTCCATCTCGCTGGAATAATGCACTTCGACGTTATAAGTCTCAAGGATGCGCTTGCGCTCTTCGCTCACGTTGGCCGGCAGGGCTAAAACCACCTTGTACCCCAAGGCCGCGCCGATCATGGCGTAGGCAATTCCAGTGTTGCCCGAGGTGGCGTCTAGTATCGCCTTATCCTTCGTCAGCTTGCCAGCCTTAATACCTTCTTCGATCATTCGCAGTGCCGGTCTATCTTTTACTGAACCGCCCGGATTAAAACTTTCCAATTTGGCGAGGATGGTAACGCCGGGCACCCCATGACAATGCACCTCGACGAGGGGGGTCTTTCCCACCAGTTCGGTCACGCTGTCATGAATTGTTTTTGTTTCGGCCAAAATTTTCTCCCCACCTAACTAAGAACCTACGGTAACCCCACGATTCCTGCGGAATCTTTGGGCTTATGGGCTGCTTTGTCGCCTATTCAAATTTTGCAGCCCATAAAAAAAGGCGAGCCCCAAAGGAGCCCGCCTTTTTTACCCTAAATAGTCTATCGATTACAAGTTATAGAACACTTCCCGGCCCTTGTACTGGGCCGCGGCGCCCAGCCATTCCTCGATGCGCAGAAGCTGATTGTACTTGGCGATACGGTCCGTGCGGCTGGCCGAACCGGTCTTGATCTGCCCGGCATTGGTGGCCACCACGATATCGGCGATGGTGGTGTCCTCGGTCTCGCCCGAGCGGTGGGAAACAATGGCGGTGTAACCGGCCTTTTTGGCCATTTCGATGGCTTCCAGGGTCTCGGTTAAGGTTCCGATCTGGTTGACCTTGATGAGAATCGAGTTGGCGATTCCCTTCTCAATGCCCTCTTTCAGCTTCTGGGTATTGGTCACGAACAGGTCGTCCCCGACAATCTGGATCTTCTTGCCCAGTTTCTCAGTCATCAGCTTGAAGCCGTCCCAGTCGTTCTCGTCCAGGCCGTCCTCAATGGTGATGATGGGGTACTTGCTCACCAACCCCTCGTAAAATTCCACCATTTCCAGGCTGCTTTTTTCCTTTTGCGCCTCGGCTTCCATAATGTACTTTTTCTTGGCCTTGTCGTAAAAGCTGGAAGAGGCGGCGTCCAGGCCGATCAAAACATCCTTACCGGGCTCGTAATTGGCTTTCTTGATGGCTTCCATAATCACCTGCAAAGCCTCTTCGTTGGATTTCAAATCGGGCGCGAAACCGCCCTCGTCGCCAACCGAGGTATTCAGGTGCTTGGCATGCAGAACTGCCTTGAGGGAATGAAACACTTCCGCCCCCATGCGAAGCGCCTCTTTAAAGGAAGGCGCGCCCACGGGCAAGATCATGAATTCCTGAAGGTCCACGTTGTTATCGGCGTGCACCCCGCCGTTGATAATGTTCATCATGGGCACGGGCAAGAGGTGGCCGTTGGAGCCGCCCAGGTAACGGTAAAGGGGAAGCTTGCAGGAAATCGCCGCAGCCTTGGCGGCGGCCAAAGAGACGCCCAAAATGGCGTTGGCCCCCAGCTTGGCCTTGTTCGGGGTTCCGTCCAGTTCGATCATGAAAGCGTCCAGGGCCCTCTGGTCACGGGCGTCCATGCCCTTCACCTTGGGGGCGATCTTGGTGGCCACGTTTTCCACGGCCTTCAAAACGCCCTTGCCACCGTAGCGTTTCTTGTCGCCGTCACGAAGCTCCACCGCCTCGTATTCTCCGGTGGAGGCGCCGGATGGCACCGCCGCGCGGCCCAAGGAGCCGTCTTCCAAAAAGACCTCGGCTTCGACGGTGGGGTTTCCACGGGAATCCAGAATTTCACGGGCTTTAACTTCGACGATGCGGCTCATGGCTCCTCCTCAAGATGAAAAAAGTGAAAACGGGAATAACAGGGGGAAATTCTACGCTCGGGGCCTAAAGCCCCGCAAGATTTTCCATGTTAATTGGTCTTCAGCACCGTTAAATGGCTTAGAAAGAGTCCAAACGGTTGAAAACAAGACCGGTGACAAGCTTCGGGTAAAAGTAGGTGGATTTTTGCGGCATCCGCTCCTGGTTCAAGGCGATTTCCCGAAGCTGGTCGATGCGGGTGGGGTTCAAAAAGAACACCGCCGCGAATTCCTTTTTCTTTAACGCCGTAACCGCCTCCTCCGCCCGGCTGGTAAAGGAAATCTCATGCTCCACCTTTTCTTTCGTGATGCCAAAAAAAGGCTCCAGGATCAGGCGGTGCAAAAGGGTGACATCCAGTTTTCGCTGCGCGGGAGAGACATCGTGAAGCAGAGGACTCTTTTCGACCGCTTTGGAAAATTGCAGGGCGTAGAGCTTTTTCCCGTCAAAAGATAACCCCAAGGTGGAATGGGTTTTCCCAAGATCTTCCAGCCATTTCCAGGGCGCCGTTCCGGCGATGGGCTTGGGGTAGGCGTGCAGTTCCCCCAGGGATGACAGGCGGCTCAACAAAAGCGCGGACGATGAGACGATTCGGGATGGCAGCATCCGGTGCGTCGGCAAGATCACCAGCCCCGGATCTTCCATCGCCACGAACATCATCTGCACGAAATCAAAGGGCCTGGTTCCAACGGCGCCCTTACTTTTTTCCGATTGGATCGCCTGATAATTCAGAGCCGTCTCGTAGCGGTGATGGCCGTCGGCGATAAACAAAGTGGCGTCCTTCATTTTGGCTTGAAGTCCCTTAATCCACTTATCGTCCGTGACAGCCCAAACCTGGTTTTGAATGCCCTTGGGATATTCCACTCTCATGTCGGCCTTGCGTGAAGAAGCCTTTTTCAAAAGGAAACCTACACCCTTTTTGTCGGGATAGAGGGAAAAGATACAGCTGAAATTGGCGTTCGTGGCCTGGGTCAGTTTCAAACGGTCGGCCTTGGGCCCTGCCAGGGTGTGCTCGTGGGCCAGGATGCCGCCCTTCTTCTTTCCAAAAGGGGTCAGTTGGGAAAGGGCGATAAAACCGGTGCGGTGAAACACACGGCCGTCCAGGTCAAAGGATTGGCGATAAATATAAACGGCGGGTTTTGCTTCCCTTTTAAGCACATTGGATTTTTGCCAGGCCAGGAACGTTTTCTTGGCTTTGGCATAGTCGGAAGCGCTGTGGGTTTCATGGCTGGGGTTTCCCAGGATCAGGCGGATCACATTTTTGGCGTCCGCGGCCAAAAGTTCTTTTTTTTGCTGGCTTGAAATGACGTCGTAAGGAGGGGCAACCACTTTTTTAAGGGCTTGGGGGAAAGAAACACCATAACGAACGGCTCGATAGGCTCGAATCTTTGCCATTTTTCACCTTTCAATAGTAAAAACTTTTTCACCGCGAAGGCGCGAAGAACAACTAATGAAAATCCGGTTCAACAAAAGTATAAAATAAAATTCTAATTTTGGCCTTCTCCGCGTCTCTGCGGTTAATTGTCTTTGTTTGGGGTTTTTCTACTTCTTCGCCATCAGCTTCTTCACTTCGTCCATGAAGGCGCCGATATCCTTGAATTGGCGATACACACTGGCGAATCGGACATAAGCCACATCATCCATATCTTTCAGCCGCCCAATGACCATCTCGCCAATCTCAGTGGAATTGATTTCCTTGGCCGCCCGTTCCATTAAGAGGTTCTCGATATCATCCACCGCAGCCTCAATTTTTTCCGAGGAGACCGGCCTCTTCTCGACCGCTTTGCGGATTCCGGCCACGATTTTGAGACGGTCAAAGGGTTCCCGACGCCCATCCCGCTTCACGACCATGGGCAAAATTTCTTCGATTTGCTCGTAAGTCGTAAAACGCTTCTCGCACTTCAGACATTCTCTACGCCGACGTATGGCCGAGCCCCCCTTGGAGGGGCGAGAGTCCATGACCTTGTCTTCTTGGTGACCACAAAAAGGACACTTCATCCGGCGTCTCCTTGGCGAATTAAATACAACGGGCGGGGATTATACCACAGGTAGGGGCTAGGACACGGAATCCGACAATCGAGAAATATCAAGGTATGAGTTCAGTTCCAATGCCCTCGGGGGTAAATATTTCCAATAAAAGGGCATGAGGTTGGGTTCCATCAATGATATGGGTTTTTCTTACTCCCGCCTTTAATGCGTGAAGGCAGGCCCCCACCTTGGGAATCATCCCGCCTGAAATAACCCCTTTTTTGATTAGTTTTGCCACTTCTCCGGCCTTGATGGTCGTAAACAGACTCTTGGGATCATCCTTCTTTTTGCAGATGCCTGGCACATCCGTCAGAAAAACCAGTTTTTCTGCTTTCAACGCTCCCGCGATAGCCCCAGCCGCCTCATCCGCATTTACATTGTAGGTCTTTCCATCTTTCCCCATTCCAAGAGGCGCGATCACTGGGATGAATTGTTCTTTATCAAGAATATCCAGCACAGCGGTATTCACCTTGGAGACCTTACCCACAAAGCCTATATCCTTGCCGGTTTTGGAAGTAACGCGAGTGGCCTGAAGCAATCCTCCGTCTTTACCCGACAATCCCACGGCCTGTCCGCCCAATTGTTGGATAACGCTTACAAGTTCTTTGTTGATCTTTCCGCCAAGAACCATTTCTACAACTTCCATTGTCGGCAAATCGGTGACCCGCAATCCATCCACAAACCTGGAACGGATGCCCAGTTTCTCTGTCAGGCGGGTAATGTCTTTTCCGCCGCCATGAACCACCACCGGACGCATTCCCACGAATTTCATTAGGACGATGTCCTGAAGGGTGTTCTTGAGTTCATCGTCGCCCGATCGGGTGCTCCCGCCGTATTTCACCACCACTGTGGCGCCGTACCATTTTCGGATATAGGGGAAGGCTTCGACTATGATTTGGGCCTTTTGGGCGGGATCCATTTTGTCGTGTCCTGGGGTCATGGAACTAATCGAAACTGGGAGCAGGGGGCGCGGCCGCGACAGGGGCAGCTGTGGCAGGGGCGTTCGGATTGCCTTCAGCGTTTGGCATTTCCTTATAGTCGCATTCCTTATTGGGACAGGAAACATGGGGCCCCAGAGTCTTCAAATACTTATCCGTCAGGTAAGGGCTTCCACATTGGGGGCAGGGCCGGTTCAAGGGTTTGTACCATGAAATGAATTTGCAGTTGGGGTAGTTGTTACACCCATAAAACACCCCCCGCTGGGAACCCCGAGAAACCACCTGCCCGTCGGCGCAAAGGGGGCACTTGATCCCCAACGGGATTGGCTTGGCGGTCTTGCATTCGGGGTACTTGGAACAGGCCAAAAATTTTCCAAACCGGCCCATTTTGACAACCATGGCGGCACCGCACTTCGGGCACTTTTCATCGGTAATAGTGTCGGCATCCACCTGGATCGAACCGTCGGCCGTTTCCTTCAGGCTCTTGGTGGATTGGCATTCGGGGTATTTGGAACAGGCCAAAAACTTGCCGTGTCTTCCCCACTTCACAATCATCATCTGCCCGCATTTTTCGCAGGGGATGTCGGTGACAATCTCGATCTTCGCTTTTTCCTCGCCCATCAGCTTTTCCGCCGCGGCCAAAACGTCTTTAAAGGGAACGTAAAACTCGCCGATGACCTTGCGCCATTCTTGTTCCCCGGCCTCCACCTGGTCCAATTCGCCTTCCATCTTGGCCGTGAATTCGTAGTCGAGAATGGTAGGGAAATTTTTCATCAAAAGCCCCAGCACCAGATTGCCCAATTCGGCCAAAAAAAACCTTCCGCTTTCCTTCTTCACATACCGCCGGTTCTGGATGGTTTCCAGGGTCGGGGCGTAGGTCGAAGGGCGGCCGATGCCCATTTCTTCCAGGGTCTTGATCATGGAAGCGTCGGTGAACCTCGGGGGCGGCTGGGTGAAATGCTGTTCCTGGATGGGTTCTTTCCAGATCATCTTTTGGTTTTCTTCAATGCCGGAAAGCTTGTTCGAGTTGACCTTTCCGGTCACTTCCCCATCCGTGCCCGGGTCGCCTTCTTTTTTGTCCTCGTCGGCGGCTTCCTCGTAAACCTTGGTGTAGCCCTCAAAGAGGGTTTCGGTTCCGGAAACGCGGAAAACCGCGATGTCGCCTGAAATCTCCACCGAGGTTTCCCGGTAGAGGGCGTTGGACATTTGGCTGGCCAAGAAATCTTCCCAGATGAGCTGGTAAAGCTTGAATTGTTCGGGCGTCAGGTAACTCTTCATCTTTTCGGGCGTGCGGAAAACCGAGGTGGGCCGGATGGCCTCATGGGCGTCCTGGATCTTGCCCTTGCTGGTCGTATCCCGGTCGCCGGGGCCCTTGTACTTTTCCCCGTAGGTTTCCACGATGAACTTGGTGGCTTCCGCCTTGGCTTCGGGCGAAATGCGCTTGGAGTCGGTACGCATATAGGTAATCAACCCGACCGGCGCCGACTCCCCTACTTCAATACCTTCATAGAGGCCCTGGGCGATGGACATGGTCTTTCGAGCCCCGAAGCGCAGTTGTTTATAGGACTCCTGTTGGAGCTTGGAGGTGGTGAAAGGCATGGGGGGTTTCTTGCTTTTTTCCCGGTGCAAAACGGCGGAAACCTTAAAATCGGCCTTTTCCAGTTTTTCCAAGAGGGCTTGGGTCTCCTCTTGGGTTTTCAGGTCGGGCTTTTCGCCATTCACCTTGGCCAATTTGGTACGTATGATCTTGTTGGCTACGGTTAAGAAGTCGGCTTCCAGGGTCCAGTATTCCACCGGCTTAAACCCCTCGATTTCCTTTTCCCGCTCGTAAATCAGCCTCAAGGCAACGGACTGCACCCGGCCGGCGGATAAGCCACGGCGTATGTTCTGCCAAAGCAGGGGCGAAATGCCGTAACCTACCAGCCGGTCCAGCACCCTTCGGGCCTGCTGGGCATCGACCATGTGCATATCGATTTCCTGGGGATGGAGGATGGCTTCCTCAATGGCGGGTTTGGTGATTTCGTTCAAACGCAGGCGGTACATGGGGGGCTGTTTGGCCAGGCCGGTCAGGAAGTTCTTGATATGCCAGCTGATAGCTTCGCCTTCCCGGTCTGGGTCCGTGGCTAGGAATATGACTTCTGCTTTTTGAGAGGCTTTCTTGAGTTCCCGAATAATGGGGGCTTTGCCCCGAATGTTGATGTATTGAGGGTTGAAGTTGTTTTCCAGATCCACGCCCAGCTTGCTCTTGGGCAGGTCGACCAAATGGCCCTTGGAGGCCAAAACCACAAAATCCGACCCCAGGTACTTGTTGATGGTTTTCGCCTTCGAAGGCGACTCTACAATCACCAGTTTCTTATTTTCGTTCTTCTTTGGTTTAGGGGCCTTTTTCACCTTGGGCTTCTCGGGAGAATTGGGGTCTTTGGGCGCCTTGGGCTTTTTGGCCTTCTTGGGGGTTTCAGCTGTTTCGAGGGGAGCGGTGACCACGGGGGTCTCAGGAATGGAAGGATTTTCCCCAATGACCTTATTCTCAGAGGTCACGGGAGTCTCAGGTAGATGGTCGGTTGGCACGAATAGGTCTCCAAATGTTTTTGATAGCCGTATATAAAGAAGACACTCGGCATCAGTTACGTGGGGTGAAGGATAGGTAGCCATCTACCCTTTGTCAAGTTTTGGTGGTTTGCCTACTAGGGGTGGGGGCGGACTTTGGACTGATTTTACGGTACTTTTCGCAATGAAAACTATTTACCCCAAAGACACCCTGGCGTCCAAAACGGCGAAAGAAATATATTGTTTTGAGTCCAAATTTAGCTTTTTAATATTCTCCGTGCCTTTTCCTGCTTCGTCCTTTGGATAAAGGTGTTCGGACTTTACCGTTCTCCGAATTAACACCTAAGTTTGGCAGTGCGATTAAGGCGGGAGAGTTATTTCTCTTTTTCAGAATTTTCTAAAAAATCTTTTAGGGCCGTCTTGTCTTCTTCCGGCATCAGTAAAAGCTTGATTCCGGCACCCGCCTTCGCAATTCGAACCACTTCGGCGTAAGCAAAAAAGTGTTTTAGCTTTTTTCCGGGGACCGAAATATCCAAACTAAAAATGTCCCACAATTTCACCGGGCGATCAGTTTTAATGAACATCCCGCTCAAGCTCAAATCTTTAGCCAAAGCGTGGGTGCCCCTGATTTTACCCAGTTCTTTCTTGTCCTCGACCAAACGGTAATGCACCGGGATTTTCACCTTAACCCGGGAGTGCTCCCGTTTTTCGAGGAAAGAATTGGGGGGGGGCGTCGTGTCATCTTCCCCGCCGCTGAAGGCCTGCAAAATTTTATTCATGATGGCGCACTATTGCCCAGGTAGGGTCTTAGATTCAAGAGGAGGGGGGATAAAAAATTTCCGTTTTGGGCCCTAGTTCAAAAACCTCCCCGATAGATAAAGGGGGCGCTGATCGAACATTTCGGCAAAAAACGATCGGCGGAGCGATGAGCGCCACTTCTTTAGGATAAATAGCGACAGATATTCAATACACCCTATTACCGAGCCTTAGGATTAAGGGTAAAGGTGCAAGATAGGGTCGCTTTCTCAATCACTTTGCCGTTTAAAGCGTTGAGCACATCCTGACCAGTGAAATTACCTTCCACGGGGCACTTTTTTTCCCTGATGGCCAAAAGAGTGAATTGGTATTTGTGAATTTTTTCATCATTCCACGGAGGGCCCGCTCCGTCATAGTCAAAATAATTTCCTTCCATGGCCGGGTTGCCCTTGAACCAATTGGTGTAGTCGTTCAATCCCTGCCGCATGCCCCGCGGCGCGGCCGGGCCGAATTTCCCTTTGGCCGTCATTTCTTTGCTGAACTCACCGGGTGGATCGGAGAGGCGCCGGTGGGAATATCCACCAATACCTAGTGAATAAATTTCACTCTTGGAAAATCACAAGGAACGGTCTTGTCCGTTTTATTGACCAGGTCTCGGTTAGAAGGGGCATCATTATCATGCATCAGCAGGACCAACGACTTGGTGTCGCGCGAAACTTCGCCCCAGGCCGAGTGGGGATTTTTGTTTCCGGCCATAATGGCGTGTTGAGTGGGATGGGGTTTAATAAAAACATAGTCGTCCCGCAATCGTCCACCTTCTCCAACGGTATCGCTCCAAAGCTTCATAACGCCTCCTTCTCACGAGGACCCCAACGGGCCTTCTGAATTGATAAATCATTTTAGACATCAAACCTTCATTCTCGCGTCATGTAATGGGAAAAAAACTGGTTTATCGAGAAATTTCGCTTGAATCTAATTTTCCTTTGGAAATCAACACGGTGGAGCGAGGAGCGGTCCAACTACTTGAGAATGATGACTTTTCGAATGAAATTACCCGAAGGTTGTTCGATCACGACCAAATAAACGCCGTTCCCAACCACCTCTCCATATCGATTACGTCCATCCCAGGTGAAATGGAAACTTCCCTGGTTCAAGTTTTGGTCCACCAGCTTATCGATTTCTTCCGCGAGCATATTGAATACCAGAATCTTTACTGCCCCGCTCTGTGGCACCAGTACGTCAATTCCTAACGCCTGGCCCGCATCGGGGTTGAAATAGTTTTGAGACAGGTACATGGGCACGTTGGGAGTGGGGGTATCGGTCACCGAACCCGTGGGGGTCGGCGACAGGGTGATGGTGGGCGTGTAGGAAACAGTCGGGGTCAGGGTCGAGGTGTAAGAGATGGTGGGCGTGGGCGTGAAAGAAAGCGTCACGGTAGGAGTGTGGGTGTAGGTGGAGGTGAAAGTCGAGGTCGGGACCGGGGTGAAGGAGGGCGTGGGGCTGTTGGTCACCGTGAACGTCGAGGTATAGGTCTGGGTGAAGACAGGGGTAAAGGTGGGCGTGATCGTGAAGCTGAAGGTCGGTGTCTGCGTAAAGGTCGAGGTGGGGGTCTGCGTTTTGGTGAAGGTGGGCGTTTGGGTCTGGGTGAAGGTCGCCGTCACCGTCGAGGTGTTGGTCGAAGTCGTGGTGGCGGTAGCGGTGGAAGTAATGGTCTGGGTCGAAGTGCCGGTTGCGGTCTTGGTGTAGGTGGCCGTCGGGGTCGCCGTCGCGGTCGGCGTTTGGCTCTGGGTAAAGGTCGACGTCAGGGTCGGGGTCTGGGTGGGGGTGGCGGTAGCCGTGAAGGTGCTGGTGACGGTCGGGGTCGAGGTCGGCGTGCTGGTGTAAGTCGCGGTGAATGTGAAGGTGGAGGTGAAGGTTGGGGTCGCCGTCTGGGTGAAGGTAGATGTTTGAGTTGAAGTGAAGGTCGGCGTGGAGGTCCTTGTGAAGGTTGGCGTCTGGGTCTGGGTGAACGTGGGGGTTTGGGTCTGAGTGAAGGTGGGCGTAGCCGTTTGGGTAAAGGTCTGCGTTTGGGTCATGGTAAAGGTGGTTGTTTGGGTGAAGACCGGCGTTTGGGTTTGAGTGAAGGTCGACGTGGCGGTCTGGGTAAAGGTGGGGGTTTGGGTCTGCGTGAAAGTGGGCGTGGCGGTTTTCGTGTAGGTAGGTGTCTGGGTTTGAGTGAAGGTGGGAGTGGCCGTCTGGGTGAAAGTAGGCGTTTGGGTTTGTGTGAAAGTCGTTGTCGCGGTTTGGGTGAATGTGGGCGTCGCGGTCTGGGTAAAGGTAGGCGTCGCCGTTTGGGTGAAAGTAGGCGTTTGGGTCTGCGTGAAGGTGGGCGTGACCGTTTGGGTGAAGGTCGGCGTGGCTGTCTGTGTAAAAGTGGGTGTGGCGGTCTGGCTAAAGGTGGGGGTGGAAGTTTGCGTAAAGGTCGGTGTGGACGTCTGGGTGTAGGTCGGCGTTGCGGTCTGTGTAAAAGTGGGTGTCTGAGTTTGCGTGAATGTCGCTGTTGCCGTCCGGGTAAACGTCGGGGTTGCCGTTTGTGTGAAGGTGGGGGTCTGAGTCTGAGTGAAGGTGGGTGTGGCCGTCTGGGTGAAGGTAGGTGTTTGGGTTGGTGTAAAGGTGGCCGTGGAGGTAAATACCGGGGTTTGGGTTTGGGTAAAGGTCGGTGTGGCGGTTTGCGTGAACGTGGGTGTCTGGGTCTGGGTAAAGGTGGGCGTCGAAGTTTGTGTAAAGGTCGGTGTGGCAGTTTGTGTGAAGGTTGGCGTGGCCGTCTGCGTGAAGGTCGGCGTAGCGGTTTGTGTGAATGTGGGTGTCTCGGTCTGTGTAAAGGTGGGCGTAGCCGTCTGGGTGAAAGTAGGCGTTTGAGTTTGGGTGAAGGTGGGCGTCTCGGTCTCGCTGAACGTGGGTGTCTGGGTCTGCGTAAAGGTCGGTGTGGCCGTCTGGGTGAACGTGGGTGTTTCAGTCTGGGTAAAGGTAGGGGTGGCCGTTTGGGTGATAGTGGATGTTTGGGTTTGAGTCGCGGTCGAGGTGGGGGTCGAGGTGACCGTCCAGGTCGGCGGGTAGGTGGGCGTGGTCTGGCACCAGAGGTTGGCGTTGCTGAAGGTGATGTTATTGGAGGTATTGGTAGGGCTGACCGTGTATTGGCCCAGGTCGATATAGGGGTCCCCGCAGGCGATGGATTGGTTTCCCACCAAGTCCACGAAGGCCCGAAGGTAAAGGGAAGTCCCCACCGGCGTGGTGAAATCGGCCAATTGGTAGATCGTGTCATTCGAGGCCGACCAGGCGCTATCCACCATCGTGGTATAACCCGGATCGCTGAAGGCCTGAAGAATGATCTTCTGGCAATAGTTGATGCTGTAACTGCCCGTATAGGTCAATCCCCCGCTGGTCCCGGGGACCAGGCAGGCGTCCCCGAAGTTGAGGGTGACGGCGGCCGTCGGGTTCAGGGAAAGCGCCGTACCGACGACCTGCCCACAAGTGGCCGCGCCGAAGACGGTAATGGGGTCGCCCACGTGGACGATGCCGCCGGTTGGATAACCCGGACGGTTGTAGGCCGCCACGACGTCATAGTTGCCCGAGAAGGGGGCATAAAGGGTGGCCGCCCCGTTGGCGGAAAGCAATTGATAGTTGATGGGTCCGTTGCCCGAACCCACCCCGGCGGCGGGGAAAAGCCCCACGAAGATGTTCTTGCTGGCGCTGACCGGGCCCAGGGCGCCCGTGTAGGTGACCGCCGCCGATAGATAATAAGAAGAAATCGTCTCGGTCAAAGCCGGTGTGGGCGTGTTGCAATTGGGGGTCGAGGTTTGGGTGGGAGTGAAGGTTGGAACGGCGCAGTTATCCAAGAACCGCCAGGAGCCAAAATCATTACTGGCCGCGCCGATGGAACCGCCGACCACGATCCGATCGGAATAATCGACCAGGGCCTTCGTCCCACTCTGGGTAAATCCTGAGACATCATTGGACAGGAACCCGGTGCTGTTGAAGGACGTATCCAGGTTCCCAGTGGGGTTGATGCGCCACAAGGCCAAGTATTCGGTCGGGTTGAAGAAATAGCCTGTCACGAGCAAGCGGTTGTTCCCGTCCAGCGAGATCCCGTAGCCCGTGTCGGCGGCCGAGCCGCCGGCGGTGGAAGGAGCCACCAGGTAACCCGTTCCATTGAATGAAGGATCCAGCACGCCCGCCGAGGTCAATCGCCAGGTCGCCATCTGCACGTAACCCGGGCCCTGGCTGTAGCCGGTGACATCGATATTGCCGCTTCCGTCGATCAAAAGATCCGACCCATAGGTGCCTCCGCCCCCGCCCGCGGTATTGTGATGGATGAACAACCCGGTTCCGTTAAAGGTGGTATCAAGCGACCCGTCGGGGTTCAACCGCCAGACCGCCATGTCCGCGTTGCTCACGTTGTTCAGGTAACCCGTCACCACGATACGCCCGGAAGGATCGACGACTACCCGGGACCCCTGGGCGTTATAGGTGCTGGGATAATAGACATGCCCGGCTCCCCCTCCGAAGGACGTGTCCAAGGTCCCGTTATTGTTAATCCGCCAGACCACCATTTGATCCTTGGAAGCAAAAACACTGAAGCCCGCCACCACATACCGGTCATTCCCATCGATGGCCAGCCCGTCCCCCGCGTCGCTTGAATTAGTTCCTGTAGCCCCGAAGGCCGTCACTACGCCGGACCCGTTGAAGGTGTTATCCGGGTTGCCGTTGGGCAGAAAACGCCAGACTGCCATGTCCTCCTGTCCGGAGGTTCCCCATCCGGCCACCACCAGGTTCCCGTTGTAGTCGATCTTGACGTCCGTGGCCATCATGGGGGTTCCCATTCCCGAAGAAGTGAAAAACCCGAGCTTGCCGCCCGTCGCGAAGGATGGGTCCAAGGTCCCGTTGGGCATGATCCGGGCGATACCGACGCCGATCTGTACGGCGTTGCGGGTCTGTCCCGCCAGGATGAGATTACCGGAGTTGTCGAGGGCGACCCCTTCGGGCACGTCCGCGTAGCCGTAGAAATCGGTATCCGTGTAGCCAGTTCCGTTGTAGGACGTGTCCAAAACCACGCAGGGCGGTGTGGCCGTGATGGTCGGGGTGGGGGTGATGGTGGCCGTGGGAGTGGGTGAAGCGGTCGGCGTGTAGATGCAGGGGTTGAATTTGACGATGCGGCTGTTGCTTGAGTCATCCACATAAACGTTCCCCGCGTTATCGACCCAGACCGATTCGGGATAGGCGAACCCAAAGTTAAACTGGCTCAGGTAAGCGCCGGTATTCGAGAATTCCTCGATACGGTTGTTGAACGTATCCGCCACATAGACATCGCCCGAGCCGTCCACCCCAACGCCATAGGGATTATTGAGCTGTCCATTGCCGCCACCGCTCGTTCCCCACTGGGTGACATAACCGCCGATCGTGGTGAACTTTTGAATGCGGTTGTTGACCCTGTCCGCAACATAGACATAACCCCCATTGTCCAGCACCACCCCGTAGGGTCCGTCAAATTGCCCGTTCCCGCTTCCGTTACCGCCCCATTGGTTGATATAGATCCCGATCGGACTGAGCACTTCCACGCGGTTATTTCCGGTGTCCGCGATGTACATATCCCCGAAACTGTCGAGCGCTACCCCATAAGGATTAGACAATTGGCCATTCCCACTCCCAACGGTCCCAAACTGGTTGATATAGTTCCCGTTATTATCAAATTTTTGGATCCGGTTGTTGCTCGTATCCGCGACATAGACATCGCCTAAGCTATCGACGGCCACGCCCCGCGGATTACTGAACTGGGAATTCCCTGACCCCACGGTACCCCACTGGAGCTGGTAGACTTCCAAGCTATTGAATTTCTGAACGCGGTTATTCCCGTCCGAAACAAAAATATTTCCAAACGAATCGGTGACCACGCCCCAGGGATAAACAAACTGGCCGTTCCCGCTGCCGTTCGTTCCCCACTGGTTGAGATAGCAGAACTGCGTGGCCGGGGTGGGCGAAGAGGTCGGTGTGAGTGTGGGGGTGGGGCTGTTGGTCATGCAGCCCGAAGCCTCGAGCTCCACGGACATCATGGTGAAATAGGCCGGGCTGGAGACCGAATAGCTGGTCCCATAGGTGCCGGCCGCCCCGGTGACCTGGTCATCCCCTTCCGCCGTGTCCCCCACCGCGCTCTGGGTCCAGCGCTGGACCTGGTTGCCCCCGACGGCGATGCTGGCGCTGCTGGAGATCTGGCAGAACCCGGCCACCCAGCTGTTGGCAAAAGAGGTGATGATCGTGTCGCCCCCCACCAGGGCGGGAGTGGTGATGGCGTTCGTGGAAACACCCCCGATGGGGTTGTTAGGGTTGACGTCCTGATAAACGACCCCGCCCACATAAACGGACGCGTTGCCGGACAGGTTCACCGTGACGTTATCCGTGACCGACCCGAGATTCTTCGCGTAATAGACCGCCAGGGTGTTGCCGTTTGCGATATAGGGATCGCCCGAGGGCAGAAGGGTGAAGGCGTTCCCCTGGCTGTCGGTGACCGAGGTGACGCTGACAATGGGGCTCTCGATGGCGACCTCGACCAGGAGGACCGTGTTCGTTCCGTTCGTGATGAGACCGCTTAAGGGGATGCTGGAGACGTTGTTGCCGGAGGTGGAAAGCGCGAAACGTTCCGAGATCGGACAAGGCAGAACGGTGGTGGGACTGGGGGTGAGGGTGAAGGTGGGCGTGGGCGTGTTGGTGGGGGTCGGGGTGGGCGTGTTCACGCAATAGGAATCCATATAGAAAGAGGGTGGGTCAATCGAACCCCGATTTCCCCCGCCCGGCATCGTCGATGGAAGCGGCCCGTAGGCCTGGGACATTTGATAATAAGTCACCGGGTTCGAGGATCCGTATCCGGCGGAAACCGAGCTGGGAACGGTAAAGGCTAGCCAGTAAACACCTGCGGATAGGGTCTGGTTGGCGAAGGATTGCAGATTCCACGTGTTGGCAATAGGGGCGAAGGTTACGCTTGTCTGAAGGTTCAACGGCTGGGAGGAACCATTGTCGTTATAAAGCCCCAAGATCATGGAAGCGGGCGCGGTCGCCCCCACGTAGAATTGGAAATCCATCACGGTCACGGGATAGGCAAGGGTGACCGCGTAACAATCGATATAACCTGTAGCGGGGTTGGAACCGCCCGACTCCAGGTTAAACCCGATCGCGCCAGGACATCCCGGGGTGGCGGTACTTCCCAGGGTGGGAGTGATGGTGGGCGAATAGGTGGGGGTCGGAGTGATGGTCGGCGTGGGGGTGACGGTGAGCGTCGAGGTAGGTGTGGGCGTCGCCGTTAGGGCGCAATAGGTGTCCATGAAGAAGGAGACCGGAATAATAGAGGCCCTATTGCCCCCGCCAGGCATCGTACTTGGGAATGCTCCGAAGGCTTGGTTCACCTGATAAAAGGTCACCGGATTAGAAGACCCATAGTCATAGCTTGTCGAACCACTCACCTGATAGGCCAACCAGTAAACCCCCGGTGAAAGAACCAGGTTCGAAATGGGCGCCAGATTCCATGAATTGATACCAGGCTGGATCGTGACGCTTGTCTGCAGATTCAGAGGCTGGGAAGCCCCATTATCCGTATAGAGGGCAAACATCATCGAAGCGGGAGCCGAAGATCCAACGAAATATTGAAAATCCGTTACGGTTACGGAAGCGGTGAGGGTCACAGCGTAACAATCGATATAAACGCCGGTGAAGCTGGCGCCGGGGGTAAATTGCGGGAACCCTAGGGGTCCATAACACCCCACCGTGGGGGTGGGGGTCTGGGTGGGGGCGAGCGCGCTTTGATAGGCGCCGATGTCGAATGCTCCGCTGGAAGGCCGGGGGTTTCCGGCGACATCCACCGTTACTCCACTCGCGTAAAGGTTGGTTCCCGCGCCCTTCAGGCTGGAAGCGGCGCTTTCCACGAAATTGTCACTCGCCGAGTTGACGAAAGCGCTGGTGGTAATGCTGATGCTGTTGGCATAACCGGTCGGGTTGGTCTTACCGAAGGCGTCGTAATCGAACCCGGAAGTGTTCCAATTCGATAGATCTCCCGAGCTGTCCCCGATAAAAGCCGAGTTGGTTACGGCGATACTATTACTGGCGGTACTGCTCAGCAGCCCCCAAGTGTTGTTCCCAAAAGTACAATTGTTTACCGTCAATTGGCCGGTCGTCAAAGCCGTGGCCGCGTAAACGCCATAATTAAAGTTCTCAAAAATAGAATTTTCAACGTAGATCCCGCTGAAGCCGGACGTATTGGTGAGATAGATCGCGGTGTTGCTATTGCCGATGAACACATCCTGGTTGCAGGTCACGAGCCCCATGGTGTTCCCGTTCGCGATGTTGAAGACGTATTGTTCCCCATCAATAAAGGTGACCCCCTGGAACAAAAGGGGCCCCATGGTTTCGCCGGAAGTCGGGAACAGGATATTCGGGGCGCCGGTGCTGCCGACTTGAAGGGCCATGTTCTCGATGGACACGCCGCCAGAGGTGGTGTCGTCTACCAATTGGTTGGAACCCCCGCCGGTATATTGCCAGGTCACGCTTCCCGAACCCTGGATCAGGACACTTTTGCTGATGGCCGGGACTTCGTTGAGGTTGATGGACACCGTAATGGTCCCCCCCGCGCAGACCCCGGCCAGCGCGTTGGTCAGGGTGTTGAAATTGGTGGGGCCAAGGGCGGTCCCGCTGGAGGTGACTGAAACCGAGCTATTGCAGACCGTAGCGGTCGGGCTTGGGGAGGGGGTCAATGTATTGGTAATAGTGGGTGTGATGGTCGGCGTAAAGGTCGCAGTGGGTTGCTGATAAATCAAGGCCCGATTGTTTCCGTTATCGTTAACAAATAAATCGTTACTGGCATAAAAAACACCGACCGGCAGTGATTCGGAATTTGCTTCGGCGCAGCCCCCCTGGTTATAGAGACCCGTCGTCATGTTGGCCTGACCCAACACCACGCTGGCCGGGGTATTGTTGGTGACGGGTATGCCGTTGTATTCCAGCGTTCGCCCATTTCCGTCATCCGCCACGTAAAGATTGGTGCCATCGGTGCAGATCCGGGCGGGATAGGACAGCGTGTTGGCGGTGGGACTGGCGTTACCTTGGTTGGCGATGGTGGCTGAGGCACTGGACTGGCCCACCTCCACATTCGCCGCCACGTTGCTGGCTGCGGGCATGCTGTTGTAAATCAAGACCCGATGGTTATAGGTGTCAGCGATGTAAAACTTCGTTCCATCCCCGTAAACGCCAAAGGGTTGATTCAGGGTGTTCAATCCTGCCGTCGCGAGGCCTTCGTTGGAAACGGCACCACTCATGCTGGTCTGCCCTTCCACCCAGTTGGCACCCTGCCCACTGGTCGTCGGGAAGGAGGTCCAAATCAACACACGGTTGTTCCCGGCGTCCGCTACCGCTATCGTAGTGCCGTTGCTCCAGACATTCCGGGGACTGCTCATACCGCTGGCGCCAGCCGCTGTGACCGCGCTTCCAAAACCAGTTTGGCCTAACACAATATTGGCGGGAGTTCCACTGCTGGCCGGAATCGTGTTGTAAACGAGAACCCGGTTGTTGCCCGTGTCTGCCACAAATAAATGGGTGTGGTCACTGAAGACACCGTTTGGCCCATTCATCTGGCTAGAACTATCGCCAGTGGCCGCCAATGAAAAGGAGGTTTGCCCCAGGACGACGTTTGCGGTAGGGTCGTTCGCAGAGGGGATTCCGTTGTAGATCAGGACCCGGTTATTCCCCGCATCCGCGATATAAAGGTTGTTCCCGTCAAACATGATGTCTCCACCGCCCGAAAGGGTGGTTGCCGTAATTCCACCTCCCTCATTCTCAAATCCGTTCCCGTACCCCGTCTGCCCAAACACCCCGTTGGTGGCGGCAGAATTGTTGGATACGGGGAGGGGAGCATAGTTCAGAATACGGCTGTTGTTACCATCCGCAATGAGGAGGGTGGTGCCGGTGCTGAAGACGCCAAAAGGCTCCCATTCGGAGGAAGAACTGACGCTCCCACCCTCATTAGCGCTGCCGATAGTGAAATTCGTCTGTCCCAAAACCAGATTGGCGGGAGCATTAATGCTAGTGGGCATGCTGTTGTAGATGAGGGTCCGATTATTGTCGGTATCCGCAATGAAAAGCCGTGTGCCGTCGGAGGCGACCGCCGTTGGAAAATTCAGACCAACTGTAGAAGGTCCACTCCCCCCAGCGTTGATCACTGTAGCGCCCGTGGCAAATTGACTTTGTCCCACCACATAAAGCGCGGCGGCACCATTCGCCGCGGGCATGGGGCTAAAAAGCAAAACTCGGTTGTTACCCGAATCCGCCACCACCAGGGTGGTCCCTGCGAAACAAACCCCCTGGGGCTCATACATTTCCGTCGCGGTTCCATTTCCCGCCACATGTGCGTTTAAGGTGGCCTGACCCAAAGCGTAATTGGCCGCCGTTCCATTCCCAGTTGGTACATGGCTAAACAACAAAACCCGATTATTAAAATTATCAGCCACCACCATGGTGGTTCCCGCGAAACAGACATCGGCGGGGTCATCCATTCCCGCGCTCGTAGTCGTGGCGGCCGCAGAAGTGAAACTGCCCTGCCCCGCGACATAAATCGCCGAAGCGTCGTTGGAAGTGGGGATGGGGCTAAAAATAAGAACCCGGTTATTGGCTGAATCCGCAATCAACAAAGTGGTCCCGTTGCTGGCGACCCCGACAGGCCCGTCCAAGGTATAGGCCTCGGGCGTTGACAAGCCCTGGTTCGGGCAATCTGAAATAAAATCGGGTTGGCCGATGACCACGTTTGCGGGCTGGTCCAAGCCGCTGGGGATGCCGTTGTAAATGAGAACCCGGTTATTCCCGTAATCCGCCACATACAAGTAGGTCCCGTCATAATAAATATGACCGATGTTATTGAGTGAGGCGTTTGAAGGGGAGGGACTGTTGGGGAGATTGCCCGTAAAAAGTTGTTGGCCAAGCACCACGTTAGCGCTTTGGTCGCTCACGAAGGCGCAAAGAGCTACCGCCATTGATCCCATAACCAGGATCCCCATGAGACGAATGAGCTTCCGCATTATTTAATTACCTCTTCAGCGACATTCGAAATTTTTCCTGCTGGGTTTTTTGATCTGTTTTCGATTCGGTTGATTTGGCTTTGTATTTCGCGAGATTTCTTAAATAAATGGATCTGGGTATAGAACTGCTGAACGTTCCGTAGAATCAAAAGACTTCCTTCTGCGGCGTTTCGCGTGTAATGCGCAACAAGGGAAGGAGTGGCGAGATGGACTGCCTTATCGAGTTCGTTAAAACCACCACCGGGGTTAGAAGCCTGAAAATAAGCGAAACCAAGTCGCATATGAAACTCGGCATTGTTTTCGTCCCTCGCCAATAATTCCCTTAGAACTGCTATTCCTTTTGCATTCCAACCTTTACGAGCTTTGGACAGGTCAGCGGTTCCATCGCAATAAAGAAGTGCCTGGTTGATCTTGATCTGGCGGATCAGGTTATCGTCGGGAGAGTCGGAAAGGGCTTTGCGAAATTGTTCTTCGGCGCCGTCGTAGTCCTTCAATAAATAAAGGTCATACCCCAGGTTGTTGTGAAATACCGGGTTTCCACCGTCCCAGAAAACAGCCCTTTCGAATTCTTGCCTGGCCCCCTGAAGATCCTTGCGGCCAAAGTCCTCTGCTCCTAATTGGTTGTAATGGTTGGCCGCGGGCCCACAACCCGAAAGAAAAAAACCGGCGAGGATAAAGCCCAGAAGCGGGCGAAAAAAATTCGTAGGGTTGGGAATCAAAAGAAATAATGCTGAGGAAACGGGAGGAAAAAGAACCGAAAAAACAAAAACAGCGCAACAAACAGTCGCCATCTCTAATAAAAACTTTTGGTTAATAGACTGAAAAAATAAACTCAAAAAGCCCTCTCCCCAGAGTGGCGATCAAAAGCCAAAGGCATAGCAAAATGATAGTGGTCGTCAAACCAAAGGAAAGTCCGTGAAACCCCCGACCTTCAAGCCGGGTAAAAACTACAAACTTGTTTTGATTTTATCGGTAAAACCAACAACCGGCAATGTTATCAAGGCTAAAAAAGTATCGGAATTAAAGGGGGAAAACAAGTTCGCAAAGAAAATTCAAGGTAACCAATAGATACCAAGTCCCACAACATGGTCGAAAAGCGAGAAAACATACCAATTTCATCTTTCGAGAAAAGAACTTGTGTCCAAATCAGACAGAACCTCGAAGCAAATTAAAATCAAATTCAGGGATGTTTATGTTTAAAGACGAAAGATAAAACAAAGTGCCAGATTAGCCACAGATACACGGGATGCATTGGATGGGCAAAGGAAAAGCTTAAATATTGGGGGTTTTATAATCTCATGAATCCCATGCATCTGTGGCTAAATATTATCTTGGGCAGATTTAGAAGCCACTTTAATTGTTGATGAGGTCCATGAGCCCGAGATTTTTGTAAGTGGATGGGGGAACGAATGTCCCCGGATCAATGAATCGGGACTTGATCGTGAGGATTTGAAATCGGCAGGAATGTTTTCCCTTCGAGTAAAGCTCGGCATAAACAGGCAAGGGTGAGTTGGAAAGGCCTTCTTCAAAGGCGGTGGTGTCCGCGCCCAAATGGGATATTTCGCTCCCACATAATTCCAACACCAGGTGAATGAGACCACGGATGGTATTCAGGTCTTCTCCGCTCAACCCTGCGGCATCGGGCGCGGTGATCCAAACTTCCCTTATCTTCTTTCCATCCAAATCGGTTCGGTAGCCATCACAGGTAAACCCGTTTTTGGTCACCCCAGGGTCTTTTAAAACGGGGACGCCATTGAAAAAAGACTGGGCGTTTTCCTTAACCATGGCATAGGTTTTTTTGGCGCTGGGCGTTGCACCAGCGATACCCTCAATTAATTTTCCGGACGCGAGAGCACCCAACATTTTCAACGCGGCCTGATTATCACGGGTGAGGGTCATAACCGTCTTGCGGGAATCATCCACAATCGTGATCTGGGATGTATCCCGGTTGTACATCAAAGACCCCAGGCACCAGGGCCCCTCAAAATGAATTTTCAACTGGCCGTCACTGACGTCCGTCAACAGATCCACCCAGGCTTTTTTATCGGCGTTGCTTTCGATAAGCGCCCTGACTTCGGTCCCTGCCCAAAGGGGCGCCGCCGAAACAAGAAGCAGAGTGGATAGAATGTAGTTTTTCATAATTTTACCGAGCCCATCATACCTATATTTTTCATAATCTTTGTTTCATTTTTTTATTATTTCCTTTTTTCCGATGGCGAAGATCCCCCAACCCCTTCCAAAAGGTATTTGAAGACCCAATAGGCCTTTATTGGCCCAACACCTATCATCCTTAAACTGATAAATGGTTGTCTTGAGCAATAAAAGGAAACTTCACCCAAAGTCTTGTCATGTAAAATCAATTAGGTGCCTTTGATCAATCACAAACTTTAGGCCCCACCATCAAATTTTGGACTGGTTTCTTCCAAGGAACGATGGAATTTAAATCTGGATTTATTCCAGGTTTCCGGCCAGGTGGTTCGAATTCAAGGGTTACAAGAATTTGATTTCTTCCCCGACCCCCATTAATATTTCGGGCATGAACTTTCTTCTTCCTTTCCTCCACCTGGTTTTTGTCGGATTTGTTTCCCTCTTTCCCCCCGTCAACCCGCCTGGGACTGCCCTCATGATCGATCCCCTTTTGCAAGGTTTACCGGAGGCGCAAAGAAAGAATGCCTCCCTCAAAATTGCCACTTACGCCTTTTTGATCTGCACCGTAACGATCTTTGTGGGAAGTTGGGTTTTCAAGTTCTTCGGAATTTCCCTGCCAGTCGTCCAATTAGCGGGAGGAATCTTGATTTGCAAAATGGCCTGGAGCCTTCTTTCGTTTGACGATACCGGGAAAGGAGCCCAAGAAACGGCTGAGCCGGATAACATCTCCAAAAAGGTCGAGGATATCCTTTTTTACCCGGTGGCATTCCCCATGACCACCGGAGCGGGCACCATCGCCGTCCTATTGACCTTAAGCGCCCATGCCCACAACGACGACCCCTCGGTATACTTAACCCATCTCTTGGCCCTGGTCGTCTCGATTATCCTGATGTGTTTGCTGATTTTCTTCTGTTATTCCTTCACCCCCGCCCTCATCCGAAACCTGGGCCCCCGTGGCTCGCAAGTGCTGAACCGCCTGAGCGCCTTTCTCGTCTTTTGCGTGGGGATTCAAATCGCTTCGGAAGGATTCATTCAACTGTTGAAGGGTTGACCTGATGGCGGCAGGTTCCCTTTTGCACTTTATTTATTTGCCGAAGTGTTTGGGAGAACGGCTTTTCGTTTGAACAGGGCAACCCCAAAATGGTTGGTGGTATAGGGAAAAGCTCCCCATACCTTAGTCAAATCATAATTCCCCTGAATATAAGTCATCACGTCGGTTCCGTAATCTTTTCCAAAGGAGGCAAACCCCTGGGACGAGGTGTCCCTTTGAACGATGGCCACATAGGTAACATGATTCCGTTCCAACTGTTCCATCACCCGGGTGGAAGTACCGACGGGAGACAAATCCACCGGGTTATAGTTGTAATCCGTCAGGGGGTTTACCCGATTCGCTAGAAAATTAAACCCAATCCCCTCGGGAAAAACGGCCAGGGTCTCCTCCGGCTGAGTGTTTTGAATGAGATATTGGAGGAATTCATCCGAGAGGTAATAGGTATCCGCCGGGAAAAAAAACATGTCACCCCGGGGAGATGAAATCGGGAGGGTGCATTTTCCATACCCGGTCAGGGAGTGGTTCACGAACTTGTAGATGAAAAGCAGGCTCAAAAAAACGAACCCTCCCCGGATGAAAAGCCTGACCCTGTCCCGTGAAAAGAAGGATGGTATCCACTTCAAAAAGAAAAAGGTGTAGATCACCAGCCCCGGAACCAGGAGGGTGAAGCCATAATGCCCAGGCCAAACCCTGAAAAACATTCGCAGAAGCATGAAGAAGGAGAGGAAAGAAAGAGTCAAAACCAACGATTGACGTTTGGGATCATTTCCCCGAACCAGGTGATAGGCCGCATGAAATCCAACGATCAGGCAAAGCACCGGCAAGCACCGATACTGGGCAGGGAAGCCAAAGTAGGTGCGGAATAGGTAATAGGCCAACCCCAGGGTGACCAGAGCCGTCACGAGTATGGAAATTCGAACTTTAGCCGAGCGGAAGGGGCCTTGAACCTTTGAGGCGATATAGCCACCCCCGGCAAAAATAAGAAAGAAAACCGCGTAAAGGAACGCGCTGATCAACCAGACCGGCAAATCCTGGGCGATATTATTCACACCCGAGACGTTTTCCTCAAAAACTCCACGGGATAAGAGATGGCCCACCACCGAATTCCAGGTTTCCAGATTAAAGAGTGTCCCGAAGAAGATAAAAAATATCAGAACAAACGCCCCAATCGATAAAAAGCTCACTTTAAGTGAGAGCCTCAGGGGGACCCGGCCTCGATTCTTATCGGCCTTGAACTCCAGAATCGCCGGCATGACGATGGCCGCCACCGTCATGAAACCCAACTCAACCCTTGTCAACAACAAGGCGCAGAGGAAAAAAACAGTTAAACCTTCCCATAGTCTCCCTGCTTTCTCCCGTGCCTTTTGAAAGAAAAGGACTGAAAGTAACGCGAAGGCCAAACCATAGGGGGCGGCATAGGTATAGGGGATGATGAAATTGTAATTGCGGGGCATGACATAAAAGCCAAAGGCAAAAACAAGAATGAAAGTCGAAACGACCAGCACCGCCTCATAGGTCCCCAAGGCCCGCTTCGCCAAATGATGCAAGGCATAGACCGTGAGGATCAGGGAAAGGAATCCGCTGAAAACCAGACTGCCTATTTGAACCCCACCCAGCTTAAAAAAAAGAGCGTTGAGGTAAGGAACCAGGGGTCCGTAATACCAGGCCAGGTCGCGATAGAGGACCTTGCCGGAAAGCAACAGGGCGGGAACGTACCATTCTTTCCCGGAATCAACAATTAAATCGCCCCATTTCATCCAGGAAATGTCTAAAAAGACGGTTATCAACACCGCGTAAAGCAGAAAGGGCAGGAAGGCATAGAGGCGTTGGCGGGTTTTCGCTTCGATCATGGTGTGATTATACAGTCGAAAACCAAAAAGTAAGCTTCCACCGCTTCAGGTGAAAGACCGACTTGGCACTAGGTCCCCTTTCTTTTATCCTGCTGTGTCCCCAGAGCCTGTTTCACGTTGTCATCCGAATTGATGAGGAGCCCCTCATGCGCCGCGACATTCAGTTTTATTCCGAAACCAGCCTCCTCCAGGGGCACCTCTACCTGCCCGAGGGTTCCTCGCCGGATTCGAAACTTCCCTGCGTCATCCTTTGCCATGGTTTCGCCGGGGTGAAGGAACTTCTCTTGCCCAAATTCGCGCAGGCCTTCGCCGAAAAGGGCTTCGCGGCCCTGACCTTTGATTACCGGGGTTTCGGCGCGAGCGGGGGCGAAAAGGGACGGCTGGTCTGGCGGGAACAGGTTCGGGATATCCGAAACGCCATCACCTTCGCGGGAACTTTGGATGAAGTGAATCCTGAAAAGATCGCCCTATGGGGAACTTCTTACGGGGGCGCTAACATTATTGAAACCGCTTCGCAGGACCACAGGGTGAAATGCCTGGTCGTGCAGATATCCTTCGGGGATGGGGAGCGGGTGATCACGGGAGGCCAAACTCCCGAGCAGAAGGAAAAGCTTTTGACCATGCTGGAAAAGGCCTGGCAGAGGGAGGTGGCCAAGGGACGGCCCATGATGCTTCCCATCGAGCAGATATTGACCGACGCCCAGTCGAAGCAGTTTTTCAAAGACAACGTTCAGGAATTTCCCTGCCTGGATTCCAAACTATCCATGCTCTTCATCAAGCACACCCTTGAATATCACCCCGAAAATAGCCTGCCCCATCTGCGCATTCCCATCCTGATTCTGGGTGCCGAAAAAGACGAAACGAACCCCATCGCGGAAACCCAATCCCTTTATGCCAAAGCCAATGAGCCCAAGCGCCTCCATATCATCAAGGGCGCAGGGCATTATGAGGTTTATAAGGGAAGTTTCTTTGAGGAAGCCTTCGGCGTGGAGTTGGAGTGGTTACAAAAACACCTGGTTTAACTCAACTTTCAAGCAAACACGGAATTTAAAGGATTCAGGTTTCGTCCGCCCGTTTGTAGCTGAGGATTTCGCTAAGCTCTGAGGCCAGGTCCGTCCCTTTCATCCATTCGCTCGAAACATCTTTCACCATGATCCGGGGATCATCCGCGATTTCCACCATGGTTTCCCAGGCGAGAACAGACATTCGGGCGTGATATTGCAGGGAGAAGATCGAAACCTGCTCGTGACTTTCAAACATATTCTTAAAAAATTCCCGTTCGGAAGCATTATTTAGCATCAGGGCTCCCGCCTCCCCATCCAGAATAATGGGATAGTCCCCCGCGGGCCTGGCGCACACGAATTCAAGAAACAAAACCAAGTGATTGTTCCCTTTTCGTTGGATGCCTCTGCGATTGGAATTGATCTCAAATGTTTCGATCGTGGTGTTCTTGATCTTGGGCGAAAAATAATTCTTGAAGGTATATTCGCCCGGGACGAAGAGTAGAAATTCTTTGATCATGTCGGTTGCTTGAAGGAAACCTCGCGAGGATTGTGGAGCATATTAGGACTTACATGCTGATTCGGCTATTTTTTCTTCCACCATCCCTTTCCCGCAGGCTTCGCACTGGGGGTTACGGCCGGGAACAATGGACCGGAGTGTGTGTTTTTGAAGATCCACTTTCCAAAGCCTTAAGGGCCTTTCCCCTTTTAGCAAACGAATAACCTCGCGCGCCGCCAGGGTCCCCACCGTCTGGGAGAAGGAACCCAATACCCCCGCCTCCCGGCAGGTGGGCATGGCAAAGGGAGGGGGGATTTTAGGAATCAGACACCGCAAACAGGCCGTTTCACCCGGAGCCACCGCCAGCACTTGGCCCTCGAACATCACCACCCCCGCGTGGACGTAGGGTTTGTAAAGTTTTACGCACCAATCATTCAGGAAGAATTTCTTTTCCAGCCGGTCCAGACCATCCACTACCAGGTCAAAGTGGGATAGGACCTTTTCAACGTTGGAAGCATCCAGGGCTTCTGGGATCATCTCGAAGGAGCCCTGCGGGAAAAGTTTCGACAGGCGTTTCTGGGCGGTTTCGGCCTTCGGTTTTCCCAGATCTCCATCCGAATAAAGAATCTGGCGGTGCAAATTAGAAAGCTCGACTTTGTCCGGGTCTATAAGGGTTAAATGCCCATAACCCTCGGCGGCAAGGCCCAGGGAAGCTGGACACCCCAGCCCGCCCACTCCCACAATTAAAATTTTAGTGTCTTTATTTCTCATCTCAAGACTCCCCGGATCAATAAACACCCCGAACGTGTCTCTTCACGAGGGCGTTATAAAACCCCCGCATGTCTTGATGCATTTTTTCCGAAAGCGGGGGCAAGGAGCTGGCCTTGGCGTTTTCGATGGCCTGCGCGGGGGTTTTTCCGCCGGGGATCAAGGTCGTGACCGCGTCGAAATCGAGACACCAACGATTGGCCATCTGGGACAGGGTCATCCCTTTGGGAAGCATTGTTTTTAGTTGGTCCGCCAGCTCCACGCCCTTTTCAAAAGGAATCCCCGCGAAGGTTTCACCCACGTTGAAGGCCTGCCCATCCCGGTTATAGGTGCGATGATCCTGGGGCGCGAACTGAGTGTCTCTCGTATATTTGCCCGCTAGAAGCCCACTGGCCAATGGTAGCCGAATGATGAGAGCTATTCCCTTCTCTTTAGCTTTATCAAAAAGTATATCAATGGGCTTCTGTCGGAAGAGATTGAAGATAATCTGGAGAGATTCAAGACCCTCCTGTTCAAGGCAAAGAAGGGCCTGGTCCATGGATTCCACGCTTACGCCGAAACGCTTGATTTTGCCCATCTTCTTCAATTTTAGGAGCCACGTGAACATATCGCCTTTTTGCAATTCGGAGGTGGGGGGGCAATGAAGTTGGGTCAAATCGAGGGATTCCAACCCCAGACGCTCCAGAGAACCATCCGTATGTTTTTCAAATGATTCCCATGTGAAATTGGCCGTTCCGCCAGGTTGGGGAAAACGGATGATCTTGGTGGCCACGAAAACCTTGGCCTTGGTTTCCTTCAGGAATTTTCCAATCAAGGTTTCGCTTCGGCCCGCGCCGTAAACGTCTGCGGTGTCAAAAAAGTCCACGCCTGAATCATAGGCGGCTTTCATCGTCTCGAAGGCCTGGGAATCGGAAACCTCACCCCAATCGCCCCCGAACTGCCAGGTACCCAGCCCCACCTCGGATACTTCAGGCCCCGATTTGCCGAATTGACGCTTTTTCAATTTTTACCCCTTGCCATGATTTTGCACCTGTCGAATGTATAGGACCCCTTCATGGGTTTCCAGCCACCAAATGAATAATCACATCTTTCAAACGAACCCCATTCAAGGTGAAAAGCACCCGGTAATACCCCGGCAAGGCGTCCCGGCCCGACTCGTTCTTCCCATCCCAAACCGCCCAGTCATCCGATTCGTTAATGGCTCTTTTTTGATAGATGGAGCGAATCAATTGTCCCTGCGAATCATAAATCGCCAATTGGTAAATACCCGGACCATCGGCGAAATTGACGTAAAGGTTGGCGGGAGGCATGGGAACTTCCAGGGTCTGGGCCTGGGAATTCGTCAAGGCTGGAGAAGGGGTTGGCGTCGCCCAAAGAGGCAGGATGGGCAGGGGGGTGGGTGTGCTGGAAGGCGGCCGATAAAGCCAATCAACGGTGGGAGTTGGAGTGAGGAGGATGGGTTGAAAACTCACAACGGTCGCGGGAGAGGAAGGCGCTGCTAAATAAGCCGAAGTGAGTCGATGGGTTCTCTTTGTTTTCTTAACCACCGTGGGTTTGGGGGTCGGTTCGACGGGAAAAGGAGTTGGTATGGCGAAGAACGGGGTGGGTTGAGAATAAACCCTCGGCCAGGGCGTAAAGCTAGCCGTCGGATACCAGGCAAAATAAACGGTCGGGGTGAATGGCGGGGTAGGCGTTGAAGTGAACGAATAGGTGGATGTCGCGGTGGAAGTGAAAGGACGCGTGAAGGTTGGTGTAAAAGTCCAGGGCCGCGTGACCGTGGGCGTGAATGCGGGACGGGCCAAATGCGGATGAGGCATTTCCTCGTGCCGGGGGCCTTCCGGAGGCCGATAGGCAGGCTGAGGTAAGGCCGTGGGCGGCACCAAAACCAGCTGACGGGGTTTTGGGGTTCCCAGTGGGAGCACTTTCCTATTTGGTTTTGGAACAGAGATGAGGCTCGGCCTGTTCTGAGGAAGCGGTGTGGGTGTGAGACAGAGCGGGTTTTGGCTGATGGGAAGGCTGAAATAACGCCGGAACAAGTGGCGTTCTCCTGGCATCAACGCCTTAGGTTCCATCGATCGGGCCGAGAGAAAAATAGCTTTTTCGCCCGAGCGCGGGTCTTTCACTTGCGCGCATTGGGGCAGTCGAAATAAGGTCGGGAATGCGGAAGTCCAGGAAGCGTCGTTGAAGAATTTATTGTGCCATTCGGCTGGTTCGGAATCCGCCTGATCGGCCAGGTAGAGGGCCCGATGCTGATCCGACTCATTACTGGAGAGAACCACTTCCCTTCCGTCGGACAATTTTAATATCAGGAAATAGCCGAATCCCACCGAAGGGTCCGAGGCAAATTTATTTTTTAAGGTGGTTTTTGTGATTTCAATGGCCAGGATATTTTCGCGGGAAAAATAACAAAGGCTATTGGGTTTCGCCGTGATAATTTTAGTATCCGCGTTCGCGGGAGTATGGGGCTGGGAATCGACAATGGGCACGTCATTGAGCCAAAGGTCGGCCCAATCGTCCACGCTGATGTAAAAGGTCGCGGATACCAGGTAGGGATCCTGTGTTTGTGAAAAGGCGGGCGTGGCGAGACCGATAAAAAAGCTTAACGCCAAAATGGGAAGGGCGCCGCAAAAAGCCCGGGCCATGGAGGATTTCACTTTCATAGACGCTCAGGATATCACGGCTTGGGCGGGCAAAACTTCCCGGCAAAACCAAGAACCAATATCCAACACAAAGCCACGAAGACACAAAGATCACCAAAACAATTTAATTGCCGTTATCCAACGGAATTCTTTCCTTGCGTAGTTTTTGGGGTCTTAGTGTCTTTATCCCCCCATCGTTCCATAGGAGCAAAGGAACGCCGGGACGATACCGGCCTCATTAAAAAGCGTTCATAGAAGGTCGGCATGTGTTAGATGTTGAATGTATTTTCGGTTCGGATCAGCGTCGGCCCTCCATGGCTTCCCCCAGGGGGTCCTGAAGGTAATAGGCCACTTCCGCGCCGAAAAGAATGATGGTCCAGGAAATATAAAACCAGATGAGGATGACCGGGAAAACCCACAGGGCGCCGTAAACGTGGGAATGTTCCAGAACATGGACCGTGTAGTAGTTCATGATCTCCCGCGCGATTTCAAGCGCCAGGGACGCCATGAAACCCGCCCAAACCGCCCCCCGAAGGTGCACTTTCGTGTGGGGAACCAGAAAAAACAAAAGGGAGCAGCAGATCCATAGGGCAAGGAAAGAATAAAAGATAGGAATGAAGGGAAGGCCCAGAATAGGCCGCAATAAGGCCAAGCCTTGAATCCATCCCTTGAAGGTCAGCCAGAGGACGGCCGCCATCGGAGCCCCCACCAGGAAACCCATGTGCCGGATAATCTGGGCGCCGACCGGCCGGCCTTTCGGTATGCCCCAAAGGTAATTGAAAGAAATTTCCACGTCGCGCAAGAGGAGAAAAACCACCACCGCGAAGGCAATCAAGCCCGTAAACCCCACCCGGCGGGCGTGGCTGGCGAACTTGTCCATGGAGGAGCGTATTTCTTCCTTGCCCGCCTGGTTAAGGGTCTGCATCTTGGCCATATCGACATCGTTCAGCGTGGGGTCGTGTTCCAGATCTTCGACCGGATAGATGACGTCCACGATTTTGTCGAGGATCGCTCCCCTTTTTTCCGCGAAAGCCTGGCCCGAAAGAAGCGCCATCGCAATGGCCAGGGCCGGAACCAGCGCCAGGATCGTCTTGAACGCCATGGAGCTGGCGTAAAGACGCTTGTGCGCCAGGGGTCGGTTCTTGTTGTGAATCAGGGTTTTCTTGATAGCGGAGACCAGAAGAAGGAAATTGCGCCCGGGGCGTAAAACTTTCCTTTCCCTCAAGGGGGTTTTCCCAAGATAATTCGTTCCCAACGCTTCCCTTCCTTGCCGCTTTCGATGGAAGGTTATTCTAAACTATGAACTCCCATTCCCGAATATTACATGGGAATTAAAAATTAATTTGAGGCCGCCTTGACCGAATTACACGATTTCCCGTTGAAGAGCCGTACTCCTCCCGCCTGGGCGCCCCTGGCCCTGGCGGATCCCCTGGCCTTGCTGGCCGACCAGGCTTATCTAGAAAAAAAGGCGGCCAATAACGCCCTGGAGTTCTTGAACCTTTGGTCCTCCGGGGAGGCGCCCGACCGCTGGTTGACCTCCGTCGCGGCCATCGCGAAGGATGAGACCCAACATCTGGCTATGGTTTTAAAGCTATTGGAAAAAAGGGGAGGTACTCTGCCCCGCACCCACAAAAATCCATACGCCCTTGCCCTGCAACAGCTGGTGCGTAAAGGAAAGGGACCGGAGGAACTGGCGGACCGTTTGTTGGTCTCGGCCTTGATTGAGGCTCGGTCCTGCGAGCGTTTTGAACGATTGGCCGAGGCGTCGGATGAGGCCGAACTATCCCGTTTTTTCGGCTCGCTCGTCAAAAGCGAAAGCGGCCATTACCGTATATTCATCGAGATGGCAAAAAAGATCGAGGCGGGCGAAAAGGTCAGCGCGCGATGGCGCCAGCTGGCGGAAAAGGAAGTGGAAATTATCGAGACCCAGCCTGTCGGCTCCAGGGTTCACGGCGGGTATAAATAACTCAACCCCGTCCCCGGGTTAAAAAAGGGCGGGGTTGAGAAAACGGTTTAAAAGTTCTGGCATCCTTAGTTGATCGGCGTACTTCCCGGATTCGCGGGATACTGATCCACCGATCGCGCGGCTTTGGGAGTCGACCCGCTCGGCTTTGGCGCGAAAGCCTTGGGCTTCGGAGCCGATTTTTTTGACGGTGCCGCCGACTTGACGGGCGTCAAAAGTTTTTGGATCTTCGCCAACAGTTTTTCGCCGTCTTCGCCGTGCTTCTTGATCTTTTTCACGAGCTTTTCAGCTTTTTTAAAAAGCTTCTTCTCTTTTTTCTCTTTCATGCCAGCCCCTCCCTTGATCGATGGACCCATTCTAGAATTGCAGGAAGTGTCAGGTTCGATTCATGGATTTATTATAACGCCGAGCCAAGGGCTCCCCTTTTCAACCGACCCGCCTTTAGAAGATTTAACATTGGAGGTTTTCGTTCGAGTTTCGGCCTTTTTTGGGGAAAATCGATCCTCCTTAGGCTTGCTGGCTTTGAAGCAGGGCCTGTTTGAAGGCTGAAACCGGCTGGGCGCCCGAAACGGCGAACTGGTTGTTAAACACAAAAAAGGGAACGCCGGTTACGCCCAGGTCGTAGGCCTTTTCTTCCGATTCCTTCACTTCCTTCCCGCCTTCATCACTTTTTAAAAAGGCTTCCACCTTGGCTTTATCCAAGCCAACCGAACCTGCCAATTCCACAAGGGTTCCGGCCTGGGTTAAGTCCTTCCCATCGGTGAAATACGCCTTAAAAAAAGCGTCGTGCAGTTCCCTGTCTTTGCCCTCTTTTTCAGCGAACCAGAGAACCCGGTGGGCTTGGAAGGTATTGGGAATTTTCTTCACGAGATCAAAACGATAGTGCAGGCCTACCTCTTTTCCCAGGTCGGCCAAGCGGGCATGGGCCGCTTCCAGGGCTTTCTCGCTCCCCATTTTGGATCCCAGGTAGGCGTGATGATCGATCCCCTCTTCAGGGGTGGATGGATTCAGTTCATACGGGAGAAAACGGACTTGAACAGGGCCGCCGTCCCATTCCGCCAGGGCCATCTCAAGCCTTTTTTTCCCCAGATAACACCAGGGGCAAATCATGTCGGAATAGACATCAATGGAAAGGGTTGAAACCATAGAATCCTCCTGGAAATGGAACATAGGATTCCACGCTTAAGGAAAGCAAGACCCGAGTTCAGCCTTTTTTCTTTCGGTTCTCGATGATTTGCGAAAAGAGGTCCAGATCCCCACGGTTCACGGCTAGGATCATCATACCCACGCTGAAAACCATTTCTTTCATTTCGGCGCCAAAGCCGACCGCCTTGGTTTGCAGGAGGAATTTGAGTTTGCAGTGGTAATCCGCCAGAAAAAGGGTGACCTCCAAAAACATGCCGTCGCGTAGCGGGTCCTGGCTGCAATAACGCAGTTTACCGGCCACGAGATCTTCTGCGGTGCTTCGAAGCAGATGCCCCAAGGTTCGGGGTAGGTCTTGGCCCCGGAAGGGAGTCTTGGCGTAGGGAGGACTCTTGAGGAGAAGGGCGGCTTCCGGGGCGGCCACCACCCGGTAATCCGTCAAGATCGGGTCTTTGGGATGAGTCGGCGTCTCGATCCAACCTTTTTTCATGGATCTGCCTCTGCTTTCTTTGATTCAACGCCCCTATTCTATCAGGGCTCGATTTTTTTACGGGCTAATACCACCACTCGTTTCTGTTCCTCGGGATCGGGAAGGGCTTCCTCCAGCCGGTCCAAGCGGGCCATTCGGAGCAATTGCCAGCCTTCCTTTTCCAACAAGCCCCGAAGTTTTTTGAGGGAAACCGAGTGGTTGAATATCGTCTCATCGAATGATTCACCCTCCACCACTCCCTTGAGCCTCATCCATGCGCTTCCACTCGCCTCGTCGAACCGGCCGTCCGTTTCCAACACTCCCTCGCGAAGCGTAATGCGTTCTTGGGCGACCCATTCCCTCAAACCAAGCCTTGTCTGGTAGTCGAAAAGAAGCGTTCCGGAGGAAGCCAGGCAGTGACTCAAATGCCTGAAAGCCTTGGACAACTGGGCATCGGTCAGATGGTTGAAAACGTTGTAGGTGGAAAGGGCCAGATCGTAGGCCTGAGGGGCATGAAAGGTCGTTAAATCCCCTTTGATGAAGGCGGCTTTTCCATCGTAAAGAAAGGGAAGACATTTTGTCTTGGCCAAGGCCAGCATGGCGGGGGAAAGATCCAACCCCGTCACCTCGTAACCCGCTTCCAAAAATCTTCGGGCCAGATGCCCCGTCCCGCAACCCAGGTCCAAGACCCTGGGCAAATGACCTTTCGGATAAAGGGTTGAGGCAAAATGCAAAAGGTAGGGAGCGGAATGTTCGGAGTAATTGCAGAAATGACGGTCGTAAAAACAAGCGAAAGAGTCCCCGTAACTATCCATGGAAACCTTTTGCGAAAAATTCAGGCTTTGTTATTTTATGAGGGCAAGCCGGGCAGAGTTATGACCCGGCTCATGAAAAAAAGTACGTACGGAAAGAAAATCAGCGCGAAACGGTAAAAACCACGCCCTGGCCCTTGGCTTTGGGCTTGAGGACCGAGAGTCCCTTGGAAATACAAAATTCTCTCTCGCTGAAATGAAGAAATTCGGCGTCCCGGGAAGCTGATCCCCTTTGGCCGCAATCAACACAGGCATAATCAATCTCGACCTGGGGTTTGGTCTTAACTTTCTTTGCGGCAACCCTACAATCCACCATCTTCACGCGGCCTCGGCAGGATTCGCAAAAAATACTTTCGGCATATTTGAACGTTTTCATGGAATGGCTCCTAGGTCAGCCAGGCAAGTGATCAAAACGGGAGGAAACTTCAGGAAGCCTAAAAAGGCGTCTTCCTTTATATAAAACCGATCCCATTGGTAAATCCGCTGTCTGGAGAGAAATATGATGCTCCTTGCCCCCGGTATATGGCAAGTGGCAAGCATCCAGCGGTGGAGTAACCACCATATGGTGGGGGTCGAAAAAGGGAGGCCTCAAGATCAGGCGAGGCGAGGATCGACTTGGGCGGGCTTGAAACCCGCCCAGGATGGAACCCTATCAAAATGACAGGTAAGTCTTAAAAGAGCATTTCCTATTTCTTGATTTGATGCAGCAGCCATAACAGGATCAAAGCTCCCACGACGGACGCGATGATGTTTCCCAGGATGCCGATCGCAAATATTCCCACGAGACCAAAAAGAAAATTTCCAAGAATTCCGCCCAAGACGCCCACAATCAAATCCCCAATCAAGCCGAATCCCTTGCCCTTCCAGATTTTTCCCGCCAGCCAGCCCGAAAAAATCCCGAATATAATTCCCATGATTAACCCCATGGCCGTCTCCTTTGGCAAAGTTTGAAATATCATCCGTGAAAACTGCATTACTGGCAACCCAACTGTGTCGTCCGCCCCTGTTCGCCTGGATCTCAGCTAACGCCCCGACTAAGCCCCGATCCGGCCGTATTATAATGGAACCATGGAAAAATTAAGGTTGGAAACCCATCAGCGCGAGCAAATCCTGGACATTACGAAAGAAGTAACCCAGTTTGTTTCCAGGCAAAAAGCGGCCTCCGGACTCGTCGCGGTTTATTGCCCCCACACCACGGCGGCGGTCTCGATTAATGAAAACGCCGATCCCGACGTAAAAAGGGACCTGCTCTTCCACCTGGGAAAAGCCATCCCCCGCTCAGCCGAGTTTCACCATTCGGAGGACAACGCGGACGCCCACATCAAGGCGGTTCTGACGGGATTATCACAGGTCCTACTCGTGGAGGGCGGAAAACCCTTATTGGGAACCTGGCAGGGAATCTATTTCTGCGAGTTTGACGGACCAAGAAACCGGGAAGTCTGGTTGAAATTTATCGCGGGTTAAAAAAACTTCCCCGTCGCAGGAAAGCCATCCATATTTTTAAGAAGCTTCCTCGATGATCATGCGCACGACGGGGCCATGTCGTTCGGTGGAAATCAATAGATTTTTGACCACCTCGCGCCCTTCTTCAAAAGTATTTAAATAAGCCGGAACCTTCTCCTGGGGCATTCCCGTACGCAGGGTGGCCATGATGGTATTTCGGATGGTGCAATCCCGGCAGCACACGGTGCGGCCGCATCCTTCCGGCAGGCGCGAATGGGCGCATTCCAAAAACTCCCCGGCTAAAAGACCGACCGTTTTTTCGTCTTCCTTCAAAAACGACTTGGCGTAGCTCCCGTTGAAGGCAATGACACGCGCGTTCGGGCTGACGATGACCATGGGTTCTTCAAAGGTATCCAGGTAATCGGAAAGGTGGAAGCCCACCCATTGGCGGGAAAAATACTCGAAGCATTCGGGACAGATGCTGTGGGTCACGGCTAAATCATCGAGGGGCTCTTTATCGCCCATATCCAACCGGCAATAGGAACAGGAGACTTTCATGGTCCGCTCCCTTGAAAACGGTACCGGCGGGGCGACCCATTCCCGCCAAGCCGCTTTACACCCCCATTATAAACCTTTCCCGGAATGCGCTACAGAAGCTTCTCAATATCTTTTTGCATTCCCTCCGGTTTATCCGCCGAGCCGTATCTTTTAACCGGGTTCCCTTCCCGGTCCACAAGGAACTTGGTGAAATTCCACTTGATGCCTTCCGTACCCAGGATTCCCGGAAGATCCTTCGTCAGGTACTTATAGAGGGGATGGGCTTTATCCCCATTCACGTCGATTTTCGAAAACAGAGGAAATTTGACGCCAAAATTCAGGTCGCAAAAGGACTTAATTTCAGCCTCCGTGCCGGGTTCCTGTGCCCCGAATTGGTTGCAGGGAAACCCTAAAATTTCCAGGCCCTTGGGTTGGTATTGCTCGTAAAGCTTTTGCAGACCTGTGTATTGGGGCGTAAACCCGCACTGGCTGGCCACATTGACGATCAAGAGCACCTTGCCCCGATATTCGGACAAGGGGAGATCCTTCCCTTGGATGTTTTTGGCGGAAAAATCATAAACGTTCATGGCGGCCTCCTATGGGAAACATACTAGAAGGACCGGGAGAAAAAAAGCCAGACCCAGTGTATAGGGCTTTTACGAGGCGACATCCACTGCCCGGGAAATGTCTTCCTCAATCACCATTCGAACCATCAATCCGTGCATCTCGGCCGAAAGCCGAAGATTCTTGACCACCGGCTTCCCATTTTCAGCCGTTTTCAAATAAGCAGTCACGTTTTTTTGGGGTTCCCCCGTGCGAATTGTGGTCGTGATCGTATTTCGGATAGCGCAGGTCCTACAGTGGACCGCATGTCCGCAGCCCTCGGGCAATCGCGAATTGGCACAATCCAGAAACTCTCCGCCCAAAAGACCGACAGGCCTTGTCTTCTCGCCCAGGAAGGCCTCGGCGTAGCTTTTGTTGTAGGCGAGAACCCGGTAATCGGAATTCAAAACGACCATGGGTTCCTCGAAAGTATCCAAATAATCGGACAGGTGATAACCTTCCAACTGCCGGGAGAAATGCTGGTAACACTCGGGGCAAATGCCGTGGGTAGAGCTTGAATCCGCCAGCGGTTCTTTTTCGCCCATCTCTTTCCTGCAGTAGGAACAAATTATTCTCACAATTATCTCCTCGAAAGTGCGGCGAAGGGAGAACACATCCCTCACCCCTTAGTCACCTTAATTATAAAACTACTTCGCGCAAAAAGATTTGAATATGGGCATGAAATATTTTTTTAGGGGTCGTGAATGATTTATCAGCGGGAAAAAATAACTCAATGGGTAAAAATGACGCACAAAAATAGCGTCAGGGAAAGTTTTCTAAGAAATATTCCGCCGGAATTTCGAAAGATTTAGGGCGTGTTCTTATCGGCTGACTGATATCCATCCTGGGTATTCTTGTAACCCGCCAGGGTGCGGAGATAGTGTGCCCTTTCAAAAGCCGATGGATCTTCACAATGTTCCTGGCTCATGCTCCCCTTCATTTCCGCGATCGATTGGTACTCGTTCTCTTCCATCCATTTCTCCATGTTCTGGCGGATGGTTTGAATATAGGGCACCCCGTTGCGAAGAAGGGTTGAGCAAAGCTGGGCCACATCCGCGCCCGCCATGATCACTTTCAAGGCGTCGACGGCGTGCAGAACGCCTCCGGTAGCGGCCAAACTGCATTTGATCCTGCCCTTCAGGATCGCGATCCAGGTCAGGCACAACCGAAGATCCTGGGGCCCGGACAAGACTGCAGTGGGAGCCACCAGTTTGTTCTCGATATCGAAGTCGGGTTGGTAGAAGCGATTGAAGAGCACCAGGGCGCTGGCACCCGCTTCGGAAAACTTGCGGGCGGTATAGGACGTATTGGTGTTGTAAGCCGAAAGCTTGACGGCCACGGGAAAACGCACCGCGCTCTTGACCATGCGGAAGATTTCGTAATTGCGTTCCTCGAAAACCGCTCCCGGCGTGTTGAAATCGGTGGGGATGTTGTAAAGGTTCAATTCGAGCGCGTCCGCCCCGGCCTGTTCTATATTCTTAGCGCAATCGGTCCACCCGCCCATGGAAGTTCCGTTCAGGCTGGCAATGACGGGAATGTTAAGGGCCTTTTTGCCCTTTTGGATGAGCTGGTAATATTTCTCGCTGGCCAGGTCCAGGTTCTCCGGTTCGGGGAAATAGCTCAAGGCCTCCGGAAAACTTTCCACCCCCCGGTTCATGTCATTTTGAAAACCAAATTGCTCAACAAAGATCTGTTCTTCGAAGAGAGAATAAAGCACCACGGCCCCGGCACCCGCATCCTCGATGCGTTTGAGCGAATCCAAGTCTTTGGAGACCGGACTGGAAGAAGGCACCAGCGGATTTTTGAGTTTCAATCCCATGTATGTCGTGCTGAGGTCTACCATTTCGGCTCCTTATTGCGTTTGATTCCGGTGGTTCCCGGCGTCCGGCCCCAACCGGACGCCTGTGGGTTTGAATCGGCGGTGGGGGCCGCCGGGGCCGTTCGGCCCAGGATCATCCTGTGTTCGGCTTAAACCTTCTCCGCGGCTGGTGGAGGTAGGGCCTGCGCGACCGCCGCGACTCCCGCCGTAAAGGTTTTGGGGTCCAGTTTCGAAAGGTACTGGTAATAGTTCCACCGGTACTGGGCCTCGGTCTGGGCCTGGGCAAAATACTTCTTGGCTTCCTCGGGTTTGCTCAAGGTGAGCATCTTGAAACGGTTTTCCTGCATCTCATAATCTTGAACCGATATCTTCAAGGCACCCGAATCGACCGTCAGGGGGTTCTCGTTAGTCTTCAAACGGTCAGGGTGGTAGCGGTAAAGCACCCATTGGCCCGAATCCACGGCGGATTTCTGCTGCTTCAAGCCGTTGATCAGTTCATAACCATGGGCGATGCAATGGGCATAGGCGATGATGATGGAAGGTCCATCGTAGGCTTCCGCCTCCTGGATGGCTTTCAGAACCTGGCCGTCGTTGGCGCCCAGTGCGACCCGCGCCACATAGACGTTGCCGTAGGTCATGGCCATCAGGCCCAGATCCTTTTTGGGTTGGGATTTCCCGGCCGCAGCGAACTTGGCCACCGCACCCTTGGGCGTCGATTTGGACGCCTGGCCACCGGTGTTGGAATAAACCTCGGTATCCAGAACCATGATATTGATGTTTCGTCCCGTGGAAAGCACATGGTCCAGACCCCCGTAGCCGATGTCATAGGCCCAACCGTCACCGCCCAAGATCCATACGGACTTCTTGACCAGACTGTCGGCGAGGCTCATCAGTTCCTTCGCCTCAGGCTTGGAGGAAGCTTTTAACTTCTCTTTCAATTGAGCCACCCGACTCCTCTGGGCTTCGATATCAGCGTCGGTCTTTTGAACGGCGTTCAAAATAGAATCCGTCAGTTCCTTCCCCACTTCCCCTTCCAAACGGTTCAACAAGGAAGTCGCGGTCTTGATCTGGTGGTCCAGGGAAACCCGGAAACCCAAACCAAATTCGGCGTTATCCTCGAAGAGGGAGTTGGACCAGGTGGGCCCCCTTCCCTGCTTGTTCTGGGCCCAGGGGGTGGTGGGCAGGTTACCACCGTAAATGGAGGAACAGCCGGTGGCATTGGCCACCAACATCCGGTCCCCGAAAAGCTGGGAGAGCATTTTGACGTAGGGGGTTTCTCCGCAGCCGCCGCAGGCCCCGGAGAACTCGAACAGGGGTTGTTGAAGCTGCTGCTGGCTGATCATGCCCAGATTGATCTTGGACCGGTCCGCCTCCGGCAGGGTCAGGAAGAAATCCCAGTTCTTGATTTCGGCTTCCACGATGGGAGGCTGGGCCTTCATATTAATGGCCTTCTGGCTTGCGTCGGTTTTGCTCTTCACCGGGCAGGCTTCCACGCAAAGTCCGCATCCCGTGCAGTCTTCGGGCGCCACTTGCAGGGTGTAATTCATGCCTTTCCAGTCGCGGTGCTTGGCCACGGCCGTCTTGAAGCCCTGGGGCGCTTTGCCCAGAAGCGAGGGCTCATACACCTTTGGCCGGATGACGGCGTGGGGACAGACCACCACGCATTTGCCGCATTGGATACAAAGATTCTCGTTCCAGACCGGTATTTCCAAGGCGATGTCCCGTTTCTCGAACAGGGCCGTGGCAGTGGGATAGGTTCCATCTTCTGGAAACGCCGAGACCGGAAGGCTGTCGCCCTCGCCCCGGATAATGGCCCCGACCACCTTCTTGACGAAATCGGGAGCGTTGTCCGGTACCGCTTTGCGGAAGGGGGTGGTTCCCGCTTTCTTCCCTTCGAATTTCACTTCATGCAAATTGGCCAAGGTGGTATCGACCGCGTCCAAGTTGGCCTGGACAATCTTGTCGCCCTTGCGCTTGTAGGTCTTCACGATGGATTTCTTGATGGCCGCGACCGCTTCTTCCCGGGGCAACACACCCGAAAGGGCGAAATAACAGGCCTGCATGATGGTGTTGATGCGGTTCCCCATGCCGGCCTTTTTGGCGACCACATAGGCATCAATAACGTAAAGCTTAGCTTTCTTGGCCAGGAGACGTTCCTGAACTTTCTGGGGCAGATTTTCCCAAACTTCGTCCACCGGATGCTGATCATTGAGCAGGAAGGTTCCCCCATCCATCAGGTCCTTCAGCATATCCATGCGATTGAGGAAGGAAGGCTGGTGGCAGGCCACGAAATCGGCATGATTGATGAGATAGGTAGAATGGATGGGCTTGGGCCCAAAGCGCACGTGGGAGGTGGTCATGGAACCGGACTTTTTCGAATCGTACACGAAATATCCCTGGGTCCAAAAGTCGGTGTTTTCCCCGATGATCTTAATCGTGTTCTTGTTGGCGCCTACCGTGCCGTCCGAACCCAAACCGAAGAAGAGTCCCCGTTTGACCTCGGGGGGCTCGATGGAAAGATTTTCGTCGTAGGTAATGCTGGTGTGGGTCACATCGTCATTGATGCCGAGGGTGAAATGGTTCTTGAGTGAAGTTTCCTTCATATGGTTGATCAACCCGATGACCATGGCCGGTGTGAATTCTTTGGAAGAAAGGCCGTATCTTCCTCCGATGATCCGGGGCATGGCTTTCAACTGGGACTTTCCAGCGGTGATGATCTCCGAAAGCGCCGTCACCACATCCAAATAAAGAGGCTCGCCCAGGCTTCCCGATTCTTTCGTCCGGTCCAAGACCGCGATCGTTTTGACCGCGGCGGGCAGGGCCGCGACAAAGGCGGAGGCGTCGAAGGGCCGATAGAGGCGGACTTTCAAAAGCCCTACCTTCTCACCCTTGGTCTTCAAGTAATCCACCGTCTCCTGGGCCGCTTCCGCGCCCGACCCCATCATGATGATCACGCGTTCCGCGTCCGGAGCTCCGTAATATTCGAAAATTTTGTAGGCCCGGCCCGTAAGCTTGGCAAACTTGTCCATGGCCTTTTGGGCGATCCCGGGAACGGCCAGATAATAGGGGTTGGCCTTTTCCCGGCCCTGGAAATAAACATCCGGGTTCTGGGCAGTCCCCCGCAGGACGGGATGGTCGGGGCTCATGGCCCGGCTCCGAGCCTGGGCGGTCAATTCGGGTGTGCATAGGGCTCGCAAGACGTCATCCTCGATCAACTTGACCTTGGTCACTTCATGCGAGGTACGGAAGCCATCGAAGAAATGGAGGAAAGGTACCCGGGATTCGAGAGAAACAGCCTGCGAGATCAGGGCAAAATCCATGGCTTCCTGGCCGGAATTGGAGGCCAGCATTCCAAACCCGGTGGTCCGGCAGGCCATCACGTCGCTATGGTCGCCAAAGATGGAAAGGGCGTGGTAGGCGAGCGCCCGGGCCGAAACGTGGAAGACCGCCGAGGTCAACTCGCCCGCGATTTTGAACATGTTCGGGATCATCAGCAACAGCCCCTGGGAGGCCGTGAAGGTGGTAGTGAAAGCGCCCGACTGGAGGGCCCCATGGGCCGTGCCGGCCGCGCCGCCCTCGGATTGCATTTCAATGACGCTGGGAATCACACCCCACAGATTCAGGCGTCCTGCGGCGGCCCACTCATCGCAGTATTCGGCCATGGTCGAGGAGGGGGTGATCGGATAGATAGAGATCACCTCGTTCAATCGGTAAGCCACATGGGCTACCGCTTCGTTGCCGTCCATCGTTGCGAAGAGTGAATCACTCATTTCAGGCTCCTTAAAAGGGTGGGTATGTATTTGTTATTTCGACAGCGGTATTTTGGGCTTGGAAGCGCGTTTTTGTTATGACCCTCATCACATTGAAATCGCGACGAATTTATTTTCAAAGGGGGGTTGAAAGTGAAACCGTTTGTCGGAAAAGAAATAAAGCGGAAGGATTTATCAATCAGCAACGGGCGTACATCAAAAAAGCAAAAGACAATTTCAAAATTGAAAGCGAATTAGTCTTTCAAGGACGACATTCTTGCCGCTTCCTTAGCGATTCCCCTCAACATACCGGCAAATACCAGCTTGTGGATCGGATAGAGAAGAAACCAATAAATTTTCCCGAATAGCCCCCGGGGATCGAAAAGGGCGGTTTGCCGGATCCGGGAACCCTCGGATTCAGAGGTCACCTCGAATTGAAGCCAGGCACGGCCTGGCAGTTTCATTTCCGCCGACAGGCGCAGGAGACGGGGCCGATCCACCTGTTCCACACGCCAAAAATCCAGGGCGTCCCCCGAAACCAGATGATCCGGGTCCCGCCTACCGCGGCGTAATCCGGCGCCTCCCACCATCAGATCCATCCATCCCCGGATCTTCCAAAGAATGTTTCCGTAATACCATCCCTGTTTTCCCCCAATCGCTTCAATGGGGCGAAAGGCTTCTTCAGGCGGAAGGGGAACGGGGATGGTTCGGGAGTCCATCAGGCGCCTGCCGAACGACATGGCTTCGGGCATCTGATTTTCCCTTTGGGTAGAGAGGGCGTCGGACCAACGGGTCAGGGCAAATGCCCGGTCCTCATTTCGGATCGCGCGGGCAATGGATTCCGAAACGCCCAGTGGCTTGACGGGAAAAATCTTCATGGCGGTGAAATCATTCACTACCGATTCGACGCGAAGCCCCTCAATTAAAAGGCGCCCCACGCGGGCATAAACCGGGGTCACCAAACCCAGCCACAGACTGGAAAGCCTGGGGGTCAGGATCGGCACAGGAATCATGAGACGCCACAAACCCCTTTGCCGGGCGTATTCCTTCATCAATCCACCATAAGAGATACGGTCGGCCCCGCCGATCGGGAAAACTTGGCTTTCCAAATAGGGTTTGTCGAGGGCGGCGGTCAGGTAGGCCAGCACGTCGTCGATGGCGATGGGTTGGCAGAGGGTCCGGACCCAGCGGGGAGTCACCATGACCGGCAGGTGTTCCACCAATGAGCGGATCAATTCGAAAGAAAAACTGCCTGACCCGATGATGATCGAGGCCTGGAATTCCACCGTCGGCACCCCGCTGGCCCGGAGGATCTTCCCCACCTCTTCCCGGCTGGCCAGGTGGCGGGAGTAACGGGTGTTTTCGCACAGGCCTCCCAGATAGACGATTTTCTTCAGGTGAGTTCGTCGGGCCGCCTCGGCAAAATTTTGCGCGGCCTTCCGGTCTTTTTCCTCGAACCGCGTGGTGGTCGCCATGGAATGCATGAGGTAATAAGCCGTATGAACGCCCTGCATCGCCTTAAGCAGGGATTCTTTGTTGAGTAGATCCCCCGCTACCACCTCCACTCCCGCGGGAGCTTTGGGTAACAAGTATTCGGGCTTACGAGTCAGGCACCGCAGGGCGAAACCTTTTTCCACGAGCAAAGGCAAAAGCCTGCCGCCGACATAACCCGTCGCACCGGTTAAAAGTAGTAAAGGTTGGTTTTTAGGTTCCATAAGGGGAGAAATCCGGTCAAAGTTTAACTGACGGGGCTAAATTCATATCAAATTAAGATTTAAGTCGCCAAATAAAAAAGTAGGTCATCGGTTTCCCCGCTTTTAGCCTGCAAGGGGTTGATAATAACGTTAAATCCAATGGATAATACGCCCATCTTTCTAACATTTTTTCATAGGTGGCTTATGCCCAATATCACAGTAAATTCTTCAACCCATCCGCAACATAAAGATATAACCCTGATTTCTGCCACGGGATTTATAGACACGACGACCGCGCCGGATTTCGAGAAAACCTTTCAACGGGCCTTAAGCGAGAAAAAGTACAACCTGATCATCGATCTAAAAGATGTCAACTATATCAGCAGCGCGGGTTGGGGCATTTTCATCGCCGAGCTCAAGCGAATTCGGGCACAAAAAGGAAACCTGTTCCTCGTCTCCATGAGCCCAGAGGTGACGGATGCCTTTGAGCTTTTAGAATTCCACACCATTTTAAAATCGTTTCCAACCGTGAATGAGGCGGTTCAAAAGGGCTTTGGCAAGGTCGCTGGGGTCGAGGTTCAGGATAAAAAGCGCAAGGGAAAGGTCACCGCAAAGACCACCTTGGAAATACCATCCGAAAGTGTCCCGGCCGAATCCATTTCCAGCGGGACTCCGCTCCCCGCCGCTGAAAAGAAACAAGGTTTTTTTGGAAAAATGCTGAAATCTTGGAAATTTCTATTTTCCTAATCTCACCCTTTTAGGAAATGCTTTAAACTATTCTCAATTTTCCAAACTATTAGAGAAGGCGCTCCATGGCATTCATGAACAATCTTTCAACCATCTTCGGCAAAAAAAATGATTACTTGGCCGAATACAAGCGGTTTAAGAGTTCCATCGCCCGCAATCCCCGCGACAGCGTCCTCAAGGCCCAATTCATCAATTTTTGCCTGTTGAACAGGTTCACGGGACAGGAAACCGTGGAAGAGCATATTACCGAGGCCCTGGAACTGTTCGAAACCATCGATCAAAGGGAAGCCTTCAATCTCCAGTGCCTATACCTCGTGGGCAAATATTACCAGGAAGAAAAGGATATCCGGAAAGCCTACAAGATTTACCTGGATGCCATCAAACATTTCAACCGGCACGTCGGGAAAAACCCCAATCTCAAGGCCGAAAACGCCGATCTGGCTTATTCCATCGCGTTGAATCTCATGACTCTCCAGTCCAATCCTTCGGACCCGGACTTGACTTTATGTTTTACCATCCTTCGCAAATCGTACCCGCTCCATCTCAAGAGCATCGAGTTTGAAAACGAAATGGCGAAGCCTGCGCCCGATGCGGCGCGGCTCAAACAGCTGAAGGAAGAAATCATCAAGCTTAAAGAGAAAGAGGCGGCGGACTCCGCGCCAGCCCCGAAGGAGAAAGCACCGCTCCCCGTCATCACCAAGCTTGAAAAAAAGGCGGTCCCGGAAACTCCTCAGCCTCAAATACTTACCGTTCCGGCACCCGAGCCAACCAAGGAACAGGCCCCGGTTGTGAAAGATAAGCCTGTGCCCGTCGAAAAAGAATCTCCCGTTGTCGCCAAAAAATCGCCCGCGATCGATCCCCTGCCGGTTACGAAAAAACTGCCTGAAACCGTGAAAACAGAGGTAAAAAGCGCCTCAAAGGAGTCAACCACTAAGAAGAAAAAGGAGTCCCCAGGCATTGAATTATCACCCGGCGATGGGGAAAACCTCGATTTCCTGAAGTTTTCACCCACTTTCGAAAAAACAACTACGGATACCTTTTTCATGGTTTTTAAGGACAACAGCTGGGAAGGCCCCTACACACCTTCGCAATTAAGCTCAAAAGGGTTTTTAAAACCCGGCACTTGGGTTTGCCGATCCGGAAGCGAGCACGTCACTCAGGCCTACGAAGTGCCCGAACTTCTGATGCTTTTCAAGTAATATTCTCGGCGTTCATCCCCAACGCCTTCAAAGACTGTCCGTAGGGGGATCGACTCCCTGAAACTCCTCATCCAGACTGAAATACCTCTCCCCCATGTCGCAGCAAATCGTCACCACCACGGCTTCGGGACCGAATCTTTGGGCCACCTGCGTGGCCGCCGTCACGTTGGCACCGGAGGAAATTCCAAGTAACAACCCCTCTTCCCGGGCCAGTCGCTTGGTCATGTGGTAGGCGCTACGGTCATCCACCTTGAGGACCTCATCCAAAACCTTCCGATTCAAGATCTGCGGGACAAACCCGGCACCAATGCCCTGAATACGGTGAGCCCCCGGCTTTCCGCCTGAAAGAACCGCCGAAGCGGAAGGTTCCACCCCGATAATCTGGATCTTCGGGTTCTTCGCCTTGAAATATTCTCCCACTCCCGTGATGGTGCCGCCCGTGCCGATGCCAGCCACGAAGGCGTCCAGTTTTCCAGCCGTGTCCCGATCGATTTCGGGAGCGGTGGTCTTGATATGCGCCTCAGGATTCGCCCGGTTAGTGAACTGTCCGGGCATGAAATATTCCGGGTGTTCCGCCTTCAGTTGGTTGGCCTTTTCAATAGACGCCGTCATATAGCCCGACGCGGGCGTTAATACCAGCTCAGCTCCATAAGCCTTCAGCACCACCCGCCTCTCCCGGCTCATGTCTTCCGGCATGCAAAGGATCAGCCGGTAGCCCCGTTCGGCGCAAACCATGGCCAGTCCGATGCCGGTGTTCCCGCTGGTGGGTTCCACCACGGTGCCCTTGGGTTTGAGCAGTCCCCTCTTTTCGGCGTCCTCGATCATGGCCAGGGCGATGCGGTCTTTCAGACTCCCCCCGGGGTTGAAGGATTCCAGCTTGCAGAATATCTGGGCATGGCCCTTTTCGGGGATGCTCTTCAAGCGTAAAAGGGGCGTATTCCCGATCAACTGGGTCACATGGGCGGTCAGGGGGTAACGGTTGTGGATCATGGGGTAACGGTGGCCCCCTCATCTTCTAACTGGGCGGGGCACTTATAAGAAGGATGCACCTCGTGGTGCAACGAAATACCCACGTCTAAAGCGTTTATACACACCTTGTTGGCCAGGGGTGAGTTTCCATTCAACAAATAAAGAAGCGCCTCAGAAGCGGCCGCCTGCCCCAAGAGTCTCTGGATCACGGGCGTCCCTTTATTAAAGGCCTTGGGGTTCAAGACCTCAAAACATTCCAGACAGGGGCATTTCCCCTCCGCATGGGGCCCAACCCACAAGGCAAACCCACTCGCGGCAGGCCAGGCGAAAACCCCGACTTTCTTTTGAGAGCGTAATTGACGGCTTGTCTGCCGCCTTAATTCCGCGTCTCCGGTTACGACGACTGTGAGATCAGCATTAGATGGGGTGGATAGCTCGGAAAGCAAATCAACTTGTGTCTGGGGGTGATCTATCGAGAAGGATTTTATGTCGAATATTTTGCGGTTCTGGCCTTCCTCCAAAACAACATCTTTCTTCGCGTCTCCGCGGTAAAAGTTGTTGGCTTTGCCGGGGTTTGTAACTATTCGCAGGTTCCCCGCCCCGCTAGAGGCCAAGGCGGTCAGGCAGGCTTCCAAAGCCTCACCTTCACCAATGACTCTCAAGGTGGCCTGGGCCCATTTTTTCTGGCCCTCCACTCCCACCCCCTTCAACAGGGTCTGCCGGGAATAGCGCTCCAGCCAATCGGGCGAGCCAATCTCGGGATGTTCTTGACCCCTGTTTGGCTCGGGCATACGTTACTCGACGATATCTTTAGTGATGGGATTTATGTCGATGTGCCGGTTTTGCAGGTAGGTCAGGGCTTTCTTGACATCGGCTTCTTCGCCCTCGATCTCCATTTGAACATATCCGAACCCCTTGCTGATGGAAGCCCGGCGTATATTCACGATGACGTTATGGGTTTTGATCATGGCGGACAGTACCGGCTGAGTCACCTGGTCCGTGGGATAGTCCAACTCAATAAGTTTTTTAATGGGAGCCATACACACCTCAAATCATTAAAATCCACGTCCAACACGAAGCCACAAAGCCACGAAGAAAAGAAAAAATTGAGTTCACATAAAGCTTAAAGGCCTTGCTTTGTGTCTTCGTGCCTTTGTGTTGGCTGTAGGTTCTGTTTTACTTCCCCCCGGCGATGGCCGGAACGATGGAGATCTGGTCTCCAGCCTTTAAGGCCGTGGCCTCGCCCTGAAGAAAACGGATGTCTTCTTCGTTCAAATAGATGTTCACGAACCGGCGGATCTTACCGTTTTCATCCAAAATCCGGCCTTTCAGCCCATCGTAGTTTTTACCAAGGTTTTCAATGAGTTCGCCGATCGTGTTGCCTTCGGCCGAAACCTCGGCCTGGTTTTGGGTGAGGTTGCGAAGGGGCGTGGGGATCATGACTTTGACGGACATACTTTCCTCCTGGGATGGGGCTAACGGGTGGGATTATGACCTAAAAGAGCCGTTATTTTCTAGGTGTTTCCGCGAAAGAAATCTGCAGCATCACAACGCAAAACACCTAAGCCAACATCCAACACGAAGCCACAAAGCCTCAAAGAAAAGCATTTTTTTCGAATCAAAATATACTTTTGTTCCTTCTTCGTGTCTTCGTGGCTTTGTGTTGGCCTTGGGTTTTCTTCAGTTAACTGGGATCGGGCCCCGCAAACCATCTCGTATCACCTGGGCCGCCTTCAACTTCGTCTCTTCCGCCTCCCGCTTCAATAGCGCGATCTCCGCGTCGAGTTTCAAGAGCACTTCTCCCCTGAACCTGCCGAAATGGAGGTATAGGGCCATAAGACCTATGGCGTTGTTCAAGGCCCGGGGGTTGCGGAATAGACAGGAGAAAATCACGCTGAAATAAAGCCGTCTTAAGCCCTTTTGATATCCCATCTTAAAGGGCAAAGTGAAAAAAGCCTTCGCTTCTCTGATTCGGTTGGAAAGGGGAAGGTTCAGTTCCCTTCCTTTGCAGTTCAACTGCATGGCCAGCCTTTTGACCCGGCCGAAATATTTCTCAGCCGAGAAAGATTCCGAAACAACCCGCCGAAAGTCCTTCAAAATTTCAAGCCGTGGCCGAAGGGTGGTGAAGTTTAAGCCCGTCGTGCATTGGCAGGTGGCCTTATCAACGGGTACATCAAAATGAGCGCCCAGTCTTCCCTCTTTTTTGAGCCTCCGGGTCAACTGGGTGTTGGGCAGGGCGTACAGGAGGCCCACCATGCTCACCGGGATGGCGGTGTCCTCGATATTTTGCAAAAGGGCCTGGGCCGAGCCGGCCATATCTTGGTCGAAACCAACGATATATCCCGCATGCACAATCATGCCGTGGCTGTTGATTAGTCGAACACTCTCCGCGATGGACCGCCGGGTGTTCTGGTGCTTCTGGGTGGATTTGAGTGTGTCTTCGTTGGGTGTCTCGATACCCGTGAATATCCACGAGAACCCCGCAAGCCGCATCATCTTCATCAAGGATTCATCGTCCGAAAGGTTCAACGACGCCTCAGTTGAAAAATCGAAGGGATAATGGTGCTTCTTCTGCCAGGCGGCCAGATGGGGCAACAGATCCTTCACGGCCTTTTTATTTCCGATGAAATTGTCATCCACAATCTCAACGTGGCCCCGATAACCCAAGTCGTATAGCTTCTGTAGTTCTCTCATCACCTGGCCCACACCCTTGCCGCGTGGCACCCGCCCAAAAAGTTCAATGATGTCGCAGAATTCGCACATGAAGGGACATCCCCGGTTCCACTGGATGCCGATATGAAGGTAATTCTTGAAATTCAACAGTTCAAAACGCGGAAGGGGGCTTTTATGCATATCAGCCTTCTTGTCACCCGGCGCATAGCGGTGTCTCGCCTTCCCCGCTTGGAAATCTTGTAAAAACTCCTCGAAGGTTACTTCCGCTTCTCCCAAAACCATAAAGTCGGCTTCTTCATATAGATGGGGGCTGGAAGTAGGGTCCGGCCCGCCCACCACCACGGTCTTTCCCAAAGTTTTGAAATGACGTATCAGGCACAGGGTGTCGGGTTGTTGGAAGATCATGCCGCCGATAAAGACCAGGTCGGCCCACTGTTCGTGTTTGGCGGTCAGCTTCTCAACGTTCAGGTCTACCAGTTTGGCCTGCCAAGCCGGGGGAACCATGGCGGCTACGGTAATAAGCCCTAATGGCGAGGTGGGATATTTGCGTCCCACCAACTCGCAAGTTTCTTTGAAGTTCCAGAAGGATTGGGCTGTGAATTTGGGGTAAATGAATAGAACGCGGGGATTGGGTTTCAACAAGGGAGTACCTCTTGGCCGGTCGGCGGCCTCGCCGGACATTTTTCCGGCTGGATACCATTAGACTCCCCTTCTCGAATGGCGAAAACGAACAACTATTATATTACTTTTTGAATTTGGAAGTACGGACTTGAGAGTTTAGAAAATAAAATCATTCTTTCTTGCTATCAAAATGATTGTTTTTAAATTTTCAGAATTAATTAGTCGATTGAGAACCTATTTTTATCTCCCAAATAGGAGAGTATTTTCCTGTTCCACATCGTGGACATTTGTCTTTCAATCTTCAAAATAACTCTCGATGGTTTTCGTTTGGGCCAAAGTAGCATCAATTTTATATCGCTCAATGACTGCGTTCTTATTTGGATCGTCTTTATAAATAGCAGAAATAAGTTTTATGGCTGAGTCTCGGTATGCAATCCATGCTCTTTCTGAAATTTTGAATACATCAGAAGTATCACTCGGATCACCCTTTAGCCCATTTAAATCGTTTATAACCATATCATCGGCCTTTTTAAGCAATATTTGATAATGTTTATTTAGTTCAATATCCGCCGTTTTGAGGTCGATGGGCGCGAGTTTATACTCAAGTTTTTTTTGTAATATCTTTTGCACTTCATCTAGATGTTCTTCCTCGTAACTGGATCGCCAAACAGTTTCTTCAAGTGGGCCCATAGTTGCTCGACCATAAACAAATTCAATTCCAAGAGTTGATTTCTCTTGTAAATCCCTAAACTTTTGCTCGTAATCGGCAAAAGTGGTTTTAACTTCTTTGTTTTGTCCGGATAAAGCTTTTTTAACCAGCAAGAATAATTTTTCTCTCGTCAATTTATCACTCTGGTAAGTGCAAGCCGCATCATCACCTTCACTTTCATCAGCAACACATCGCAAAACAGGAGGGTTTAATACCGTCAGGTTATAGGGAGTAGGTTTCCCCTTTTCCATTCTTTCCGATAAACTTTCCATCTCATTCAATTCGCTTGGAATATAGATCAACCCATCTTTGTCTTCCGGTTCATAAAAAGCATATACATCTGGCGACTGTTGTTTCGCGATCAACTTTTTGTCATTCAAAAAGTCGTCAAAGTCTTTATTCGCCCCTTTAATGTCTTGGGGCGTCCCCAAGCCTTCATATTTCATGAAGGCTAAATAATCATAAGCATTCAACAAAGAAAACAATTTATAAGCGAATTTAAAGTCTTTATCGAAACCAATGCCGAAATACCAATTCAAACAAAGATCATTGGGAATGCCTTTATCAGCGGCCTGGCGAAACAGACTTTCCGCTTTTACCAAATCAAATGGCACCCCATCCCCGTAATAATACCTATAGCCTAATTGCGCCATTGAGAGACCGTTACCCTTATCGACTTTATCTTGGAGATCAACGATTCGAGGGTCCGGTAATAATCGAACTAAGGTTGTGGGAATGTTATCAACACCCGAGCGAGTTTGACCGATGATTGTCATTCCATCAGCACCCATTATCCCGTTAAAAACGGCGACACTATATAATTGGTTGTAAAGTGTCGGGTCTATTGTGTCTTTCACCAAGCTCAAATCCCATTTATAGTGCAATTTACCTTGATCAAAATTAACGTCACTTAAGATTTCCGGTTTTTCTTTTTCATCCCTATCAACAATTGCCCCATTTATTTTGTGATTGGAATCTTCGGAAAACTTATATACAAGTTGATCCGCAGGGTTCTTATCCGAATCTACTGAAATCCATTTACCTGCGATCCCTTTCGGGGCCAAGGAACAAGAAAATTGTAAGAAAGCAATTGCAATAACAAAGGGAAGAATAGCCAAAAGAAATTTGGACGTAAACAAAAGCAACCTCCCATAAACCTGTCCATGACAGGTCCCCATCGTGGACACTACACCTTCACTTCCCCAGCGAATTAAGCATCACCTTCCCGGCTTCATTTGGTTTCCCTTCGTGAAGCATCCCGTGATGGATCTGGGCATCCGATGCCCAGCCCCAGCCCACATATCCTATTCCCCATTCGTTGAGCAGGGATAAAGCATTCTTGAACCAGGCCAATTCGTGGGCTTTATCATCCTCGCCGTTGGCCAAATAGGCCCCGATCTCGGTGACCAATAAAGGCTTCTTCAAGTCGTTCGAAACATGGGGCAAAAGCGCCAGGGTAAAAGCTTGTTGAAGGTCGGCTTTTTCCCAAAGGTTCACCAGGGGCGGGCCGCTTCGGTGGGGCATGCCAGGGCCGCCATTGCCGGAGTTGCGGTACAGATGGGTGCCATAAACCACATTGGAGTCGGTGAGGGGATGTTTGGTGATCCAATCCAGGGTTGAGGCCGAATATTGGGGTGGGGGGTAATCCAGATTGACCCAGCACTGGTAATCCCACTGCACGATGACCGGGTTGGGGGTGAGGGCGCGGATCTTGGGAAGAACCTCGTTCACGAAAAGGAACCATTCGTTCTCGGCCTGGGCATCGCCATGGGGTTCGTTGTAGAGCTCGAAAAGCACATTGGGGTAATGGCCCAGGGTGCGGGCGACGGATTCCCAGAGCCCCTCGAATTCCGCCCGGTCCTTGACCACATCGGGGTACTTGCCCCAGGGCGCCCAGGGGAGGGATTCCTGGCCCGATTGGCTTCCATTCACGTTCTTCAAGGCGAAGAAATCGAAAATAACGTAAAGGCCTTCCTGCCCTGCCCACTTCACCGTGTCTTCCATCATCTTCCGGTACGATTCGGGGTAGGTTACGTTCCGATAGGAATCCTGGTAGGTTTGAACGTCATTCTTCCACCAGTCAATGACCGTATGGAACCGGACCACATTGAACCCAAGCTGGCGGAATTGGTGGAGGGTCTGCTTGACCACCGCAGGGTTCCAGCTCCCCATACCGGAATAGAGGGGGGCACCGGGGGCATCCCAGGAACCATCCGGCACATCCAGGAAACCATGGTGGTTGATCCCCCGTAAAAGAACGACCTTACCGGAGGGGTCCTTAAGGTCACGGCCATCCACGTGCAAGGGCAGGGCTTGGGGAAAGACTTGGCGGGAAGTTAAAAGAAGGAAAAGGCCTAATACTAGAGTTTTCACCCAATACGCCTCCACATACTTTGGCAACCAGTTTACAACTTAAAGAGGCTTTTCAGGCTAAAAGACCAGCCCTTCTTGGGGGTGTGTTCTGTTACGGGCTCGGGTATTGGGGTGGATTTTGCAGCGCTTTCCACCATAGTAGCAGGGGTATTGTTTAGCGGTTGAACGGGTTCTTCCTTTGGAAACCCTATGAATCTGCGATACCACTTATGATGGGTAAGTGCCCTGTAGCGTGTACTTCGACCCCCGCCAATCCGTTCTATGTAATTCTTTTTAACGAGTAGGTTCAAGTTATAAGCCAGAGAGCTTCGTGCACACCCCAGTTCCTTGGCTAATTCTCCCGGAATCGCAATACCTTTTAGTCTTATAAGATCCAACAGTTTATCCATATCCTTATCGCTAATAGCCACGCCCTTTCGCCTCAGATTTGGATTTTTTCGCGGCCGTTCTAATCGATTCTTTTCTTGGGGATTGTCACTGGGTTCATTCGGAAGGGTTAATGGCATTATTAGCACCTCTGAAATATGGCTTTTTAGGTTTTATTCTTCCAACAAAATCCAAATGAGACCTTATTGGAAGAATAATCGAGTAAAAATCAAATTACGAAACTAAAACAAGTTCTATTCTTCCAATATCAATAATCATTTATGGTATTGGAAGAATAAAACCCCAGGTTTTACTGGGTTGTAGCTGGGTTTGCTGCGGGCGTGATTACCCGCCGAACGGGGATGACGCTCGAATGGTAAAACTTGGTAAATACGACCGAGGTTATGTTGAAGTTCCCCGTTCCCTGGTTTGGGGGAAAATCAAATTGTGCCGACTCGATCGCGGTGAGATTCAGAACCTTGTTGCCAGATTGGTTACCCCAATTCGAACTGAGGGTAAAGTCAGCTAGCTTGATCTGGTAATTCTGCCAATTGCCGGTACCCGTGATCATGGGGCTTCGGTATTGTTCCCCATCGGCGCCATTCACCCCCGGGTAAGAGGCCGCCCCTGGGGAGCCCACCCCCGCTTCGTTGAGGGCGACCTGAAATTGAAAGCCAGACGGCGCAGAAGCGAAAATTTCCAACGTATCGCAATCTTCGGCGTCCAAATACTTGTCCGCGACAAAAGGCGGATTGTTGGGATATATCGTGACCCCGCTTCCGCTGGTTCCCGTGTCGTAATGAAAAAAGATCGGGTAATGTTTTTTCATGGCCGTGATCTGGTTACCCGGGTTCTGATTGGCATCGATGCGGGTGGGAGGGCGGCTGGGAACATAGAGGGGTCGGAAACCGGGCCTGGCTTGGTAGGCCACGGGTTTATTCGCCTCGTTGAACCAAAAAATCCCACCCAGGGTCGCCAGGGCGGCCAGCAGGAACCAGACCAAGATCCACGCCACTGAAAGCCTACTGCCCGACGGGCTTTTGGGTTCTTTGTGGACGCCCAGGACCGGATGGGGATCGGAATGGGAAACGGTGTGGACCCCGCCACCCATGACTTCCATGACGATCTTATAGATCTCAATTTTTTGAGCGATGTTCTTGAGTTCATGGGGCCCGAGGGCGGTGGCGTGAAATTCCACTTGGTTCTTGATGTGGTTGTAGACATCCTGGGAGATGCAGATGCCGCCAGGCTCGGCGATGGGCTGTAACCGGGCCGCGATATTGACCCCTTCCCCGAAAATGTCATTGTCGGACATGACCACGTCGCCGATGTGGATGCCGATGCGCACCTGGTGTTTTTGCCCGCTGGAAAAAGAGAAACCCTGGTTGTAATCATGAAGATGTTTTTGGATGGAAACCGCGCAACGGACCGCATTGACCGCGCTTCCAAAATCGGCCAAAAAGGCGTCACCCACGGTCTTGATGACTCTTCCGCCGTTTTTTTCGATCTCGCCCTGCAGGAGGGCGTTGTGGAACTTCAAGAAGGTGAGGGTTCCGACCTCGTCTTCCCCCATCATTTTGCTGTAGCCCACGATATCCGTGAACATAATGGCGGAAAGTTTGCGTTGGACGTTTTCTTCAGGCATGGGGGAACCTCGGAATACCGAAAATAGCTTTTGGGGCTCCCCTCCCAAAGGCGAACACAGAGGCATTATAGAAGTTTCGGATATTCCCGGTTTGGATTTATTGGCGGGTGTTACATCGGTATTACCAACTAATTCGAAAGGATTTTCTCGATTCGCTGGTCAGGAATGATCCAGATGACGGCCACCACGAAATAAAGGCCGTAGGAAAGCCAGGGGAGCAGGAAGGAAAGAAGGATTCCCGAAACATATAAGGCGATGGAAAGGTAGCCTTTAAAATCACGGCCAATGGCCTTGGCGATGACCGAATCTTTACCATGATGGGCAATGAGGGTTTTCGTCAGGATGGTATAGGCGATAGCCGATAAAAACAGAACCAAACCATAAAGGGCAACCGGCCAGGTCGTAAGGCCCGCCTGGCCCAACCAAGCGGTGGCAAAGGGGGTCATGGAAAGCCAGAAGAGCAGATGCAGGTTCGCCAGCAGGATCTTGCCGTTCACCCCCTTCACGGCCTGGAAAAGATGGTGGTGATTGCTCCAGTAGATGCCCACATAGGTAAAACTGAGGGCGTAACTGACGAAGTTGGGGATGATAGGTTTTAAAGCGGCCAGTTCCCCACTATGGGGAGGCCGCAAATCCAGCACCATAATGGTGATGATGATGGCCAAGACGCCGTCGCTGAAAGCCTCAAGTCTTCCTTTGTTCATAGGTTCCCCATGCTCATATAGAAAAAGTTTTAACCTGGGCTTGGATTCTAATGAGAGAATTTGTAGAAAGCGATGCCGGGAAGCGAAATTTCGGCCCTCCAGAGGAAGCCTTTATTGAACCCTAAACATATTAAATATTTCGTGGCCGCCGGTTTATCCTCGGTTGGAGGTTTATTTCTTACCTTCCGTTTCGAGGACCATATGCCCATGGCCGAATGGTTTTACAACCTGGAAGGCTCCCTCCTCTTCCCCCTTTCCGCGCTGAACCTGGCCTTTCACGAGGCGGGACATTGGATCTATGGAATCTTGGGCGTGCGATTCATTACCATTGCGGGCGGGACCCTCATGCAACTTACCTTTCCCGCCTTTTGTCTGGCGCACTTTATTCGCCAGAAAAGCCAGGGCGGAATCCTTTTTTGCCTCTTCTGGATGGGGGAAAACCTGGATGAAGTGGGCTGGTATATGGCGGACGCCAAGGCGCAGGCCCTGATTCTCATCACCGGTATGTCAGGCCGGGAAGGCGGGGGACATGACTGGGCCAATATGCTGGGGATGATGGGGTTGACCAACCACTGCGTGGGAATGGCTGAATGCGTCGACTGGGCGGGGTGTTCACTGATGGTATTTCCCCTGGCCTGGGGCCTGGTTTACCTTGGGAACAGATTCATTCGAACGAAGGATTGAACCGCCGGCCAGGAAGTTGATCCGCCGGTTCAGGGCACCTCGTCAAACGGCCCGATATATTTATCCGAAATCACGAAATCGTCGAACCAGGCCTTTTCATCCTGGATCGGCGCCCAGGATGGGTCATTCCCGCCAAAAAACGTGTCGAAATACATCTTGTCGATTTTTAAATTGGGCGTGGTACGAAAGCGGATATTCTCGACTTCCAGCGCCGGTTCCCCGTCCAGCCAGGAACGGATGAAGCCGTTGCTCTTTCCCGGATCGTTCAATTGAACGTAGGTTTCGACGCATTGCCATTTGCCGGGGATGAAAGCGCGAGTCTTGCCGTCCATGTCCCAATTGAAGTCATCCCCGTACTTGTCCGCCTGGTCCGGGTAATAAACGTACTGCACGATGCGCCCGTTGGGGCGCCACATAATCCGGGCGCTCCAGCCATCCGTCCCGTTGGGTTTGTGCCCTCCCGTGTTCGCGTTTCCTCCGCACAGGCCGGGCAGTTTCCCGCCCCGCATGAAATAAAAACCGGGTTCAAAGCGGACGTAGTAGCGCAGATAGAGCGATTCGCGGGGGGCAATCCCCAACTGGTTCAGATCTGTCAGGTACTCGAAGCCCCCGGGCGGCCCCATGATCCCCTGATGGTATTGCACCTGCAGTGCATTTCCCTGGTGGGGATAAAAAGCGTCGGGGGCCGGGACCAGGCTTCCGTTCACGGACGGCGAGGGTCCCCAGAGCATTCCCCAGGCCGAGGTCCAAGGCTGGGCTTCATAGCCCGAGAAAAAAAGAATGCCGGGCTTGTCGCCCAGGCCAGGCTCCAACATGTCGGGGGGGTCGCCTGAAATCGCAAAAGCCCTGCCGGCCCATAAGCAAAAAAAGAGAAGGATGAGGCAATGCCTCAAAACAGCGGGATGGTTCAAGTCGATTTCCGTTTTTTCCCGGTTTGCAACTTCCCCGACCTTTTCTTGAGGCCCCCCTGATCCCCTAAATTCTTCACGCGATGAAAGAATCCCTGCCATTCATACCCGATCCCGAACTTCAAAACCGGTGCCCCTAAATAAGCCAGGGAAACGCCTATTAATCCCGAGTAAAAAAGAAGTTCGTCGGGGGAAGAAACACCTTCATTGGGATTGAAATTTCGATAGGAGTACCAGACAAAAAGGACCAGTGGAACCAGAAGAATTGAATGAAGGATGAGGATTTTTCTTCCGAAACAAATTCCCAGCGCCACGAACAGAAGGGGAAGAACCGCCAAAACAGTGAAAAGCCGAATCCCCGTCTCAAAGGCGGGATGAAACATCCAAATAAACAACATGGGTCCGATATATCCCGCGAACCAGAACAAGAAATAGGCGCCGAAATCCCTCAAGAAAAGGTCGAGACCCCTGATATTCGTTTGAAAGATCATCGATGGCTTCTCCATGCCTCAGAGGATACCCGATTATCGACAGGTTCGTTAAACTTTCCCCTACTCACGCGAAGATCCTGTTCAAAAAACTAGAAGAACCCCTTTCGGAAATCCAATTTTAAAAACAAAAAAGCACCCGGACTTTATCCTCCAGGTGCTTGGGTCTTCGTAAAACCGATTAAATCTCAGTTCGCTCCAGGCGCATTGCTCGAATCGCCTCCGGCATCGGGGGAGGAATTCCCCTGATTCATTTTTCGGCGATTCATGAGCCTTTGCATGAATTGGCCTCCCCGGTTCTGCATGCCCAGGATCAATTTAGCCTGTTGCACGGTGGTTAAAATCTTGTTCACTTGGGTTTCCATGTTTTCGCGGCTCGCCTGCATGGCTTTCCTGTCAGCCGCGAGAGCATCCAGGGACTTTTGCAACTCGGCTACCGAGGCTTTGGCATCCACCTTTTGCTGAAGCGTGTCGATATCGAGCTTCATCTGGTCTTGGATGGTTTTACCGGCCGCCATTTGGGTTCGGAATAAGTCTTTCATTTGGGTGACCTGATCGTCCGTTAGGCCCAATTTGTCCTTCAACTTATCAGGATTCATCACCATTCCGCCCTGAGGCCCGCCGGGACCCATGCCGGGACGGCCATGTCCATTGCCTCCCTGGGGACCGTTATTATCGCCGGACGTTTGTCCCCCGTTATCACCGGCTGGAGGCGGAGCATCCTGGGCAAATACGGTTAAAGCCGACCCTGCCAGGGCCCCTGCCATCAAAGCCGAAAGCCAAATCTTCTTATTCATTATGATTCCTCCTGAAATTGAACTCGAACTTTTAGACGAAATACGGGCCGCGAATGAGCCGGTCCAACCACGGACTAGGGGTTCAACATTTTGAACGCCCGACCCGGGAAGAACCGCGAGCCTGTTTTTAGAAATTTGGCCCCGCCGATCAAAAGCTCCTTTTTACCCGACCCTAAGCCCTTCATCGTTTCCTTGATGAATTGATCCAACGGCATGCGGGGATAATCCCGGCCGGGTTGACCCGGCGCCTCGCCCAATTCGGTCTTCACCGCCGGAGGAGCCAGCTCGATGACCTGTACCGAAGTCTTTCGAAGCTGGTAACGAAGCGAATCGCTGAAGGAATGCACCGCCGCTTTGGTCGCGCAATAGATCGGAGTGGGAGCCAAGGGCACAAAAGCCAATCCCGAGCTCACATTGACGAGCGTTGATTCTTTTTGCTTCTTCAACAGCGGTAAAAAGACGCTGGTCATCCGGATGAGACCCTTGAGGTTGACGTCAATTTCTTGATACAGCGTGTCCCCCAGCCTTTCCCCGCCGCCAAAATCGGGCCAGAGCATGAGCCCCGCGTTGTTGATGACGACATCGAGGGTCGGATATTTTTTGGAAACCGCCTTGAACAGCCGATGCACATCCGATTCGGAGGAAACATCCATGGCAAAGGCTTCCATGCCCTTGTGCTTCTGAGTCATTTCTTTCAATACCTTCGGCCGCCGGCCGGTGATGATGACCTTGTTTCCCAATTGAAAAAAAGCTTCCGCCAGCCCGCCGCCAATGCCCGAACCCCCGCCGGTAATTAAAATCGTGCGATTCGTTAATTTCATGGGAACAACCTCCTTGAATGTGGAAACACGCCTCAACCAGGTCAAAACCAATGGTCTCGAAACAGGCCTACAGTAGGTTATCCAGAGCCGGAAATACAACGTAAAAGGGCGTGAAAAGCTTTGATAACCCCATTTTTTTCTTTCAATTCACGATCGAGAAACACGAAAATCATAAAGAGGATAAAATTTAAGGAAAACCAGAAACCTAATCGTGGTTTTACCCGTCTATTGAGTGACCGAAGAACGGTTTTATTCCTGAATGAGAAAGGTTGAACTTGAAACACCTCATCGGCGGTTACATTTCCCTGTTTCTTTTGTTCTTGAGTTCCCTCTTACCCGCCCAGGCTCAGGAGCCCACCAGTTTTCAAAAATATATGGATGCAGCCGACCAATCCTACCAATCGGCTAAATATGATCTTTCCATCCGATATTACAAAGCTGCCCTTCAAATTAATCCCAAATCGGCTGCGGCCTACCAGGGACTCGGCAACTGTTACTACCGTTTAAGTGAGATTCCAGATGCCTTGAAGGACTTTGACCAATCCCTCGCCCTGAGGCCCGACAACCCCAAACTGGTTGAATTCACAAAGGCCTTACGGGCCAAGGATTCAACCGAACCCGAAATGGCCAGTGATGAGGATAAACAGGAAATCGACAATCAAATCGATGATATCGAACAGGTGTTGTTCAAGCCCAACTGGACCGAGCAATTGGGTTTAAGCTATTCCTCCCAACCCTCCCAGACCGGAAAGGGGCAGATCACCTCCGAATTGGATTTCACCGCATCCGACCATCTCACCGAAAGCGGACATTATTTCTCCATGGGCGGCGGGGCTGGCAGTCAAAAGGTGGAAGGAACCCAGACGAAATACGGCAAATTGACGGTGGAAGGCGGTTTGGGCTTGGGCTCATTTCTTCCTTCCCTCAACTTGCAGTTGGAACGGGGTCAAACGGCGCTCAACTCCAACGCCCTGACGGCGAATCTGAATTTTCAGGTTTTCGAACCCCTCACCGTGGGGATGAGTTTCGGCGGAACCCTGGAAAGCCACGATGGTCCCGAATCCGCTGTGGGCGGCAATTCAGCGACGATCATTCAGATCGATGACATCGATTATTCGTCCAGCGCGATCGTCGCCTATAACCCCTGGGACATTCTCGGCTTCACCCTCACCGCGGAACAAGAATACGACGATACTTACGCGATCCAGGGCCTCCACAGCAAGATCAAGGAACCCATTAACGAAAGCGACCAAATCAATTCGATCAGCTTGGAAGCGGATTGGACATTCCTGAAAAACTTCGAACTTCAAGTGACCGGGCAGTCGGGATACGAAAACCTTCCGGCCGGGACGGTCTATAGCAAGGTCCAGGCTGAAACCATCACCCTCACCCAGCCTACCTCCGAAAACTTTACGGGCTACACCTTTGACCTGCTTTACAATTTCGATTGATACGTCTTTGACGGGTATAAAACGAGGAACTTTGGGGACTAACGAGCCGTCTAATCTATTGCGGATGAAGTTCAAATTGTGCTGAAGGAGCCTTAATGAAACATTTAGCATTGGCAACTGTTTTGGCGTTTTTCATGGGAGCTGGATCTTTAGCCCTGGCCCAATCCACCGCCGCCCCCCCGGCCAACCACCCCCACCCGCGAATCAGGGAAGTTCGAGTTCGTATGCACGACCAATTGGCGAGGATCAAGGAAGGGGTCAAGTCCGGCAAGTTAACCAAGGATCAGGCGCAAGCCTTGCGGGCGTCCTTGAAAGCGGTCCGGGTACAAATGCAGGCCGACTTTTCCACGAACGGAAGCAAAGAACTTACACCCGATCAACTGGTCCAACTTAACCAGATGCTGGACGCCAATTCGAAGACCATCTACGGCGAAAAGCACGACACCGATTCCACTTCCCCAACGGGTTCGACTGGTTCGACAAGCTCCACCGGTTCGGCGGGCACTTCCTCCGCTCCCCCTGCCGGCAATTAATTAAAGTTTTCCTAAAAAGCCGGGCGGTTTCAATACCGCTCGGCTTTTTTATTTCCCCGATGCCTCCATCCTCGAACGGCTATCCTGTAAAATGTGCCGCGAATTTTAAAAGAGGAGTCTGAGCATGCAAAAACGAAAACTGGGAGCCCAAGGTCTGGAAGTATCCGCCCTGGGTTTGGGTTGTATGGGAATGAGCTTCGCCTATGGAAAGGCGGACGAAAAGGAATGCCTGAAAACTCTTCATCGGTCCCTGGAACTGGGGATCAACTTCTGGGATACCGCCGAATCCTATGGACCCCTCAAGAACGAGGAACTTCTGGGGAAAGCCCTGCAAGGAAAACGCTCCCAAGTGGTCATCGCCACCAAGTTCGCCTGGAAAGAAGGCAAGGCCAGCCTGGAAAATCTGGACGGGTCCCCCCAGAACGCCCGCCGGGCCGTGGAAGGTTCCCTTTCGCGCCTTCAAACCGATTTCATCGACCTTCTTTATTTACACCGGGTGGACCCGAAGATTCCAATTGAGGAAACTGTGGGGGGAATGTCCCGGTTGGTGAAGGAAGGCAAGGTGAAATACATCGGCTTGAGCGAGGTTGGCCCCAATACCCTGCGCCGGGCCCATAAAGTCCACCCCCTCTCGGCCCTGCAAAGTGAATATTCACTTTGGGAAACAAGCTTGGACGAAAAGATCATTCCCGTCTTGCGTGAACTCAAGATCGGCCTGGTGCCTTTCAGCCCCGTGGGCCGTGGATTTTTGACCGGCACGATCAAGCGGTATGAGGACCTGCCGGAAGGGGACATGCGCCGAAACCTTCCCCGTTTTCAGGGCGGGAATTTTTCCGCCAATATCCGGCTGGTGGATGAAGTCAAAAAAATTGGTGCCAAACGCAACGCCACCCCTTCCCAGGTCGCGCTGGCCTGGCTATTAAGAAAAGGTTCGGATGTAACGCCCATTCCGGGAACGACCCGGGTGAATCACCTGGAGGAAAACGCGGAAGCGGTTTCCTTATCCCTGAGCGAAGCAGATTTCACGGAGGTTAACCGAATATTGTCTTCCTTCAAAGTTCAGGGGGACCGCTATGGCGAAATGATGGGCAAGATGGTCAATAAAGATTGAATATTCACTATACTGTCGGCGTTTGGCCAACATTAAAAACGAGGAATCTAAAATGAAATTTTTACCCCTTTCACTTTTAAGTCTCACCCTGTGCCTCGGCGCCAATGCCCTATTCGCCGAAATCCAGCCTATCAAGGGACCCGCCATCGGAAAATTAGGCGACATCGCGGAAATCAAGGTGCCGGAGGGTTACGGCTTCATCCAGCAGAAGGACATGAAAGAGTTCATGGAAAAAACCCATAACTTTTATTCAAGCGACGAGTTGGGGGTTCTTTTCACCGAGGACAAAAAATCGGGTTATATGGCCCTCTTTAGCTTCGACGATATCGGCTACATCAAGGACGCGGACAAGGAAAAATTGGACGCCGACAAGATGTGGCAAAGCATGGTGGATAACAGCAAGGAAGCGAACAAGGAACGTGCCGAGAAGGGATGGGAAGCGATCGATCTGGTGGGATGGGAACTGAAACCCCAATACAACCCGGATAATCACCGTTTGGAATGGGCCAAGAGGCTCAAGGAAAAAGGCGAGGAATTCATCAATTACAACACCCGCGTTCTGGGCCGGAAGGGTGTTATGGAAGTGACCCTGGTGCCCAATTCCGAGGACATGGCGGCGGTTCTGGCTCATTTCAACAACGACATTCAGGGTTTCGACTTCACCAACGGAAACAAGTACGCCGAATGGACGACCGGGGACAAGGTGGCCGAGATCGGTCTGGCGGCCCTGGTGGTAGGCGGCGCGGGAGCCATCGCCGCCAAAACCGGCATCCTCGGGAAACTCTGGGCCCTCATTTTGCCCTTCTTTGCCAAGGCTTGGGCCCTGGTGGTCGCGGGCCTGGCGGCCCTTTCGAGTTTTTTCAAACGTCTTTTTGGGATCGGTAAAAAACAAGGTCCTATTTCAGGTGAAAAGGACGACTCCAACCAGCCCCCGACCGTCATCAAATAATCAGGTCCAGGTTCAACCCTAAAGGGATTTCTTGATTCACTTTCATCTATTTGTTTTTCTCGCGGTGGCCTTTTACTTGTTGGAATGCCTGGTCCTGGTTCCGACCGGCGGATGGCTGATGATCCGCCGTTTCAAGCGATTTTCCCTTTTTCAAGGCCCGACCTTCGCTTTTCGAAACCCCTGGGCCCAGGGCTTCGCCTACCGCTTTAACCCGGCCGACCCGGACCTTTCCCAAAAGAAAAATCTGGATGGGGAGGAAGCGCAAAGGCGATGGGACCAATACCTTCAGGAAGTTGACCGGTTGTTCTGGCTTTCCCGGGCCATGCTGGGAGTAGTCACATCCGCCATTTTAATCTATGCGTTCGGCCTTGGGTTTTGGCTGGGGTGGGTTCTGATCATCGGCGCGTTTTTTTTACTGCACTTTTATCTTGTGATTTCGTTCCGATCCGCCCATCGGGCCCTTTATCCCGATCAAAAATCCGCCCGGCGGAAAGGGATTTTGCTTTGCCTTTTCTCGCCCTGGCAATCCGCCCGGGCGATGGATCTGCTGGGAGACCAGCTCTTTAATGGATTTCATCCCTTCCCGGTGGGGAAGGTTCTTTTGGAAGAGGCAGATCGAAACAGGTACTACCGCCGTTGGATGTTGGATCTCAAATATCCTGCTGTCTCGTCCCAGGACTCCCAAGACCCACCGCTCATGCTTGCGAAAAACCGGGAGTCGGAGCTGAAGAAATTAACCCAGTGGCTGATCCGGGCGGGGTTGAATTACCAGGCCAGTCTGGCGACGCCCGTTCCTTCCCAATCGACCCAAAAAAGCTTTTGCCCCCGGTGCGAAACGGCGTACAACCTTGAAAAAGGCTTCTGCAATGACTGCGGAAGAGACCTGGTTCCCTTCTAAACCTTCACCAGCTGGGACGCCTCGAAGGCTTGCATGTTGGGTTGGATCACTTTCACTTCCCCCAAAGAATCCGCCACCGCCTCCTGGGTCTTGAGCCCCGTTCCGGTGATGTAGGCCACCGTCAAGGCGTCCCGGTCCAATTGACCGGATTCGACCAATTTTTTCAGGCAGGCGATCGTGACACCCCCGGCGGTTTCCGCGAAGATGCCTTCGGTGCGGGCCAGGAGCTTGATCCCCTCGACAATTTCCAGGTCGGAGGCCATTTCGGCGGCTCCGCCCGACTCGGCGATGGTTTTCAAGGCGTAATAACCGTCGGCGGGGTTGCCGATAGCGAGCGACTTGGCGATGGTGTGGGGTTTGACGGGGCGGAAAGTGTCCGTTTTGTTTTTGAAAGCCGTGGTGACGGGGGAACAACCCTCCGCCTGGGCGGCAAAAACCCTCATTTTGGCCCCCGGGATCAATCCCACTTTCACGAATTCCTGGGTGCCCTTCCAGATTTTGGTCAAAAGGGACCCGGAGGCCACGGGGACCACCACCTGTTCCGGCGCCCGCCAGCCCAGTTGTTCGCAGGTCTCAAACCCCAGCGTTTTGGAACCTTCGGCGTAATAGGGCCTCATGTTGATGTTTACGAAGGCCCACTTGTACTTGCCGGCGATCTCGCTGCAAAGCCGGTTCACATCATCGTAATTACCATTTACGCCGATGAGGTTGGGATCGTAGACCAGCGCCCCGATGACCTTGCCCTTTTCCAGGTTGGAGGGGATGAAAACATAACGCTTCATGCCGCCCCGGGCCCCGTAGGCGGCGACCGCGTTGGCCAGGTTACCGGTGGAGGCGCAGGCCAGGGTGTCGAAGCCCAGTTCCAAAGCCCGGGTGGAAGCCACGGCCACGACCCGGTCCTTAAAAGAATGGGTGGGGTTGGCACAGTCGTTTTTCAGGTAGAGATTTTTAAGCCCCAGTTCCCGGGCCAACCGCTCCGCTTTAAGAAGAGGGGTGAAGCCCTCCTCCAGGGTGTTGTAGGTGGTGCCCTCGACCGGCAAGAGTTCCCGGTAGCGCCAGATATTCAGGGATCGGGAAGCGATTTTTTCGCGAGAGATGTCCCGCTTGATCAAATCGTAGTCATACGCCGCTTCCAGGGGCCCGAAGCAAAACTCGCAGACATACTTCGCGGTCTTTTCATATTCCTGGCCGCATTCACGGCATTTGAGCGACTTCACATAACTCATGTTTCTCCCCTTTAAACGGTCCTAGACGCGGGCGCCACCCCATCAACAAAAAAGGCTCCCATCGGTGAGATGGAAGCCTTTCACATTTGCTTTTCCATCTCTCATCTTTGCCCGGTTTTGAGGTTGATCCCCGAGGCAGGATTTGGCACCTGACATCCCCGGATTTTCTCCGGGAATCGGTTGCCGTGGCATCGCAGGGCCAGTCCCTCCGCCACTCTTGATAAGAGCTTTCAATTGTTCGTGAAGTTTAACGGCCTCCCCTTTTTAAAGTCAATATGGCCTTATTCGACGGAAACTTCGATTTTTAGGATCTGGTATTTCAAAATTCCGGCTGGGACGGTGATATCCACCTTTTCGCCGATTTTCTTGCCGATCATGCCCCGGGCAATGGGGGTGCGGATGGAGATCTTGTTGTTGGGGATATCCGCTTCCTCTTCGCCGACCAACCGGTATATCTCTTCCCCGCCGCTTTTCAGGTCTTTGACGGTGACCGAGGTCCCGATCGAGACATGGTCGCCGGTGATATTTTCATCCTCCAGAAGACGGGTGCGGGAAAGCTTGTCCTCCAGTTCGCGGATCCGGGCCTCCAGCAGGCTTTGCTCCTGTTTGGCCGCGTCGTACTCGGCGTTTTCCTTCAAATCGCCATGGGCCCGAGCCTCTTCCAACGCCCTGGCCACCTGGGGCCGCCGCACCGTTTTGAGGCCTTTGAGTTCCTCCTGCAGCCTGTCGCGCGTGGCGCGCGAAACAAGGAAATCCACCATGGTCGTCTCCTCAAATTCGATATTTTAAAGGTTTTATTTACCCGTTGTTTTCTGGCACTTCTGGCAAATCCCGTAAAGCTGCATGCGGTGGGACACAATTTTGAATCCATGCTTGCGGCTCACCTGTTCCTGCAATTCCTCGATTTGCGGATTCAGGAACTCGATGTAAACACCACAGGAGTTGCAAATCATGTGGTCATGGTGCTGACGGTTAAACTCGGGCTCGTATTTCACCCGTCCTTCTCCAAAATCCAGCTCCCGGGCCAGCCCGCAGAGGGTCAAATGCTTCAGGGTGCGGTAAACCGTGGCGAAACCCACATTGGCCTGCTTTTGCCGGGCCCGCTGAAAAAGGTCCTCGGCGGAGATGTGTCCCGGTTGGTCGAGAAAAGTCATGAGAATCATTTTTCGTTGGGAAGTCAGCTTCAGCTTTTTTTCCTGGAGATAACGGCTGAAGGCTTCTACCTCGGCACGCTCTTCTTTGGTGGAATCAACCAAGACATTTCCCCTTTTTGCGGTTTGTTTCATCGACGGGCTCGGCTAATTGAGCATGACCGGCATCAGCACGTTGGATCGGACCACATGCTGAAAGGCGCCCGCGATATTGTCCGTGACATCGCTGAGCGTTTGCAGGTAATCCTCTTCCGCTTCCCGGCTATCCACCAGAAAGGAGGTCTTTAAGAGCACCGACAGCTGGCCCTTGATAATCTTGGAAACCTTCAGCATTTCCCGGCGGAAATAATCGGGCTGGCCCCGCTTAAGGGCCTTGGTTCCCCGCGGAAGCGCCAGTTTTTTTTGGGCCGTGGATAAGGTATGAATCATTTGAGACAAATGACTCTCCAGCACCGAGCGTTCCACCAGTTGGTCGTGCACCAGGCGCTCGATGACGGTTTCCAGAAAAGGCACATGCCCAAACAGATCACGGTAAAGTTCCAGAAAGGCTTCGCGAATTTCAGAGTCTTGGGTTTCGGGCATGGAGCCCTCCAAACCTTGTTATTTTCAATTATACCCCTAAAAAAGAGGGGGTTGAAGCGTCACAACCTATTCCTTTAGGAGCGACTCAACCGCGCCGGTCAGATCCTCACCCGAATGGGTGCCCACGAATGAAAGGGCGACCTTCCCCTGCTTGTCGATGAAGAAGGTGGTGGGAATCGGGCTGATCCCATAATCGCGCAGGGTGTCCAGACTCGCCAGCGCCAGTGGATAATTGATCCCGTTTTGACTGATGAATTTGTCGAAATATTCCTGGGGACGACCATCCTGCCCCTCGACGGAAAGCCCGAATATTTCCAATCCCTGGGAATGGTATTTTTCGTAAATCTTGACCAGATCGGGAATTTCCATCCGGCAGGGGCCGCACCAGGTGGCCCAGAAATCAAGGATGACGACCTTGCCCTTCAAAGACGCGAGGGTGAACCCCGGGGTTCCCCCGCTGATGAATTGGGCCTTGATCTCGCTCGCTGGTTGTCGGCTTCCCGCGGGGATCAGGTCAATCCAGGAGGATGAACCGCACCCGGTAAGGGCAACGGTGAATAGGGCCCAAAAAATAAAGTTCGATTTTTTCATGCGGTCCCCTTGGATGGCTGGAAGTTCTTAGAAAAACCCGGTGTACTGGATGCGGATGATACGCGAGAACAAATCTCCCCGATTGATATCCCGAAAATCCACTCCCACTCGAAGGGGCTTGTCGACATTAAAGAGGATGTTTCCGTTGAATTGCCAGTAGTTGTTCAAGATTTTGTCCGTCTCGAGGTTAAACGCCAAAGTCGGGGTAATGGCAAAGGAAGTTCCCACGAAAGCCCCCAGGTCTTGGTTCGAATCGAAATTATTGAATGTCACCACATTGAAGCCCCAATGGGCCTGGATATAACCCGCCTCCGGAAATTCACGGCTGCAGGCGATATAAAACCCCTTCTGCGTTCCTGGAAAAAAGACCCCGTTGGTCTGCGTTCCATAGCCCCGGTTGTCCCAGGCCACCGCCAAGGAAAAGGGAGCCGATTTCTCATCGAGAGCCTTTAACTTCAACGCCAATTGGGGCATTTGGATTTGGATTTCGCCGTTTCCAATCACATTGGCCCCGTTGACGGAAAAGCCAACCATGAAAATATCCTTGAATCCCAGGTTTCCCCGGACAAACACCCCGCCGTTGTCATAGATGCGGGTGACGATGTCATACCCGCCATGCATGAGGACATAAGCCGTCGGGGCCTCCACCATCTCGTAATTGGTCGGCGAGGAAGCCAATTCCCCCTCGGCCCAGGCGCGGGAAAAACCAGCCAAGAGGAAAACCCCGGTTAAGAAAACGATCAGATTTTTGATGGAAAACCTCCGAACTTGTTTCTCATTTTAGGTTTAAAGAGGGTAATGTCAACCAACCCCGATCTCGGCGGGCGGTTAATACTTCTCGATGAAAATCTTCTCCACTTTGGCGATGGGCCGGCCCAAAAACCGCTGCGCGTGTTCCTTGAACTTGCGCGAAAGGTCACTGACATAAAATTTTGAACTTCCCCGGCCGGAGGCCACCCCGCCATAGGACTCCAGATTCAATCTCAAGTTGATCGCCGTTTCCTCGGCCGAATCCACGATGCGCACTTTATTTCCCGCGATTTTTTTGAGAACCGGTTTGAGCAGGGGGTAATGGGTACAGCCCAGCAGTAGGGTATCCACTGCAGAGCGCAGCAAGGGCCTCAGGTATTCCCCGGCCACCGTTTCAGTTACCGACCCCGAAAGCCGTCCCTCTTCCACCAGAGGAACGAAAAGAGGACAGGGTTGGGTGAAAACCCGTATTCCGGAATTCAAGGCGTGAATGGCGTCCGGGTAAGCGCCGGAATAAATGGTGCCTTCAGTACCAATGACTCCAATCCGGCCGTTGCGGGTAACTTCCACGGCCGCCTGGGCCCCGGGATTGATGACTCCCAGGATGGGGATGTCGAATTCCCGGCGGACTTCTTTCAGGGCCCAGGCGGAAGAGGTGTTGCAAGCCACCACCAGCACCTTGACCCTTTCCCTTTTCACCAGAAATCGGATGATCTGGCGGGTGTAATGAATGATGGTGTCTTTGCTCTTGCTTCCGTAGGGGATGCGGGCTGTGTCGCCAAAATAAACGAGTTTTTCGCCGGGGAGCTGCCGTTGGATGGCCTTGACGACCGTCAACCCGCCCAATCCCGAATCAAAGATTCCGACAGGACGATGGGTCCGAATCCGACTCACCGAATCCGCCGATTGTTCTTTTTGCTCCCGTCCTTGAGAAGCTTGTAATCAATGGAATCGACCAGCGCTTCCCAGGAGGCCTCAATAATGTTTTCCGAGACACCCACCGTTCCCCAGGCGTCTTTTTTGTCCCGGCTCTCGATCAAAACCCGAACCTTGGCGGCGGACCCTTCCTTGGCATCCAGGACGCGTACCTTGAAGTCGGACAAGCGGACATCGCTCAGGGTCGGGTAAAATTTGGTCAGGGCCTTCCGAAGCGCCTGGTCCAAGGCGTTGATGGGCCCATCGCCCTCGCCCACCGTATTTTCCAGAACCCCATTCACCCTCACTTTAATCGTGGCCTCGCTGATCAATTTTTCGTCACCACGGTTTTCCACGATGACCCGAAATCCAATCAGGTCGAAGAAATTGCGGTGTTTCCCCAAGGCTTTTTTAAGCAGCAACTCGAAAGAGGCTTCCGCGCCTTCGAATTGGTAGCCTTCGCTTTCCATCTTTTTCACTTCATCAATGATAGTCTTGGCCTCGGGAGTATTCTTTTTGAGTTTGATGCGTCCCTTCCCCGCTTGATGCAGGACCGCCGAGATGCCGGACTGGTCGGATAGGATCAACTTCCGCTGGTTGCCCACCTGCTCGGGGTTGACGTGTTCATAAGCCTCGGTCGCCTTTTGGACCGCCGAGATATGCATGCCGCCCTTATGGGTAAAGGCGTTCTTTCCCACATAGGGCGCGCTGGGACGTGGATTTTGGTTCATGATTTCGTCGACCCGGCGTGAAACCTCGGTCAGTTTTTCGAGATGAACGGGGCGCACGAAGGAAGCGCCTTTTTTCAGCGCCAGGTTCGGGATCAGGGAGATCAGATTGGTGTTTCCCACCCTTTCCCCGTAGCCATTGACGCACCCCTGAACCTGGGTGGCTCCCGCCTCCAGGGCCGCCATGGAATTCGCCACGGCCAGATCCGAATCGTTATGGCAGTGGATGCCAATTTCGGCGGCGGGGAAACGCTGTCGAACCCGGGTAACTATCGCCCCGATGTCCTCAGGCAAGGACCCGCCATTGGTGTCGCACAAGACCAGGCAATCCGCTCCACCCTGCAGGGCCGATTCCAGGCAATTCAGGGTGTATTCGGGATTTCGCTTGTAACCGTCAAAAAAATGTTCCGCGTCGAAAAAAACCTCATCCGTCTTGGATTTCAGATATTTGACCGAGTCGTTGATGATTTCCAGGTTTTGGGACAGGGGAATTCCCAACGCCCGGGTGACGTGAAAATCCCAGGTCTTGCCGACAACCGTGATGGTGGAAACACCCGATTGAACCAGCCCCAAAAGGCTGGAATCCTGGTTGGCCTTGTGATTGGCCCGACGGGTCATGCCGAAGGCCGATAGGCGGGCTTTGAGCTTTAGCTTTTTAGCTTTTTGGAAAAAAAGCGTGTCTTTAGGGTTGGCCCCGGGCCATCCACCTTCAAGGTAGTGGAGGCCCAACTCGTCCAGCGCCAGCGCGAGTGCGATTTTATCTTCCACGGAAAGGTTGATACCCTGGGTCTGGGGCCCTTCCCGGAGGAGGGCATCATAAAGAACAATTTTCTCGCTCACGGTATCACCTTCCCCTGGCTCCGATTAGCTTTCGCTCGCGGCTTTTTTTCCTAATTTGAATTTCTCGTGGATGGCTGATACGGCCTTTGCCACGTCTTTCTGGTCGATCACGACTGAAATCTTAATCTCAGAAGTAGAGATCATCAGGATGTTCACCTGCTTTTCCGCCAGGGCCTGAAACATTTTGGCCGCGACCCCCGAGTGAGACCTCATGCCGACTCCCACCACCGACACCTTAGCGATGTTTTCGTCAAAAATCACGCCGGCGGGCTTCAATACTTTGGCCGCTTCATTGACGACTTTCATGGCCTTTTTCAGTTCAGACCGGTCCACCGTGAAGGAAAGATCCGAATGGGCCTTTTCGCCGATGTTTTGAATGATCATGTCCACATTGATTCCGGCTGTTCCCAGCTTGGAGAAGAGTATGGAAGCGATCCCCGGCCTGTCCGGAACCCCCCGCACCGTGATCTTGGCTTCGTTTTTATTATAGGTCACCCCGCTGATGACCACTTTTTCCATGGCTTTGGTTTCCTGCATGACGATCGTCCCTTCTTTTTCGTTGAATGTCGGCCTCACATGAATCTTGATGCCGAAGTTTTTTGCGAACTCCACCGAACGGGCATTGAGCACTTGGGCCCCCGCACTGGCCATTTCCAGCATTTCGTCATAACTGATGGCGTCCAATTTCCGGGCGTTTTTGACAATGCCGGGATTGGCGGTAAAAACTCCATCCACATCCTTGTAAAACTCGCACACATCCGCTTTGAGGGCCGCCGCGATGGCCACGGCCGTCAGGTCACTTCCGCCGCGTCCCAGCGTGGTAATTTCATGGTCCTTATTCTCACCCTGAAAGCCGGCCACAATGACCACCTTGCCCAGGTTCAAGGCCGCGCGAATCTTCGTATCCCCCACCTTCACAATCCGCGCCTTGGTGTGCACATCATCGGTGACGATTCCCACCTGGGGACCGGTAAAGGAGATGGCGTCGCAATTCATGCTCTTGAGTGCGATTGAAAGAAGCGCGATGGATTGCTGTTCGCCCGTAGCCAAAAGGACGTCCATTTCCCTTTCATCGGGCGTGTCGGTGATCTGCTGAGCCTTGGCGATCAGGTCGTCCGTGGTGTCCCCGGGAGCGGAGACTACGACCACGACTTCGTTTCCCTGCTTGCGATTCTTGGCGACGCGCCGGGCCACTTCCAGCATCTTGGGCGCGTCCGCCACCGAGGAACCGCCGTATTTTTGAACGATCAAAGCCATTTTCTTTTCCTTGTTGGGGCAAACCTAACGAGGCCCCAATTTACAGTTTAAGCGCCTTTAAGATCGCGCCCATCTCGGGCTTCACAACCACAGGTTGGGCGCACATCGCCACCGCTCGGTCTGGATCTTTTAATCCATGGCCGGTCAGGGTACAAACAACGCGTCGTTCACCATCCGTGAAATAACCTGTTTTGTTCTTCATGATCACCCCCGCCAGAGAGGCGGCGGACGCCGGTTCGCAAAAGATCCCTTCCATGGAAGCCAAGAGTTGGTAAGCCTCCAGTATTTCGGTATCGGTCACGGCCTCGATTAAACCATTGGATTGGTCGCGGGCTTCCTCGGCTTTTTTCCAGGAATAGGGATTCCCGATCTTGATGGCGGTGGCCAGGGTATGGGGATCTTCCACGACATGACCCCGGACGATCGGAGCGGAACCATCCGCCTGGAAGCCGCACATCTTCGGAAGACGCTTGGAGAATCCCTTTTTGTTATATTCCTGGTAGCCCATCCAGTAGGCGGTGATATTACCGGCATTGCCCACGGGAATCGCGTGATATTCGGGAGCGTCTCCCAGCGTGTCGATGATCTCGAAGGCGGCTGTCTTTTGCCCCTGTAATCGGTAGGGATTGTTTGAATTCACCATGGTGACCGGATATTTGTCGGCCAAATCACGGGTGAGCTTTAACGCCTGATCAAAACTGCCCTCGACGGCGATAACCTTGGCTCCATAAATCATGGATTGGGCCAATTTTCCCAGGGCGATCGAGCCGTGCGGCAGGAAAACCGAACAGGAAAGGCCCGCATGGGCCGCATAGGCCGCCGCGGCCGCTGAGGTATTGCCCGTGGAAGCGCAAACCACCACCTTGGCGCCTTCTTCCACGGCCTTGGACATGGCCAGGGTCATGCCCCTGTCCTTGAAGGAACCCGTCGGATTCAAACCTTCAAATTTGAAATAAAGCTTGAGGCCGTTTCCCAGCTTCTCCGATATACGAGGCCCGTAAATCAAGGGAGTGTCCCCCTCCTTGAGGGTGACAACCGGGGTCTTCTCCGTGACCGGAAGATAGGATCTGTATTCTTCGATAACACCGCGCCAAAAAGCCATGATTTTCGCCTTTACTGTTTTCTTGTTTCCAATGGTTCGAGATTTGACGATACCAATGTCTTAAACCCGCAGGACGAACAAAGGGCCTCTTTATTCGCCGCGTTCCATGCGAATAAGGAGTGTTTCTTCCTGAACAAAAGGTAGTCCGTTGATTTTCTTGAGCGCTTCTTGAACATTCTTTTCAATCGCCTCGTAAGTCACGATGACCACCGGCACCTTGTCGCCCTTTTTCTGTTCTTTCTGAACGACCGAGGCGATGGAGATCTGGTGCTCGCCCAGGATGCGGGAAATATTGGACAGAACCCCGACCTGGTCCAGGACGGTGAATTTCAGGTAATAGCGGCACTTCACATCGCCCATCTTGCGGATCCGCTTGATCTGGGGGTTGTCGCTGAGGAACCAGGCGTTGGAGATCTCGCCGGCGATATTGTCATGCACCGCCCGACCCACGTAGATCAGGTCCGAGACCACGCCGGAAGCCGTCGGCCTCTGGCCCGCCCCCAACCCGTAATACATGGTGGTCCCGATCCAGTCGCCCTTGACCAGCACGCCGTTGTACTCGCCGTCCACCTTGGCCAAAAGGTGGTCCGCCGGGATCAGGGTGGGGTGTACCCGCACTTCCAGCTCATCCCCTTCCAGTTCGGCGATAGCGAACAATTTCACGACGCGCCCGAACTCTTCCCGGGCGAATTCGATGTCCTGAGCGGTGATCCGCTCGATCCCTTCCACGTAAATATCCTCGACCTTGACCCGCTTGGAAAACGCCAGGGAGGCCAGGATGGAAAGCTTGTGGGCCGCGTCCATCCCGTTGATGTCCAGGGTCGGGTCGGCTTCCGCCAGGCCCTTTTTCTGGGCCATCAGGATGGCTTCTTTGAACGTCTTCTTCTCTTCGGTCATCTTCTGGAGCACAAAGTTGCTGGTCCCGTTCAGGATACCGTAAATGGACATGATGTTGTTGGGCGCCAGGCCGTCGTTGATGGCCTGGATGACCGGCGTGCCGCTGCAGACGGCCGCCTCGAAATAAATATCCACCTTATGCTGGCGGGCGGTCTGGATGATCTCGTCCCAGTGGACCGAAAGGACGGCCTTGTTGGCGGTGACCACGTGCTTGCCCCGGCGCATGGCGTCCAAAATGAAGGAGCGGGCCGGCTCATAGCCCCCGATGAGCTCCAGGATGATGTCGATGTCGGGGTCGGTGACGATCTCGTCGAACTGGGTCCCCTTGAGTTCCTCGGGCACGGTGACATCCCGGGGCGTGGACCAGTCCCGGTCGATGATCTTCTTGATCCGCAGCTGGGCGCCGATTTTGGCCTCGATCTCCGGGCGATTTTTTTCCAGCAGGCGGTACACGCCCTGGCCCACGGTCCCGAAACCGATCATGCCGACCTGGATGATTGACTTGTTTTCCGCCATGCCTTTATCTCCGCCTCAGGGTTTTTGAGCGCAAATAGCAAAACGCCCCAAAACCACTGAAGTTTGGGGCGTTTGGTTGAAAAGGAATAATAGATTAAGTGAAAAAGGAACCGGATTCAAGCGAAAGGGGTCTCCGCCCCCCGTCATACACCCCGTTTTTCATGGCCAACCGTCTCACAAATGAACGGTTTCTTTGATCCGCTTCAAGCCTTCGGCAATCGCCTTTTCACTGGTGGCGTAGGACATGCGCAGATAACCTTCCGCGCCAAAGGCGATTCCCGGTGTGATGGCCACCTTGGCCTTGTCGAGCAGAAAATCGGAAAGTTCCAGTGAATTGGCCCGGCCCGGCTTCAAAAGCCCCTTCACATTCGGAAACACGTAAAAAGCTCCCGCTGGTTTCAGGCACTTGATCCCCGGAATAGCGTTGAGCCCATCCACGATCATGTCTCGGCGCTTTTGGAAGACAGCCACCATTTTCTGGATTTCCGAATCGGGCAGGGCCAGGGCTGCCACGCCCGCCTTCTGGACGATGGCGGTGGGATTGGAGGTCGATTGTCCCTGCAGGTCGGCAATGGCTTTCATGATATTGGCCGGTCCTGCCGCGTAGCCTAAGCGCCAACCCGTCATGGCAAAGGCCTTGGACATGCCGTTGACGAGAAGGGTCTGGGCCGCCACCTCTTTTGACAGGGATGGGAAACAAACATGCTCCTCGCCATAGATCAACTTGGAATAGATTTCGTCCGAGACAACGATCATTTTGTGCATCAAAACCAGTTCGGCAATGCCTTCCATTGCCTTGCGTCCCACCACCGCACCGGTCGGGTTGCTGGGCGAATTGAGGACCAGAGCCTTGGTTTTAGGTGTGATCTTGGCTTTCAAGGCATCCGGGGTCAGCTTAAACTCGTCAGCCTCCGAGCACTCCACGTAAACAGGAATACCCCCCGCCAGTTTGACTTGTTCCGGATAACTGACCCAATAGGGCGCAGGGATCAACACCTCGTCGCCCGGGTTAATGACGGCCATGAAAATGTTATAGAGAGAATGCTTGGCCCCACAAGAGGCCACTATCTCGCCCGGCTCGTACTTGACCCTATATTCCTTTTCTAAATATTGGGAGATGGCCTTTCGAAGTTCCATCGTGCCAGGGACCGGTGTGTATTTATGGTGACCCTCGTCAATGGCCTTTTTGGCCGCGTCGCATATGGGTTGAGGCGTGTTGAAATCAGGTTCCCCCGCGCCGAAATTCAGGACATCCACACCCTCCTCCTTCAGCTTTTTGGCCTTGGCGTCGATGGCAAGAGTCATCGAAGGGGCGATTTGTTTCATCCGGTTCGCGATTTCCATAACATCCTCCTCAAAAAAGCCTTCTCATACGAAGGCGGTGGTTATCTCCCCATCATGCAAATAGTTTTTTGATGTTCCTCAAAGCCTGTCGAATCCGGTCCTTGTTTTCCACCAGGGCGATTCGCACATAACCCTCTCCCAATTTCCCAAAACCGGTCCCGGGCGAAACGGCCGCCTCAGCTTCTTTCAATAGCCTCATGGCGAAATCGAACGAGTTCATGTGGGCAAACCTTTGGGGAATCTTGGCCCAGAGATACATGGCGGCCTTGGGCCGGTCCACAGGCCAGCCCATCGCATTGAGCCCTTCCACCATGACATCCCGGCGTTCCTGGTAAAGCGCCGCCAGTTTCCGCAGGTTGTCTTCCGGGCTATCCAGGGCCGTGATGGCGGCCACTTGAATGGGGGTGAAAATTCCGTAATCCATGTAACTTTTGATGCGAGCCAGCGAGGCAATGACCTTCTGATTCCCCGCGCAGAAACCTATCCGCCATCCCGCCATATTGTAAGACTTGGATAGGGTGAAGGTCTCCACGCCGATATCCTTGGCGCCCTTGGTGGCCAAGAAACTGGGGGATTTATAATCATCGAAAACGATGTCGGCATAAGCCAAATCATGAACCACCATGACCTGATGGCGTTTGGCCCACTTGACAATCTCGGTGAAAAAGGCCGCCTCCACGCAAATGGTCGTGGGATTATGGGGAAAATTGATGATGAGCATTTTGGGCTTGGCGCCCCGCTTAGCGGTGGCTTTTTCCAAACGCTTCAAAAAATCCTCGGGTCCTCCTAAGACCGGGATCTTGACCAGTTTACCGCCCGCAATCATGACGCTGTATTGGTGGATGGGGTAGGTGGGGTCCGGGACGAAAACCTGGTCCCCCCGATTGATGACCGCCAGGCCTAAATGGGCCAGACCTTCCTTGGAACCGATGATAGAAACCGCCTCGGTTTTTGGATCGATGGAAACACCATACTTGCGGTCGTACCAACGGGAAACAGCCTTCAACAAAGCGGGAATGCCCTTTGAAGTGGAGTAACGGTGGGATTTTTTATCGCGAACCACCTCGATCAATTTATCCACGATGGGCTGGGGGGTCGGCGAATCCGGATTACCCATGGTGAAATCAATGACATCAATTCCCTTTTGCCGGGCGGCCAGTCTTTCAGCGGTCAAGCGGGCAAAAATATAAGGAGGGAAATTTTTAATTAATTTTGATTCGGTTTGAATAGGCATTTCGGGTCCCTATAAAAGATAAGCGCGAAGGGCTTGCCTTGCGCGCTTAGGCTTTGAATTTGCGTTGTTGGGTCACAATTTTATGAGAGGAAGACTGGCAAATCGATAAAATTCTTTGGCCCTCTGCCGCACCTTGGCCAGGGTCAAACCCGCCACGCCCTTGACGCCCAGCTCCTGGACGGTGAATGAGGCGGTCAGGCTTCCCACCACGATGGCCTGCTTGAGGTTCTCCAGGTTGACCTTTCCTTGACGGGCCAGGTAGCCGATGAACCCGCCCGCGAAAGTATCACCCGCGCCCGTAGGGTCCACGACCCGTTCCAGGGGCATGGCCGGAGCCAAAAAAGTACCCTCCGGACCCACCAGCATGGCTCCATGCTCGCCCTTCTTTACAATTACCCGCTTCGGGCCCAACTTCAAGACCGTCCTAGCCGCTTCCTTCAGGTGACTCATACCGGTCAAAAGCTTTACCTCTTGGTCGTTCAATACCATCAAATCGACCCTTTTCATGACATTCAACAGATCCTTACGCGCGATGTTGATCCATAGGTTCATGGTATCCAACAGGGTGAATCGGGGCTTTTTCATTTGCCGAATGACATTCATCTGCAGCCCCGGATGGATGTTTGCCAGGAACAGAAAGGGGATCGAGCGATCCTTTTCAGGGATCTTCGGGTCGAATTGGGCGAATACGTTGAGATCGGTCTTGAGGGTGATGGCCACATTCATATCTTCTTTTTTATAGAATCCCTTCCAGAAGAAAGTCTTGCCCTTGGCCCGTGCCAAACCATCCAAACCTATTTTCTTGGATTGTAGAAGTTTGATGTCCTGCGCCCGAAAGTCCTCCCCCACCACTCCAACAATGTGGGTCTTGGTATATAGGGAGGAAGCAAGGCTTGAATAGGTACAGGACCCGCCCAGGGTACGGGGGGTAGAGGCATAGGGAGTTTTAAGTCCGTCATAAGCGACTGATCCGACTATGAGCACCTCAGACATGTGTTTTACCGTCCTTGTTTTTGTGTAAATTGAAATAAAATGGTCCGCTTTTATCCAGCGATTCCTAGAAACTAAGTCTTTGCCGGCTCTTCTTCGTCCTGGAATAAGACATAACCCCTAAAAGAACAAAACATTAAGAAAAGGAGAACCGCGATAAGGGTATCGCCCGTAAGCCTCAGAATAAGCGGATTATCCTCGTCTTTATTACACTTCACCTTTGGCCCATGAGCCGTCTGGCCCACAAAATAAAAATGTCGTTCGTGATCATAGGTGAGGGGTTTGAGGAAACCGGCTTGAACTAACGCATTTTCATCAATAAGTTCGGTAACCGGCTTATCCGGATGGGTCTGGTTCCACTGGTTAACGGCTGTTTGGAGGGTAATAACTCGGGCATAGCAATCCAACTCTTCTCGAGGAATCAATATCTGGCGGAGGGCATAGATTCCCAGGAAGCTGACGACCCAGCATATTAGGAAGATGATCCATCCAGTTTTCGCGGTGAGTTTTTTTGAGTTTTCAGTCATTTCCCCTCCGTTCGATGGGAAGTATAACAAACCCAAGGCTTTTCGCCCCCAAAACTTGTGGCATCAGGCGCTGCGACCAAGCAATACCGGTCTTCGATTGGCGTAGGAGATATTCAGGATGACCCCGATGGCCGCGTAACTGAAAACCAGAGACGATCCCCCATAGCTGACAAAGGGAAGGGTCAGGCCGGCCACCGGCAAGAGCCCCAATGTCATTCCCACGTTGACGATAACCTGCACCGCGAACATGCTGGCGATGCCCAGGGCCAGCAGGGAACCTTCCCGGTCCCTGGCCTTCTTGGCGATATCCACGGCCTTCTGGATCATGAAATAGTAAATCGCCAGGACAAGCAGACAACCCACGAAACCCCATTCTTCTCCCACCACGGAAAAAATAAAATCCGTGTGATGCTCGGGGATAAACGATAACTGGGTCTGGGTACCCTGCAAGAAGCCTTTTCCAGCCACCCCGCCGGAACCGATGGCGATCACCGACTGGATAATGTTATAACCGGCCCCCAGCGGATCATCCGCAGGGTTGAGGAAAACCTCAAGCCTCTCTTTCTGGTAATCTTTCAGAAAATGAAAAATGAGAGGGCAGGACGCGGCACCTAGGATGAACATCCACAACAGTCGACGGCCTTGAACGCCCCCCACATACATCATCACCAGGGAAGCTGGAACGAGGAGCAGGGCCGACCCCAGGTCGGGTTGTTTCAGGATGAGTAGGAGGGGAAAACCCAGGATGCCCAAAAGCATAAAGAACCGCGTCAAAAAATTGATCTCCACCATCCGGCTGCCGATGTAGCGGGCCAGCACCAGGATGATGGATAGTTTCGCGAGTTCGGAGGGCTGGTAAGAAAAAAAACCAAGTTTGATCCAACGCCGAGCCCCGTTGGTCTCATCCCCGACGAACAAAACCAAAATCAATGAAATGATGGATAGGGTGTAGAAAATGTAAGACGCTTCCATCCAGAAGCGGTAATCAATTCGAGAGAAAAGCCACATCACGAATAGTGAGATGGCGAACCAAAAAATTTGTTTCTTCCAAAGCTGTGCGATGTCCGGGTTGTGGATCGTGGCCGAATAAACCACGATGGAACCAATGGCCGAAAGCGCAAACACCATACTGATTAATGCCCAATCCATGGATCTCAGGTAGCTTTTCATGGCGCAACCCCCGTCACGACGGTGGGAGCCGGTTGGGGCGTCAGGGCGACGCCAGGCTGGGGGGCGGGAACTTCCCAAGGTGTCACTTCCATACCCAGGGCCTGTTCCATCAGCCGCTTGGCGATCGGGGCCGCCACGACGCCTCCTTCCCCGCCGTTCTCGACGAGGACGATATCGGCGACCACGGGATCTTCCGCCGGAGCGTACGACGTAAACCAGGCATGGTTATCCCCATGGGGGTTTTCCGAAGTACCGGTTTTCCCCGCCACGTTCACGCCCTTGAGCCTGGCCTTTTTACCCGTCCCATTGTCCGAGCTCACCACTTGTTCCATGGTGTCCTTGATGAAATCCAGGAATTTAGGAGTCAAATCCGCCTCCTGAAGGAGTTCGGGCTGCTTATCATAAATGGCCCTTCCGGTCTTTTGATCGACCACCCGGTAAAGGAGATGGGGGCGGTAAATCTTCCCGTTCATGGCAATTCCGGAAGTCACATCCAACATCTGCAACGGCGTGGTGAGCAGATAACCCTGGCCAATGCTCATTTGAATGGTATTTCCGGGAAACCAGGGCATGTGCTGGGTGCTTTCCTTCCATCGGGGGTTGGGCACCAGCCCCGGCACCTCCGAATCAAGGTCGATCAGCGTTTTGCTTCCTAAGCCTAAGGAGCGCGCCACCTTGTAGATCTTGTCGACCTTCACCAATAGCCCCAATTGGTAAAAAAAGATATCGCAGGATTCAATGATGGCATTTTTCAGGTTCATCCATCCGTGCCCCGAGGTTCGCCAACATCGATAGGGCCAGGTCTTGTACCAGAAGATCCCCCGGCAGAGAAACACTTTATCAATGTCGGCCGCGCCGTCCTCAAGGGCCGCCAGGGCTGTAATGAGTTTGAAAATAGAGCCCGGTGGATACTGGCCTTGGATGGCGCGATTTTCCAGTGGCCGGTTCTTGTCTTGAAGGAGATGGTTCCAATCCTTGAAGGAAATCCCGCTGACGAACTCATTTGGATCGAAATTTGGTTTGCTCACCATGGCCAGGATCTCGCCGGTTTTAGGATTGTTGACAATGACCGATCCCACCTGATCCCCCAACAAATCTTCCGCCATCTTTTGAACTTTCCAATCAATGGTCAACATCAACGTCTGGCCCTGGATGGGCTTCAAGTAGGTCAGGGTACGTCGTTGAATGCCTGAAGCATCCACCTCCACTTCCACCCCCCCGTTCTGTCCCCGAAGGATCTTGTCGTAAGTGCGTTCAACCCCCTTTTTACCGACCCAGTCTCCCACCTGGTAACCGGACTCCCTCATGCGGGCCAGATCGCCCTCGCTGATTTCACCGATGTAACCCAACAAGTGGGAAGCCAAGTTGCCATGAGGATAGTACCGTTCCGGCTCCATCTGGATATAGACTCCAGGAAGGTGGACAAGATTTTCCGAGATCTTCGCGATCAGGGAGTCATCCAGATGGGATTCCAAGCGAATAGGTTCGAACTTGCGTGTTCTTCTCCTACTCTGAACCAGGATTTCCAGATCCTGAACAGGCTCTCCCAATATCTGGCTCAATAGCACGAGGGTGTTCTCATAGCTCTTCAAGTCGGCGGGGACAAGGAATAGCGAATAGGTGGGGATATTGGTAGCCAGCACCTCCCCATTTCGATCCGTGATGATGCCCCGGGGCGCCTTTTCGGGTATCAACCTCAGGCTGTTTGAATCGGAAAGGGCCCGATAGGTGGGGTAATTAAGGATTTGAAGGTAAAAAAGTTTACAAAAGATGGCCGCGAAGGCAATGGTGACAATCGAGAAAAGAAAATTAATCTTCTTTTCGGGAGAACCGCCGTATTTAAGATGTGGTTTTCGACGAGGCACGTCACCGTTCCGAAACGAAAGTTGAATTAATGATCGAGCGGTCAGCCCGCCGATCCCCGACCTGGAAAGGCGGTATTTTACAGAACTTGACCCAACAGAGTCTTAATTAAAGCGAAAACGACGGAAATACCTCCCAGATTGCCCATTCAGCGATCAAAAACGCTAGGCGTTCTCGTCCAAGGAAGTATCCGCAGTTCCATTTACCTGATCCCGCTCAATCGCTGCTTTTCAAGTCTTGTCGAAATAAAACCGTTGATCCAAATCATAGAAAAAAAAGGTGGCCGGAGATATGGTGCTGCTTAGGGGAGCAGAAGGAGTCAGTAAATGTATCTGTTCCAATACGCCACTCGCGGTGTCTTTAACACCATTTCCGAAGGTAAAAATCCCATCCCTGCCGCCTACTGGATGCCCACCGACAAGGCTTTCGGCCGTAGTTTTTACTTCACGGACATCGATCCTAACCAATGCAACGTGGTGAACTTGGCCACCAACCTTCGAAATGTTTATCTTTTTTCAAAATCCGAATTTTTTCTCAAATTCAATGTACCCGAGGACCTGCTGATCCCCTGTGGAAATCACGTTTATCGGATAAACGAGTGGGATTCCCGAATCCAATTATTGGAAAGCGGGCGCAGCCCCCAGTGTTCCAGAGGGCCTTGTCTCATGTGCGACACCGTCCCCAAGGCAAAGAAACTCTTCCACTTAGGATAAACCGGATTTCCACCGGCACCTTTTGCCCCCACCTCGACATCCTAAATAATCGGAAAATTTCTCTCCAACAAGAAGGGCGCCTTCCCTTTTCATCTCAATTTTCAATGCCTGTCTAACGGGCCGACCTTTTTTTATATTTTTTCTTCCCGATGAAATCTTAGGAAAAATAGAAGATCATGCAGGGTCATAATAAGGTTTAATAACCTATCTCTGATGAACCCGGTGAAATCGCGTGAAATTGAAAACATTTGTTCCAGCTCTTGCCCTTCTAGGACAGCTTTCTTCCCTTTCTTTGGCCCAGGGTTTGGATAAACCCTTATCAGTCACCCCCATCCAAACGGTCTTGTCCACTTACATCCAGACTCAAATGGCGAAAAGCCACGTCAAAGGCCTCAGCTTGGCTCTGGTCGATGGTTCAACGGTTGTCTGGAGTACCGGCTTCGGCTTTGCCGACGAAAAAAATAAAGTACGGGCGACCGCCGATACCCTCTACATGACCGGAGGCCTTTCAAAACTTTTAACCGCCCTGGAGGTTTTGAAGCTTTCCGAGCAAAAAAAATTGAGGCTGGACGCCGGGGTTCAAACCTACCTCCCTGATTTTTCAATCAACAGCCGTTTTAATCCCCCGGGGGTCATCACCCTCCGGTCCCTGCTGGCCCACCATTCAGGCCTTCCATCTTTTTACTTAAAAGGCATGCTCACCCGAAAGCCGGCGCCCCTGGAAGAACTGGTTTCGGATCTCAAGCAGGATTACATGGTGGGCACGCCCCAAAGCCTCTTTCGTTTCTCCTATCTTGATTACGATATTTTAGGAAGAATTCTCGAGGTCAGCCGCCAGGGTGAATTCCCTGCGGTCATGAAAAGGGATCTGCTCACACCCCTGGGGATGAACTCCTCTGATTTCAATATCACCCCCGACTTAGAGCAAAAACTGGCCGTGGGATACCTAAAAGGAAAGGTGATGCCCCTGGTGCAAATGCGGGATGTACCCGTTTCGGGGATGGCTTCATCGGCCAACGACATGTCGAAATTTATATTGACCCTTTTCACGGGTCGGGACGCGGCCGGAAAACCATTCATCCGAGAAAAAACGGTCGCTTCCATGTTTACCCCTCCCTATCCGGAGGCCCCCCTGGATTTCGGACAGGAAGTCGGGCTGGGCTGGATGCTGGGAAACGCGGAAGTACCAGGTGCGCAGAAGACCGCCTGGCACGAGGGAAGTCTTTCGCCCTATTATTCTCAATTGACCGTTTTATATAAGGAAAAATTGGGGGTCGTGTTTCTTTCCAATTCCTCGGACGCGAAAAAAATCGGAAAGGACATCGTCTTGCGGGCCCTCAAGCTCATGATGCACGCCAAATACGGCGTCCCTGAAGTTTTGGATTCTCCCAAGAAACCTACCCCCAAAGAATACCCGATCACCCCGGCCAGTCTGACGGCCTGGACCGGGCTCTATTCGGCCTTTGGCCAGGCCACCGAAGTGGAACAGCACGGAAGGCACCTGGCCATGCGTCTTTTCAACGCCGGGATCGACCTGGAACCGGTAGGCGCGGATCTCTTCATGCCCCGGGTCAAATTTCTTCTCTTCTTCCACTACGATTTTCCCGATTTCATGCTGAGGTTTCAAACAGCCGGGGGCAAACAGGCGGCCGTATTGGAGGGCCAGCAAATTCCCGTACCCTTTGAAAAAATAACGCCCGTTGAAATCCCCAAGAGTTGGAATGAATTTTTGGGACAATACACCCTGGATAATCCGGATGATCAAATAGAACTATCACGCGTTTGGTTGGTCAATAAGGACGGGGTCCTGACCGCCAGTTTGATCTTCAGCAACAAGCCCTACAACGTGAATGATTACAAATACGATATGTCCTTCATGCCGGTGAGTGATACGGAAGCGGTGGTGCCGGGATCTTTTTTAACGGATGGAGGAACACTTCGCGCAGTAAAAATCGGGGGTCAGAACAAACTTTTTTATTCAGGCTATTGGTTCACACAGAAAATTCGCTCAAAGGATTAACGGGTTCCCAATAAAACCCTTTTCCACCTCCTGTAAACCAGCCGTTATCCTTGTCTTGAACAATTCGATCGCAAAATAAACTTTTCATCAAAAGAGTTGGAGTCTCCGTGGCATTTTTTGGAATGAAAAATTCAAGCCAGGAAATCGCAGAAATGCTTCTGAAGCTCAGCGAGCTTCCCGCCCTCTTTGAGCAACTCCAAGTCAAAAAAGGGCGGAATCCCGAAATGGCCCAAAAAATTCTCCAGATCATCCTGGCCATGAGCGCCTGCAATCTGGTCCAAACCCTGAAGACTGATTTTCTCGTTTCCAAGTTGTCTCCCGAAAAGCGAGAAGCCATTTTACGAGATTACATCCTCCAGGCATTCCGCAGTCAAACACTTGTGAAATTCAAAAACGAAGCCGAATTGAATGAAAAACGGCAGCTCGTTATGGGAATCGTGTCCGAACTACAAAAACCATGGAATGAAAACGAGGACTCGCACGGGTCAGGTCCCGGGCCCCGTTATTTCTGCGCGAAAGCGACCCTGAGCATGTTCGGCGCCGATCCGGATTTCGAGCTCCATGACGCGCTCTTCGAACATATGTACCTGAAATACAAACTTTACATCGATTTTCTCAAAACCCTTTGAACCGTTTCTTATCCTCGCCGGAGGACATCCCTCTTAAAAATAAAAGGCCAGTTCCAAAGAACGGAACTGGCCTTTCTGTACTATCCATATTTTTCGGCGAGTTATTACTTACCTGAAACCGTCGGGGTGGCTGCGGGCACATCCGGTGTGGCTGCCGCCGTGGGCAGGACCGCCTGTTTTTTCGGTGCTCCTGACACGATGCTGACCTTTTCCATTTTATCGCCCACCTGAATCTGCTCCACTAAATCCATACCCTTCACGACCTGGCCAAAAACGGCATACTGTCCGTCCAGGTTGGGTTGTGCATCCAAGCAGATGTAGAACTGGCTTCCCGCCGAATCGGGATCGTTCGTGCGCGCCATGGCCACGGCGCCCTTCACGTGTTTCTGGGTATTGTTCACACCGTTTCCGGTAAACTCGCCCTTAATCGTATATCCGGGGCCGCCGCTTCCGTCGCCGTTCGGGTCCCCGCCTTGAGCCACAAAGCCCGGAATCACCCGGTGAAAGGTCAATCCGTTATAGAAGCCTTTCTTTGCCAGCTTGATGAAATTAGCCACGCTTTCCGGGGCGTCCTGGGGATAAAACTTGATAACAATCTCTCCACCCTTGGCCAGTTTGATAATGGCACGGGTACCGTCGGCGTCCTTGGCCGAGATCCTGGAACCGGCCAGACAAAGACCCAGCACTGCCGCGATAATCATCGCTCGTTTCATTATGCTTCTCCTTGAAAAATAAATAGTGGCCGTTTCAGCCAAACAATTCTGGAAGGCAAGATAAATCGAAGAAGGATTTTCGGCAAGCCCTTCGTATCATCGGATTCAAGTTTCAGCTTTGATTCATTCTTAGCGAAAGAATATATGGAAAAGTTGGTTTCGATTGATTTTGCAGGTGTTATTTCGCGTCGTTTTACAAAAAGCGGAGGGAGAAATGATATCTTTCGATGTTCATCCTTCACCCGCTCATTTTTATTTCCACATCTCGCTTAACAAGCTTCCCTTGATCTCTGCCGCCAGTTTGCGGGAAGCCGTCTGCATCGCATTCCCCAAGGCTTCGTAGCCCTTCTTGCCGGATTGAGACCTTTCGAGTTCATCAACTATTTCGCGGGCCCTATTCATGCACTCCAGGGTCCAGGGGCCGCATTGTTTGGAGGCTGTATCGGCCCAGCGCACAAAAAATCTGGCCCAATCGATCACTTCCGGGTCTGAAGAACCCTCGCACAAGTCGTAATGCGTGATCAGTACATAAAGTTGATTTTCGATATCCAGATAAAAACCTTTTGAAGAGTTCATTTTTCCTTGCCTTTATTCCCCGCCGACCAGGCGCGGCAATGTTTCAGCTACCGCCATCAAATCCTTGAGGGTCACGGCGATTTCCTCCTCCGAGGACGGCTTGGCCAGCGTCCTGACCGTGGGATAAGCCTTCAGTTCTTCTTTTAATTGCGAGGTGAAAGACCCCGACAGCACCAACACGGGTTTGTATTTCAAAACCGGGTTGCGATGAAGAATCTTCAAAAAAGTTTGGCCGTCCATTCCGGGCATTTGAAGATCGGTGACGATGAGATCCACCCGTTTGTTGGACATTTCGGACATGGCTTGTCGGCCATCCTCGGCCTCTCGAACGGTGGAACCCGGAAAGTGCTTGGTCATGATTCGACGCAGGAATCCACGAATGGTGTTCGAATCTTCGATCAATAGAATTTGCAACCCCTTGGTTTCACCCTCGAGAATCTGTTCCGCCGCAGCGCCGAAATGCTCCCCAATCCGGGCCAACATTTCAGCGCGCTGACTCCGATGAAAAACCGCCGTGACCGGATAGGTGCCTGCCAGGTCCCCGCCTTCACCCGGAACCCGATCCGTGATCAGAAAAATAGGGGGTTTTTTACCCTTCATTTTTTGCAGGACCTCCTCCCCTCCCTGACCGAGCAATTTCAGATCCGCCACCACCAGCTGGAAAATCTGGCTTTTCAAGAACCGATCCATTTCTTCAAGGTTTTCGGCCTCCACTGTCTCGTATTCCAGACTTTGGAGCCTGACAGCCAGGATTTTACGGGCCGTGTTGTTTGCGTCCGCCACCAGGATTGTCTTTTTTTCAGTTTTCACCATGACTTCCTCCCTTCCAAGCTCGCCAAAATGCCCTTCAGTTTTGATTGAAGGGCATCGGCCATTAAATGCAACGGCACCACCTCGTCCACAGCCCCGCAGGCCACGGCTTCTTTCGGCATTCCATACACCACGCTGGTCGTTTCGTCCTGGGCCAGGGTCACCGCCCCCGCTTTCCGCATGGCCAGGAGGCCTTCCGCCCCATCCTGACCCATGCCGGTCAGGATCAAACCCACCGCGTTGGCCCCGGCGGTCCGGGCCACCGAATGGAAAAGAACATCCACGCTGGGACGGCAATGATTGACGAGCGGTCCCTCCGGGCATGTCACTCGGTACTTTTCACCCTCTCGATTTACCACCATGTGCTTGCCCCCGGGCGCGATCAATGCCACCCCGTTCTGCACCCAATCACCGTTGGCTGCCTCTCGAACGCGAATCCGGCAATCCCGGTCAAGCCTTTGGGCCAAATCACGAGTGAAAACCGGGGGCATATGCTGGACGATGACTAGACCAGGCGCGTCAGGCGGCAGGGCCCTGAGTATTTCGGCCAGGGCCTCCGTTCCACCCGTGGAAGCGCCGAGAGCCGCGATCGCCCGGCTGGGTTTCCCTGTTGCGGGCGTCTTTCGCGCGGGAATCCGAACCCATTTTTTCCGCCGGGGCTTAGCCCCTGCGGTTTCTTTCAAAACCCGAACCAGCTGAATCATCCCGGATCCAAAAGTCCCGTACGCGGGCTTTTCCAGAACCTCCACGGCTCCCAGCTCCAGGGCCCGCAGGGCCAAAGCGCTGTTTTTCTCCGTGAAGCTTGAAAAAATCACGACCGGCATGGGCCGGTGGGTCATCAGACGATCCAGGAAAGTCAACCCGTCCATTCTCGGCAACTCCAAATCGAGGGTGAGAATATCGGGCCTGTGTTTGAGGATCATGTCCCTAGCCTCAAAAGGATCGGAAGCCTCACCCACCACTTCCAAACCCTCGGCCTCGAATACGCCCGTGAGCGCTTTACGAATGAAGGCCGAATCATCCACGATCAAAACCCGAATAGTCGACATCGTGAAACTCCCCGCTCCTGGTTATTCCTGCGTCCCTGGCTGAATCCCCAGGGCCTTTTCGATGACACCCCTCAAAAGCGCTGGCTCGAAGGGTTTGCGAACAACTTCGCGGACCCCCTGCTGAAAAAGCGAATCCAGCACCGATTGGTTGCCTTCCGAGCTCACCACCACGACCTGAAGCTTGGAAAGAAGGGGATCCTTCGCCATTTCCCCGATCATTTCCTGTCCCGTCATATCCGGCATGTTCAGGTCCGCCAACACCAGATCCACCCAGTGTTCCCGCATCTGCGCCAGCCCTTCCCGGCCGTTGCCAGCCTCCCAGATTTCCCCAATCGGAAGCCGGGTCAGGTTCAGGATCTTCTTGATGATCTTCCGGGTGGTCCCCGAGTCATCCACGATTAAAAAATTGAAAGCCATTGCATCCTCCTCAATCTAAAGTTCAAACTTCCTCAAAGCTCCCAAACGCCTTGGGACCCTTTCAAAACGACCCGACCCGTCTCCATTTCCAGATACATCGTTCGGTAATCCGTACCGCCCGTGTCTTCCCGGGTGACCATCAAACCGTTTTTCCATAAAAATCGTTTGGCCAGGACCAGATTCCGCTCCCCGATGTTGAAAAAATCATTCGTCGAGGCCAGGGGTTTGGCCCCTCCCGCCAGTTTGATCACCAGATTTGCCCGGCTGGCGCCCAATCCAAAAACCATGTTGAGGAAGGACGTCAGCCCCGTATCGCCGAACATGGCGGGCCGGGCCGCGGCTTTCTCCTGGTTCAAAATCGAATCCGGAAGCATGAAATGAAGCAGTCCTCCTACTTTTTTCTGGGGATCATAGGCCGTCACGCCCACGCAAGATCCCAAGGAGTAGGTCACCACCACCTCTTGAGCCTCGTCCGTCACGTAGAAATCCCCAACACCCACCACTTTTTTGGTCACCAGATCCATCGTTCGTTCCTTGTTACGGCTTGAGATAAACCGAAGGCGCCACGCTTTTAAGACCATGCCGGACCCTCAAAAGGCTTTCCGAAAATCCGGTGTAAAGATAACCGCCGTGCTTCAAGACCCGGGTCAGGCGTTCTACAAGTATTTGCTGGACGGGCTGGTCGAAATAAATCATGACATTCCGACAAAAAATGACATCAAACCTGGAGCTAAAGGGGTATTCGGTTCCGTTGAGATTGAGCCTCGAAAACTGTGTTAGTTCCCGCAATTCGGGGGATACCTGGAAAAAACTTTCCTTGCCGTTTTTTTCCAAGTGGAAATATTTTGAAAGCCACCCCGATGGAATGTTTTCCGCAATCTCCCTTTCGTAGCGTCCCTCCAGGGCTTTGGCCAAAACCCGATGGGAAAGATCCGTTCCCAGCACCTTTACGGGGCGGACCTTCTCTAAAACCTCAACCGCACACATGGCCAACCCGTAGGCCTCCTCGCCCGTAGAACAGGCCGCGCTCCAGATTCGGACCGGATCCTTATGAGCACGTTTCAACCCGGGCAACACCGTCCCCATGAAATGCTCAAAATGCCGTGATTCCCTGAAAAATTCGGTCTTGTTAGTCGTCACACAATCAAGCATTTGACCCAGTTCCAATCCCGTTTCATCCGAAACCAGGTATTGGAAATAACCCTTGAAGGAATCAAACGCGAGGGCCCGCAAGCGTTTGCGCAAGCGCGATTGAAGCAGGTCTCTCTTGTGATGTTCCAGCTTGATTCCGCTGTGTTCATAAACGATCCGCGCGAAACCTTCGAATTCCGTTCGTCGCATTTCCTTCATAACGGCCATCTCCATCGTTGAATCCTCCGCCCTGGGGGGCTGGTTTTAACCTCAGCCCGGGAGGGGCGATTTTTCCTTATCCATTGAACTCGTGAACTTTCCCAACTCTTCCAGCCCTTCCAGTTCTTCCGCTTGTACCACCTGGTCAATGTCCAGAAGGATGACCACCCTTCCCCGGACCCTTGCCAGGCACTGGATGAATTCCAGGGCCTTCCCATTTCCCAATTGGGGGATGGGTTCGAGGGTCGCCTCTTCCATGCCGAACACCTCGTTCATCGCGTCGACCTGCAGCCCCACCAGGGATTCTCCCTGCACGCCCTTCACCATCACGATCACGATGCAGTTGTCCCGGGTTCTATCCACACCCGGAAGCCTTAACTTGTGCCGCATATCCGCCACCGGAATGATCTTTCCGCGAAGGTTGATCACTCCCCGGATGTGGGAAGTGGTCATGGGAACTTCCGTGATCTCCTGCAGGGCAACGATCTCTCGCACCTTGAGGATTTCCACCCCGTATTCTTCGCGGCCAACCCGGAACGTCAGGCACTTACCTGACTTTTTCAATTCCGCTTTTTCCATTTCCTACTCCTTAACCCCAAAAACCATTCGCCTCGGGGTATAGTCCGCTTAGAAATTCTTTAGTTCCTCGTCGCTTAAGGGGATCATTTTTTCCGCCGCTTGTTTGGGCGCGGCTAGAGCCATCTTCGCTTTGACCAACCCCAGGGGATTCAGGACAGGCCGGGGGTTCAGGGCCACGCCTTTCTTACCCGACTTTTTCTCGGCAAACTCCGGTACGGAGGGGCGCTCCAAATCTTCTTTTTTACCGTTTGTGCCTTCCAGAACCTGAACCAGCCCCCCCACCATTTCTCTCAAAACCTTCGATTGGGCTGACATTTCCTCACTGGAGGAGGAAAGTTCCTCCGCGTTGGCGCTGTTGCGCTGGGTGATGTTATCCATCTGGGAAACGGCTCCGTTGACCTCCTGGATGCCCTTGGATTGCTCCTCACTGGCCCCGGCGATCTCCTGAATCAGGTGGGCTGTTTTCTTTGACCGCTCCACGATTTCCAAAAGGGCTTTCCCGGCCTCATCACTGACTTTCAAACCCTGGGAGGCCCGGCGTGCGTTTTCCTCGGTCAGTGCGGCCGTATCCTTGGCCGCCGCGGAACTGCGCTGAGCCAGATTGCGAACCTCTTCGGCCACCACCGCGAATCCCCTTCCCTGTTCCCCGGCCCGCGCCGCTTCCACGGCCGCGTTTAAGGCCAACAGGTTGGTCTGGAAAGCGATCTCCTCGATGGTCTTGAGGATCTTGGATACTTTCTCCGCGCTCTCATTCATCTCTTTCATGGCGCTGACGGTTTCCGTCACGCATCGGTTGCCCCGCAAGACCGTTTCCTGGGTTTCTTCCATGAGTTTCTTGGCTCGCTGGGCGTTTTCCGCGTTTTGCCGTGTCATGGAGGCCATTTCCTCCAAAGAAGCGCTGGTCTCCTCCAAACTGCTGGCGGATTCACTGGCCCCCTCGGCCAATTGCTGGCTGGCAGTTGAAATCTGGGCCGAATTGGTGGATACCTGGCCGGCACTGATCCCAAGGCTTCCAATGATGTTTTTGAGGGGATCGGATACCTGCCGCTGAAGCCTTACCGATGTCAAAAAGGAGACCGCGATCGAAAGCGCCAGGACTAGCACCGTCACGAGCGTATAGGCGGTCATCCGCGAGCTCATTTCCTTCATGTCCGATTCCAGGTAAACCGTCCCCTGTTTCAGGTCATTCATCGATATGTCGTGGTACAACTTCAAGTTTCCCCCTGAAAACTCATAGCCCTCCGATTTGGCTGGAGGTAGGGCGGTCCCTGCATTTTTCTCGGACGTATAGGAAGCGAATTGCTGCCCCTTGCTGTCATAAAGACAGGCCATCACGATATGAGGATTGCCCTTGAGGGTTTCCAGCAAGGTCTGGGCAGTCTTGGGATCATTGAATGCCAAGGCTGCGGTACTATTGTCGCCCACCACTTGGGCGAGGTCCGTCAGGTTGCCCGCCATGATCTTGGGGTAAGACAACCTCTCGTTGACGGCCAGGATCAAACAGGCCAGCACCAGAGAGAAGGTGGTGGAAATTCCCGTGATCCAGATGATCTTGTCCCGAAGGGACTTTTCTTTGAAATCGAACCATGCCATGGCTTAGTCCTCCGCTTTGAAGAGTTTGGCGACCTGAAGCAATTGGGCGCTGATGGATAATCCTGCTTTTTTCGCCGCGTCCTCGTTGAGGGTGATGGTGATCCGCTGACCCACCTGGTCAAACTGGATCGCCCCGCCCTTCACGGGAAAACTCTCGATCTCGGAGACCGTGAGGGTTTTGGACCCGGCCAGGGCCTGCAGGATGTCTCGGATCTGATCCTTTTCGGAGTAAGCGATGAAAAGAATCTGGCACCGCCCCAAGGCCGCGGCCCGCTGGGGATTGAAACTTCCAAAGCGTTTCACGCTCAGGGAATGCCCGCTGATGGTTTTGCCGGTCACTTCCGAATCCAGGGTCGAACCGAAGGGGTCTTCCCCCACGATCCCGATCACGAAGGGGGAGTCGTCGGCGGCAAAGGCGGTCTTGGGCCACCGCACGAACTGGCTGAAGTTGTAAAGATAGGCGGCCTTGACGCTGTACTCGGTGACTTCTCCCACCGCCGGCCCTGAACCGGCGGTTAAGAGAAGCAAGCCTAGTAAGAGAGAGAGTTTGTTTTTCATTTTCGTCTCCATGTTTCTTTGAATGACTGATTCGATACCTCGTAACGCAACCCCGATGCCAACTTGACCGCCTTGAATACTCTTGAAAAAGAACCTTTTTTTACTTTTGAGGTCCGTTTTCGCCGACCAGATTCTGGGCGGTGACCAGAACTTGGTCGCCGCCCAAACCCGGCTAGGCTGTTTCTTTTCTTAGTACCTGACCGTGACTTTGCCCGCGACGGCCGGAACAATCTCCGTCGGTGAGACGCCGTAGGACTGCAGGGTCTCCGTATGGGCGCCCTCCAGGTCCAATCCCCACAGGGCCACTTCCAGGCTGTCGTTGGCCTTGAAATTCGCGCCTAGGTCCCAACGGAAGTAGGAAGGCGTGATGGAGTTTCCCGAGTTGGCGTCGTACAGGTAGGTGGTGTCGGTAAAGGTGACGTTGTTGTTCAGTTCCAACCCCTTGACCCATTCATAGGTCAGGCGGCAGTTCACCAAGTTGTGCGGGGGCGGCGCGCCCAAGTCCACGTTGGAGGCGTTAATCATGGCCTGGTCGTAGCCTTGGTAGGTGTAGGCCACCGAAGCGTGGAAGTTGGAGGCCGGCTCCCACTTCACGCTGGTTTCCACGCCGTAAATATCCCCCTCGCCGCTGTTGGTTTCCTGGTAAGGCGTCAAACCGGTGGAGGGATCGAAAACTCCCAGGGGACTTGTGAAAACCTGGTTCACGGACGGGATGGAGATCAAATTCTCGTAGTGGTTGTAGAAGGAGGCGATATCGAGTGATATTTCCTTCGTGACGTTGGTCCTAAAACCCAACTCGTACGAAACCAGGGTCTCGGACTGAAGGCTGGGGTTCGGCACCAGGCCCTCATAGTAGGCGGGGGTTCCGGGACCAAAGGTTCCGGGCGGGACCCCATAGAGGTAGAGGTATCCGTCCTCAGCCAGTTGGGTCGGGATGCGCACCGCGCGGGAAACCGCGCCCCAGAAACTGCTGTTGTCGTCCGGCAAAAAGAGAACGCGGCCCGAGGGCTGCCATTCGGTTCCCGTATAGGGGTTGTTTTCGGCCTTGACCCCCCCGGTCACATAGAGACGTCCTTCCACGAGGGTCAGCTTGTCCTGCAGGAAGCCCGAGTAGATGTTCTGGCTCTGCGGAGCGTACTGCCAGGCGATCTGGTTGAAGAACTGGTCGGTGTAGTTGCGCCAGCTCCCGCCCCAGGTAATCTCGTTGATCCCCGCTAAGTGGAACCGGTGCTGAAACTCCACATTGGCCTGTCCCAGGTTGGAGATGCGGTCATCGTTGGCAGTCGTCAGGTTGTCGTAATCGTAATAGGCCAGGGCCTGAATTTCGGAATCATCCTGAAAATCCCGGGTCCATCGGGCCAGGAGGTAGGCGTGCTGGTCGATATTGGTATTGATGTCCGTAAAGGACATGAAATTGGACGGGTTGAAGAAGGGGTCGCTGGCAGTACTCAACTGGGCATAGTTGGTGTAGCCCTTTTGAGCTTCTCCCTCGAAGGTGAATTGATCAGCATCGGCATGGATATCCGAGCGAAACCCGGCCCTAAAATCGTACCAGGCGTCATTCCAGGCGCCCCCCAGGGCGCTTTCCCCTTCCCCCGTCACGGCGTTCTGGGAAGGGTTTACGTTGTTGACCTGGCCAAAAATTCGGTAAAAGGCGTCCTCTGAAAACTTGCCACCGTAACGGAAGGCGCCTGTACCGTTAAGGGCGGTTTGGCCGGAAACCCCAGCGGGGTATAGGGGCAAGCCAATGCCGGTGGACAAAAAGAGGCCCTGGGTGACCTTGGTGTCTTTAGTAATGATATTGACCACGCCGTTGACGGCGTTGGAACCCCACAGGGTACCGCCAGGCCCGCGGATGACCTCGATATGGTCGATATCCTCCAGCATGATATCTTGTTGGTTCCAGTTGACTCCGCCCAAGACGGGGTCGTAAACACTGCGCCCGTCCACAAGAACTAGCATCTTATCGTTGTAGTTGGCGTTGAAGCCGCGGGCGCTGATAGCCCAAACGTCGGCTGATTGGCGCGCGACCTGCACGCCGGGAACCATGGCCAGAAGATCCGGCACTGTCTGGGCCCCGCTGCGCCGGATATCATCCTGCGTGATCACAAAGATCGCCGAGGTAGCGTCCCGGAGGGATTCCGCCTTTTTAGAGGAGGAAGTCACCACCACGTTGAGGCCCATCAATTGTTCCAGACTGGCCATCGACAAATCCTGGGCGGGGGTGGGTGTCCCCACGGCGGCAGTCGCCGTCGATGCGGCGGACCTGTTCGCAACGGGTGTCGCGGCCTGATTTTCCTGAGCCCCCACAGGTTCCATCATCCCCCCGGCGGCGAACAGCCCCAAAACCGTCAGGGTTTTGAGTGTATTCAACATCTTTTCAAAACGCTTCATGACTTCCTCCTAATGCAAATTGAACTGCCTCCACCTCATCCCCTTTTGCGACCTGATCGACATCCAGCAATAGAACAACCCGGTCCTGACACTGGGCTAAACCCCTGATAAATCCATTCCTCGGGTCGTCTTCCATATCCGGCACTTCTTCCAGCTCTTCCTGCTTGATCTGGACCACGTTCTGGATCCCATCCACCACCAAGCCGATCCAGAGGGGCCCATCCCATCCCTGGGCGCGGACCGTCAACACACATCTCCCGGGGTTTGTTTTCGCTACGTCCAACCCCAGCCGACATCTCAAATCGATCACCGGCACGACCTTTCCCCGGAGGTTCAAGAGCCCCCGGACCGAGGGGGAACCCTCGGCAAGTTCGGGAAGGTCCAACGGCCCCAGAATCTCCAGAACCTCATGAATCCCCACGGCATAGGTCTCCAGTGCCAGGGTAAAGAGCAGATATTTCCCTTCGGCCGGTTGAACCACCGTTTTTTTCGTCAAAGTGATTGGCATCGTTCCAGTCTCCTTGGATTAATTTTGAGTCGTGACGACCGGGTTCAATCGATCCCCTTGGACAAGGGCGTTGATATCGAGAATGAATCCCACCTGTCCATCGCCGAAGATCGCGCCGCCGGCCACGCCGGCCATTCCCTGGAGGTGTTCCCCCAGGCCCTTCACCACCACCTGCTGTTTTCCAATAACCTCATCCACGATCAGGCAGGCCTTCCGCCCGCCGACTTCCACATGCACCACCACCGGCTGAAGAATGTTTTCAGCCTGGCAGCCAAACCATTTGGAAAGATCAACCACCGGGATATGCTCGGTCGATGTGGTCATCCAGCCATTCCCCCCGGAAACCTGGTGACGTTCCGTTTCGCTGAGGGCTAAAAAGCGGCGGACGTTGAAAGAAGGGAGGATGTAGCGGGAGGAACCCACCCGAACCAGGATTCCGTCGATCAAAGCCAGGGTGAGGGGAATTCGCAGGATAAAAGCCGTGCCCTTCCCCTCCTGGGTTTCCACCTCAATGGAGCCCTTCAAGCGCTGAATCTTCCGGCGAACGGCGTCCATCCCCACGCCACGCCCCGAAACCTCGGTTATTTTTTCCGCGGTCGAAAAACCCGGCACGAAGATGGTTTCAATCAGGCTTTCCCGGTTCGCCCCTTCGCCCAAGAAAAGGCCCATGTCAGCGGCTTTTTTCGCCATTTTTTCAAAGGGAAGGCCCGCTCCGTCGTCCTCGACCCGGAGGACGAAGTCCCCACCTTGATGGCCGGCTCTCAGCGAGAGCTTGGCCTCGGCGGGTTTGCCGGCCTTGATTCGCGACTCCTCCGTCTCGATACCGTGGTCGACAGCGTTGCGGATAAGGTGAATGAGGGGCTCCACCAGCTCTTCCACCATGCGCTTGTCCAGTTCGGTTTCCGCGCCTTCCAATTCCACTTGAAGGGGCTTACCGGTTTTGCGGGAAAGATCCCGGGCCAGCCGGGACATTCTTTGGAAGAGGGGCTGGACCGGGACCATGCGCAGTGAAAGCACGATGTCCTGGAGTTGCCGGGAAATCTTGGCAAGGCGGGAAGATTCGGAAACCAGTCGGCCCGTCAGGCCCAGGGCCTCGACGCCTCCCGTCACCTGGCTTTGGCAGATGGCCAGTTCCCCCACCGCTTCCAGTAGGGAATCCATTTTCTCGATGCTAATGCGCATGGAAGCGTCAGCGGATAGAGTGGATTCGACGGAGGAGTCCGCCTTTTCCCCGCTTTTCCCGATTGCCGGGGAGGCGGATCCGTGAAGGGGCGCTTCCGGTAAATCCTCGAAAGAGAGGAGGGAGATCCGGCCAGTCGGCAATTCTTTTTCAATCACCTGAACCTGTTCCCGTACCATGTCGCAAGCCAACAAAAGCCAGTCCACCTGGGCCTCGGAAGGCCGGCCCTGTCCCTGTTTGAAAGGTTCCAGGCAAGCTTCCGCTTTGTGGGTCAGCGACGCGACTTTCGGCAGATTGATAAATCCGCAAATGCCCTTGATCGTATGAAACCCACGGTAAACCTGCAGGACATCCCAGGCCTCCCCTTTGGAAAGGGATAAAAGGTTTCGCTCGATGGCTTCGAGATGCTCGGGCGCCTCATTGATAAAATCCATGAAGCCGGAAGCTCCCTCCTCGGTCACGTTTAAAAATTCCCCCTGGGCGTTTTCTGTCGCAGACGTGATAGGAGAAGCGAGGGCTTCCTTTCGGCTCCTCGACGCGACCTCGAACATTTCGGATTCCAGGTATTGGGAAGCCTCGGACATGGTTTTGGATAATCGATCAAGGGCTTGGCCCAGAGGACGCCCTCCCTCGATTCCCCAAACAATTTTTTGGGCGACGACCAGGTTTTCTTTGCTCCAACTCCCGCATCCCTGGACGGCCACCTCACTCCAAATCAGAAACGCCTTGGCCAGACCCAGGCATGGTTCCTTCGACGAGGCGGCCGGAAGCAGGAGCCGGGTTCCGAGGAGGGAAAGCTCCGCCTCCAGTTTCCGGCAATAGTCCCTGTGGGTTTCGGGGCTCACGCTTTTTCCTTGATCCAAATCCGAACTTCCACGGGGATGTTTTCCACGATAAAAGCGCAGGAAGCGGAAGGCTCAACTTCGGGCCAATCCCTGGGAACGGTAGGAATGGGAATAAAAGGATCGAAAGCCTGGCCGCTCTTCCCCCATAGGAAAGTCATCAGATGGCCGCAATAGATATTCACGAACTCATGGAAGGCGTCCTCGTTTTCTTCGGAATCGGGGGTTTCCCCCTGCGCGGACTCGGAAAGAAGGACGGAAAGCTCGGGAGCGGTGCGTAAATTGAGGAAACAAAGGGCCGGGCCCGAGAGGCGGATGGATCTTTCCAATGCAAGGGGAGCCGGGCCTTCCACCGGTAGGCCAATCTCCGTCGAAGGCAAAAAAGCCCAGGATTGAAGAACATGTTTCATGGCTTCCATCACGGCCCTGAGTTCGGATTTGGGGAAACCATGGATTTGCATCGGGAGCGGTGAATATCTCTGCATCGAGTCCTCCATCAAAATTTCGCGGGGGAAAATCCCGGCGTTTTTGAAATGATTGGCGTCCGGCAAGAAAGCGGACCCACAACGTCAATCTGCTAACGCAAACGTTGTGCCAATTTTTTTCGAGGGCTTTTGAAGTGAAAAAAGGATTTCGACGGGAAAGGCAAATGAAAAAATCGTCCAGCTATTGGACGGTCCGTCCAGAAACTGGACGGTGTTTTACGAATGCAATCGCCAAGAGCGTCAATACCTTGGCTTTAGCAATGGTGCGAGAACCGCTAATGAAACCGTATTTTTACTTGAGGTTGTATTGCTTGATCTTGGCCAGGAGGGTGGTCCGACTGATGCCCAGGTGCTGGGCGGCTTTGGTTTTATTTCCCGCAGAGGTATTTAAGGCCTTCCGGATGTTTTCTTTTTCGGCATCCTCACGGCTTAAGGCTTTATCGGAAGATCCCGCGGGAACCGACGGGGGCGCCAATACTTCCGGGGGAAGATCGGCCACCGTCAGGTTGTCTCCCTTGCAATATAAAACGGCCCTTTCGATGACGTTTTTCAATTCCCTGACGTTTCCTGGCCAGGAATAGACCACGAGAGCATTCAGGACCGCGGGAAGGAGGGGCCTGAATTTTTTCCCGAAAACCCGGCAAATATCCTCGTGGAAAAACTGGGCCAACCCCCGAATATCATCGGGCCTCGACCGCAAGGGCGGAAGGGTGATGTTGGCCACGTTCAGCCGGTAATAAAGGTCGGCCCGGAACCGCCCCGCCTTCACTTCTTTGTTCAAATCCCGGTTGGTGGCCGCCACCACGCGCACATCCACCTTGGTTTCCTGCAGTCCCCCTAACCGCCGAAGAGTCTTTTGCTCCAACACCTTCAGCAGTTTGGTTTGGACCGTCAGGGGCAGTTCCCCCACCTCATCGAGGAAAACCGTCCCGTGGTTAGCCACCTCGAACAAACCGGGTTTGGATTTGCGGGCATCCGTGAAGGCCCCGGGCTCGTAGCCGAAAAGTTCCGATTCCAAAAGGTTTTCGGGCATGGCCCCGCAATGGAGTTCCATGAAAGGTGCTGCGGTTCGGGAAGAAAGCACGTGGATCAACTTGGCGGCGTGTTCCTTGCCCGTCCCGGTCTCCCCCAGAATGAGAACCGTGACGGATGACTGCTCGGCGGCCTGTTCGATCTGCTGGTAAACCTTCTGCATGGCGGGATCGGAAAGGAAGAGGTAATCCTTGCGGTAAAGGTCTTTGTGATGATTTTTCAGGGCCGCGACGTCCCTTTTCAAACCCCGTTTTTCCCCAATTTGTTTCAAAAGCAATTCCAACTCGTCCAGGTTCAAGGGTTTGGCTAAATAGTCGTCGGCGCCCCGCTTAATAGCCTCCACGGCTACCTTCACGTCCACATTGGCCGTGATCATTACGACCGATAGGGTTGGCTGGATGGTCATGACGACTTTCAAGAAATCCAGACCCGTCCCATCCGGCAGATGGACATCCAGAAGAACCAATTCGGGGGAAAACGCCTCGGCCTTTTGCAGTCCTTCAGCCACTGAAGCCGCCGTTTGGACTTCATGGCCCCATTCGCCCAGTATCCCGGTCATCAGTCCGAGAATGGCTTTTTCATCGTCCACTAAAAGTATTTTCATGCTTTTTCCTCCTCCCCCAGGAGCAATCGAAGGGTAAAAACGGTTCCACAGACTTGGCCCCGTGAAACCGTGATCTCCCCGCCGTATTCCTTTGCGATTCGCTGGCTTAAGGCCAAGCCTAATCCCGATCCGGTTTTTTTGGTCGTAAAGAACGGTTCGAAGATCCGGCCAAGGTCCGGCTCTTTAATGCCCGCGCCCGTGTCCGCCACCGTGATGAGAGCGGACTTCCCTTCGGTTTTCAGCCCGATCGTCAATGTGCCGCCCTCTGGCATGACCTGAAAAGCGTTCAGGCAAAGGTTGACCAGTATCTGTTGGACGCGCTGGGGATGAGCCCAAATAACTATTTCCTCTGGTGGCATCTCCCACATAACCTGGATTCGATTATGAGACGGGCCAAATTGGATCTGGCTTAAGCGAAGGGAACTTTCCAGCAGGCCCTTGATGGCACAAGGCTCTTTCGATAGGGTCTTTTCGTTTCGGGCGAACCCCAGGGTATCCTGGATCAAGCGCTCCAATCGCTCCGACTGCTCCAAAATCGTGTCCGCAAAACCCTTTTCCCCGGTTTTCTGTTCTTTTCGCTTTAAGACCTGGGCGATGGTCGAGATCGCCGACAGGGGATTTCGGATCTCATGGGCCATGCCCGCCGCCATCTGACCAATGGCGGAAAGCCGTTCGAACTTCATCAACATCTGTTCTGACTGTTTTTTCTCCGTCACGTCGCGGTAATTAAATATAATCCCTTTGATCGTAGGATGCTGAAGCAGATTAGTGGCGACAGCCTCAATGGTTCGCCAGGTACCGTCCTTGTGCAGGGCTCGGGCTTCCGCGCTGGACGTTGCCCCGGGCTTTCCCAGGAACTCTTTAAATAATAGGCCGATTCGTTCCCGATCCTCCGGGTGCACAATCTCCATGAAGCTCTTTCCCACCCTTTCCGCCGAGTCATACCCCATCACCTTTTTGATGGAAGGGCTCACAAAAACAGCATTACCATCCGCGCCTACTAAGGAGATAACGTCATTTGAATTTTCAATGAGGCTTCGGAATTTTTCCTCGGACTGGCGGAGGGCTTCCTCAGCCTTCATCTTTTCCGTCACGTCGCGGTAATTCACCACGATACCGGCCACATCCGGGTCTTCCAAAAGATTGGTGGCCCGGACATCCACCGTCACCCATTGGCCGTCCTTATGCTGGAAGCGCACCTGGACGACCCCGGAAGTGCCAGGATTTTTTAACAACTCATCGAAAAGCCGCATGATTTCAGGCCTTTTGGAGGGCTCCACCAAATCAAAAGCGCTTTGACCTTTCCTTTCCTCGGGCGTGTAGCCGTAGATGTATTTCATGCCCGGGCTCACGTAACCCACCTTCCCTTCCCGGTCAAGTAGGACGATGGCGTCATAGGATTTCTCGATCAGCGCTCGGAAATAACGTTCCTTCTGCTGGAGCGCCTCCTCGGCCTTTTTCTTTTCGGTTACATCGCGGCTGTTGACCACGATTCCCCTCACCGACGGGTCGTTCAACAAATTGGTGAGGACCACCTCCGCATGGATGTAATGGCCATCCTTGTGTTTGAACCCCGTTTCGGTCCGGTAGGGTACCCCGGGATGGGCCAATACCTCGGCGAACAATTTCCGGTTTCTTTCCACATCCTCCGGGATCTGCAGTTCGAATGATGTCCCCTTTCTTTCCCCAGGCTTGTAGCCGAGAAAACGTTCCAGGGAGGGGCTCTCATAAAGCCGGCGGCCTTCCGCGTCCACCACCGTGATCATGTCGTGGGAATTCTCGATTAAGCCCCGAAATTTGGCCTCGGATTGCTTCAGCGCCTCCTGCGTTTGCTTTTGCTCCGTCACATCGCGGGCGTTGATGACGATCCCACCCACGGCCGGGTCGTTCAATAAATTCGTGACGATCATGTCCCCGTCGATAACCCTGCCGTCCTTACGGATGGATTTCAATTGGGCCTGGATGGATATCCCCGGATTGGCCAAAACCTTTTCGAATAATTCTCGGGCTATTACCTGTTCCTCAGGGGGTTGGGAGTCGAAGGTGAACCCCTCCCGCTCCCCCGGCTTGTATCCGAGGACCCGTTCCAGGGAAGGGCTCTCATAGAGCCTTTTTCCGCTCTTATCCAGAACCGTGATGAGGTCGTAGGAGTTTTCAATTAAACTGCGGAACTTGGCTTCCGATTTTCGAAGGGCCTCTTCCGACTTCCTGCGTTCCTCGATGTCGTGGATCAAGACCATGGAGGCCGAATGACCTTGGTAGAGGATCGAAATGGAGGAATTTTCGGTCTCGATCATTTGACCGTTTTGTTTCAACATGCGGACAATGGCCGGGCGGTTTTCCCCGCCCTTGCGGGTCATCTGCATCCGTTCTTGGACAAAAGCCAGGTCGGCTGGATAGACCGTGGCTTCCGGAAGTTTCCCCAAAAGGTCGTGAGGGTCTCGGTATCCCAGCAATTCCACGCATTTCCGATTCACATAGATGATTTTCCCTTCCTGATGAACCAGGATAGCGTCGGGAGACTGCTCAATGAGCGTCCTGAAATTCGCCTCGGACTGCCGGAGCGCCTCCTCGTTCTTTTTGCGTTCGGTAATATCCCACCCGCTGGAGGCCCGCATTTTTCGGCCTCTAAACATAAAATCTCGGCCATGAACCAGAATGGGAATGATGGTTCCGTCCTTCCGTTTGGCCCCAATCTCATAGGTTCCCTCGGGATAACCTTTGGAAATGCGGGTCTTTGTGTCTTCCATCGACGATTCTTCCATGAACCTCGATAGGGGCATTCCGATTATTTCGGAACGGCCGTAGTCCAGCAGTCGGCACAAAGCCTGGTTCACTTCAACAATGACGCCCTGGTCGTGGATCATGATGGCTTCTTCCGTCAGTTCTTCAAAAAGCTGAAGCCGCTGTTCACCTTCCCGGGCGGCCTCTTCGACCTTTTTCCTCAACGAAATATCGCGCACGGAAGCCAAAACAACCGGATGGTTGTCGATAACCTCCAGCCGAAGACCGACCTCGGTAGAAAACAGCTTCCCGTTATCCACACGGCGGGAAAGCCATTCAAAAACCTGGGGGCCTTCGGATGCGGCAAGACGAATCTTCTCGTAAGCTTTGGCGACACTGTAATCCTCCGCATCAGCGCTCGAGAGTTTGAAATCCATATTCACTAAGTCTTGCCGGGTCGCGCCGAACATCCGGGCGGCAGTCTCATTGACGTCTAAAACTTTTCCCGTGCGGGCGTCATGGACAAAAATAGCGTCGTTCAGTGCGTTGAAAAGAGTTCGGAAGTTCCCTTCCGCCTGCATCCGGCGGCCGCTCAGCCAGGCCCCCGCCAGAAGAATGAAAAAATAAATCGCGTATTCCTCCAAGAACATTCCCTGGTATTTACCCGCATTCACCAGGATGTCGTTGCCGAAGGCGACGAATGCTAAGACCAGGGAAAGGATCAGGGGCAAGGCTTTGCTTTTCTGTCCCCGATGGAGAAGTCGGCGGACCGCTTCGAGGGCATAGGCGATCAACACCGCGTAAACCACGTAAAGGTAATAGGTCAGATAGTTCGGATCAGAGGCTAAGGTCCCCAAACGCTCGCCCCAAGGCGTGGTCAAGTACCGAATACCCGCCAAGTTAGGGTAGGCGATGGAGGAAGGCAGGAAAGTCTTCGCGATCCCCAACAGAACCGCCGAGACGGAGATGAAACCAAGGATGCGCTTGGGGAGGTAATCCGCGTAGAAGCCCATAAACCAGGGAAGGATCACCATGATCATGCGTTCCGTAAAATTCTGCCCTTGGGCCATGAGCAGACAGTCGGAAACATTGGTCGCATGGTATTTAAAGATTACAAAAAGGGCGTTGGCAGAGGCAAAAAGGCAGAGGAAGGCGTACAGGGTGAACTGATACTCTTTGCGAAAGCTTTTTAAATGGAGAAAATAGTTAATGGCCGAATACAAAAAGGCCGAGGCGCACAACAAATATATGACAGTCGTGATCGTTAACATTGGAGATATTTTAGGGGAACCCTAAAGGTTTCACTACCCTTCGACCCCGATCCGAAGGCCGCGTACAGGGCTTTTCATCAATGATTAGCAGGTTTTAGCCATTTAAGGATATGGCTCCACTCCCCCATTAACCTTGTGGCTACCCCATTGCCAAGCAAACCTTTGTTCTCGCCCTTTTTCGATTTGGGGTTTGCCCATGCGGAATCCCCGTTACGGACAAGACTTAAACACTTCGAGGAAGAGTACTGGGCTAATAAGTCAAAGTTGGAATTTTTTTCTTTCAATCTTAGGTAGCGGCTATCAACAGTTCCTCGGAACCCGCGCGAAGACTATCCTTTCGGCCTGTGAAGTAGCGTTCGGTCAAATCGGCTCCGGAGACACACCGGACTTCCTTGAAACCGGCTTCTCGGGCCATGGCCATGATCTTCGTCGGGGTGAAGTAACTGATAAAAGGCGTTCCGCTGGCCCGGGCTCCCTTTTCCGCCCTTTCAAACCCGACGCGTTCTTCAGAATCCATCAGCTCCATGGGCAAAAGGTAAGTCATGACAAAGGTAGAACCTGGAACGAGCTTGGCGACTTGACGCAACGTCGACATGATGGATTCTTGAGTGAGGTACATACTGACGCCCGCAGAGGATACCAACGCCCTCTGGTCCGCGTTGAAACCAGCGTTCTTCATCTGATTCCACCAGGACGCGCCATCCTCAAAATCGGCCGGCACGAACCTCAGCCACTCCGGAATGCCATAGCCGAGTTCCATGAGGCGTTGACGCTTCCAGGCCTGGGGACCGGGTGGATCAAGCTCGAATATTTTCAGGTTTGAGCCAATCTCAGGCCTGCGTTGGGCGAAAGTGTCCAGGCCCGCCCCCAAAATAACGTACTGTCCCACGCCTTGGCCGACCCTTTCCAAAACCAAGTCCTCAATAAAACGGGCGCGGGCCACGATGGCAGCTCGGAAGCGGCCGGTGTGTTGCGGATTCATGTCGGGGCGGTCGCGCCAACCATCAGTTGGGGCCGCCAGCTTAAAACCGATATCGTCCTCGAGAACATGCGGCAAGGGATCGAACTGAACGTGGATGGCCCGCCACAAGGCGACCCGCAAGGCTGTGCTTTCCGGCGCCACCGTTTGCTTTTCTGGCATCTTACTTCCTCCCCGGTTTTGGGTATTAATAGGTGCCATCCAGGATCCCCGTTCATCCTGCGCTCATGGAGCTTCTGGAGACATGTCAGAGACAATTCTTAAGTGTATAAATCGATTCCCGCCTTTTCTACCCGTTTAAGTTGAGAGAAATCCCAGGCCCCGAAGCCAATCATCCAGGCTGTCCAGAAGGGCCTTCACACCCGCGATAACCCCAGTTCCTCCCCGAGGTGCGGCCGTCAACAAACTCGCCACATGTTCCTCGAACCTTTTGGGCTTCGAGGGGCAACAATCTTTTACGAATTGCACCAGGCGTTTCTCGCCCGGATGAGCCAATCGGTTCACGGCAATGACGATGTCGAAGTAACTGGCGAGTAGCGCCGCGACCCGGTGGTTGATGCTCACGAAATCGTTCCTCTCGGCCGCGGACTCGATTTGGCGCGAGTAGGCGCTGAGGTTGTTCCGCAAGACCGGATGGTTTTTCGCGAGGATCGCGTCCCGCAGGGCGGCCGGGTAGGGCCTAGAAGCCCGGTCCTTTAATGCCTTCAGCCAACCCTGGCGGTCGTAAAGCACCAGGCAGGTTTGAACGTTGTAAAGGAAACAAGTGGAGTAGCCGAGCTTTGCCTCGTGCCGCTCGATCACCCGCGCGACCTCATCCTCGATCCAACTCACCCCGCGGAACATGACGTCTACTTTAAGGGCGGGTTCCCTCGCGATCCATTCATCCCCTTCCTCCCAAAACTTGTTGCCAATCTCGGCTTTAGTCGAGTTTCCGGCCGCGATCGCTTGCCGCGCGGAAAGAGGAATCTCGGCGTCGTGGTAGACGTAAATATCGATATCGGAAAGGGAATCCGGCTTGAAGGGGCCGGCGCGAGAGCCTCCTAAGGCTACCGCCTGAACCTGGGTAATTGCCGAATAGGATGAGGCGAGTTTTTGAGCGAATTCTTGGATTTGAAAGTTCATTTTTAAATATTACTCCTGGTCGGACAATCCCACCGCCATTAACCGCGATGGAATGGCTCCTCGTACTCTCTGCGCTCATCCTCAGACGCCCCACAGGTTATGGAGCGGTTCAAATTAATGTTCGATTGGTATTTGGCGAACTGACTTTGGTAAACATCGGCGCACGGATATATTCGCGAGGATGGCTATTTTAAAACAATGACTTTCCGAATGAAATTGCCAGAGGGCTGTTCAATCACGACCAAGTAAACACCGTTCCCCACCATGTCCCCGTAACGGTTGCGTCCATCCCAAGTGAAGTGGAAACTTCCGGGATTCAGGCTTTGGTCCACCAGTTTATCCACCTCTTCCGCCAGCATGTTGAAAACGATGACTTTCACTTGGCCGCTTTGCGCGACCAAAACATCAATGCCCAGCGTCGCTCCCGTGGCGGGATTGAAATAGTTGTCGGACAGGTACATGGGCACGTTGGGCGTGGGGGTATCGGTGACGGACCCCATGGGAGTGGGCGACAGGGTGATGGTGGGTGTGAAACTGATCGTCGGCGTCTGGGTCCATGTATGGGTGAGGGTGGGAGTGAACGTGAAAGAATTCGTCGGGCTAAAGGAAGGTGTCGCGGTCCAAACGCTCGTGTTAGTCGAGGTGGGAGTGGAAGTGGCACTCTTCGTGGACGTTGCCGTGGAAGTATTCGAGGGGGTAGCGGATGAAGTCAAGGTAGATGTGGCCGAAGGGGTGTTCGAAGGGGTGACGGTCAGGGTAGAAGTGCGTGTCTGGGTAGGCGTTAATGTTGAGGTAACGGTGGAAGTGGATGTAGAAGTGGTTGTCGGGGTGGCCGTCGAACTGAACGTAGGTGAAGAGGTGGGAGTATTTGTGTTTGTAACTGTCGGAGAGGACGTGGAGGTCGCCGTGGAAGTGGCCGTGGATGAGGAGGTAGCGGTATTCGTGGGGGTGAACGTGGATGTCACGGTGGCAGTTGAGGTGGGGGTCAAGGTGGGGGGTTGAGTCTTGGTAACGGTGGGCGTTTGGGTCTGTGTAAAGGTTGCTGTTTGTGTCTGGGTGAAAGTCGGGGTATGGGTTTGGGTGAAGGTTGGGGTAGCGGTCTGCGTAAAAGTGGACGTGGCAGTTCGGGTAAAGGTGAGAGTTTGGGTTTGAGTGAAAATTGGGGTCTGGGTCTGTGTAAATGTCGGAGTTGCTGTCTGGGTAAAGGTCGGTGTTTGAGTTTGAGTGAAAGTCGGAGTGTGGGTTTGGGTATACGTCGGCGTGGCCGTTTGGGTAAAAGTCGGTGTCTGGGTTTGGGTGAAGGTCGGAGTCTGGGTCTGTGTAACCGTGGGTGTTTGGGTCTGCGTAAAGGTCGGCGTTTGAGTCTGGGTGAAAGTCGGGGTTTGGGTTTGGGTAAACGTAGGGGTGGCCGTTTGAGTGAAGGTTGGAGTCTGGGTGGGTGTAAACGTGGGTGTTTGGGTCTGCGTAAAGGTGGGAGTGGCCGTTGGGGTAAAGGTAGGTGTTTGAGTTTGGGTAAAAGTCGGAGTTTGGGTCTGTGTAAAGGTCGGAGTGGCCGTTTGTGTGAAAGTGGGGGTCGCAGTCTGCGTTTGGGTCGGTGTCGCTGTCGTGGTAAAGGTGGCCGTATTGGGGCAAGCAATCGTAAGGGTCACGGGGTTCGAAAGGCCCGAGAGGGCGTTGACCGCGTTGATTGAGGCCTGGTTGATGATGGTACCCTGGCAAGGGGTGGTGACCTGTGCCACCAGGCTGTAATTGCCCGTTCCTCCGTAGATAGTCGGCGGGAAGCTCCAGGCCACCACCGGCGAGGTAACCGGCGCCGCGGGTATGGAACTCAAATAATTCATCCCTGCGGGCAGGGTATCCACGATGTTCATGCTGACCGGCGCGTTGGGCTGGTAAACCTGCAAATTATCATAAACGCCCAAGCTGGAAACCGCGCTGCTGCCGGTGGCTTGCCATCCCGCTTGATAGTTGACCCCCGAGGCCAAGGGGCTGTTATCAACGATGGTGACAGCCCAACCAACCGGTGGGGTTTGCCCCAATGGATATGTTTTAAGGAAGAAGCTCACGGGGCTTCCCGTGACCCCGCTACTTCCCATATAGGCCTCCAGGTTGTACCAGTTGCCCGGCGCAACCGTGGCTGGCAGACTGGCATTGTTGACGGAACCAAGGGTGGAAGCCGTCCCCGAGGTTATCTTTTCCAAATACAGGTTGCCCGGATTGGCCGCGCCCGATAGGCCCGCGATATAGGCGTTATTGCCGGTTGTATCGAAGGCAAGCACCAACCCCGCGTTGGAAGGGTTGTTGGTGGGGTCCAAATAGATATTGCCGAACACGGCATCATTTCCATACAGGGTTATGGGAGCGTTTCGCAGCAAATAACCCGTCACACCCGAACCGACCGCCTGGACGTAAACATTCATATTGGGCGCCAAGCCCGTCACCCAACTCACCGGTCCCTGAAAGGCCGTGTAGGGAGTGCCATCCAAACCCGTAATTGCGGAGCTTCCCCCCGGCATATAGTCGTAGGTGTCGATCATACCCAGGCTTTCGCCGGTGACGTTCCAATTCAGGTGGTAGGTCACTGAATCCCCCAGGCTCCCGGAGGTTTCGGATTCGGTTTTGGTTACACTGAGATGGGGTCCCACGACAGCCGAAGCCGTATTGGATAGGACCGTCCCGATTCCCGCAGCGATGCCCGTGACCGCGTTGGAAATCACCGTTCCCGTGGTGACTCCCGCGTTCACCCTCAAGAGCATATAAACCGACCCCTGCTGTTGGGGGGACGCCGTCACGTTGTTATAGACCACCCAAGTCACCGCGCTTCCCGGCCCCGCCCCGCTGACCGCCCCGCTTTCCTGAAATCCGGGTTCCATCAAGGTTGTATTGGCTGGAACCGAGCTGATCAATGTGACCCCGGTGGTATTGCCGAAATTAAAGTCCATCCGGAACATCTGCAGCCCACCAGCCGCCGCCGAGGGCGCGACCGGGTTGTCGGTCAGGGAAAAATTAGGTGCCGGGAGGGTGGGAGTAACCGTGGGGGTCTGGGTTGGGGTGAGAGTGGAGCTTTGGGTGGGCGAAGGCGTGATCGTCGGTGTGGATGTATAGGTCGGGTTGCACCCGATGACGCCTGCTTGGGTGTCGCCATTGTAGGGACCATTGCCGCCGGCCACACAGTAAAGGACCCCGTTGATATAACCGCCGGAGGGACCCAATTCCGGGTCCGGCAGGGGATTCTCGATGGTCCAAATATTCGTATTGGGATTGTACATTTGCACTGTCGAGGATGACGCCGACCCCGTGTATCCCCCCATGACCCAAATATTGCCGTTCGAATCCGTGGCGGTCGCGAAATTCCTCATGGACACGGGCATAGAGGCCTCTGTGGCCCAAGTGTTATTTGAAGGGTTATAAGCCTCTACGGTTGCCAGGTTGTTGCCGGAATTTTCCCCGCCCATCACATAGATAATTCCCCCGGAAACTGCGCTACCCAGTAAATCCCGGGCGGTAGGCAGGGGGGAGAGAACCGTGTTCCAGGTGTTATTCGCGGTGTTATAGCCTTCTACCGTATTTAAAGTGACAGCGCCGGTGCCGTATCCTCCGATGCAGTAAACGGTTACACCGACGGCCTGGGCGGTTAAATAACCCCGGGCCGTAGGCATGGTGGCAGGGTTTGTCCAACTGTTGAGATTCACGTTGTAGGCTTGACTCAGCGTGCTAACGGTACCCCCGTTATAAGAGCCAAAACAGTAAATGGTGGCGCCCACTTGGGCGGAGCCCATTCCAAAGGAAGCCGTCGGCATCGGGACGCCGGTGGACCAGGTATTGTTGGATGGATTGTAAAACTGGGTCATATTGAGGGCGCTGGTTCCGTTGTAACCGCCGAGAACGTAAAACAAATTGTTAACCACCGCGTTAGCGGCATAACCCGTCGGCGTCGCCGGGGATTCGAGGGACCAGAAGGCGTTTGGCCCCAATGGACAAGTGGGCGCAGGGGTCGGGGTTTGGGTGGCGCTGGGCGTTGCCGTGGAAGTGGCGGTTGGCGTGAAATTGCAGCTATCGAACGTTCCATTGCCGCCCGAAGCTCCAGGTTGTCCCGCCCCCGATGAAATTCCCCCAGTGTTATCGGTGATTCCAGTGAATGCGTAACTATTGGCGGCGCAAAGATAAATCATCCCTCCCGCGCCACCGCCGCCGACCCCTGAGGTGAAACTGACCGCCCCGCCGCCGTTGCCACCATTGGCAAAAATTGTCCCGGTCCCATTGATGTTAAAGGCTTCCAAGACCACCGCTCCCCCCGCGCCGCCACCGCCGCCGCCCGCCACGCCGCTGGCGATGTTGCCACTATTCCCGTTCATTTGAATGGACCCAAGAATGTCAATCTGGTTCGTCGAGCCCGTGTCCTGGACAAACAGATATCCCCCGCCAGCGCCGCCGCTGCCTCCGGTTGAAGCGCCGATGGTCCCTGGCCCGCTGCCGCCGCCGCCGCCCGCACCCACCAGCGTAGGACTGGTTGGATTATCCACTTGGGGTCCTCCCGCTCCCCCGGGGGATCCACCGCCCGCACCACCCGCACCTCCGTGGCCCGCGCCGCCGCCGCCGCTGTCATAACCCCCACCACCGGATCCCAAACCAGGGCCCGATCCGGCCGTTCCCGTTGAGGCATAGGTCCCCGGCCCCCCGGCACCGCCAGCGCCGGTGCCGTTGATGGAACCAGCGGTATTCAAGATAAAATCACCCGCCGCCAGGGTGACCGAAAGGGAGCTGTCGGCGCCCAGATAGGAGACGTTTCCAAGAACATTGAACCCGCCACTGGCAAGGCTGAGGGTCACAGCTCCGCTGATGTAGAGGGTTTCCCCGGCATTGATGGTGACCCCGCAAGGGCTGTAGAGTCCTGTCGTCAGGGTCATCGGAGAGGAAACAACCAGGGCGCAAGTGGTAGGGCTGGGCGTGAGGGTGAAAGTGGAGGTGGGTGCGGGGGTACCGGAAGGCGTGGGGGTGATGGTAGGGGTATTGGTCGGCACAAACGTCCAAGTTGGGGTCGGTGTGCTAGTGGGCGGGCAGAGGGCCGCTTCCACCTCCATTGCCAGCATGGACACTTTTGACGGATTGCCCGAACTGTCGGTCAAGGTGTAGCTCCCTGGCGAGGTGGTCAGTAAATCATCCCCTTCTCCGGTATCAGTCGAAAGGTAGACACTGTTCCAAATTTGGGTTTGCCCGGAACCAAGGTTGGGCGCTATATAACCGTTATCCATGAAAAGATTCAGGATCCTGGAATTAGGCTCCAAGGTGGTGAGATTGATCGTAGCGGAAGCGGACGATGGATAGGTTTGAGTGGCCATGGATCCAAAGGGGGTGGATTGGTTGACCCCGGTAAGTTGGAACGCTTGAGCGATACATGTAACGGCACCGCTTAAATTAATAGCCACGCTGCCTGACCCGCTTGGGTTCAACTGGTACCAATCCTCCAGATCAAATCCATTGGTAGCGTCCGTAAATTTCTGCGCCAGTGTCAGGCTTCCGCTGGGGCCATTTACGTTCATAGCGGTGACGGAACCGCTGACGACGGCAACTTGCACGAGGAGCATATTGTTGGATGGGCCGGGTGTGCCGACGGGAACTGTAGCCGAACCTCCAAAATTAGCAAAAGGCGTGGCCGCCGGGCTTAAAATGGCGACAGTAAAACAAGGGGTTGGGGTGTTGGTGGGTGTATAAGTCGAGGTGCCTGCCGCATTTGCCCTGGCCAAGGTCAAAGCCAAAAAAACCGGGAAGCCAAAAGTAAACTGTTTAACCTTGAAGGTCATAGGTTTAAATTTTACCACGCTTTAATGTTAAACAAACTCGCCTAAAGAGCCAGTTTTCGATAGGAAACCATTACTTATTTCTTTGTTTTCTTTCGTTGAAAATCTTTCTTAGTTCCTGAGCGGCGGTGGGGTTTTTCATCAAAATCTTGTCGAAGTCGGTCCGTTGGAGAACGAAAACCTCGGTAGGTTCCTCGGCAATGATGGTGGCGCTTCGGGGTTCATTTGAAATGAGGGCCATCTCACCGAAAAATTGATCCGGAAAAAGTTCCGCGACCTTTGATTTATTGAAGGCTTTCTTGATCCACACCGAAACCCGTCCCGAGCCGATGAGGAAAAAGGAGAACCCTGGCTCTCCCTGCGTGATGATCGCGGCGCCTTTATTGAATTTGGACATTCGCATGCGGCTAATCAGTTCGTCGACCTGATGCATCTTCAAGGCCTCGAACAAATCAACCTTCCGCAGAATCTGGCTCAGGCGGCTGATGTTAAAAGTGGCTTCTCCCATTATTTAGCCCCCCACGTACCATTTTTCCGGCGGCGTCACATAGGCCATGTTCCATCGTTTTCATCTAAACCTCTATGACCCTAAACACAATCCATCCTCTTATTCCTAATTTTTTGACTTATTTTGGGCAGAAAAAACCGAGCGGATCAATTCAGATGTAAGTTATTAAAGGAAGGTCGGCGTCCTGTACGAGAGGGGGAGCTTATTTTAAAACGATGACTTTTCTTATGAAGTTGCCGGAAGGTTGTTCAATCACGACCAAGTAAACGCCGTTCCCCACCAGGTCCCCGTAGCGGTTGCGCCCATCCCAAGTGAAATGATAACTGCTCGGGTTGAGGTTCTGGTCCACCAGCTTGTCCACCTCTTCGGCCAGCATGTTAAACACCACAATCTTCACTTCCCCGCCTTGTGCAACCAGTACGTCAATTCCAAGGGTAGCTCCTGTTGCGGGGTTGAAATAGTTCTCCGACAGGTACATGGGCACGTTGGGCGTGGGCGTGTTGGTGACCGATCCCGTGGGGCTTGGGGTAAGGGTAATCGTGGGGGTGAAGCTGATGGTGGGCGTCAAGGTCCAGGTATAAGTTATGGTCGGTGAGTGGGTAAAGGTGTTCGTCGGAGACATGGAAGGCGTCGGGGTCCAGGTGGCGGTAAAGGAAGAGGTGGGGGTGGAGGTGGATGTCTTCGTGGAAGTTGCGGTGGAAGTATTCGTGGGGGTGGCGGATGAAGTCCAGGTGGACGTGGCCGAAGGTGTATTCGTATAGGTGAGGGTCGGGGTCGAGGTGCGTGTCATGGTTGGCGTCAGGGTGGAGGTGACGGTGGAAGTGGAAGTGGAGGTCAAGGTGGGGGTTTGAGTCTCGGTAACCGTGGGCGTTAGGGTTTGGGAGAAGGTCGGAGTCTGAGTCTGTGTAATGGTGGGTGTTTGGGTTTGTGTAAAGGTAGGCGTCTGAGTCTGGGTAAATGTCGGGGTATGGGTTTGGGTGAATGTCGGGGTAGCGGTCTGCGTAAAGGTCGGCGTGGCGGTTTGCGTAAAGGTAAGCGTCTGGGTTTGAGTGAATATCGGGGTCTGGGTCTGTGTAAGCGTCGGAGTTGCCGTCTGAGTAAAGGTCGGGGTCGCCGTCTGCGTGAAGGTAGGTGTCTGGGTCTGGGTAAAGGTGGGGGTTTGGGTCTGAGTAAAGGTCGGCGTTTGAGTCTGGGTGAATGTCGGAGTCGCTGTTTGCGTGAAGGTAGGTGTCAGAGTTTGGGAAAATGTCGGCGTGGCGGTCTGAGTAAAGGTCGGCGTTTGAGTTTGGGTGAATGTAGGGGTTTGGGATTGGGTGAAAGTCGGGGTCTGAGTCTGGGTATAGGTGGGTGTTTGGGTCTGCGTAAAGGTCGGCGTTTGAGTCTGGGTGAAAGTTGGGGTTTGGGTTGGGGTGTAGGTCGACGTCTGGGTTTGCGTAAACGTCGGCGTGGCCGTTGGCGTCTGGGTCTGGGTGAAGGTCGGTGTCTGGGTCTGAGTAAACGTGGGTGTTTGGGTTTGGGTAAAGGTCGGAGTCTGGGTTTGTGTAAACGTGGTTGTTTGGGTCTGCGTAAAGGTCGGCGTTTGGGTCTGCGTTTGGGTGGGTGAATTAGTGCTCGTGAAAGTGAAGGTTGGGGTTGCAACCGCGCCACAAATATAAAAAGCCCCATTCGATCCGGCCGTGGACCCGGTGCCGCCCAATCCTGCATTGCCGCCCGCAAGGTTAAAAGTTCCTGTGAACCCATAATTAGTCGTACAAAGATTGATAATTCCACCCGCTCCCCCTCCGCCGCCATCACCTGAGCCCGCGCCGTTACCACCCGCGCCACCGGACACGTCTAAAATGCCCGTGCCCTGAATGTTGGTCGTAGAGGAAATAAAAATATCCCCGCCTGAACCCCCCCCCCCCCCCCCCGCCTGGGCGGGCGGTGCCACCGAACCCCCATAACCCGCCGCGGTAACTAACCCCCTG
>CAZGKT010000003.1:0-21726 GCA_964525605.1 uncultured bacterium
GCTGGGGTAGCTCAGTTGGTAGAGCAGCCGCCTTGTAAGCGGCAGGTCGCCGGTCCGATTCCGGTCCCCAGCTCCATTTTTAAAACAGATGTTCTTTGCCTGTGTCAAAAGCCTTTGTTGTCAAGGAAATGATCAACCTTGCGGACGAATGCTTCATTTTTGGGGCGCGTCATTGAGCACAAACATCGTAAATATCCATAAAAAAGCAAAACGAATGACACGTCTATAATGCGAAGATTTTTTCAAAAATTATTTATTTTCCGGTGTAATCCTTCAACCCGTTGACCGAGTGCAGTTCGATTCCAGTTTGATCCAGCATGCTGCTTAGGGTGACTTTCTGGTCATTGGTCAATTCTTTTTTTCCATTCTCGACATAGTCGGCTTTGACCTGGTCTTTAATCGCTTGCACGGATGCGAGTAAAACATTGGCCTGATCCGTGGTCAACTTCCCAACTTTTGAGTCCGCGTTGACCTTGGCGATTTGATTGTGGATGCGGGTCCATATTTGGGTTTTCGTCATGTTCTGGCCCGGAACGAATATTTCCGCCGGGGTCGCGACATATTGGGCTTGGGCCAAAGACGCCGCTCCCAATGTGCCGATGAATAGGGCTGCAAAAGCATACTTTTTCATTCACTGCCTCCTTGAAGGTTCCTGCTTGGTTTTTGAAATGAACTGCTGGGGCCTGCTATCCGCCAAAGAAGAATCCCGATGAAGGGCAACAGGAGTACCAAAAGGCTGAACAACGATTTATCGAGGTTTGAATCGATGCTGATGTATATCCGCAAAAGTGCCCAAAGGTCCGTGATGAAGACTGTGATGCAAAATATGATGATCAACACGTTCATTCTATTTCTTACGCTTTCTGAGAAGATCCCGGTGTTATTACGTTTTATCGCGTTTCGATCCGGGGCAGGTGAATGGTGATGACATCGTTCCGATTCTGGAAATAACTGATCGCGAACACGGCGGCTAAGATGATCAAAACACCTAACAGAATAAAATTTGCGGATGTTTCACCTTTTTGATTTATTGTTTTAGCCGTCGATTTCATTTCGCCCGCTTCTTTGAAATGTATCTCACCAGAGGACAGTTCATGAAAAAGCAAGGATCATGCCCGAATGACCGGGCAGGCCGGCATGCCCTTCGCTCCCATTTTGTCATCCGACTCGATCAAAATGATCCGGATCATTCTCCCTTTGATAGATCAGTGAAATGAAAAAAGTATTTGTGAATCCGAGCCCGCCGGCATTGATGTTCCATTCCGAAATGCCGATAGTGAAGAGGTTGAAAAAAAGTAAAGCATTTCATGGATCCGGAAATTTCAATTGGGAATCTTCGGGTTTTCAAAATAAAAAGGAGCGGCAAATGAAACCGAAGACTTTAAGCTGGGTGTTGGCGACCGTACTGTTGGCGGGAAGCGCGGGTTGGTGCCGGGCGGATGATGACAACCGGGTCATCAGCAAACTGGGGCAGAACTCCCCGATGGATCATCTCAGGACGGCTTCCTTCTACCTGGTTTTTAACGGGGATAAATCTGAAAGCCTTCCGGCCCTTCAATCAGGGGATAACGCCCGATTTTATTCCAAGGTCTGGGACGGACTCTACCTGCAGGTCAACACCGAAGTGGGGGACCAGGGCGTCACGGGCTATATGTTCTCTTTCTCATCCGACGAAGCGGGCCTGAGCCCTCTGGCGACTAATGAATTGCGGGATGTACCGACCATGCGAGAAGTGGCCGCGATGGATTTCCGGTCTGATGACAATTTTTCCGTCCGGGTCTTGAAGCCGGGCCCCGGAACACCGGATAACCGTGGGGCGTTTCGGATGATTCATTACTCCGGGATGGACATGGAAATAAGGGTGCTGGGTTTTGGTATTGGTAACACCGGGTTGAAGCGAAAGCCCGATTTTAACAACCTTTCCGTCATGGTGACGGTGAGGGAAAAGGCCTGAATTTAAGGGGAAAGTTCGGCCCGGCTGGGCTGAATTTCCCCAAGTGAGAATGAAACACAAGAAGACCGGGTTCGGAAGTTGATTCGTCATCAACCTTCGGCCCGGTCTTTTTTTATGCCCTGTGAATAAAAAAGGCGGAAGCCTAATGGCCCCGCCTTCATGCTGTAGAAAGATGATCGGAAGGTCTTACGTTCGGGAGCCTCCGTTGATCAATGCCCACCCAAGTTGAGGATGATTCCCGCGCGCGGCTCGGGGTGGTAATGGTGATGGTGATGATGATGCCAATCCGGAACGACCACTACCCGGCCGCGGTCGCGGTCATCCCGGTGATCCCTGTCATGATCCCGGTCATCGGCCATCGCGATTCCCGCACTGACTAAAAACAAAACTCCCAAAAACAGCTTGAACGAACTTTTCATGTATTCTCCTTGCCTGAATTTTACGGTCACTTTTCCCGACGACCGGGGTTGGAAAAAAATCCAGCCTTGCGGGATAAGCGCCGTGTTTCCCGATGAAGACTAAAAGGAGTGAGTGAACCGTGAAGGCGCAACTTCAGTATCGGACCCGGACCGATATTTGACGAGAGGATGGGCGAAAGAATTCAAAAATATATTTAACCTTTCTCCCGCAATCAAATTGATCTGAATCTCGATCATTGTGAGGTAAAGCATGAGGACTAAACGGCATCCGGCGAGGATTGACTCGATAAGCGCGGGGTATGGAACTTGCCTTGAAAGGAAGTAACCAAATTCAGAAGTGAAAGGCTGTTCCCATGTTATACACCATCGCGGTGATTCTGCTGGTTCTTTGGCTTTTAGGCATGATGACTTCCTATACTATGGGCGGGCTCGTCCATGTCATCCTCGTGATAGCGCTCATTGTTTTCGTGGTGGGGCTGATCCAGGGCCGGAAAGTCTAATCCTCCGATATCCAGTGCTGCTTGATTCGAAAGTGGGTTTCGAAAACTGATTCCATGGCTGCAGTCCCTAGTCGTGCATCAGGGTTATGGAATGGTTTTCTTGGTGGTATTCCTCAACAACCTCTGTCTACCCATACCGGGGGATACGACCTTGTTGACGGCCGGGTTCCTTTCCGAAAAAGGGATCCTCTCACCTTGGATTGTGATTGCCATGGCAACCATTGCCTGTTTCACGGGAGCGACCCTCTCTTATGGTTTGGGGGTCAAATACGGCCGCCGATTGTTGGAAAAGAACCGATGGCTGATGATCACACCCAAACGGTTTGAAAAAATGGAACGTTTTTTTGGCCTCTATGGGGCAAAAGCGGTCTTCTTCGCTCGGTTTGTTGGTTTTCTCCATCCCGTGACCGGTCTTTTGGCCGGGATTTGGCAAACCCCCCGGCGTCCCTTTTTGGTCTATAACTTTGCCGGGTCCCTGGCCTACGCGTCCACCTACACGATGGCCGGGTTCCTTTTTAGACAAAAATGGGAGATTTTTAAGCACGGTTTGGGACCGGTCGTTCTCAACATCGTTCTCGTGGGAATAGGAGTTTTAATTCTGGGGCTGTTTTTGCGCTTTACCCTTCACGCTTTTTTTTCCGCATCTTCCCCTGGAAAATAAACCCCCGCGCTGGTCCGGTTTATAAAAGAAAGAAACTGATGCCCGCCTGCACCGGGATGAAGATGGATGGATGAGCCATGGGGATTCCCAAACCGAAAGCAGATGTAAAATCCAGATCGATCCTCGTCTGAACAAAGACCGCCATGTCGCTCGAGAACTTGTAAAGAACCCCCGCGCCGGGCCCAAGATAAGGATCTATTTCGGATTTGTTGACCGAACGAATCGGATCTCCTTCGGGAAAGTTCTGGGTAAAGGTGTTAATGACGGCCCCTCCCCCCGCGAAAATAAAGGGATGAAAAGGTCCCTCGCCCAGGACCATCCGAAGGAATAGCGTCAGGGGAATGTAATTGAGCTGGGAGTTCACCGCGTCGGATAGGGTGACGATGTTGTACTGGTAGTAGCCGACGCCAAAGAAGAGTGCCCAGGTGTGGTTGAAACGGTAGCCAACGTTGATATCCCCGCCGTATCCCGGGTTGGAGACTTCAATCGTTGAAATGGAGGGAAGGGCGAAACTCCCGTCAATTTGCTCAATCCACTGTTGATCCGGTTTCAAATCGGCCTGGGCCCAAACCGCAGAACCCGCCAAGCCCCACGCGAACATCACCGCCATGATTAATTTCATTTTTTCTCCTGTCAGAATCAAAAAAAAGGGGCCCGAAGGCCCCTGGGGTTCGAAAAGGGTTAGTCCGGCTCGGCGGTTGCGGCGTTGTAGGGTTGGCCCTCGGCGTCAAACAAGTCCCAGGACCCGTTATTGAGTTTCAACATGATCTCCAGGGGCCGTCCGTTGTTCACGTCCGAATAATCAATGCTTTGAACCCCCGAGGCCAGGTAGATAGGCGCGAAATTCTGGGGCGTCGCCCCGTCATACAAAAATGCGTCCCCATCGCCCGGCACGATCTTGACCACCCGCTTGCCGTCCGGGCTGGTGTAAGACTGGTCGTTGGCCTGTTCTTGTCCAGTCACAACCACCGGATCGTCGGCGGAATTGGCGGGGATGTAGCTGTCGTCGTCATACACATACAGTTCTCCCACGTGGTAGGGGTCCTGCCACCACCAATAATCATCGTTATAGAAGCACCAGCGGTTGAAGCCGTTGTCATACCACCACCAACGTCCGTCGTAATTGCGGGTCCAAAAGAATTGGTCACCCGCGTACCAGCCGTACCAGTGATAGCCCGAGTTGTCGATATAGTGGGAATAGGAAAATCCGCCGTCCGTGTGCCAATAGTAACGGCCCCGTTGGGTCTCTGTCTGGTTTTCCCGGTCAATTTTCTGCATATATTCGGGGCGGTTCACGGCTGACATCTGCGTGCGAACGACGCTACCGTTGAATTGACGGGGTGAAACCAAGTTTGCTTTAAAGGCTCCGCCCTTGGGTCCGGTGGAAGGCATCCCGATCATGGAATGAGCTCGATCGGTGGATACCATTTCCGAGCGGTCGGAGATGTATTTGGGTTCGGTCTTCACGCCGATCTTGGTCAGCTTTTGCCGGACGTAGCCGGGGGAATAGGCGTGATGCCGGACGGCGGTGGCTTCCCGGGCCGCAGGTGCGTGCGCCCCGGCCGGAGAGGCGGCCCTGTTGAAGGTGTGCTGAACCGGCTGGGCCGGCACGGCGGCTTTTTGGAAGGTGTGCTTCGCGGGCGCGACATTCCGGGTCCGGGTGACCTGCCCATAGGAAGGCTGATAGGCCGAGTGATAACCCGTGCTTCCGGTGGAATGGTTCATCTGAATCCTCGCGGGGGCAGAGGCGTGAAAGGACGCGGTCCCGCGGGTCCGAACGCCGCCGCCGCTTCCGGCGTTAAAACTTCCTCCCCCGTTACCGCCTCCTCCGCCCCTCTCGGCATAAACGGCCATGGCGATGGAAGAAGCCAAAATCAAAGTCAAAGCGGTGATTCGTTTCATATTGCCCCTTTTTACGAAATGATGTACGGAAGGGAGTAGAGCAAGAAATGAGCCCGGGTTAATCGCGAGAATTCAACCGGGGATATTTTTTCGAACATCAGTTTGATCGATCTGTTTTCATTTCGATAATGTTCGCGCCCGGGGAAGGAGCCGGCGAATACCGGAAAACAGCCCTATCAATTTGATTTGAAAATTTTTTCGAGAATTTAACAAAGAATTCGCTAAATCCGAGCTTTTATTCCACGAATGAGAGTAGAATCAAATCGATCAAGAGGCACCATCGCCTCTTCTTTGACCGGCCCCGGAGAATGTCTCGACAGAATCCGGACCAAACGAACCTTCCTTCCTCTGCTTCTTCCTTTGGTTCAACCCACTCGGCCCAAGTTTCATCCCAAACTAGAAGCACCCGTGGATTGAAGTCCACTAAGGAGCCGGTATGCGCGTAGATGATCTCGACCTCAAGGAACTATTGGAAGTGGACCCCGCCGGCGGAAAGATCCGCTTCGCCGGACAAAGAGCATTGATCTTCGACGCTGTTTCCCAGGGGCTTCTCCGCAAGGAACTCATCGGAACCTACGGTGAAAGGACGGCCCGGGGCATTCTCAGCCGCTATGGTTATATCCACGGACGGCGCCTGGCCGAGACCCTCAAGAACAAATTCAAATGGGATACTGAAGAGGACTGGCAGAAGGCCGGGGCCAAGATTTACGCCCTCCAGGGTCTTTTCATGCAGGACCCGGACGGGCCGATCTCTTTAGGACCCGAAGGCGGCACCTGGCGTGTTTCCTATGAAGCCGAACAGCATCTGCTCCACATGGGCCGTTCGGATTCCCCCGTGTGCTGGAACCTTTGCGGTCTCATCTCAGGTTATTTAAGCTACGCTTCCGACAAGGAAATGTACGCGCTGGAGGACCGGTGCGTGGGGAAGGGTGACACCGCCTGCCATGTGGTTATCAAGTCTGAGGCCGAATGGGGCAATGAGGTGGGCGGGGAAATAGCGGTTTTCAAACGAATGGGAATCGACGACGTCCTGCGGGAGGTCACCAGCAGCCTCAAGAAAACCGAAAATGAGTTGCGTGAAAAAACCCGCAAGCTCTCCGTCATCGCCAAAATTGAAGAGGACCCGATGGAGCTGATGGCGAGAAGCCCGGAAATGCGCAAGCTGATGGATCTGGCCAAGACGATCGCCGCCATCGATTCCACGGTGTTGATCACCGGTGAGAGCGGTACGGGCAAGGAACGCGTCGCCCGTTACGTCCACGACCACTCGCCCCACGTACAGGGCCCCTTCATCGCCATCAACTGCGGGGCCATCACGGAAACTTTGCTTGAAAGTGAACTTTTCGGACACGCGCGCGGGGCCTTTACAGGCGCCACGTCGGACCGGCCGGGACTCTTCGAGGCCGCCAACGGCGGGACACTCTTCCTGGACGAAGTGGGTGAAATCTCCCTCCCCATGCAGGTGAAACTTCTAAGGGCCATTCAGGAAAGGGAAATTCGCCGGGTGGGTGAAAACAAAAACCGCCCCGTGCGCGTGCGCATTGTCAGCGCCACCAACAAAGACCTGTCGATTGAGGTGGCGGAAAAAAGGTTCCGGGGCGATCTTTACTACCGCTTGAACGTGGTGGAGCTGGCCGTTCCTCCCCTGCGCCAGCGCCGGGAAGATATTCTTCCCCTCGCGCGCCTGCTTTTGGCCGAAGCCGCCCTTCAAATGAAACGATCCGTGGATGGATTGACCTCTCCCGCGGCAGACCAGCTGTTGGAATATCCCTGGCCCGGCAACGTACGGGAACTGGCGAACGCCATGGAACGCGCGGTGGCGGTGGCCAAGACCAACCGGGTAGATGTGGACGACCTTCCGCCCCAGGTACTGTTGGTGATGCCGTTGATTACCGACCAGGGGGTGCCCCGCCTGATGAAGGACGTGGAGAGGGATTGCATTTTGAGCGCCTTGGAAAAAACGGACGGCAACCGCCGGAAGGCCGCCGACCTGATGGGTTTGGGAGTGGCGACTCTTTACCGCAAACTAAAAGCGTACAAGTTGTTGGATAAGTTGAAGGACTGAGTCATTGTTTCACCTTACCCCTTCTCCCTCAAGGGGAGAGGGTAGGGTTTTAACTTGAACTAGTCCAATAACTTATTGAAGTCGAAATACTGGATGAATTGAACGTGGAATCCACTCCAGGGGTTGCCGGTGTTTTTCAGGAGTCCGTCCAGGGCGGATCCGCCCGGCACAAGGGTCGACCGGCTCAACTCGGAGATCCAATCCCATTCCAGGCTTATGCCCGGGCCCGAATCGAAGGCGTATTCCACCCCCAGGCCCTCGTTCACGGCCCAGGCGGTTTCCCCGCTGCCCTGGTCGAAGTGGTCCAGGCCGGCGTTCAAATAGGGGCGGAAGTTTTCGGTCTCCAAGTTCCAGCGTAATTCTATTTCCTCGGGTAGGTATCCCCGGTCAACCTCGGCGGCGATTTCCAGGGCCGGATCGGGAAGCCAGACCAGCTTGAGGGTGTCCAAATAGGTGCCCAACTGTCCCGCGATGGCGAAATTCCGGTCCTCGATGCGGGCAATCTCATGGGACGAGTCAAAGAGCGCGTAGTATTTTTCTCCGTCCTTTTCATAGGGGTCCAACAGCCTTTGACGGGTCGGCAAATCCTGATGGAGGGACAGATACATGTCGTTGATCACCCCGTTGATTTGCGACAACCCATGGCAAATCCCGCAATCCAGGGAGCTTTGGGTCGCGTCGATCGTGGTGGCGCCTTCCAGCGTGGTGACATTCAACCCGCCCTGGCCCAGCCTGGGCCGGTGGTGGTGAAACGCCCCTGAAAGAATCAGCGCCTGGTCCCGGCCCGAGACATAAAGGACCAACCGCCCGGCCAGTGCCTTTTTCAGCTTGGGGTAATAGAGGTTCTTGAAGTCCTGTGAATCAATATCCGCCGAAATCAGGATCACGGCCCCTATTTTGGAAAGGTCCCGCCCCTGGTCCACCATTTCCATCAGCGAACGGGTCAAAAGGTAAGAACCCATGCTGAAGGCCACCAGGTGGATCTGGCCCTTGGGGGAATTTTCCAAAACCCTTTCGATGAAGGCGGTCAGGTGGCCGATGGCCTCGGGACGGTTGACTGTCTTTTGGTCGGCGTCGTAATCGCCGAAAGAAATATTGCCGTGGGAAGGCCAGCTATAGAGGATCGGCATGCCGGGAAGCTGAAGGTCATAGGCGATTTGGGCGGCCTCCTTGGCGCCTTCTTCAAAGGTCGTGGAAAAACCGTGGACATAGATAAAGGTTCCGTTGAGGGCCTGGGAGTTGAGGGAAAGGGCGAAGGCGGAGGGGTCCATCGGACGGGCTTTCGGGGGTCCCACAGGAGGATCCCCGGGCACCCTCAAATGCCACCAAATGCAGGCTGGGTCGCCCCTGCGGTAATAATTGAGATGAAGAGCCATTTGGGCTTCACCGAAACCAAGCTCAGGGGTGCTTTTCGCGTTGTACTGATCGTTCTTCCATTCCCGGTCTGTGCCGTAGAGGATGGAAATGACAGGGAAATAGTCCCGGGCCATGGGGGCCGATTCGGAGAGAGGGGCGGCCGGTTCGGCGAAACCCGGTGGAACGAGTAAAAAAAGAAGGGGCCCAACCCAGGCCCAGAAGTGGAATATTTTTCGAAAGGTCATAGGAGATTTAGTTTAACAGGATGAAGGGTCCCGGTTCGTCGGGGAATTGTTCCGTCGAGAACTGGTTTTCAAGAAATTTATTTTCGGCGCCCGACTATACATCCATCTCATGACGAACCTTTTCAAATTGGCCCTCCAGGATCATGAAGGCGTCCACCAGATCAGGGTCGAAATGCCTTCCCCGGCCCTCCTGGATCATCCGGCGCGTATCCGCGTGGGTAAAGGGTTCGTGGTAGCAGCGCTTCGACCTGAGGGCGTCATAGAAATCGGCGACGGCCGTGATGCGCCCGGACAAGGGAATGGCCACTCCCGATAGCCCGTCAGGGTAGCCGCTGCCGTCCCATTTCTCGTGATGGGCCCGCGCCACATCCACGCCCATGCGCAAAAACCGGTTGTCGGGATGGCGGATGAGCACCGCGTTGAGCGTATTGGCTCCGAAGGCGCTGTGGGTTTTCATGACGGTGAATTCCTCGGCGGTCAGCTTACCGGGCTTGAGCAGGATGGAGTCGGGAATACCGACCTTTCCGATGTCGTGAAGGGAAGCCGTCTTAAAGAGCGTATCAATGAATTCATCGGTGATCCGTTCCGCATGCAATCCCATCATTTTCAATTGTTCGGCCAGCATCTTCGCGAAGGTTTGCACCCGCTCAATGTGACGGCCCGTGTCGTCATCCCGGACCTCGGCGAGCTTGGCCAGCGCGTAAATGGTCGCCATTTGCGAGGCCGTGACCGACTTGACCTGCTCGGCCACCCGCTGTTCGAGGTCCCGGTTGTGGGACTGGAGCCTTTCCTGCAGCTGGCTCAGGCGCAGATGGGTCCGGACGCGGGCCAGGACCTCCTCCCGCTCGAAAGGCTTCGTGATGTAGTCGACGCCCCCGGACCGGAAGGCCTGGATCTTGTCATCCGTGTCCTGGAGTCCGCTGATGAAGATGATGGGAATTTTCCTCAACCGCTCGTTCTGTTTGAAGCGAAGGCAGACGTCAAAACCCGACATTTCGGGCATGTTGATGTCCATCAGGACGATATCCGGCGGGTCGTTCACCGCGGCTTCCAGGGCCCGCTGGCCGCTTGAAAAGGACTTGGGCTGGAGTTGGTCATGGAGCAGTACCTTCTCCAATAGTTTCAGGTTTTCGGGCAGATCATCCACGACAAAAACGTTGCTGCCCTGTAGATCATCGATCACGGGTGGCCGCCTTTCGAGCGTTGAAATGGTTTTCGACCGGCGGTTCTCCGGCGATTCGAACCGGGGAACCCCCGGCGGGCTTTGGATCGGGAGTCGCCTGGGAGGGCCCGGGTGTTTTATCAAGCGGGAGAAGGTCTCGAACCATTGTTTCCAGCTGGTGCCGCCAGTGGGGGTCCTTTTCCCCGTCCAAACTTTTCAGGAAAGCCACCGTATCCTCCGGTTGGATCAACGCCAGGGCCTGGAGGGCGTCCCAACGCAGGGCCAGGGAATAGGATTTGCCCTCCGATGGGTTCCGGTTGCCGGCGATTTCCCGCAGGAACGAGATTCCCTCCGGTTGGGCCAGCAGACCCAGGGCCTGGCAAACCGCCTTCAGAAACAACTCGTTTTCGGGAAAGCGGATTTGCCATATTCGTGCAACTTTCAACAAGACCGGGACTCCGGCGGTGAAATGAATTTTTCCCATGACGCGGGCGGCCAGGGCGGCAATCTCCTCCGAATCGTCCATGAGGGCCATCCGAAGGGCCGGGCCGCCGGAAACTCCCCCGATGTCCCCGATCATTTCCAGCAGTTTCAGTTTCAAGTCCCGGCTTCCTTTGGACACCCAGGAGGAAAGCTGGAGGGAAAGTCCGGCGTCCACGCCGCATTTGCGCAGGATCGGGATCATCAAATGCACGATGGCCTCGTTGCGGGTTTCGGCCAGGGATTCGGTGAGGACGGAGCGGACCGGGTCCTTCATCCCGGTGATGACCTGCAGGAGTCCCGAGTCCTTCCGCTGGTTTTTCTGCTGGTACATGGCGGTGTCGGCTTTCGACAGCAAAGCCGCGGCCGAACCGGGCGACTTGGGGTCGTAGAGGGCGATCCCCATACTGGCGGAAAGCTTGAAGCTCCTTTCCGCGAAGGTGTTATGGACCTCCAGGGTGTCCCGAAACCGTTTCACCAGAGATTCCTCGTTGATTTCGCCGCCGCAGGGCAAAAGCGCGACAAACTCATCCCCGCCCAGGCGTCCCAAGAGATCGGTCTCGCGAAAGGCTTCCCGAAGCACGTGGGCGGTCTCCATCAATGCCAGGTCTCCCGTATGGTGGCCCAGGGTATCGTTGATGGTTTTCAGGCCGTCCATATCCGCGAAGACCAGCAGAAGGGATTTTCCCGATTTGTCGGACAACTTGATCTGCTCGTCAGCGTGCACCAAAAACCCCCGGCGGTTATAGAGACCCGTCAGTTCGTCGATGATCGAAAAAGCCCTCTCCTGTTTCAGGTGCTTTTGGCGTCCCATGGCGTAGCGCATGGATCGGCTTAGCAAATAGCTGTTGAGGTCGGTTTTAACCAGGGAATCCTGGGCCCCTTCCAGGGCGGTTTGAAGGGCGAGCTTTTGATTGACCGTTCCCGTGACGACGATGATGGGAATGATGGGAGTGATGTTGTAAACCAGCAGGAAAACCTCGATGCCTCCGCCCTTGGGTTGGGACAAATCGAGGAGAATGACGTCGGGGGACTCGTCTTCAAGGTATTTCAAGATCTCGGAAAGCTTCTCGAGGTGGACCAACGCGATATCCATGTCGCGGATTTCCGCGATCATGCGTTCCCAAAAGAGCGTACCTTCCGAATTGTTTTCCGCGATCAAAACGTTTATTTTTGGTTTTTCCAAAACAGTCCCCTGCGGGCGGTTATTAAGACACTTTCACCGGCGATGCCGTTTCCGATGGGTTCCAGGCTTCCGATGGGGTTTCCCCGGGGATGGGCACGCAGAGGTCGAAGAGGAGGATTTCGGTCGGTTCCTGGGCTGTAAAGGACACCGCGGTTTCATCCGTAAATCCAGCTCCATCCCCGGCGTGAAGGAGAAGCCCGCTCAAATCGATTTGGCCTTTGACCACGTGAAGCCAGGCTTTTCGGCCGGGCCTCAGCTCGTGAATCATGTGATTGCCCTTTTGAATCAGTGTGGAATACATTTCGACATCCTGCTGAATCTTGAGCGAGTTGTCTTTACCGTCCGGGGAAGCAATGAGTTTCAAAATTCCCCTTCGTTCGGCCAAGGTGAACCGCTTTTTCTCCCCGCCGGGCTGCGGCAGTTTCGTGCCGTGCGTGAAAACGCTTTGGAACAGCCGAGCGCTATCGGTCGGGGAAGCGTTGTGTGCGAATTGCTTGAGCCCGGCGGTGGTGACGTCTTGGTGGAATTCACCCGTTTCCAGGACGCCGGATTTTCCCTTCTGGGGCCGGTTGAAAATCATGACCCCTTCATTGACATAGGTCACGACCACCATGTCCTGCTGGGTCTGGAGGGTGAAAACCCGGCCGGGGTTCAAAATCTCCTCGTTGAATATCTTGAGGGCGCCAAACCCGTCACGCAGGGGATCGTTTTGGTTTTCCCAGTCGAACGTCATCCAGGTTTTCTGGTTTTCACTGGCGATGTGGCGCCGTTCTTCCGATTTTCGCAGGGTGATCATGGGGTTCCTGGGGGGCGTCGAGCCGCCGGTTTGTGGGTTTTCGGGTCGGCCAAGTACTCGGGGAAACTCTTTGCCACCGCCTCTTCGACGCTGGCGTAGGTTTTTAAAAATGTGGTAAATTCAAGAAGTTCGAAGATTTCGGTGACTTCGGGGTTCATCCCGACCAACACCAAATCCCCCTTCCCCTGCCGGATGCGCTTGAGCTCGCTGACGAAGATGCCCCAACCCGCGCTGCTGATGTAATCCACATCCTTCAGGTCGACGACCAGCTTGTATTGATGTTTGTTCAAGGCCGAAAGAAAATATCTCTCGAATTCAGGGGCCGTGGTGGTGTCGATAAAGCCCTTCACGGAGATGATCGTGATTTCCTTATGGGTAGGATGTTCCGAAAGATGGACGGTCAGGGGAACGGTGGGGTTCGGGGGGGTCAAAGGGACTCCATCCGTTTGCGTAATTGATCAATGTTTTTGATGATCAACTGGCCCCGCGTGGTAGCGATCCAACCCGCCTCTTCCAGCTGGACGAAAACGCGAATGCAGGTTTCGGTGGTGGTTCCCCCCATGGCGCCGATCTCCCGGCGGGTCAGGGGAAGGGTTTTCCCGTATTCCTCCGCCCAGACCAAGAGGGTATGGATGAGGCGCTTTTCCACCTTCTCATGGGAATAGGCGTGCTGGTCCTTGGCTTTGCGTAAAAGCTTTGAGATTTGGGACAGAACTTTATGGGCCAGGACAGGGAACCTTTCCATGGTTTCCTGTAACCTCTGAATGGGAAGGGCCAGGACGGAAGCATCCGTTTCGGCAATGGCGTGATAGCCATAGGTTCCACCTTCGAAAGCGGAAGCCCCGAACATGCCCTGGGGTCCCGTCATGGAAACGGTCTGATCCGCTCCCTCGGCCGAATGGTAGATTTCCTTGACCAGCCCTTTTTCCACGAACCAGACCGAATCGGCCGGGTCGTCTTCCAGGAAAATGGATTCGTGTTTTTCGTAGTTTTTGATCGCCACGGTTTTTTCGATTTCCATCAAGGCGACGGGAGGGATGTTGTTAAATGCAGCAAGGGCCGCCAGGCTGTATCTTCGAAAGGTTAAATAGGGGCGGCTTTCCATCTTTTTCGTGACCAGCATGAATGTCCTCCCCGCGGGGACATCGGGTCCCGTCGAGTTATGGTTTTAGGTTTGAAAGACTGCTGGAGATTAAATGCAAGAAACAAGCCGTGCGTAGATTGCGTTGTTAAGGGCAATCTCGAGAGGATTTTTCACACGGGGGAATCAAAATGAGAATCCGGAAGAATCATTATGAATTTATCGGATCAGGTCGGCAGTTTGCTGGGCTTAGGGTCCGACTTTTCGATTTTCAGGATTTCGCGGATCTTTTGTTTGAGAACAATCATGTTGAGGGGTTTCTGGTAAAACATCTCCACGTTGGTGAAGCCTTTCTTGTGAAAATCCGCCATCAGGCCCTCGTACCTGCCGGAAACCACGATCACCGGAATCTGGGGGTGGTCCTTTTTGAGAACCGGCAGCATCTCCAGGGCGCTCATAGTTTTCATCTTCAGGTCGGTGATGAGCAGATCCACCCGGGCTTCCTCCAGTTCGGCCAGGGCGCGGGCCCCGCTTTCGGCTAAAACCACCTTGTACCCCTCCCCCAGCAACGATTTTTCGTATATTTTTTGCATCCCCGGATCGTCCTCCACCACCAAAATCGTGAAATCGGAACAAGTCATGAAGCCCCTCCAGCGTTTATTAATAGCCATGCCATCCTGAACGGACGGGACACTCTCTTTTTCATTTTTTTGGCTCCCCGGCGATCGTTGTTTCGGCCGACTCTTTTTCATGGTCGAGAACCGCGCGGACGCGCTTCGCCAGGGTCACATTGGAAAAGGGTTTTTGAATCAAGTGGATGGAAGGGATGATGGTGCCCTGTTTGGTCAAGACCTCCAGCGGATAACCCGACATGAAAAGAACCGCGATGTTCGGCCGACTGCGCTTCAACTCTTCCGCCAACAGCTTGCCGTTCATCTTGGGCATGACCGTGTCGGTGAGCAAAAGCTGAATCGTGTCCTTGAAGTTCAACGCGGCCTGGAGCGCCTCGATGCCGTTGCCGGCCTGCAGGACGTGGTAACCGTATTTTTCCAGCGACCGCACCATGATTTTGCGGAGCGGCTCTTCATCCTCCGCGACCAGGATCGTTTCCGTCCCGTGGACGGGTGAGGAGACCTCGGCTTCCTGGGCGTCCGTGGCGGCCTCTGACCCGATGGCCGGGAAATAGATCGAAAAGGTGGTGCCCAACCCGGGGGTGCTGTAGAGCCAGATGTATCCTTCCCATTGGTTTACGATTCCCCAAACGGTCGCTAATCCAAGCCCCGTTCCTTTATCCCCCTTCGTGGTGAAAAACGGCTCGAATAGGTGGTCCTGGGTATCCAGGTCGATGCCCGTGCCGGTGTCGGTGACCGTCAAGCCCACGTAGGAACCCGGAGGAATACTGAGTCCCTTGACCTCCAGGGGCTCGGCTGTTTCAACGCTTTTGGTGGCGACGACCAGTTTTCCGCCGTTGGGCATGGCGTCCCGGGCGTTCAAAACCAGGTTGAGCATGATCTGCTGAATTTGGCCCGGATCGGATTGGATCCATTTCAGGTTTTTATCCTGGACGAAGTTGAAATCGATCGAAGCGTCAATCAGACGTTTGAACATCTTGCACATATCCGAGCCCAGCTCGTTCAAATTGACCAGTTGGGGCTGGGAGATCTGCTTTTTCCCAAAGGCAAGCAACTGGTGCGTCAATTGAGCGCCTTGGTGGACGGCTTTCTTGATTTCTTCCACTTCCTCCTGATGGGGGTCGCCCGGCGGCAGGGCGTCCCCGAGAAAATCGCTGTTACCCTCGATGACGTTCAGGAGATTGTTGAAATCGTGGGCCACGCCCCCGGCCAGCCGCCCGATGGCGTCCATTTTTTGGGACAACTGCAGTTGCTCCTCGTTTTTTCTCAAGGCTTCCTGCGTGCTTTTGCGCTCGGTAATATCCCGGGAGATGTTGGAGATGCCGACGATTTTTCCCTTGGCGTCCTTGATGGGCGACACGGTGACAGCCACTTCGATGAGGGAGCCGTTTCTTTTCAGCATCTCCGTCTCGTAATTCGAAATGTTTTCCTCTTTCGTGGCCAGTTCTCTCAGTTTTTCCATTTCCTCCTTGCGGTTGGCGGGAACGAGCAGGGAGGTGTTTTCCCCCAGGATCTCCTCCAGATGGTATCCGAGCATCAATTCGGCGCCCCGGTTCCAACTCAAAATTCGCCCTTCCAGGTCGCTTCCGAAAACGGCGTCGGTGGTCTGCTGCAAAATGGCCGCCAATTGGGCCTGAACCGCTTCCGCTTTCCGGCGTTCGGTGATGTCCAGCGCCATGCCCATGATTCCCAGCTGGGTTCCTTTTTCGTCCTTCATGGGGGTGACATACCACTCGCACTGGATGGTTTTGCCGTCCTTGCGGCGGTGTTCGGAAACCTCGCCCTGAATCGTCCGGTCGCCTTTTTGAAGGCGTTCAAAACTGGCTTCCGTGCGGGACAAATCGGAAGGCGGGAGGAAGTTGTCTTCCAGTTTTTTGCCTTCCACTTCCTTGAAAAAATAGCCGAAGGTGCGTTCGGCCGCCGGATTCCAGTAGGTGAAGTGGCCGTTCGCGTCCGCGAGGACGCAGGCGATGGGCATGCACTCCATCTGCAGTTGGAATCGCTTCAATAGCTGGTCCCTCTCGAGGGAAAGCTTGTCTTTGACGCTCAGGGCCCTTTCGACATCGGTGACGTCGCGGGCGATGACGGCGATACGGTTGATTTTGCCCGAATTGTCCTTGATCGGGGAAATGGAGAGCGAAAGGAGGACTTCGTTTTCTTGCTTGGTCTTGCGTACGGCAATGTGGTTGGAAATCACTTCCCCTTTTTTGATTCGATCCAAAAGCTTCAGGTATTCGGGCTTCTGGCCGGGTGGAACGATCAAGGAAAGATTCTTGCCGATGGCTTCTTTCGCCGTGAATCCGAAAATCCGCTGGGCGCCGTCATTCCAAGTCAAAATTTCATCGGTGAGAGAATAGGAGTAAATCGCGTCAGTGGAGGATTCGACAATGGAGGCCAGACGGGACGCTTCCGCCTCGGCGGTTTTATTATTCATGAGATTCTGCGGGGCCATAAAACCTCTCAGGTGGGGTGGATCATCCGAAGCCCCGGTCGAAAAGGGCGTTCGGGTGGGCGTTGGTGCGGAAGAATACGTGAAACGATAGGGAACTGCCCGTATCGTTTTCACGTTGATTGCCGAAAAGAAAAGCAAGAAACGAGCCGTCCGGAGAATAGGACGCAGACGTCGATTGGGAACCCGATTGTTGTTTCTATCCCCGGTAAGAATCGATTTGAGATTTTTATAACGATCATTTTGATCGTTAGCGCAAAAGAGGCCATTTCGCCCCTTCATGAAAACCGATTTTCGCGCAAGCGGGCGGGAACTCTCCGCCGCTTCCCCGCGAAAGAACCGGGGTATGGAACTTGCTTTATTGCCAGGGACAAATGAAAAGACCTCATGAATTTCAGATGAGGAAATCCGGAGAAGAAAGCGGGTCTCTGTGGTGAACCTGATGCCTTTGCCGGATTACGTATGGCTTTTAGTTCTCGGCGGCTGCTTGGGGTGGTTGGTGAATGTTTGGGTCAAGGGTTCGGGATTGGGCCTGCTGGGCGACATATCGGTCGGTGTGATCGGGTCGTTTATAGGGGGTTTTGTGTCCCACCAAATGGGTTTTGAGATTTACGGGTTTTGGGAAGTCCTGGGAATGTCATTGATGGGGGCGGTCTTTCTGCTGGTGCCCTACCGGGTATTTTTACCCGGCAAACAAATCGCTTAGTCGACCGGAAAACATTTCCGGGGAAAAGAGGAAACGTGTTTTCGAAATTACGAAGTGGGTTGTCGCTGGGTTTGGCGTTGGCGGGATTATTTTTAACGCCCCTGGCCGCGCGCGCGGACGAGGATTTTCATCCCACCCGGGATGGGGGCAATTTCGGCCTGGGTGTGGAATTGGGCGATCCCGGAAACTGGGGAATTACCGGAAAACTTTGGATCGATTCGGTGAACGCCCTCCAGCCTGCCGTGAAGTTCAACGACGGGGGACCCGCCATCCTTCAGCTGGATTATCTTTGGCACAACTTCGACATCATCCGCTTAGACCGCGGCGGTTTACCCTTTTATATCGGTTTGGGCGTGAACGCGGTCTTGACCGACTCGGTCCAGTTCGCGGGCCGGATCCCGGTCGGGATTTCCTACATCTTCGACAAGCGGAATTTCCCGGTGGATATTTACTTCCAGCTTGTTCCGACGCTTTGGATCAACAGCAGCATCGTGACGCTGGATCTTTATCCGGAAATTGGCGCGCATCTTTATCTATAAGAGGGCCGGGAAGGTGAAGGTTTTGTTTTCTCCATCCGGGTTCGCGAGGGCCTGCATCAGGCGGTCAACCGATGAAGGGAAAATGGATTGAGGAGAAGCCGGGTGGGTTGGGTCGGAAAATAAAAGCAGAAAGAAATGAGTAGAAATGAAAAAGGTTACATTAACGTTGGGATGTTTGGCTTGGTTGGTGATGGGAAGTTCGCTCGCCATCGCGCAGGAAAGCGGAACCGGCGGGTCCGGTGTACGGCTCGGGGTGGAAGGCGGAATCAACCTCGCCAACCTGAACGGGGCGAACGTGAATGATGAGGTCGGTTCGAGACTGGGGTTTGTGGGAGGCGCCTTTTTGGGGTTACCCCTGGGTCCAACCCTTTCGCTCCAACCCGAGATTCTTTATTCCCAGAAGGGCGGGAAATACAACGGAAACCCCTATGAATTGGATTACTGGGAAGTTCCGATCCTGTTGGATGTCACCTTGGTGGGGCCGCTCGCCATTCTCTTGGGGCCTTCCTTCTCCCTTACCGCCGCGAACAACGGCATCTCAAACCTCAATGATTCGGATGTCGGCCTGGTGGGCGGCGCCCAGTTGACCTTTGACCGGTTTCTCGTCAGCGGCCGTTATGAAATCGGCCTCACGAACGTCACCAACAACCAAAGCATTCAAAACGGCACCTTTACCTTCATGGTCGGCTTTTCCTTTATTTAACCCGTTCATATTAGGAGGGAACGATATGTCATACCGAGGTCAAAATTACAGCCGATTGCTGGGAATGCCGGGATTCACGGATGAATCGATGAATATCCATTTCAAGCTTTATGAAGGCTACGTCGGGCATTTCAACGAGATGATCGACATCCTGAATGGGACCGACCGGGACAACCCGGCCTATGACGCCATCAAGGAAAAGTTCGCCTGGGATTTCAACGGCGTGCGGCTCCACGAGGCCTATTTCGGGAACTTGACCAAGGATTACAAGGCGCTGAACCCCGATTCGGGGTTGGCGCGCGAGATGGTCAAGACCTATGGTTCCCTGGAATCCTGGGCGAATGACTTTTGGGAAGTTTCCTCCACCCGGGGCGCCGGCTGGGCGGTATTGGCCTGGGACCCGGAAGGCAAAAGTCTGATCAATCTATGGATCAAAGGACACGAGGTGGGAACCCTGTTCTACTGCGTTTCCCTCCTGGTCAATGATTGTTTTGATCACGCCTACATGACGGATTACGGCGACGACCGGTCGGACTATGCCGAGGCTTTCTTGAAGGTGATCGATTGGGTGGAAGTGCAAAAAAGGTTCGACTCCGTCGTCCAGCTTTCCCGGGAAGCGGAGTACGCCCTATGAAGAAAAGCATCTCAAAAAAACGGGCCAAGTTTGATTTTCGAAGAAGGGTTTCGCCTCTGATTCCACCCCCTCGCGTGGGTTGGGCGGGAAACCCCGCGTTGGAACCGGGACGGTTGGAAGAGGTGGACAGTTATGACGCGGGAATGCTTTGGAAGGGACTGAATTCAGCCAAAGTCTTGGGAGTGTCTTTCTCGAGAAGCTGGCCCCACTGGTATTCCTGATTTTTTAAGAAAGGAAACAGCAAATGATTTTAAATAAGTTTCCCCGGCGCAGGGCCCATTCGGGACACCCCCGGCCCGCGAATTGGAAATGCGAAATGATGCCCTCTGATCCGAGTATCCTTGAAAAAAATTACTTTTACAACGCCCCCGCTGATCAGACGGAGATTTTATGGAAATGCCTGGGGTGCGGGCTCTTGAAGCCACGGAGTAGTTGGGGCTTGAGCCCCTGCCCCTCCTGCGGCGCGCCGGTTTCACAGTTCGTCCTGGTGGACGAGGATTAGGTAAAGAAGGAACAAACGAATGATGTTCAACAAATTTTTATATCAAAAACGAATGTTGGAACAACTTCCGTTGGGAAATCGCAGAAGTGAAATGCTGGCCCTGGAAACTAAGGGGTTAGATAAGAATGAATTCAACCCCGTTCCCCAAGGGCAAAAACAGATTTTATGGAAATGCATGAAATGCGAAGAATTGAAACCGAGGGAAAACTGGGGATTTCATCCCTGCGTCTCCTGCGGCGCGCCGGTCTCGCAGTTCGTCCTCGTCGACGGGGATTAACTAAAAATGTTCACCGCCAAGTCGCCAAGGACGCCAAGAAAAGCAAAAAACAGGGATTCAAAGTATTCCTTAACTCTAAATTTCTTGGTGGGTCTTGGCGAACTTTGCGTCTTGGCGGTAAAAGATAGATCTTGTTCATTTTTTGTCTGTTGTTTAAAAGAAAACTAAAGGAAGTGTCTCATGAATCCAGTCAAAGGCGGGTTGATCGATAACGATGGAAGTAAGGTCGCCATATTTCCCCCGAAGCCCGGCATGGAAAATCACGATGGAAAGGGAAGTATCGGCCATCAGGCCGCGATCGATTCGGCTGAACATGAAATGAAGGATGCTTCCGTCTACCCGACCAAAAACAACATTCCCGAGAAGGTTCGGGTTCAGATCGCGGGCCTGCTGCAGGGCCATTTGGTGAATTCGATCGACCTGACGCTCCAGGCCAAGCAGGCCCATTGGAATGTGAAGGGGCCGAATTTCATCGCCTTGCACGAACTCTTCGACAAGATCACGGAGGAAGCGGAAGGCTTCGCGGACCTGATCGCGGAACGTATCGTCCAACTGGGCGGGATCGCCATTGGAACCCTGGGCCCGGTGGATTTGAAATCAACCCTCCCGACCTATCCCCTGAAGATTTCCGGCGGCAAGGAGCATGTGGCAGCCTTGTCCCATTCGTTGGCTTCTTACGGCGAATCCATCCGCGCGGCCATCGCCCAGACGGCCGAACTGAACGACGCTGGCACGGCGGACATCCTCACCGAGATTTCCCGGGCCGCGGACAAGAACCTGTGGTTCGTGGAAGCCCACGCCCAGGCCAATGACTGACCGCCCATGATCGCGCGTTTTATCAGGGGATTCCCCTTTACCGTTGAAAAGTGGATGTACAAGCTGGAACTTTGGCTGGATTGGATCGGCCGAAAAGGGACTAAAAGATGAGGGTAGGTCAATCTGTCATGATGGAATTGGATCTCGGATTGCAGAGGTGCAAACCTTGTCATAAAGGGGAAATACCCCTGGGGTCGGAATCCGTCCAGGGGTATTTATCCCAACTGCCGGGTTGGAAGCGCTCCGGAAAGCGGATCGCCCGAACCTATTCGTTTAAGGATTTTTACGAGACCATGAGTTTCGTCAACGCCGTGGCATATATCGCCAACGGGGAGGGCCACCACCCGGAACTGGAAGTGGGGTTTCAGACCTGCCGGGTGCGGTATTTCACCCATGAACTCGGGGGATTGACCGAAAACGACTTTATTTGCGCGGCGAAAATCGACGGGCTTTTGAAGGAAACCAAGGATGGGTTTTGGCCCGTCAACTAAGGGGGAAAGTTCATGTCCGAAGAAACCGATAAGGAAATTCCGTTGGAAAGTTTCGTCACGCGAGATCATTTGGAAACGGCCGCCTATTACAAGTGGATGAGCCGTGGATGTCCCCACGGGGATTCCCTGACCGATTGGGTCGATGCCCATAAGGAATTGATTCAAGGAGC
>CAZGKT010000003.1:21826-148160 GCA_964525605.1 uncultured bacterium
GCACGCTAATTTCATTAGAAATTAGCACAACCAAACCTCAGCCATTGCTTGGATGAATTTTTCAACCGCAAATCACATCTTTCCAAATGAAAATTTGCCACAGATTCATTGGATTCATGTGATTTTAAAACAAAAAATATTTAAAACTGGTTCTTTGTCCATCCTATGTATCCCATACATCTGTCTCCTTTGGCCCTTTGGGCCAAAGAAACCGGGACTATACCACCTTCTTTGTATTCTTTGTTGATGGGTGGCATGTGGCCAAAATTTATCTTAGGGGAGTATTTCAATGCTTTTTTATCGGTCTTTTTCTTGGGGATATTGGGTGATCGTTGTGTTTTTATTGATCCCCGCCTTGTGTAGAACCCAAACGGTTACCCCTAAGCCCGGCCCCTCCAAAAATCTGGTTTATGTCCTGGATAAGATCTGGCCGTCGGATGGAACCGGAAGCCTCAGCCTGAACGACCCGGAAGCCCTCTCAATCGCCCCCGACGGCACGCTTTATATCGCCGACTCGGGCAACCACCGCATCGTCCAGTGGGAGCCGGATGGAAAAGTCCTCCGAACCCTGGGAAGCTTCGGCGATAAGGCCGTTCTTTATAACCCGCCCGAATTCGACCAGCCTTGCGGTGTTTATGCCGAATCCTCAGGCCGGATCTACGTGGGGGATACCCTCAACCACCGGGTCGTGGTGGTAGGCTCCTCGGGAATGTACGAGGCTTCCTGGGGAAGCCTGGGCACGGCGAACGGCTTTTTCAATATGCCGCGCACCGTCGCCGGAGACCATTTCGGAAATATCTGGGTCTTGGATTCGGGAAACTCCCGGGTCCAAGTGTTCAGCCCGATGGGCGAATTTCATTTCACGTGGGGCTCCCTGGGAACCACCGACTACCTCCTCAATAACCCCCTGGGGCTCGCGATCAACTCCATCGACCAGGGGATCATCGCCGATACGGGAAATTTCCGCTTTGAGGTGTTCGACAATAAAGCCGCTCCCGTCACCCAGATCGGCTGGTTCGGGGACGGTCCCCAGGAATTCAAGGAGCCCGCGGGGGTCGCGGTGAACCGGACGGGTCTGATGGCCCTGTCCAACGCAGACCGGGTAGATTTTTACAATGATGACGACGGCGAGTTTGAGTACATCGGGCGGTGGAAGGCGGGGAGCCATTGGGCGGGCTTGAAAACTCCCCCCCGGTTCGTGGGGATCGCCTGCGACATGGAGAACCGGATTTATGTAACGGATGTGAATCACAACTGGCTGGTTCGCCTCAGGCCCCGAAAGCCTTTTGAGGAACTGCCGGTCGAAGGCCCCAGCCCTACTCCCCAGGCCAACTCCCCCTATAACGGGCAGAATTATCCCATCCGCTGACCGGCCATTCACGGGAAGGCGGAAGGGGATCGAAAAATAAAAAAATCGAATTTCGGCTAGTTTTATCCAACCCCTGTCCCCGTAACGTACCTCTAAAACCCCTGGCCAAGACCCGAAAACCCTCCCTCTCATATTAAAGCGATCAACCTGATCGGGGCCCGATCAGGTTGATCGCTTTAAAACCCTATTCAAATCGTCTAGCCCTTAAATCGGTGAACGTCCCGAAGGGCACAATACTTGCCATTCATAGGTTATAGGAACGGGGTTCGTTGGGCTTTCACTCCAACTCAGGGAGGTTGTCATGCGTGATCATGACTTTATCTACATCTTGGTCGTGGGTTTAATCGCCGGCTGGTCGGCCGGAAAGATCATGAAAGGCAAAGGATTTGGCTTAGTGGGCGATCTGGTGGTCGGGGTATTGGGGGCCATCGTGGGTTATTGGATATGCGACGAACTGGGCATCGGGATCTACGGGATCTTGGGTTCCATTGTGGTGGCCTTGTTGGGCGCCCTGCTTTTGCTTTACGCCTTGCGGCTCATAAAAAAGAAGAACCGATGAGCCCGGGTTTCCGCCAAAAAGATATGAAGGAATAAATGACTTTAACCCCACCCGCCTATCGGCGTTTCGTTTCGATCATCCTTCTATCGTTTTGGACGGTGGGCTGCGGCACCGTTCCCTTGCGCCATGACAATGCCTCGATCGGTGCACGGGAAGCGGAAGCAAAGGTTTTGGTTGTGCCCGCGCCGATTAGAACCTTTCCCCTCGTCAAACCGGGCATGATTCGCTTGCCCATCGTGGTGACCTTTCCCCAAGGGGGCGGCGTCTTCCAACGCATCACCAACCTGGTGAAGGGAGGGATAGCGCATACGATGCAGGAAGCTTATATCAAGTCCCGGCTGAAGGCCCTCTGGATGAAGATGGAGTCGCCCCTGCGAATGGACGATCAACTCTGGCTTTTAATTCATCCGACGTCTTTGAGCGTCGGAAAGATGCGAACCGACCTGAAGCGGGCTTCAACCCTGCATGCGGTCGTTGAAATGTCCGCCGCGCCCGAAATTCTCTTTGGCCCCATGCCATCGGTCACCCCCGTGGAAATGCCCCCGCTCAAGCCTTTCCAACCGGGACCGGGGATCTTCCAGGCCATGACCAATACCCACATCAACTTTGAAGATGCCAACCGGTATTTTCGGGACCCCCGGATGGGGATCATTGGCAAGGTTTTGCCCGATACGGGTGAACGAAAGCTGACCATCCAGGGAATCAGGGTCTACGGGTCGGGCGGCAAGGTGATCGTCGAAGCCAAAGTGGTCTACAACCCGCTGATCGTTAATTTGTCCAGCCAGCCCGCCGAGTTGACGCTTTATCTCAGGGGCACCCCCCGTTATCTTCCGAAACGGCGGGTGTTTGATATGCCGGACCTGGAATACGACATCAAATCCAGCGATTTGATGCTTCAAGTCGCTGATTTCATTTTTAAATCGGACTTCAAAGACCAATTGCGCCGGATCGCCATCGTCCCCGTCGGAGCGAAGATGGACATCCTAAAAGCGAAAATAAACAAGAAATTAAACAGAGCCCTGGACAACGATACCCATGTTCGGACCCAAGTGAATTCTTTCGAGGTGCTGGACGGTTACGCGGACAACGAAGGGCTAGAAGTACAGGTTTCCCTTAAGGGAACGGCGACTCTTGAGATTATTTGGAGATAAGCGAGAAAACAAAATGTTCACTTGGGGTTTTTGGACGAAAATCTTCAGCCCCCTTCTGCTTCAAGGGGTCGAGATTTATAAAAACATAAAAGACAACCGGGTGATCCAGGACCTTCAACGGAAAATCAAAATCCTTAGAATCTTGGTCGGCTCTTTGACCGCGATCATCCTATTGCTTATGGCTTGGATGATTTGGCACTGAAGGTGGCAGAATCAAGGGACAAGGCTCCTTGGCAGATTCAGGATGGAAAAAAACCAATATATCTAGCGACTTCACCCCTTGGTCTAATGCCGCCGTATTAGAAGAATGGGCAGATTTGGTGGCGGTGTTTTAGCCTTTAGCAATTTCCTTCCGTTGTTTAGAAGTAAGTAATTTCATCGAGCCAAAAGTTTGTGCAACTTTTACTGCCAAAAACACAATCCGATAACTTTAATCAATGTAGCCGGGCTCTGGCCTAAAAAATGGAATCAAAACGAGAGTTCGAACGATCAATTTGATTATTTTTTGCCGAACCGTTTTTTCGAGGGTGGATTTATTTATCGTTTTGGAAGGGATTTGTAAACAGGTCCTTTCAAGTGCCGGGCACGGTCCTTGCTTTTACCCATTCCCAGTTTCTCAACCACGGATTTGCCCGAAAGGAAGACTCAAATGAATTTCACAAGCCGTCAGTGGATACAGAACCGGGGGCGTTTTTTGGCGACATTGGGTTTGTTGACCCTTTTGTTGGGGCTCTTGTCCCAGCCCCTTCTGGCTCAGACCTCCACCTATACGATGACCGAAACGCCGACCCAGACCCTGACGGAAACTCCCACCGTCACAACCACCACCACACCCACGATCACGATGACGCCCGGCGTCAATCCCGCGCCGGTGAACCTGGGATCGGCGGGAACCTACGCGGTTTTGGCCGGAACCCAAATCACCAGCAGCGGTCCCACGACGCTTTGCGGGAATCTTGGGTTGTCTCCGGATACGCTTGGCGTCTCGGGAACGATCGTGTTGACCTGCGGAGGGGTTGAGAACCTCGCGAATGCCCCCGCAGCCCAAGCCCAGGTGGATTTGACCGCTGCCTATACCTACGCCCAAACGATCCTGGGAGGAGTGACCACTGGCCCCGAACTGGGGGGTGTCACACTCACGGGGGGTATTTATAACTCAGCCACCGGCTTCACGATTTCCATCGCGTCGGGCAATCTGACCCTCGACGGCCAAAACAACCCGAACTCCGTCTTTATCTTCCAGGCGGGAGCCGCCTTGACCGCCAACATGAGCGTGATATTGATCAACGGGGCCCAGGCCTCCAACGTCTATTGGCAGGTGACCAGTTCGGCCACCATCAACGGAGCCCAATTTGCGGGAACCATCATGGCTTTGGATAGTATCACCTTCGGCACCGGGGTGGCGTTTGACGGGCGGGCCTTGGCGAGAAATGGCGAGGTCACTCTGCTCAGCCAGTCCGGTGGATTGGACACGCCGACTCCCACGTCGGCCACCACCTCCACCCATACGCCTACACCTTCCCCCTCGCAGACCATGACCGCGACGCCCACGGTTTCCGTGACGGTGACGGTCACACCCACCCCCGGCGCTTCCGGTCTGGGCATCCTGGCCCTGGCTCCTGTTCCCGCCCACGAGGGCAGCCCGGTGATCCTGTTCTTCGATAAAACGCCGGCCTCCACTAGCTGGGATATTTACAACGTGGCCGGGGCCCATGTGGCCAAGCTTTCCTTCACCGGTTTCACAGGCCCGGAGAGCCATTATTGGGACACGGCAGGCGTTTCACCGGGGCTCTATTTTGTCCGCATTCAGATCAACTATTTGGACGGAACCAACCTAACCATTACACGTAAAGCGGTGGTGATCCCATGATAAATTCAATTCAAAAGCAGATCAGCCTTTCTTGCCTGTTGCTGGCTTTGCTGGCGCCCCTGGCGCTTCGGGCGGACCAGACCAATATCGGGGCCTTTCAGGAAGCGGCGCCCTGGCTTCAGCTTCCCACCAGCGCCCGCAACGCGGGCATGGGCAATGCCTTTGGCGCCATGGGAGAAGACCTCAACACCCTCGACGCCAACCCGGCCGGGCTGGTGCAGATGGAAAGGCCCCAGCTTCTCCTGACCCATGACGAATGGTTCCAGGGGGTGGCGGTGGAGCATGGCTCGATCGGTTTGCCGCTCGATTCGTGGAGCGCGTTCGCATTGAGTTTCGATTACCTGAACCTGGGTTCGGTGGACGCCTATACGGTTTCCGGCGGCACCCCCGTTGCCAACGGAACCTTCAACCCCAACGGCTTCAATCTGGAAGCGGGATACGCCCTGGCCATGAGCCCGCATTTGGACTTCGGGCTTGGCCTGAAGTACTTCCAGCAAAATATTTCCAGTTCCTCCGGCGGCCAGTTGGGCGCCGATTTCGGGTTGATGGTGCACGGGTATATCAATCACCTGACCCTGGGAGCGAGTGTGGAAAACATGGGGGCCAATCTCCAATCGGCGACCCTGCCGATGGATCTCAAGGTCGCCCTGGCCTACAAGGCCGGGTCTTTCGACAATGCGCACATCTTCAACGTGGACGTGGACGCGAATTTCGCCCTGGCCCAGTCCCAGGCGGTCCAGATCAATGCGGGCGCGGAATACTGGATCGCCGATACGGTGGCCCTGCGGGCGGGCGACCAGATTTCGGATGAAAAGGTGGGGACGGGATGGGACGGCTTGACCTTCGGCGCCGGGGTGCTTCTGGGCGATTTCGAGGTGGATTACGCCTTCATGAACAACGGGGATCTGGGCAACAGCAACCTGGTTTCGCTTTTGATCGAACTGGACAAGAAACCCGAGCCGGTGCTGGCGGCCCGGGAAGCGGCGATCGTGGAGCATGTGAATAAGAACATCCAATTCTCGTTCAACACGGCCTACATCCGCTCCGAATTCAACGCCGAATTGGACGAACTGGGGGACATCCTCCTTCAGCGGCCTCAGGACCATGTGGTCTTGTACGGTTACGCTTCGCATGAGGGTACCGAATCCCACAACCAGGAACTTTCCCAATGGCGCGCAAACGAGGTGCGAAGCCGATTATTGGCCCGGGGGGTTCCCTCGGAAAGGGTCATCGCGCTGGGCAAGGGCGAGACCAACCAGATCGTCAACGGTTCGACCGAGGCGGATCTTTCGCCCAACCGCCGGGTTGAAATTCGGGTCATCCAACCCCGGCCCGGCAGGGAATAACCCGGAAGAAACGAGCGCGGACAATGAGCCATTCCTACAAATACCTGATTATCGGCGGTGGACTGGCGGGGGTTTCAGCCATTGAGGGGATCCGGCAAGTGGACGCCAAGGGAACGATCGGGCTCCTGGGCGCCGAGGACGAGCTTCCCTATAACCGCCCGCCCCTCTCGAAGGACCTGTTGTGGGGCAAAAAAACCTACGACGAGATCTTCATTCACGATCTGGACTATTTCCGTCAGCAAAAAGTGGATTTGCACCTCAAGACCGAGGTGAAAAGAATCAACGTCCAGGAACGGTTCGTGACCGACACGAACGGCCATCCTTATGGTTATTCCCGCCTGCTGATCGCGACCGGGGGCCATCCCCGAACATTCCCGAAAGCGGGCAAGGCGGTTCAGTATTTCCAGAACACCCAGGATTATCACGACCTGGCCCAGGCCATCGTCCGCGAAGAGAAGTTTCTGGTGATTGGCGGAGGTTTCATCGGCGCCGAGCTTTCCGCCGCCCTTACCCATCTGGGCAAGAAGGTCACGATGCTCTTTCGGGGAAAATCCATCCTGCAAAACATATTTCCCGCCGACCTCTCGGACTTTGTCACCCAATATTACCGGCAGCAGGGGGTCACCCTGGTGGCGGACGACGAACCGGTCGAATTTGAATCCCGGGGAAACCGGGTCCAGGTCGCGACGAAGGCCGGGCAAAGGCTGGAGGCGGGCTGGGTCATCGCGGGCATCGGCATGGAACCGGAAACGGCGTTGGCCCAATCGGCCGGTCTCGCGATGGACCGGGGCGTGATCGTGAGCAAGTACCTGCAGACCTCCCGACAGGAGATATTCGCGGCGGGCGACCTGGCCCGGTTCCCCTGCGAGGCCCTCGGCGAAAGCGTCCGATTGGAACATTGGGACAACGCGAGCGCTCAGGGCAAGTGCGCCGGGATCAACATGGCCGGGGATGATGATCCCTATGTTTACCTGTCCTATTTCTATTCGGACCTGTTCGACCTGGGATTCGAGGCCGTTGGCAAGCTGGATTCCAAGATGAAAACCATCTCCGCCTGGGAGGAACCCTTCCGTAAGGGCATCGTGGTGTATCTGGAAGACCAAAAGGTGAAGGGCGTCCTTCTCTGGAACCAGGGAAAAATTCTGGATTGGGCCCGAAAACTTATCACCGAACAGGCGACCCCGGCAACCGTGGATGATTTGAAGCGATTGCTTCCGACTCCTGCCGTCGTTTGAAATAGGGTAAAAAAGGAGTCGGACCATGAACAAATCGGTCGTGTTGGGTGAAAATCTCGCGCTGGAAAGATGCAAACCACTCCACAAGGGGGAAAGCCCCTTAAGTCCCGAGATGATCGAGGGGTATCGGACCCTTTTGCCCGATTGGAAACAATCGGGCAAACACCTGGTCAAAAGTTTTAAATTCAAGGATTTCCACGAGACCATCGGTTTCGTGAATGCCCTGGCCTTTATCGCCAACCGCGAGGATCACCATCCGGAGTTGGAGGTGGGTTATTCAACCTGCCTCGTGAGGTACGGCACCCACGATGTCGGGGGCTTGTCGAAAAACGACTTCATCTGCGCGGCGAAAATCGACGGATTCATGAACGGTTGTTCATAAGTGGAAGATTTCTCCAAACGACAATCATCTTCAAAAGGCATTGAAACCATGAAAAAAAACCCATTGAAACAATTGGAAGATCTGGGCCAGTCCCTGTGGCTGGATGATATCGGGCGCGGCCTCATCGCCGGGGGCGGACTCAAGCGCCTGATCAAGGACGATGGTTTGCGGGGAATGACCTCGAATCCCGCGATTTTCGAGAAGGCCATCCTGGAAACCACGGATTACGGGAAGGACATCCAGGAACTGTCCGGAAGCGGAAAAGACGCCAAGGAAATCTACGAAACGCTCACCCAGCGGGACGTCCAGGACGCCGCGGATGTTTTCCGGCCCCTCTACAATCAAACCGAGGGCCGCGATGGCTATGTCAGCCTGGAGGTCAACCCCCATCTGGCCAAGGATACCCACGGTACGATCGAGGAGGCCCGCCGGTTGTGGGGCGCCCTGAACCGGCCTAACGTCTTCATCAAGGTTCCCGCCACGGCCGAGGGGCTTCCCGCCATCCAGGAACTCATCCGCGACGGCATCAACGTCAACGTCACCCTGCTGTTCGGCCTGCCCCGTTACCGGCAGGTCACCGAAGCCTACCTCAACGGCCTGGAAGCCCGCGCGGCCCAGGGAAAGCCGGTGGATCGCGTGGCCTCGGTGGCCAGTTTTTTCATCAGCCGGATCGACGTCCTGGTCGACCCCCTGTTGGACGCGCTCATCCTCAAAGGGGGCAAGACGGAGGAACTGGCGAAGAAAGCAAAGGGCCAGGTCGCGATTGCCAGCGGTAAAAGGGCTTACCAGAACAACAAGAACATTTTCAATGGATCCCGTTTCAGGAAACTGGAGTCCAAGGGCGCCATGACTCAGCGCCTGCTTTGGGCCAGCACCGGCACCAAGAACGCGGAATACAGCGACGTGAAATATATAGAGGCCTTGATCGGGCCCGAAACCGTCAACACGGTTCCGCGCGAAACCCTCGACGCCTACCGTGACCACGGCGCGCCGGAAGCCACCTTGGAGCAGGACGAAGAAGGGGCCCGGAACGTGTTGGAAAGCCTACCCGAACTGGGAATTGATATCGACCAGGTGACCCAGCAGTTGGAGAATGAAGGGGTTAAAAAATTCATCCAACCCTTCGACAAATTGATGGCGGTTCTGGCGTAAACGCACCGACGGACTTGAGGGGGATCGGATGAAAGTCAGCCCATTGGCGGGAAAACCGGCGCCGCCGGGGATTCTGCTCGACGTACCCGCCCTTCTCACCGCTTATTACATCGGAATCCCGGACCCGGCCGTCCCCGCCCAAAGGGTGGTCTTCGGTACCTCCGGCCACCGGGGCTCGGCCTTCGACAAGTCCTTCAACGAAAACCATATCTACGCCATCACCCAGGCCATCTGCCTTTATCGAAAGAGCGAGGGGATCGACGGCCCGCTTTATTTGGGGATCGACACCCACGCCCTATCGGTTCCAGCCTTTAAGACGGCGCTGGAAGTTTTGGCGGCCCATGAGGTGGAAGTCCTCATCGCCGAAGGGGCTGAAAACACGCCGACCCCGACCCCGGTGATTTCCCACGCGATTCTGGCCTACAACCACGGCCGAAAAACCGGGCTGGCTGACGGAATCGTGGTCACGCCCTCGCACAACCCGCCCGAAGACGGCGGGTTCAAATACAACACCCCGAACGGGGGGCCCGCCGACCAGGGCGTCACGGATTGGATCGGGGCGAAAGCCAACGAACTTTTAGGAATGGGAATGGGGGAAATTAAAAGGATTCCTTTCGAAGCCGCCTTCCGCGCTTCCACCACGAACCGCCACGACTACCTCGGCGCCTATGTGGGCGATCTGGAAAATGTGATCGACATGGGAATCATCCGGGATTCCAAACTGCGACTGGGAGTGGACCCCTTAGGGGGGGCGGGCGTGTATTACTGGAGCCGGATCGCCGAACGCTACGGCCTCAACCTGACCGTCGTCAACGAGAAGGTTGATCCGACCTTTCGGTTCATGACGCTGGATCGGGACGGTCAGATCCGCATGGACCCTTCCTCGCCCTACGCCATGCAAAGGCTCATCGCCATGAAAGACCGCTTCGACCTTTCTTTCGCTTGCGACACGGACCACGACCGGCATGGCATCGTCACCCGAAGTTCGGGGCTCATGCCCCCCAACCACTTTCTGTCCGCCGCCATCTTCTACCTGTTCAGGAACCGGCCCGATTGGCGCGAGGACGCGGCGGTCGGCAAAACGGCGGTAAGCAGCGCCATGATCGACCGCGTCGCCGCGAAACTGGGCCGGAAACTCTACGAGACCCCGGTCGGCTTCAAGTGGTTCGTGGAAGGCCTGCTCGACGGGTCGCTGGCTTTCGGAGGGGAGGAAAGCGCGGGCGCTTCCTTCGTCCGGAAGAACGGCGAGGTTTGGACCACGGACAAGGACGGCCTGATCCCGGCCCTGCTGGCGGCGGAGATGACGGCCCGGATGAAACACGATCCGGGCGAAATATACCGGGAACTTACGAGCCTGTTCGGCGAGAGCTTTTACGACCGGGTGGACGCTCCCGCGACCCTGGAACAGAAGTTGAAGTTGGTGACGCTTTCTCCCGAGCAGGTGAAAAGCGACGAACTGGCGGGCGAAAAGATCAAATCCATCCTGACGCAGGCCCCGGGTAACCATGCCCCCCTGGGAGGATTGAAAGTATCGGCGGAAAACGGATGGTTCGCGGCCCGCCCTTCGGGAACTGAAAACATCACCAAGATCTACGGGGAGAGTTTCCGGGGGCCCGACCACTTGAAGCTGATCCTCAAGCAAGCCCAGGCCCTGGTGGACGATGTTTTGAAATAATAAAAAAACTTTTTCACCGCCAAGTGCGCCAAGAAAGGCAAAAAACCTGAAATGATTTTTTTGGTTTGTTGTTCTTGGCGCACTTGGCGTCTTGGCGGTGAAATTTTTAAGTTTTGGTTGCAGTTTCTAAATAGAAAGGCTTAACCATGAACGCAGCCATTAATAACTCGGGAGCCAACGATGAATATTCCAAACCCCGATCCGATGGGTTTAAGGCCCTGGCCGAACTGGCCCTGAACATCCGCTGGTCCTGGAACCACGCGACCGATGAGGTGTGGCGGATGCTGGACCCCAAGCTGTGGGAGATCACCCACAACCCCTGGGTGGTTCTTCGGACCGCCTCACGGGATAAGGTCGAAAGCGTTTTGGTTGAGACCACTTTCCGCAAAACCGTGGACGATCTGGTCAAGACCCGGCGCCAAAAGCTGTCGGACCCGGCCTGGTTCCAGGAAAAACACCCGAATTCCCCCCTTTCCTGCGCGGCTTATTTCAGCATGGAATTCATGCTCAGCGAAGCCCTCCCCATTTATTCGGGGGGATTAGGCAACGTGGCCGGGGACCAGCTTAAAACCGCCAGCGACCTGGGCGTGCCGGTGGCAGGCGTGGGGCTGTTGTACCAGCAGGGTTATTTCCGCCAGGTGATTGATCGGGATGGGACCCAGCAGGCGCTTTATCCCTACAACGATCCCGGCCAATTGCCCATCCAACCCCTGCGCCAGGCCAACGGCGAATGGCTGCGGCTGGAGATCGCCCTGCCCGGCTACTCCATGTGGGTGCGCGCCTGGCAGGTCCAGGTGGGCCGGGCCAAGCTTTATCTTTTAGACACGAACGACCCGGCGAACGATCCCGCCCATCGGGGGATCACCAGCGAGCTGTACGGCGGCGGTCCCGAACTTCGCCTTCGGCAAGAAATGATTCTGGGGATCGGCGGATGGCGTCTGCTGAGCGCGCTCGGCCTCCGGCCGGAAGTCTGCCACCTGAACGAGGGCCACGCGGCCTTCGCCGTTCTGGAACGGGCCCGCGAATTCATGGAAGAAACGGGCCAATCCTTTTGGGCGGCCCTGGAAGCCACGCGGGGCGGGAACCACTTCACCACCCATACGGCGGTGGCCGCCGGGTTCGACCGGTTCGATCCGGCCCTTTTCGCGCGGCACCTGGGCCGGTATGCCAAGGAAAACCTCGGCCTTTCCCTCCATGACCTGATGGCCCTGGGCCGCCGAAACGCCGATGATTCGTCCGAAAGTTTCAACATGGCCTACCTGGCCATCCGGGGCAGCGGGGCGGTGAACGGGGTGAGTCAATTGCACGGGGAAGTCAGCCGAAAACTTTTCGCGCCGCTTTTCCCCGGCTGGCCGCAAAACGAGGTGCCGGTCGGGCAGGTGACGAACGGGGTGCATATGCCCACCTGGGACTCGGCCCCGGCCGATGACCTGTGGACGGAAGCCTGCGGGAAGGACCGCTGGCTGGGGACGATCGATCACATGGAAAGCGAAATCCGCAAGGTTTCTGACGGAAAGCTCTGGCAGTTGCGTACCGCCTCCCGCCAGTACCTGGTGGAATACGCCCGCGTCCAGTTAACCCGGCAGTTGGCCGCCTCCGGCGCGGCGCCCGAGGCCGTGGAGGAGGCGAAACATCTGTTTGATCCCAACGCCTTGACGCTGGGTTTCGCGCGCCGTTTCGCCACCTACAAGCGGCCCGATTTGCTTCTGCACGACCGGTCGCGGCTTCTGCGCCTTTTAAGCGATTCCAACCGACCGGTCCAGCTTCTCATCGCGGGCAAGGCCCATCCGCAGGACCAGGCGGGACAGGCCCTCATCCGGGAATGGATCCAATTTATCCGCACGCCGGAAGCCCGCCCCCACGTGATTTTTCTCGCCGACTACGACATGCGCTTGTCCGAGCACCTGGTAAGGGGCGTGGACGTTTGGATCAACACTCCCCGGCGACCCTGGGAGGCCTGCGGCACGAGCGGCATGAAGGTGCTGGTCAACGGGGGGCTTAATCTTTCCGAATTGGACGGCTGGTGGGCCGAGGCCTACACCCCCGACGTGGGATGGGCCTTGGGAGACGGCCAGGAGCATGGGGACGACCCCGCCTGGGACGGCGCCGAGGCCGACGCGCTTTACGGATTACTGGAGCGGGAAGTGGTTCCCGAATTCTACGCACGGGACAAGGACGGTCTGCCTGGGAAATGGGTCCAGCGGATGCGGGAAAGCATGGCGCGTTTGACGCTCCGTTTTTCCGCCAACCGCGCGGTGCGGGAATACACCGAAAAATACTATCTCCCGGCCGCCGCTTCCTTCCATTCCCGTACCGCGGACAAAGGCGCCCTTGGCAAGAAAATCAACGATTGGCGGATGGGGCTGGAACAAAAATGGGCCGGACTCCGGTTTGAAAGCGTCAAGGTGGAAACGCGCGACGGTAAACATTTTTTTGAGGCGCGGCTTTTTCTCAACGGCCTGGCCCCCCAGGCTCTCCAGGTGGAACTTTACGCCGATGGCGTCGGGCCAGGGCTGGCCGCGAAGCAGGAAATGAAGGCCTCCCAGACGCCATCCGGCGGATCGGACACTCTTTTCAACGCGGCCGTGCCTGCGGATCGACCCGCCAACGACTATACTGCCCGGGTGTTCCCGGCTTTTGCGGGGGTATCCGTGCCCCTGGAAGAGGGACGGATCCTTTGGCAGCGGTAAAGAAGGCCATGAAAACGGTAAAAATTTCCCCACGAAGACGGCGGGAGAATCTCCCCGATGGGTCCGGACAGGAGGAGGTACGAGCCGGTTCGCCCCTGCCCCTGGGAACCCAGGAAACGGGAGGCGGAGCCAATTTCGCCCTCTTCAGCCGCAACGCCACCCGCGTCCGGTTGGAATTATTTGACCATCCCGAGGATGGAAAGCCCGCGAGAGCTTTTGACCTGGAACCCTCCCTGAACCGCACCGGAGACGTCTGGCACGTTTGGGTGAAGGGAATACACTCCGGCCAGCTTTACGGCTTCCGCGTGGACGGACCCTATGATCCCGCCCAGGGCCACCGGTTCAATTTTCATAAACTCCTCCTGGATCCTCGGGCCACGGCCCTCTCCAATCTTCCACCCTGGGATTTTGATTCGGCCAGGGGGTTCGATCCCGCCCAGGGACCGGACTCGGTCCCCTCCCTGAAAGACAACGCCCCGACGACCCCCAAATGCGTCTTCCTCAACGAATCGTTTGATTGGGACGGGGACAAACCGCCCCGGCATTCCTGGTCCAACAGCGTCCTCTACGAAATCCATGTCCGTGGCTTTACCCGGATGGCGAAACCGGAAGTGAAGCATCCGGGCACGTACCGGGGGCTGGTGGAAAAGATTCCCTACCTCCAAAGCCTGGGGGTGACCGCCGTGGAACTGATGCCGGTGATGGAATTCCACGAAAATTCCATCACGAAGAAGAACCCGAAAACAAACGAACCTCTCCGGAATTACTGGGGGTACGATCCGGTCAATTTTTTCGCGCCCAAGGGTTCCTACAGCGCTTCAGGAGGGATGGGCCGGCAGATTCGGGAGTTCAAGGAAATGGTCCAGGCCCTCCATCGGGCCGACCTCGAAGTGATCCTGGACGTGGTGTTCAATCACACGGCGGAAGGGGACGAACTGGGGCCGACCTTTTTGTTCCGTGGGATCGACAACTCGATTTTTTACACCCTGGCCGAGGATAAGCGCCGTTACAAGAATTTCGCGGGAACGGGCAATACGGTCAACGCCAACCATCCCATGGTTCTGGATCACATCCTTTCCGCCCTGCGTTATTGGGTGGCCGAGATGCATGTGGATGGTTTCCGCTTCGACCTGGCGTCAGTCCTCGACCGGGACGAAACCGGGAAACTACTGGACAACGCCCCGCTCATCAAACGCATCGAGGAAGATCCGGTTTTGAGGGGCATCAAAATGATCGCCGAGGCCTGGGACGCGGCGGGGGCCTACCAGGTGGGCCGGTTTTCGGGGCGGCGCTGGTCCGAATGGAACGGCCGGTACCGGGACGAGGTCCGTCGTTTCTGGCGCGGCGACTTGGGGATGACCGGCCTGTTCGCCACCCGCCTCTGCGGAAGCTCCGACCTCTATGCCCCTTCGGGAAAAGGCCCGGAGGGAAGCATCAATTTCATTAACTGCCACGACGGGTTCACCTTAAACGACCTGGTCAGTTATGAAGGCAAACATAACGAGGCGAATGGGGAAAACAACCGCGACGGAACCAATAATAATTTAAGCGCAAATTACGGGCAGGAGGGGCCGACGGAGGATGCTGGAATCGAATCCGTCCGGAAACGGCAGATCAAGAATTTCCTCCTGACCCTGCTCGTATCGCGCGGTGTTCCGATGATGCTCGGCGGGGACGAGTTTCGCCGCACCCAGCGGGGCAACAACAACGCCTATTGCCAGGACAACCTTACCAGCTGGATGGACTGGACCCTTCTGAAGAGGCACCGGGAGATTTTCCGCTTTACCCGGGGACTGATCGCTTTTCGCGCGGCCCATCCTGTCCTGAGCCAGGAAGCCTTTTATAAGGACGACGATATCCGGTGGTTCGGCGCGGAGAGTCCGGGGCCCAACTGGGACGACCCGAATAACAAAAAACTCGCCTGTTTCGTGCCCGAAAAGGGCCGCGACGGTCTTTACCTGATGTTCAACGCCGGTACGGAAGCCTCCGATTTCATAATGCCGCCCCTGCCGAAAGGCTACGGCTGGAAAATGTCAGCCGATACTTTTCTTCCTTCCCCGAAAGATTTACCGGAAGCGGGCAAAGAGCCGCTATTGAAAAATTCAAAAGCTTATCGTGTCGAAGCCCGTTCCAGCGTTATTCTCTTGGCTCGGAAACCCTAATCCGGTGAGTGATAAGTATTTTCGTCATCGTTCAAGCAAAGCAGACCCGCGGCCAACACGAATCCACTAAGCCACAAAGCAAAGCAAAAGGAATTCTTATTTCGGATTTTTTTAAAGACTCATTCTTCTTTTGCCGTCCTTTGGGTCTTCGTGTCTTTGTGTTGGACGTTTTTTTAAGTCGTGCTTAAAAGCTCTTATCCGGGAAGGGAAGAGCGGGCATTATCAATTCCTTTGTTTAAAACCGGATGAGATTATTGGCGAGTAAAATTGTTTGAGGCGGAGACCTGTCGTAGAAAAAGGAAAAGGTTTTAAAACATGAGCGAATCCGGTGACGGCAATGTCAAAATCCCGACCCATTCCTGGGATTTCAAAATCATTTCTTTTTTGATGATCCTTTTCGGTTTAGCGGAGATTTTGACGGGCATCACCCATAAATTCTTGGTTCTTTCAACTTCCACGTCAACCTTAGCCACCTATGCGGGTGTGGTGATCGGCCTTTTTTATTTAATAGGGGGGCTACTGATATTAACGGGGAAAAAGCGATGGGCATTCCTCGCCATTTTTTTGCTCATGGTGGACATCCTCGGGCGTGCGGCCATGGTGGTGACGGGACTCTATCCTTTCAATACGACCCACCAAATTTGGGGTATGGTGATCGGGACATCCATTGCGATCTATTTCGCGTTTTATGTGGGAAAGAGGTTGAAATTTTTTCGATGAATGGTTCTAAAGAGTTTTGTGGAAAAAAACGGAGTTTATTTTATGAATAAATTCGTAAGTTGGGGGATCGCGGTGGCCATCGTTATGGTCCTTGTTCTCGGCATGTTTTGGCTCAAGGGTGGTATAGACCAAGCCAAGCCTGTCGCGATATTTTTCGCAGGCTGGATAGCCGGAGCCATCGCCATGTACATAAAAGCGAAGCTCGTTTATAAATTTTAGGCCGTAACTTGTTCATGAAAAGAATCCGCATGACAATCAAAAGATTCTTTTTTGTTCAATATTGAATTAACCGAATAGAATGCCGCCATGAATAAACGTTCCTCCGGGGTGCTTCTGCACCCCACATCCCTTTTTAATTCTTTTCCTATCGGCGACCTGGGGCCTGCCGCCCACGCCTTTGTCGATTTTCTTTCCGAAAGCGGTCAAGGTTGGTGGCAAATGCTGCCCATCGGCCCGGCGGGGGGAGGAGATTCTCCCTATCAATCCATATCCGCCTTCGCGGGAAATCCCCTCCTGCTGAGCCCCGACTGGCTGGTGGAACAGGGGTTTCTGGACGGCCGGGAGATCGAGAGTTCCGTTCCCGGATCCGAAGGAAAGGTGGACTTTGCCCAGGCCCAACGCCTGAAGCTGGGGTGGTTCCAAAAAGCGTTTGAACAGTTTGAACGTAGGGGGCAGGCGGCCCAACGGGCCGAACTCGACGCTTTTGCCAGCGCCGAAGCCTACTGGCTGGGGGACTATTCCTTATTCCTGGCCCTCCAGGCCCGGGAAGGCACCCCGGATTGGTGCAAGTGGGCCTCCGAACTGCGCACCCGCAACCCCGACGCTCTGCAACGCGCCCAAATAGAACTGGCCGGTGAAATTCGATACCACCAGTTTGTCCAATGGCAATTCTCCCGGCAATGGAAGGAACTCCGGGAAGCTTGCAGGGCCTTGAACATCCGATTGATCGGCGATATTCCCCTATTCGTATCGCGGGAAAGCGCCGATGTCTGGGCCCATCCCGAGATATTCAAATTGAACCCTGATGGCACCATGCCGGTGGTCGCGGGGGTGCCTCCCGATTATTTTTCACCCACCGGACAAGTTTGGGGTGTGCCCGTGTACCGATGGGAAGTGCTTCAAACCCAAAATTACCGATGGTGGATCGAACGCCTGCGGACCGCCTTCGGGCGGTTCGACCTCAACCGGCTGGATCATTTCATCGGATTTGTACGCACCTTTGAGGTGCCCGGCTGTGACCGGACGGCGGAAAGGGGGCAATACCTGCCGGGCGGTGGAGAGGCCTTTTTTGAGGCCGTGCGGAAAGCCTTCGGGTCCCTGCCATTCATTGCCGAAGACCTGGGTATTCTCACCCCCGAGGTCGTTGCCCTTCGGGACCAGTTTCAACTGCCGGGGTCCCGTGTGCTTCAATTTGAGTATGAATCAAGCCTTGACCCCCATGCCGATCCGGTGAAACCCCACCTGCCGAACTCGGTGGTCTATACCGGAACCCACGACAACGACACCACGGCGGGCTGGTACGCCAAGCTTTCCCGACCGAATCGGGAAGCCTTGCGAAAGCGGTTGGGCGTGGAGGATTCGGGGGCCGTTTGGGCGATCATCGGGGATGTCCTCGCCTCACCCGCGAACCTTTCCATGGTGCCCGCTCAAGACCTGCTGGGCTTGGGGACCGAGGCCCGGATGAACATTCCCGGAACCCCCGAAGGGAACTGGGGTTGGCGACTGGCCAATGGGGCCCTGACCTCAGAACTCGCCCAAAGGCTTCAAAACCTGACCATCCAGCATGGGCGGTTGCTTAAAAGCTGAACGGTTATTCAAAAACCGAACCAAGGGCCCAGACTCCCCCCTCCGCATTTGTTTCTATCCATAACCTTTTATCAACCAAGTGGTGTCGCGGTGGACGCTTCGGGAAATGTTTTCGTTGCGGATTATGGCAATAATCTGATTCGGAAAATCCATTAAATCACTAAGACCCCTATACAGCCCTGTACAAGGACCGTATACCAGGCCAAGGAATGATGGGTCAGTCTGTCCCCTTTTTTAAAAAGGCGTCAAAATTGGAAAAAGGAATGAAGGTATTAGGGAATGAGTAAAATTAATAAATCCTGGCACGAGAAGCATCCCATGCCTAAGAAACCAACGATCGAACAACGTCTTGTCTGGCATTTCAAACACGCCCGTGCTTGTGGATGCCGACCGATGCCCCCAAACTTGAAGGCTCTTGAAAAGAAAAAGGATAGGTCTCGGTAATGCGGATTGCCTTGCACGCGATAGAAACCCACGTCCTGCATCCCGTTTTGTTCGTAATAACCCTTATCTAAATCGTCTTAGAAATTATCAAAATGATAGCGAGACGTTTTGGTGGTATGAGCAATTTTTGATATCGCCCACGCCTCGTTTACCCATTTAATTTTCAGATTCCCTTACAACTTTTCCCGAAACTCCCTACGATAAAAATTAGACGAAAAACTCAGTCGGTTGAAGAGTACTGATCCCGCAGTCAAGTTCCCGCCCGATCCCACTCGTCCCCTCCAGCCCACTTTAAAAAAGGACTGGCCATGGACGCATCCGTGAAGAACTGTTTATTCATTTACCCCCGTTTCACCTCCGACTCTTTCTGGAACTACCGCGAAACCTGCGAGCTGGTCGGGGCCAAATACCCCGAAGCGCCCTTAGGTTTAATCACCGTGGCCGCCATGCTGCCTGACGGCTGGAACGTGCGTCTGAACGATTTGAATGTCGAGAAACTGAACATTGAGGACGTGGATTGGGCCGAACTGGTCTTTATCGGCGGACAGATTTTTCAGCAAAGCGAGCACCTGCGCCTGATCGACTATTTCCGAACCCGGGGCAAGACCGTCATCATCGGCGGGCCTGACGCCACTTCCAGCCCCCACCTTTACGACGATGCGAACCACCTTATACTGGGCGAGGCCGAGGTGACCCTGCCCGAATTTTTGCGGGATTACCTTTCCGGGTCGGCCAAACACCGCTACGAACCCGGCGAGCGCAAGGCCGACATGCACACTTCCCCCACGCCCCGGTTCGACCTTTTGGACTATTCCAACTATCTGAACCTGAGCATCCAGTGGAACCGGGGATGCCCCTTCATGTGCGAATTTTGCGACATCATCGAGCTTTTCGGGCGCAAACCCCGGGGCAAGTCTTTCGCCCAGTTGGAAAGGGAACTGAAGACGGTTTACGACCTCGGCTACCGGGGGCAGTTGAGCATCGTGGATGACAATTTCATCGGCAACAAAAAGGCCGTGAAGGAACTATTACCCCAGTTGATCGAGTGGCAGAGGAAACACGATTTTCCTTTCGATTTCAGCACCGAAGCCTCGCTCAACCTTTCCGATGACGACGACCTGTTGAACCTGATGGAAGAGGCGGGCTTTACCTGGCTCTTCACGGGCATCGAGACGCCCGACAAGGAAGCCCTCTTGGCCGCGAAGAAGCACCAGAACGCCCACCGGTCCATCCCCGAGAGCATCCACAAGATCAACCGGCACGGCATGATCGTGATGGCGGGCTACATCGTGGGCTTTGACGGCGAAAAAGAAGACATCGCCGCGAGAATCGTGGAAAACATCGAGCAAACCAACATCGCGGTCAACATGGTGGGCCTGCTTTTGGCCGTGCCCAACACCCAGATGACCCGGCGCCTGAAGGCCGAAGGCCGCCTGGACGATGATTTTGAGACCCCCACCGACACCACGGGGGATCAGTGCGTGAGCGGACTCAACTTCACCACCATCAGGCCGAGGCTGGATATTTTGCGGGATTACGGAATGATCGTGAAAGAGATTCTGAAACCCAAGAATTATTTCAACCGGGTTTTACGCAGTTCGCTGATGCTGCGCACCCATAAAAGGCGCCAGCATTTCAACCCCTGGACGATCTACAAGGACCTGAAGGGTTTATTCAAACTCATCACCCAAATGATGGCCAGGCCCTCCACCGGCTATCACTTTTGGCGGGTCTTGGTCACGATGCTGTGGAAGAACCCCCAGGCTTTTCGGGACGCGTTGTCTTTGATGGCCCTCTACTTGCATTTCCAGAATTTCCGTGATGTTATCCTCCAACGGCTGGAAACGGACGTGAAAAAGATTGAGCGGGAAGGCGACCCGAGGGTGGTGTGCCCCTACCCGAGATTAGTCGTTCCGGTAAAGCGCACAGCCGTAGCGGCGATGGCCAGCTGATTACGTGTTCAAAAAGGGATAATCCGGCGGGAATACCGGTAGTAGGTTAATTTGAAATGTTTTGGTTTTGTTGTCATTGAGAGCCGCAATTTTTGCGGCAAGCTTGTTGAAGCTGGGCTGAATTCGCTCAAACATCCATGGGCTTTAGCCCATGGACAATCCAAGTTTATGGTGGGTGTTCGTATTTGACTTGAATGAGAGACAAACGCGAAAGGCGAACTGGGATTCCCACGTCGCAAATCGAGCCTATCGGCTCTGCTCCTCGGAATGACAGCCAAACCGATGCATGCCGATGACCCCTCCATGGTATAGATCGGCTACAAAGGAAGACCCGTGAAGCGACCGGATAAAAAAGTCATTTTGGCCGTTTCCCTGATCCTCGTGGGGATCATGGTGCTGGTATTGGCGACCGCCTTCCTGAGCGACTTTTCCAAACTCAAGGAAGTTTTGGGCCATTTGGCCCCGATTCCATTCCTTTGCGCACTCGTGACCACGGGGCTCGCCTATTTGGCGACCACCCTTTCCTTCCGCGCCCTCTTTGCGATGACGCCCTACCGGATTCCCTTCCCCAAGTTTTTTTCCATCATGTTCATTTCGGACACGGTCAATTACATCGTTTCCTCCGCCGGGGTGTCCAGCATCGCCAACCGAGCTTTTCTGCTCAAAAATGAAAAGGTGCCCTATTCGGTCACGGTGCCCCTGTCCCTCGCTCAAAACATGATTTTCAACCTGGCGCTTGCCATCGTATGCCTGGGTGAACTGGGCTACCTTCACGCCCATCCCGAATGGACGGGTGTCCCCAAAACAAGCGTCCTTTTGTTTTTCATGGCGGGGCTTCTGCTGGTGGTTGGGGGGATGATGGTTTTCTTCTTCCACCGGGTCTTTCGCCGGTGGTCGGTCCGGGTGGCCCTGGCGGCGGGCCGCTGGATCAGCCAACGACATTCGGAGGGGGAAGCGGTTGCCCGGAAGTGGATCGATACGCTGGCCCGGGTGGAAATGACGGTGGCTTTTCTGCGGCGGGGCTGGATCCATCTGCTGGAGGTTTTTTTCTGGGTGGCCATGAATTGGCTTTTCATGGCCCTGGCCTTTTATTTCTGCTTCCACGCGGTGGGGTTGGATTTGCCCCTGGGGCTTCTCATGGTGGGCTTCACGGTGATGTTTCTGTCGTCCAATATCAACCCGGTTCCCGCTGGACTGGGGGTCAGCGAATCCCTCTTGGCCTGCACTTTTAAATACCTGGGGGTAGGGTTTGAGTCGACTTTAGTGGCTGCCCTGTTATTCAGACTCGTTTACTACCTGATTCCCCTGGGCATTTCCGCCGCCCTTTATTTGGATACCTTGCGGTCTTTTTTGAAATCCCCGGTGCCGGAAAGAACCTTTACCGGGAAAAAAGTATTTATTCCTGAATTGGACGGTTGAAGAATTGGTTAAGCCCTAAGCTTTTTCTGATAGAGGGCCATCGCCTTAGTCTTGCGCGCGATAACCTCTTTCGCCTTGACCGTGGTTTGGCAGGACCGGCAGTGCAAATGCTGTTCAATGCGGCCGCCGCACCCCTCGTGCTCAAAGGCGATGGGCGGGCCATCCGTACAAGCCCATTTATCGCCCCACTGGGTCAAAGCGATGATGACTTCCTTGAAATCCAAGCCCTTGGGGGTGAGATGGTATTCCATGTGTTCCGAATCGCCTTTGGAAGTGGTCATCAGGCCGTCCTGGACGAAACTTTCCAGCCGCTTGGCCAGGATATTGGTGGCGATGTCGAGGCTTTGCTGAAAGTCCTTGAAGCGGGTCATGCCCCCGAACGCCGCGTTACGCAAGATCATGAGACTCCAGCGCTCCCCCGCGATTTCCAGCGCGCGGGCCGCCGAGCAGGCTTGTTTCTCGTAGGTTCGCCCTAACATTTTTCACACATCCTTATTAAATAATTTAGGAACTATGCATGGCTTTTCGACTTTCACCTTCTCCCCTGGAGGGAGAAGGTCGGGATGAGAGGGAATACATGAACTCAAGCACCCCTCACCCAGCCCTCTCCCTCAAGGGGAGAGGGTTTATCTTGAAGATACGTCAATGCCATAGTTCCGAATAATTTTACTAGGAGTTTACACTTTTTACTTGCATCACGCAAGTAACGGGAGTATGTTTCTATTGCTTTCATGATGCAAGTAAAATCTGTGTCGTGAGCCAGTAAAAAAGGGGAGGACTTATGAAAATCGCAGGCAAAGCTGTTCTGATCACCGGGGCCAATCGCGGCATCGGGAAGGCGCTGGTAGACGAGGCCTTAAAAAGGGGCGCGAAGCGGGTTTATGCCGGTACCCGCCAGGTGTGGACCCACCCGGATGGACGCGTGACGCCGCTGGCCCTGGATGTGACGAACGCCGGGCAGGTTCGGGACGCCGCCGGGGAAATCGAATCCCTCGACCTCCTCATCAATAACGCCGGGGTCGCGCAATTCGACGACTTGAGCGATCCCTCCGCTCTCGAACGACACCTAGCCGTCAATCTCCGGGGCCCCTACGGAATGATCCAGGCCTTCACGCCCCAGTTGACCCGCTCGAAAGGGGCCATCGTCAACATCCTTTCGATTGCGGCCTGGGCTGCTATCCCGGCCATCGCGGCCTACTCGATCTCGAAAGCGGCCGCTTTTTCCATGTCCCAGTCGTTCCGCGCCTATTTGGCCGGACGGGGCGTGGGGGTCCATGTGGTCCTGCCCGGCCCGGTCGACACGGATATGTCCCGCGGGCTCGAAGTGCCCAAAGCCTCCCCGGAATCGGTGGCGCGGGCCATATTCGACGGGGTGGAGAAGGGGGAGGAGGAGATTTTCCCCGATCCCATGTCCCAATCCATCGCGGAAAGCTGGCGAGGTAGCGCGGTCAAGGCCATGGAGAAGCAGTTTTCGGGCTTCATGCCCGAGCCGGTCAAGGCTTAACCCAAAGGAAAAAACAGGGCTCCACACCGGCGGAAGAGGGGGGCATTCAAGAACGCCGGTGTTGCCTCTGATCGCTCCATTTACCCAATCAACCGCCGTGGCTTCAACCCACGGCCCCAAACCTAAAATCAAAAGAAGGAGAAAATCATGAAAGAAAAATATTTAAGCCATACCATCACCGTCGATAAAACCCCCAAGGAAGTCTTCGACGCCATCAATAACGTGCGGGGGTGGTGGTCGGGGCAAATTGAAGGAAAGACTGAAAAACTCGGGGATGTGTTCACTTACCAATACAAAGATTTGCATCGTACGACGCAGAAGATAACCGAGTCGGTTCCCGGCAAAAAGATCGTTTGGACCGTCACGGACAGTTATTTGTCTTTTATCGAAGATAAAACCGAGTGGAATGGGACCAAGGTCATCTTTGAGATCGCCCCCCAAGACGGCAAGACCGAGGTTCGTTTTACGCACCAAGGCCTAAGCTCCCAACAAGAATGCTTCACCGCCTGTAACGATGCCTGGGGTTCCTACATTCGGGGAAGTTTGAAGAACCTGATCCTCAAGGGCAAAGGCCAGCCCAATAAAAAGGAAAAGGTTAAGGCCTAAAAATAGGGAGGGCCTCCACCGGTGCGGCATGGGTATTTTCCCTTTTTAATCCGGTGGAGGGGGGATGGCTTCGGAATCTTTCTTCGCTTTGGCGGCGCGGCGTTCAATCTCAAAGCGGTATTGTTTCAGGAAATTTCGAAGGCCCAGCCGGAAAACGTCCGGGGTGATATACCAGGGCGTATGTTTGTTTCTCACCGTATCCATCATGAAGGCAACTTTGGTTCCGACGCCCGAGGGATCGGGCTCTAACGTCCAAACATTCTGGAATCGGGCGAATTCCTTGTGGCTGATATCCTCCACAAAGATGGATTCCATGGGTTGCTCATGAACTTCCAGTAGGGCATGCACATCGAACCGGATGAAAAGAAAACCTTCCCCCAGAGTTTGCTGTAGTAAGAGTTGGTTATCCTTTTGTTGAAGGATTTTGATCTGGAAATCGGCTACAAATTTCTCGATATCCGCGTAATCCGTCAACACTTGCCAAATCAACACCGGGTCCACGTCGATGGTGAAATCCCCAATAAAGCTGTAATGATCCCCTTGGGTGACGAACGAAGAATTCACCGGCTCTTTTTCGAACGGGTTGGCGTTCGCGCTTGCCGCGCAGAAGAAGGCCAGAACCGCTCCCCCCAGGAGTGCGCGGATGCTTGGATGGAATGTAGTCATTCTTGGAGTTTACCCTAAAACAAGAATCTTATTGAGATCGATTATTTTCAGGCGGGAGGAAAAGAAGAATCTCAAAAGACTTTCTTAATTCTTCTCAACGATTTCGTTTATTCGCGAAATGAATAATGGGGCCAGGCGCCCTTTCATTCCTCGATTTGCTGAACAGATCGGGAAGGGGGCCATCCGATATCCCTCTTAATCATTACTTTCTCGATCAAGAAATTCTTTAGATAGGTGTGGCGGACAATTTTAAAGAATTGTTCCAAATGGGGGCCGGCATGGTTGTTTTCCAGTTTCAATAAATTCAAGGCGATACTGAAGGCCATTTCCACGTATTCATGACGCATAGCGTAATCCCGGGCGGCAAATTCGTTGTAACTCTTGATCCCTTTCAGGTACACCTCGGCGGCCTTTTTGTCGTTTGAGCCCAGGTAGTATTTGCCCATCAGGTAATAAATTTCCAGCTCCCGCAGTTCCGAATGGTCGATGTTTTCATATTGATTGACCGCCTCCCTTTCATCCAAGCGGGCAAGGGTTTGGTGGCTGAAATAGTAGTTCAAGCAGAACATGGCGAACCGCGCGCGTAGGCTATGGTCGTTGGGGTTTCGTTTGACGGCGTCCTTGAATTTTTTAAACTCAAAGCCGTGGGCTATTTTGATCAGGATCGTCACGATTTTCATTTGGCTCCCCGCGAAAATTCAAAGACAAAGGGGCCAGGCCCTTTGTCACCCCAGGATTTACTTGGCCTTTTCCTCTTTTAACATCGAGTTGCGTTTTTCGAGTTCCCGGACCCTGTTGTTGAGGTAATCAATGTGGACCACCAATTCCTTTTTCTCGCGGAAGAGGTCGCTCAAAATCGCGACCTTGGTTCTGAGTTCCGACGGGACGTAAGGCTTGAGAAGATAGTCGATGGCCCCTACGGCGTAGGCCCGGGCTTTATCGATGTCATTATTCTGCGCCGCGGTCAGGAAAATGATGGGCATATTGCCGTCGGGATCGGTTTTTCGGATCGAGGCCGCTGTTTCAATACCATCCATGACCGGCATCCTCACATCCATCAAGACCACGGCGAAATCTCCCTGCGTGAGATGGTTTAAGGCTTCTTGCCCCGAGTTGGCCCTTGTCAGGCTCAGACCCGGGTTATCCAAGACGGCTTCCAGGGAAAGTAAATTCGCGGGTATGTCGTCCACGAGAAGAATTTTAACGGGTGTTTCGGTTTTGACCACGGCTTGTCTCCTAACGGGATAATCTGGGATATCGATCGAGGCTAGTCTTAGTGCAAGTCCCATGCCGTGGTGGTTTTGTTCTTTTACGGCGGAAGAAATCCTTGGCCGGGTTTCGTGCGATTGAAATGATCGGATATTCAATCATTTCAATTACCGCCTTTGTTGACTATCACATTGATAGAGCGTTCGTGAATTTTATTTCACAAAGAATCGGGCTATTATCCGGTTTTAATTTTCGGATAAGAGTAGAATCACATTGATAAGGCGGCTTGTGCGCGCCTCGTTACCGGCCCCGGAGAATGTCCCGACTGAATCCGAACCAAATGAGTTTCTGACCCCTCTTTCCTTTTCTTTGGTTCAACCAACTCGGCCCAAGTTTAACTTCATATAAAGAAGCACTTGTGGATTGAAGTCCACCAAGGAGCTGACCACGCGAGTACAAGACCTCGACTTAAAAGAACTTTTGGAACTGAACACGAAGGAAGGCCCCGTTCATTTCGCGGGCCAGAAGGCCTTGATCTGCGACACCCTTTCGCACGGGATTCTTCGCGATGAACTCGTCGATACCTACGGAAATAATACGGCCTGGGGCATCCTCAGCCGTTTCGGGTACATCCACGGCCGGAACATGGCCATGGCCCTCAAATCAAAATTCAAATGGGAAAGTGACGAGGACTGGCGCAAGGCGGGGACCCGCATTTTGGCGCTTCAGGGCCTGGTCACGCTGGATCCGGACAACCTTGACGTCTTCGGGCCCGAGGGCGGATCTTGGCGCGTATCGTACGAGGCCGAACAGCAGCTTCTCCTGAAGGGACGGTCGGACAAGCCCGTCTGTTGGAACATTTGCGGCTTCATCAGCGGTTACCTGAGTTTTTCCCTGGATCAGGAAATGTATGCCTTTGAGGATAAGTGCCTAGGTAAGGGCGATGCCGCCTGCCATGTGGTGATCAAGTCCGAGGCCGAATGGAACCAGGTGGCCGGGGGTGATTTGGCGGTTTTTAAGCGGGGGGGAATCGACAACACCTTGATGGAAGTCGCGGCGAAACTGAAGCAAGCGGAAGCCCAATTGAAGGAAAAATCCCGCAAGCTGGCGGTTTTGTCTGAAGTCGAGGAAGAACCGGACGAACTCATGGGGCGCAGTCCGGAGATGAGGAAATTAGTGGCGCTCGCCAAGACCATCGCCGCCATCGATTCCACGGTGCTGATCACGGGTGAAAGCGGCACGGGCAAGGAACTCGTGGCCCGGTTCGTCCACAAGCAATCCGCCCACTCCCAGGGCCCCTTTATCGCGGTCAATTGCGGCGCCATCACCGAGTCCCTCCTGGAAAGCGAGCTCTTCGGACACGCGCGCGGGGCCTTTACGGGAGCCGCCGCGGACCGGCCCGGGCTTTTCGAGGCGGCGAACGGCGGCACGCTCTTTCTGGATGAGGTCGGGGAAATATCCCTTCCGATGCAGGTCAAACTCCTCCGGGCAATCCAGGAAAAGGAAGTGCGGCGGGTGGGAGAAAATAAAAACCGACCGGTGCGCGTGCGCCTCCTCAGCGCCACCAACAAGGACCTGTCCGTCGAAGTGGCGGAAAAAAGATTCCGGGGCGACCTTTATTACCGCCTGAACGTGGTGGAACTGGCCGTGCCGCCCCTGCGGCGGCGGAGGGAAGACATTCTTCCGCTCGCGAGGCTCCTCCTCGCCCAGGCCGCACTTCAAATGAAGCGACCCGTGGATGGATTGACCGCCCCTGCGGCGGACCAGCTGTTGGAATACGCCTGGCCCGGCAACGTGCGCGAACTGGCCAATGCCATGGAACGAGCGGTGGCGGTAGCCAAGACAAACCGGGTGGATGTGGATGATCTTCCTCCTCAAGTGTTGTCGGTGAAGCCGATGGTTTCCGTTCAAGGGGTGCCTCGGTTATTGCGGGACGTGGAGAAGGATTTAATTCTCAGCGCTCTGGAAAAAACGAACGGCAACCGTAGAAAAGCCGCCGAGATGATGGGCCTTGGCGTGGCGACCCTTTACCGCAAACTTAAACAGTACAAACTTTTGGATAAGGTGAACGACTAATCAACAGTACCGGGCCCCGCCAAACGTCCCCTGGGAGGCCGCTCCAGACCCACGGTCCGCAAGGAAAAGAAAATGATTACTCTCAGGCCTTCCAAAGAACGCACCCACATCCAAAACGCGAACCAGAACACTTGGATGACCTTCGACCCGGAAAACAACACGGACCCCTTTAAAAACGGCTTTGGCGCGCTTAAAAAACTCAACGAAAACATACTTGCCCCCGGGATGGAATTGAGGCCCTTCCCGACGAAAAGTAACATGCTGGTTTTGACCTACGTCCGTAAAGGCAGTGTCCTCTATAAAGGCCCGGGGGGGGGGTGCTTTCGCAAAACGAATTTAAGATGGAGAAGATCGGATCCGAAATAAAGCAAGATGGATTCAACGCTTCAAGCTCGGACGAAGCGCAGGTATTTCAATTCCGGTTCGACCTCGAAGGAAATGAATTCGTGGTGGGGGAGATAAAAAAGTTCTTCAGCCTCGCGGAACGAGAAGGGATTTTAAAGCTCATCGCCTCCTCAGATGTAAAGGCGGCTTCCCTCTTTGTAAAACAGGATATTCAAATGTACTCCGGATTCATTTGGAAGGGGACTCACATTATTCACGAACTGGGGTCCAACCGAAAGGCCTGGCTGCATGTGGTCAACGGTAAAATTCAAATGACCAATCATTTGGTAAAAACCGGGGATGGGGCGGGTTTTACCGAAGAAAAGTCCGTATCTTTTACGGCCAAGGAACCATCCTCCGTGATTCTCTTCGACATTGGGGAAAAAGTTTCGACCTTAAAAGCCGGGGAGGTCCAACCTGTTAAAACTGCGGGATGGGTCAAACAGCGAAAAGCATAAAATGAGGGAGATACAATTCGGGAGCGCAGCCGTGTCACGGTTGCACTCCATTTCGAATTCTACCGGTTATTCGCTTTTTACCGTTCGTAGTCAAGCCGCCGAATATTTTCTATTAAAAATGAACGCTTAAAAAGTAATCAATCGACCCGCTTTTAATATCGAAATGAGAGCCCGAAAATCGTTCTGATTGCATCGCGGGTTTCACGCGGGCCAGACCAGAATCACTATCCATCCAAACGAGCGTGCCTGTCGCGTGTGTGATGCCTTTTGGGGTTTCCGCCCTAGGGCGCACCGGGGCATGTTCCTTGCTTCAAATACATCCATATTTTTCAGGGGAACGGATCGGGAGGGTACCGGCATGGGCACGAAAAGGGACGCCTATATGGGAAAACTCTTAGCGATATTCGAAAAATGGAACGTCATCATCGACCTGATGCAGGTCAAATCCAAGAACGCCCACGCGGGAACCCGAGTTCAATACGAGAAGCAAGTAGATGGGATGAGGGAGAAGCGCCGCGATATTGAAATGAAAGTGGTGGAACTGCATAAAGTGAGCGGAGCGGGTTGGGAAGAGTTGAAAGATGGGTTGGTCGAATCGCGACTGGCCTTAGGCGAGGCCATGAACAAGGTTAAGGACGGGGTGGAGTGAAGTTTGGAGACTTGAAAAGGTAAAACAGGTTATTCAAAGGGGGTGCCGCCATGGGTACGAAAAGGGACAATTATATAGAAGAAGTTAAGTCGAAGATCGACAGGTGGAATGTGGAAATCAACAAATTCCAGGCCAAGGCGGGTAAAGCCAAAGCCGCGGCACAGGCCCAACTCACGAAGGAACTCAATGAGATCAAATCCAAGCGTAAAGTGCTGGAGGAACAGATCGCCGAAATGCAGCGGGCGGGCGAGACGGCCTGGGAAGACGTGAAGGTTGGTGTGGATTTGGCCTGGCAAACCCTGGGAGATGCGATTCAGACGGCAAAATCAAGGTTCAACTAATGCCTCCGGCGGTGCCGGGCGGCAGAACCCGCAGTTCAAATTCTCTTTTAATTCCTTTTCATTTCAAAACATTGAACATGAGAAACCGCTTTGTCATGGCCCCCATGACCCGGTGTTTTTCTCCTGAAGGCGTCCCCACGCCTGCGGTGGCCGCCTATTACCGCCGCCGCGCGGAAGGAAACGTGGGGTTGATCCTTTCCGAGGGTACGGTCGTTCGCCGAAACGCTTCGGCCAACCACGCGGCTATCCCCCATTTTTATGGTAGGGATGCCCTGGATGGATGGAAGAAAGTCATCGATGGCGTGCATGAGGCGGGAGGGGTCATGGGCCCCCAGCTCTGGCATGTGGGCGTGGTGAGCCCCGGCAAGCCGGGCGATTGGAAACCCGAACAACCCTACGAAGGCCCTTCGGGTTTGTATGGCCCTGGCCTTTCCAACGGTGTGGCCATGAGTGAGAAAGACATCGAAGAAACGATTCAGGCTTTCGGGGAATCGGCGGGGGAGGCCAAACGCCTGGGTTTTGACACCCTGGAAATTCACGGCGCCCATGGCTATCTCATCGACGAATTTTTCTGGGAAGCCACGAACCAGCGCAAGGATCAGTATGGCGGGAAGACCCTGGCCCAACGTTCCCGTTTTGCCGTGGAGGTCATCCAAAGCGTTCGGCGGGCGGTGGGTGGGGAATTCACGATTTTGATGAGATTATCTCAGTGGAAGGCTTCGGACTTCGAGGCGAAATTGGCGAAAACCCCCCAGGAAATGGAAGCCTGGCTGGTGCCCCTGGCCCAGGCGGGCGTGGACATTTTCCATTGCTCCCAACGCAGGTTTTGGGAACCCTCCTTTTCCGAATCCAACCTGAACTTCGCGGGATGGGCCAAAAAACTCACGGGCAAACCCACCATCACGGTGGGTTCGGTGGGCTTGACCGGGGATTTCACCGGCGCATTCAAGGGCGAAAATTCCGAAGTCCACGGAATTGAGGATGTGATCCGTCGTTTTGAAAACGGAGAATTCGATTTGGTGGCCGTGGGCCGCGCCCTTCTTTCGGACCCCAACTGGGTTCATAAGGTGGAAGAGGAGCGTTATTCCGAGTTGCTAGGTTTTAATCCTGAGGATTTGAAGCGGTTGAGCTGAACGACGCGGCCCTGTTTTGAAGGGATCAATTGAAATTCATGGAGGAGGATCGCATGGCCGACCAACATATAGTCTTGGAATCGTTTGTGACTATCACGGATAACTTGGGGATCACCCACAATGTCAATTTGTCCAATGTGACCGACATTACCTATTTAAAGGACGGCAGTTTTGGAGAAATCCATTTCACGAATGACCGTCAGATACTTTTTGTGCCCAGTCAGCACCCTTCGCTTTCATCACATATGGCCCAACTGACGGAAGTGGAACCGATTAATAGTTATCCTTCCCGCCTATCGACGGGAACGGCTGGGAAACCCGCTTAAGGGTAACGCGGAGCTTCAAATCTGTTCGATTTGTTTTTCCTGGTTTGGGGTCAATCTTTCCCGCACTTTGTTTTCCGACTCGATCCAATCGCACAGGGTATCGCCCGCCTGGGCGTAACGAACGCGGTTCAAGTAGCAGAAATAGGCGGCTTCCTCGATTTGTTTTCCTAATTCCATTTCATCGATACACGGGTTTTCGGGGGCGATCATAAGGTTTCCTTTGGCTCGGTTTGGATTGTTTAAATCGTTTCCATCACGTCATTCCAAAAATTAAATTTGCCACAGATTCATGGGATTCATGGGATGTAAAACCTTAAACATTCAGGCCTTTTCTTTACCTATCCTGTGCATCCCATGAATCGGTGGCTAATTCAGGCCTTGTCTTTCGTCTTGAAACTAAAAAATCCCTGAATTTGTTAATCCTAAGTTTCGGGATTCCGTCTTATTGGGACGGCCGTGGGTTGCCATTAAGAAAAGCAAGAAACAGGCCCAGACGTTGAAGCTTATTCTCGTGATCCTGTCTTCCCTGCGGAGCGGCTTCCTTCGTTTTGAATCAATATGAGAGCGGGGAAGATCGTTTTGACTTGTGGGCGATAAAACGTCTCGAAATGAGAATGGATTCCGGTCTGTGAATCTGAATTTTAAAGGATTCCGCCGGGCTTTGGGCCTTGGTTAATGGAATTTCCAAGGGCATGTTCCTTGCTTTAACCAACCTGTCGAAACAAATCCCGTCATACCCCTAAAGGAAAATAAAGATGAGAAACGGCAGTTCATTTCCGGCGTTGGTCTTTTTCGCGATTCTTGTGGTGGGCGGGTTGATCGCCTACGGTTTGTATAGTTCCTCGGCGATGGTCGGGGCGGCATTGGTGGGAGGCTTCGCCTTCATTGCCGCGGTGATGGCGGCCCTCGCGATCAAGGTGGCGGACCAGTGGGAAAGGGTCGTGATCCTGCGCTTGGGCAAATACCGTTCCCTGGAAGGCCCGGGGCTGTTTTTCATCATCCCCATCGTGGACGACATCGCCTACTGGATCGACACCCGGGTCATCACCTCCTCTTTCAAGGCGGAAAAGACCCTGACCAAGGATACGGTGCCAGTGGACGTGGACGCGGTTTTGTTCTGGAAGGTGGTGGACCCCAAGAAGGCGGCCCTGGACGTGGCCGATTACAAAAGCGCCATCAACTGGGCCTCTCAAACGGCCCTTCGGGATGTGATCGGCAAGACCATGCTTTCGGACATGCTGGAAGGCCGGGAAAAGATCAGCAGTGAGCTTCAAAAGATCATCGACGTACGCACCGAGCCCTGGGGCATCAACGTGATCTCCGTGGAAGTGAAGGATGTGCTGATCCCCTCGGCCCTGGAAGACGCGATGTCCATGCAGGCCCAGGCGGAAAGGGAACGCCAGGCCCGCGTGATCTTGGGCGATTCGGAGCGTCAGGTGGCCGAGAAGTTCGGCGAGGCGGCCAAGACCTATATCAACAACCCCGTGGCCCTGCATTTGCGCGCCATGAACATGCTTTATGAGGGTTTGAAGGAAAACTCCACCATCGTCATCGTGCCCAGCTCGGTCGTGGAAACCATGCAGTTGGGCGGCGTGGCGGGCCTGGCGGCCCTCACCATGGGTATCGGACAAGAAAAGGCCAACCAAGAGAAAACGCCCGCTCCCGTCCTCCCGGCATGATCCCTCCGGACCCGCGCGACCCTTCGGTAACAAAGTTCTGGAAAATTCCGATCACATTGGATTTTTCCTGGTTCATCATCTTTACGCTCATCACCTGGATGCTGGCGGTCGATTATTATCCTGACGAGTTCAAGAATTGGGCGGTGGGTTGGTACTGGGCGATGGGCGCGGGAACCGCCCTGATGCTTTACGTCAGCGTGGTTCTGCATGAACTGGGGCATTCGGCGGTGGCCTTGCACTACGGCCTGCCCGTGAAAAAAATCACCCTTTTCCTGTTCGGGGGTGTGACCCAGATGGACGAGGAACCGCCGAGCGCCATCGCCGAGTTTATGATCGCGATGTCGGGCCCCTTCGTGAGCCTTTGCCTGGCGTTCTTATTCTATGAAGCCAAGCCCTTCGTGGCATCCGTGGACCCGCTTTTCGCCATGTTCAAATACCTCGCCTATATCAACCTGGCCCTGGCGGCTTTCAATCTCATCCCCGGTTATCCGCTCGACGGAGGCCGGGTTCTGAGGGCGATCCTTTGGTCGTTCAACGGAAACCTGCGCAAATCCACCCTCATCGCGGCGAACGTGGGAAGGGGTTTCGGGTTCCTTCTTATATTTTGGGGCGTCCTGAGGATGTTCGGCGGCGATTTAGGGGGAGGGATCTGGATCGCGATGATCGGTTGGTTTCTCGATAGCGCGGCTTCCGCCCAGGCGCGGTTGGAATTATTCCAGAGCCTGCTCATGGGGCATTCCGTATCCCAGGCCATGAACCACCACTGCCTGACCATTACCGAGGACCTGACCCTCCAAAAGCTTGTGGATGAGCACATCCTTGGCGGGGGACACCACTGTTTTCTCGTCAACCGGGGAAGCGACACGGTGGGCTTGTTGACCCTGCACCGCCTCAAGGAAGTGCCGCGTTCCGAATGGGCCACGACCACCGCCCGACAAGTCATGCTTCCCTTTGAAAAGATGAAACTCACCGATCCCGATACGGGATTGTGGCCGGCCCTCCAGCAGATGGATCGGGACGGTGTCCATCAATTGCCTGTGACCCGGAACCAGCACGTGATCGGCATGCTGAGCCGGGAAGACGTCCTGACGTTCCTCCGGGCGCTTCAGGAATTGGGAACCCAGAAGGCGTAAGATCCGAAGGGTCAGGATGATGAATGAAAAGTCATATGGGAATTTCTAAAAATCCAACACCAAGACACCAAGACACAAAGAAGGACTTCGTTTTTGGCGCCGGCAAAGCCAAAAAAACAATTTTTAGAGGCGCCACAAGGAGAATCACCACGCTGTTTCTGGATATCGGGGGCGTTCTGCTGACCGACGGGTGGGGCCGTGGGTTCCGGGACCGGGCAGCCCAAAGGTTCGGCCTGAATGCCGAAGAACTGGAAAACCGGAATAGCCAGGCCCTTGACACCTTCGAACTGGGCAAGCTCAGCCTGGATGAGTACTTGAGCGGGGTGGTTTTTTTCAAAAAACGTCCGTTCAGCCGGGAACGGTTCCGCCGTTTCATGTTCGCTCAAACCCAATCCTATCCCGATGCAATCCGGCTGGTTCAAAAAATCAAGGCCCTCTATGAGTTGAAGGTGGTGGTCGTCAGCAACGAATCGCGGGAATTGAACGACTACCGGATCAAGAAGTTCAAGCTGGAGGAGTTCGTGGATTTTTTTATCTCATCTTGTTATGTGGGCCTCCGGAAGCCCGACGCGGATATTTTCAGGCTCGCGCTGGACACCGCCCGGGTCCCGCCCCGGCAGGTGGTGTACCTCGAAAACACGCCTCAATTCGTTCAAGTCGCGCAGGGGTTGGGCATCCACGGCGTCCTCCATATCGATCTCGAAACCACCCGGACGAAATTGGCGGCGTTAGGACTGCGCCATGACTGAAAAGGCACTGATCAAACAGAGAATCCTGACCATCAACGGAGGTTCCTCCAGCATCAAGTTCGCGCTCTTTGAAAACAACGACACGCTTTCGCGGGTGCTGGAGGGAGGGATCGACCGCATTGGGATGCCGAACGCCCTCTTTCAAGTGAAGGGTTCGGCGGCTTTTGAAACCATCCATCGCCCGGTAGAGGCGCCGGACCACCTGGCGGCGGTGGGTCTTTTAATGGATTGGATTGAGGGGAACATCGGGCAGGACGCGCTGGCGGCCGTGGGCCATCGGGTGGTGCATGGGGGCCCGGCCTACAGCGAACCGCAGTTCATCACCCATGAAATGATCCTGGAACTCGGAAAGCTCAAACCCTTTGATCCGGAACATTTACCGGAAGAAATTCTTTTGACCGTGGCTTTCCACCGCCGGTTTCCCCGCCTGACCCAGGTGGCTTGTTTCGACACGGCCTTCCACCACGATATGCCGCGGGTGGCCCAGATGCTTCCGATCCCCCGGAAATACGAGGCCCAGGGGGTTCGTCGGTACGGATTTCACGGGCTTTCCTACGCTTATCTTCTCGGGGAATTAGGCCGCCTGGCCGGCCCGGAGGCCGCGAACGGCCGGGTCATCCTGGCGCATCTGGGAAACGGCGCTAGCCTGACGGCGGTGAAGGACGGCAAATCGCAGGATACCAGCATGGGCTTTACCCCCGCGGCGGGCATTCCGATGAGCACCCGTTCGGGCGATCTGGACCCCGGGTTGGCATCCTACCTGGCCCGCACCGAGAAAATGAACGACCGGCAATTCAACGAGATGGTCAATTTCAAATCGGGTCTGCTCGGCATTTCCGAAACCAGTTCCGACATGCGGGACCTGCTGGCGAATGAATCGAAGGATGTGCGTTCGGCGGAAGCCGTGGCGATGTTCTGCTACCAGGCGAAAAAATGGATCGGAGCCTACTCGGCCGTTTTGGGAGGGCTCGACACGCTGGTGTTTTCAGGCGGCATGGGCGAAAAGGCGCCGGTGGTTCGAGCGAGGATTTGCAAAGGGCTGAAATTTCTGGGAGTGGAAATCGACGAAAAACGCAATGGGGCGAACGAAGCGGTGATTTCGCCCGAGGCGGGCCGGGTCGCGGTGCGGGTGATCCCCACGGACGAGGAGCGGATGATCGCCCGATCCGTTTGCGGGCTTCTTGCGAAGGGGAGGCCGATTGAAAAAGGGAATGGCGGCCGAGCGCCCGAAAAGCCATCCGCCTTGAAAAAGGTTCCGCAGGGGGTGCGCGCCTCCTAGGGGGGGCTACCCAAGAAGTTTCCCGGCGCCCTTCTGCACGGGTATTTTTCTGACGCGGTCAGCCAGGCGATGACCTCGGATAACCACCACGCTTATGAAACGAAAGGACCATTTTCATGTTGAATAAAACCAAGACGATGCAGGGCTACAAATTGCACAGCCGGGACGGGGTGGTGGGGACGGTCGATGAATTCTATTTCGACGATAACCATTGGACCGTGCGCTACCTGACCGCCGACACCGGCAACTGGCTGACGGGGCGGAAGGTGCTGATTTCTCCCTATGCGATCACTTCCGTGCATCCGGAAGAACAATACCTCACCATCGATTTGACCAAAAAGCAGATCGAGGAGAGCCCTTCCCTCGACACCGACAAGCCCGTCTCGCGGCAATTCGAGGAATCCTACTACAACTATTACGGATGGCCCATGTATTGGGGTGGGCCCTTCATGTGGGGTTCTTATCCCAACCTGGTGCGGGAACGCGCAGATTGGCGGGAATCCAACGATACCGCCAAATCTTGGGACCCCCATTTGCGAAGTACGGGGGACGTGACGAACCACCACATCGAGGCCATCGACGGGCCGATCGGCCACGTGGAGGATTTCATCATCGATGATTCGCACTGGGCGATCCGGTACATCCTCGTCAACACCCATAATTGGCTTCCGGGAAAGCATGTCCTGATCTCGCCCCGGTGGATAAGCAAGGTGAGTTGGAGTGAATTGAAGGTCTTCGTCGGCCTGACCCGGGAAGCCATCAAGCAATCGCCCGAATTCACCGCCCATTCCCTCGTGACCCGGGAATACGAGACCGATCTGCACCGCCATTACGACCGGCACGGATATTGGCTCGATGAACTGGAGGCCGCGAAAAAAGCTATTTGATTCTAAATAAAAGGACATTCCCGGCCCTGTCGTATCCGGCGTTTTGTGAAATGAAAGGAAACATTTATGTTAGAAAAGGCAAAGTCGCTGAAAAATTACACCCTACGCAGCATCGACGGCGATATAGGCAAAGTTGAGGAATTTTACTTCGACGACAAGCATTGGACTATCCGGTACCTGGTCGCTGACCTGGGAGACTGGCTATCGGAGAGGGAAGTGCTGGTTTCTCCCTATTCGCTGGGGGAAGTGAATAGCGAGGAGAGGTTTATCGCCGTCGACCTCACGAAGAAACAGATCGAGCATAGTCCTTCTCTGGGTAGCCATAAGCCCGTTTCCCGGCAATATGAGGAATCCTATTTCCAGTATTACGGCTGGCCCACCTATTGGGAGGGTCCCTATTCGTGGGGTATGTATCCCTACATTACGCGAAACCATGAAAAACTGATAAACACCGGCCAACCGAAGAAACAATGGGATTCCCATCTGCGCAGTTCCCGCGACATGACGGGCCACCATATCCAAGCGAAGGACGGTGTGATCGGCCATGTGGACGATTTCATCGTGGATGACGAGACCTGGGCCGTCCGCTATCTCGTCGTGGACACGAAGGATTGGTGGCCCGGGAAAAAGGTCCTGATTTCTGCCCGCTGGATCACGAGGGTGGATTGGATCGAATCGAAGGTCTACCTGGACCTTACCCGCGCGGCGGTCAAGAAATCCCCCGAATATACCGAGACGTCCCTTTTGAGCCGATCTTACGAGGCCGGACTGCACCAGCACTACGATCGCACAGCTTATTGGGTCGATGAAATGTCCGCTCAGGAAGATTACCTCGCGGCATCCAGTGCCAAAGGCGAATAGACGTCTTGACCGAAGGCCGAGGGATTTTCATTACAACGAAAAGGTCGAGCCGTGGTACCCATCAGCCGCATGGAAGGAGTCTTTAGATGAATCTCAAAACCAAGAATAGGGCTGGGGTGAAAGCGAAATTGAAGAAAAGGGCCAAGGTGAAAAACATCCTGAGGTTGAACCGCCCCATGGACAAGCCCTTGCCGCTGGATCTACTGCGTAAAACGAACGCCTACTGGCGCGCGGCCAATTACCTGTCGGTCGGCCAGATTTATCTATCCGACAATCCCTTGTTGAAACAGCCGCTCAAAATGTCCCATGTGAAGCACCTGGTGGTGGGGCATTGGGGAACGACACCGGGTCAAAATTTCATCTATGTGCATCTGAACCGGATGATCAAAAAGCACGACCTGAACATGTTCTACGTCGCCGGTCCCGGCCATGGCGGCCCCGCGATCGTGGGCAATGTTTATCTGGAAGGGACTTGGAGCGAGATTTATCCCAACGTCGGCCGGGACGAAGCGGGCTTAAAGGAACTATTCAAACAATTCTCGTTTCCAGGCGGGATTTCCAGTCATGTGGCCCCAACCACGCCCGGGTCGATCCACGAGGGGGGGGAACTGGGCTATTCGCTCAGCCACGCCTTCGGCGCCGCGTTTGACAACCCGGATCTGATCGTCGCCTGTGTCGTCGGGGATGGTGAGGCGGAAACGGGCCCCCTGGCCACCGCCTGGCATTCCAACAAGTTCCTCAATCCGGTCAAGGACGGGGCCGTGCTGCCGATCCTGCACCTGAACGGCTACAAGATAAGCAATCCCACCCTGTTGGCCCGCATCGAACACGAGGAGTTGGAACAATTCCTGACGGGTTGCGGGTGGACGCCCCACTTCGTGGAAGGGGACGATCCGGAAACCATGCACCAGCTCATGGCTGGAGCCATGGAGAAGGCCATCGGGGAAATCAGGCAAATTCAAGAAAACGCAAGGGGCAAGAAGGACGACGCCCGGCCCCATTGGCCCATGATTGTCCTTCGTTCCCCCAAGGGGTGGACAGGGCCGAAAACCGTCGATGGCCTTCCTATAGAAGGCACTTTCCGTTCCCACCAGGTGCCTCTCCTCGTGGACCCGGATCATCCCGCCCATCTCCCGATGCTGGAAAAATGGATGAAAAGTTACAAGGCAGAGGAATTGTTCGACAAAAACGGGCGTCTTTTGCCTGAATTGGCCGAACTGGCGCCCGTGGGAGACCGGCGGATGGGCGCCAATCCCCACGCCAATGGCGGCATCCTGCTTCGTGACCTGCGGATGCCCGATTTTCACGTCCACGCGGTGAAAGTGCCTTCCCCCGGTGCCGTGAAAGGGCAGGACACGCTCGTCCTTGGGAATTTCCTTCGGGACGTGGTGAAGCTGAACCAGGACCAGGGAAATTTTCGTGTCTTCGGCCCCGATGAGACGGTTTCCAACCTGTTGGGAGCGGTTTTTGAGACGACAAACCGGCAATGGGAGGCCCGTGAGGAAAAAAACGATGAATTTCTCGCGCCTGTCGGACGGGTGCTGGACTCCATGCTTTCCGAGCACCAGTGCGAGGGCTGGCTGGAGGGTTACCTGCTCACGGGGCGGCACGGGATTTTCAACAGCTATGAGGCCTTTATCCGCATCGTCGACTCGATGTTCAGCCAGCACGCCAAGTGGCTGAAGGTCACGCTGGAATTGCCCTGGCGGCGGAAGATCGCCTCACTGAACTATTTGCTCGCTTCCCACGTCTGGCAGCAGGACCACAACGGTTTCACCCACCAGGACCCGGGTTTTCTCGACCATGTGGTGAACAAGAAGGCCGATATCGTGCGGGTTTACCTGCCGCCCGACGCCAACTGCCTTTTGTCCGTGATGGACCACTGCCTGCGGAGCCGCCACTACGTGAACGTGGTTGTGGCGGGCAAACACGCCCTGCCCCAATGGCTGAACATGGACGAGGCCGTCAAGCATTGCACGGAGGGAATCGGCATTTGGCCCTGGGCCAGCAACGACCAGGGAGGGGAGCCGGACCTGGTGATGGCTTGCTGTGGGGACACGCCCACGCTGGAGATTTTGGCGGCGGTTTCCATTTTGCGCGACCGCCTGCCCCAGATCAAAATTCGCGTGGTCAACGTGGTGGACCTGATGAAACTCCAGCCGCAAACCGAGCATCCGCATGGCTTATGCGAAGCGGATTACGATTCGCTTTTCACCAAGGACAAACCCATCATCTTTGGTTTTCATGGCTATCCCTGGCTGGTGCACCGGCTGACCTACCGGCGTAACAACCGCAACCTGCACGTTCTGGGCTACAAAGAAGAGGGCACGATCACCACGCCCTTCGACATGAGGGTTCAGAACGACCTGGACCGGTACCACATCGTGATGGACGCCATCGACCGCCTGCCGAATACCCTCGATATGGGTGTTTACCTGAAACAGGAACTCAAGAACAAACTCGTCGAACACAAGCAATACATCGACCGAAACGGCGAGGATATGCCGGAAATCCGAAACTGGAAATGGCAGAACCGTTCGTGAAAGCGTTCTTAAGGATGGAGGCGTGAAGTGAGCACTCAAAAGTTGATGGAAACGGTTCGGGCCCTGGTTGCGGGCGACAAGGGCCTGTTGGCGATTGATGAAAGCCCCCCCACGTGTAACGAACGGTTCGGCAAGCTGGATATACCCCAAACCGAGGAAGCCCGGCGCGCCTTCCGGGAAATGATCGTATCCACTCCCGGCCTTGAGGATTGCATCAGCGGGATGATTCTCTACGACGAGACATTGCGGCACAAGAAATCGGATGGGACCCCCTTCGTACAGTCCCTGGTGGAGAGGGGCATCCTGCCCGGCATCAAGGTGGACACGGGAACGAAGGATCTGGCGGGCCATCCCCTGGAAAAAATCACGGAGGGCCTGGATGGCCTGCGGGAGCGCCTGGCGAAATATTCCCAAATGGGCGCCCGTTTCGCGAAGTGGCGCGCCGTCATCAGTGTGGGCGAGGGGATTCCCAGCATGGGTTGTGTCGAGGCCAATGCCCAGACCCTGGCCCGTTTCGCCGGTCTATCCCAGGAAGCCGGCTTGGTCCCCATCGTCGAGGCGGAAGTGCTGATGGATGGCGCCCACACCCTTCATCGTTGCCGGGAGGTCACGGAGGAGGTTTTGCGGATGGTCTTTGCCCAGCTGCATGCCCAACGGGTGGCGGTGGAGTGCATGATCCTGAAACCCAATATGGTGCTTCCGGGATGGGCCTGCCAGCGGCAGGAAACGTTGGAGGAGGTGGCCGACACGACCGTCCGATGTTTGCTTAGGTCTGTACCCGCGGCCGTTCCCGGGATCGCATTTCTTTCTGGCGGGCAATCCGCTGAGCTGGCCACCGAGAGGTTGAACGCCATGAACGCCCGGTTCAAGGGGAAACTGCCTTGGGCCTTGACCTTTTCATTCGCCCGGGCCCTTCAACAGCTCGCGCTGGAACTCTGGGCCGGGGAAGAGATTCACGTAGCCACCGCGCAAAAGGCCCTGCTTCACCGGGCGCTTTGCAATCAGGCCGCCCGTCGGGGTGAATACACGGCCGCCATGGAAGGGGCCCGGGTATGAAGTCAAGCCGTGAGCCCGAACCCCAACCACCGCCCAAGCTCGAGGACCGGCCGGAGCCGAAGGTCGAGGATAAGCCGGAGCCTCCGCCCGGGGATCCGCCGGAATCAAAAGTTGAGGACCCGCCCGAAACCAAACCCGAAGTTCGTAAATTTTATTAAGGAGTCACCATGCCCATTCAATTAAAAGAAGAAAAACACGGGAAGTTGCTCGTTCTTCGCCTCGTCGGGACCTTGATCAAGGCGGATTATGAAATCTTCACCCCGGAGTTTGAGAGGCTCGTCCGGCGGGAGGGCCGGTTGCGCGTATTGATCGATATGACCGGATATCAAGGTTTGGGCGCTGGCGCGTGGTGGGATGAGATCAAGTTCGATTTCAAACACTTCTCCGACATCGAAAGGCTAGCTGTGGTTGGGGATAAAAAGTGGCAGCACACCCTGGCGACATTCTCCCAACCTCTTACACAGGCTGAAGTCCGGTATTTCGATGTTTCCGACATAACTGAGGCGCGCAAATGGTTGACCGAACCGTAACAGCTTCTGCGCCGATAAATCGGGCGTTGAAAATAAAGCGATACCTATGGTTGGTGGGCGTGATGACGGTTGCGACATGAAGGAATGTTGATGATGAATCAAACGGTCGGATGGGGCAGAAGATGGTTAAGTCAATGGACTGGATGGCATTGTAAAGGGACGGACGGATGGTGGGGTGCCGGATACGACAACGGAATGTGGATTTGGTTGGTGATCGGCGTATTGGTGGCGATCTTGTTGGCCGTCGTGTTTAACAAGAGGCCCAGGAAATGATCCGGCGTTTACGGCTGAACGTTGAAGTGAAATCGGAAGAATCATGGAAGTTATGACAGGAGAATTGCAATGACGGAACCAGAGACCAAAAAGAAACCCGAACCCAAGCCGGATGCCAAGCCCGCGTCACCCGCGCCACAGGACGACCTGAAAACCCTGCCATTGGCCGAGGTGGAGAAGAAATTGGAGTCGACCCCCGACGGACTCACCCAGGCCGAAGCGCAGAAACGGCTGGCCCAATACGGGCCTAACGAGATCGAGGAAAAAAAGACCAACCTCTTCCTGAAATTCCTCAGCTATTTTTGGGGGCCGATCCCCTGGATGATCGAGGCCGCCGTGATCCTTTCGGCGGTGGCCCAGCATTGGCCTGATTTTTTCATCATTCTTCTTTTGCTTTTTGCCAATGCCGTCGTTGGGTTCTGGGAAGAACACCAGGCGGGCAACGCCATCGAGGCCCTGAAGGCCAAGCTCGCGATCAAGGCCCGGGTGTTGCGGGATGGGAAGTGGACCACTCCGCCCGCGAAGGAACTGGTGCCGGGAGACGTCATCCGCCTGCGCCTGGGCGATATCGTGCCGGCGGACGCGCGCCTGCTTTCGGGTGACGAGGTGGAGGTGGACCAGTCCGCGCTGACGGGCGAATCCCTCCCCGTCGTGAAAAAGCCAGGCGAGGCGGTGTTCTCGGGTTCGATCCTCCGTCAGGGGGAAATCGGCGCCATGGCCTATGCCACGGGAGGGAACACTTATTTCGGAAAGACGGCCAAACTGGTTCAGGAAGCCCATACCGTCAGCCATTTCCAAAAAGCGGTCTTGAAGATCGGGAATTATCTGATCGTTCTCGCGGTGGCCCTGGTGGCGGTGATTATCACCGTCGCGATATTCCGCGGCGACCCGATCCTCACCACCCTCCAGTTCGCCCTGGTGTTGACGGTGGCCGCCATTCCCGTGGCCATGCCGACGGTCTTGTCGGTCACGATGGCGGTGGGCGCGCGCCTTCTCGCTAAAAAACAGGCCATCGTCAGCAAATTGGTGGCCATCGAGGAATTAGCGGGCGTGGACGTGCTTTGCGCGGACAAGACTGGCACCCTGACCCAGAACAAACTGACCCTGGGCGATCCCTTCAGTCTGGCCCCGGTGACCGCCGAACAAGTCGTCCTCAATGCCGCGCTGGCCTCGCGGGCGGAAAATAACGACACCATTGACCTGGCCGTCCTGGGGGGAGTAAAGGACCCAGCGGCCCTGAAGGAATACCAGGTGGTCCATTTCACGCCCTTCGACGCCGTGCATAAGCGCACCGAGGCCACCGTCAAGGGAAAGGATGGTAAAGAATTCAAGGTCACCAAGGGCGCACCCCAGGTCATTTTGGCGTTGTCGGCTAATGCTTCCAATGAGAAGCCCGCCGTCGAGAAGGCCGTCAACGAATTCGCGGCTCGTGGCTTCCGTTCCTTGGGCGTGGCCCGGGCCGAGGGTGGAGGCCCTTGGCAACTCCTGGGCGTTCTGCCTTTGTTCGACCCTCCCCGGGAAGATGCCAAGGAAACCATCGCGACCGCCCTGAAGATGGGCGTGAAGGTCAAGATGGTCACGGGCGACGCGCTGGCCATTGCCAAGGAAACCGCCAAAAAACTGGAAATGGGCACGAATATTCTGGATGCCGCCAGCCTGGGCGACTCAAAAAAGGAAGAGTCATCGGAGACGGCCGAAGCTATCGAGAAGGCCGATGGTTTCGCCCAGGTGTTCCCCGAACACAAGTTCCACATCGTGGATGTCCTGCAAAAACGCGGGCACCTGGTCGGTATGACGGGCGACGGGGTGAACGATGCTCCCGCGTTAAAGAAGGCCGACTGCGGCATCGCCGTTTCCGGCGCCACGGACGCGGCGCGGGCGGCGGCTTCCATCGTGTTAATGACGCCTGGTTTGTCAGTGATTATCGACGCGGTCAAGGAAAGCCGGAAAATTTTCCAGCGGATGAACAGCTACGCCATCTACCGCATCGCCGAGACCCTGCGCGTTTTGTTGTTCATGACGGCCTCGATCCTGGTGTTCAATTTTTACCCGGTGACGGCGGTGATGATTGTGATGCTGGCCCTGCTCAACGACGGCGCCATCCTGTCCATCGCCTATGACAATGTGAAGTACAAGGACCAGCCCGAGTCGTGGAACATGCGGATGGTGCTGGGTATCTCCACGGTGCTAGGTGTTATCGGGGTTGTCTCCGCTTTCGGCTTGTTTTACCTCGGGGAAAGGGTTTTCCACCTCGATCGTCCCCATATCCAGACGCTGATGTACCTGAAATTGTCGGTGGCGGGCCATCTGACGATTTTCCTGACGCGTACCCGCGGTGCTTTCTGGACCATTCGCCCCGCGAAAATTTTATGGCTCGCTGTGCTTGGCACCCAGATCATCGCGACCTTGATCGCGGTTTATGGGTTTTTGATGACGCCGCTGGGCTGGGGCTGGGCTGGGTTCGTTTGGGGGTACGCGCTGGTGTGGTTCCTCCTAAATGACCGCTTGAAACTGCTTGCCTACCGGATTTTTGATCCGCCCATAAAAGGCGATGCCAAACCTGAAGTTAAAGCAGAGTCAAAGCTTGGAGCCAAGGACGCCTCCGAACCTGATGCCAAAGCGGTGGCGAATTCCACAACCAAGGCAGATCCTAAGCTTGGTGCGGAACCCGGTGCAAAACCCGAAGTTAAAGCTGGGGATAAACCTGATGTAAAGGCTGAGTCGAAGCCCGATTTTAAACCGGAGCCTCAGCCCGAAGGCAAAGCCGAGGCCCAACTTGTGGATAAGCCTGGTGCCAAAGGGGAGCCAAAGCCCGAAACTAAGGCGGAAGCTAAACACGAATCTGAATCGGAACCCCAGCCTACAGCTAAGGCTGAATCTAAACCCGAAGGCGATGCAAGACCTGGGGTCAATGCCAAAACTCCGTCCGATTTGACGCCGCAAATCGCTAAGCGTGCCTTTGAAATATTCCAGAACCGGGATCATCAGGGTGATCCGGCCGCGCAGGACTGGGAGCAGGCGGAACGGGAGATCCGAAAAGCCGAGGGTAAAACCGAACCTCAACCTGAATCCGGGCTCAAGCCTGGAACCGAATCAGATTCTAAACCCGAAATTAAAGCGGGGGCCAAGCCCGAAGTCAAAGCCGAGGATAAACCTGAAGCCAAGGACAAACCCGAATCTGATGAGAAAACTGTAGCGAATTCCACAACCAATGCAGTTCCTAAGTCTGCTGCCGAAAGAAGCTCAAAACCCGAAGTTAAGCCCGGGCCCAAGCCCGAAGACCAGGTTGAGCCGAAGCCTGAAGGCAATGGCGGGGCCCATCCTGATGGAAAAGCCAAGACGCCCTCCGATTTGACGCCTGGGATCGTTAAGCGGGTCCATGAACTTTACGAGAGGCTAGGGAGTGAAGATGTCCGGGCGGTTCAGGAATGGGAGAAGGAAAACCGTAAAGAGGCGATCCCGGCCAAAACGGAACCCATTGAAAAGTCTGACATTGTCTGAAAAGAAATCAAAATGATAGTTGGAAAATCATTATGGTCGGCCTTGGCAAGGTCGGTCCGTCCGAACCACTGAGATTTCAAACCCACTAAATTCAAATTTAACCTTGTTCTGGTAGAGGTTGGCTGGATTCCTTCCTTTAGATGGACGTGGCATGTTCTTTGCTTTTTCACTCCTATGGAATTTCACGCAGTGGCTTGGAATCCCCATTCAAATTCTTTGGGAGGTTTTTGTGAAAAAATTAGCTTTGCTTTTCGTGAGTTTATGGGCCGTGGGGGCCACGGGGTTCGTTTATGCCCAAGAACCATCGGTAACCGCGATGGAGGAAAATCATCCAATGATTTTCGAACTGGGGGATCGTATCCAAAATCAACGGGTTCGAATCGCCCTGGGCCTGGAGAACAATACGTTGTCGGCGGATGAGGCCGCGTCATGCAGTAAAGTTTTGGATTCGGTCGAGAGTCAGTTGAAGGCGGATTACAAAGCCAACGGATCGCAGAAGGCCATGAAATTGAAAAGGGAGCAATATTTAGCCCTTAACGTCTCTCTGGATTCGAATTCCACCGTGATCCACGAGGAAAAACAAAACTTTTATTACTATGATCCTTACTTCGATGATTACGATTACTACGACGATTATTATTACGGGGATTATCCGGTTGCCACTCCGTCATTCTTGCGCGTTTCCTCAGTGGAAAAAAACCATCCAATGATTTTCGAACTGAGGGATCGGATCGCTAATCAAAGGGATCGGATCGATGAGGGATTGTTCAACAATACGTTGACGGGAGATCAAGCCTCGGCTTGTCGCAAGGTATTGAAATCCGTTGAGAAGAAAATGAAATCGGATTACAAGAGCAATGGGTCAACTGACAAAAAAATGAGATTGACGAAAGAACAATATTTGGCCTTTAACACAATGCTTGATTCTAATTCCGCCGTGATCCGCGAGGAAAAACAAGATTTTTATTATTACGGCCCCTATTACGATTCTTATGGGTATTGGAACTAAAAAAAATCATTGTTCATAAGCCTGAAACGGCTCAACCCCTTTCAGGCTTCTTTTTTCCTTCGATGATACGTAAAGTTAAAATTAACAGCGGTTTTAAATGGGTGGAATGGAGAAAACATGTTAATCGCGGATTTGTTAGTGGCTCTAGTTATTGGATTGTTTATTGTTTGGGGCGCAACCTTTGCTTTTGGTACCAAAGGGCCTTGGGACAGTTTCCTGTGGTTTTTCGTGGTGGTAGCCCTTTTCGCCTGGGCTGGCGGTGTATGGCTCGTTCCCTTCGGACCCCGATTTTTTGGTATTGGTTGGTTTCCCATTATGCTTATGGGGTTCTTGGCGGTTTTGCTTCTTACGGCGGCCAGCCCGCGAAAATACCGTAAAGTTGTGTTGTCGAAAGAACAAACGGAATCTGAAAATTCAGGAAAAAGAGCTATCGACCTTTTTTTCTGGTTGTTGCTTCTGTGTTTGGTGATGGTCGGCTCAAGTCATTATGTTTGGTATCCCAGGGTAAATTAAGGCCGTTTAAAAATTCGAAAAGATAACGGGTACCTTCTTATGAAAATACTGGTGTTGGACATTGGCGGAACGCATGTGAAGGTGTGGCTAAGCGGACTCAAAAAAAAGATTGAATTCGTATCCGGAACTGAAATGTCTCCTCCGAAAATGGTTTCCAAAGTGAAAGCTGCCACGTTAGGCGGGAAATATGACGCCGTCTCCATCGGATATCCCGGATCCGTAGTTCGCGGGCGCCCCGCCATGGAACCACGCTTTCTGGGCCCGGGTTGGGTGGGCTTCGATTTTCAAAAGGCTTTTGGCTGCCCGGTGAAAATCATCAATGACGCGGCGATGCAAGCCTTGGGAAGCTACCAGGGAGGCCGAATGCTCTTCCTCGGATTGGGCACGGGCATGGGCTCGGCCTTGATCGTGGACCACGTTTTGGAACCGATGGAACTGGGACATTTGCCCTACAAAGATGGCAGGAGCTACGAGGAAGCGGTGGGGTTGGCGGGTTTGAAACGGGAGGGAATCAAAACCTGGCGCTGCCAGGTCCTGGAAATCGCGCGGTTGCTTAAAGACGCGGTGCAAGCCGAGTATGTCGTGATCGGCGGTGGGGATGCTCGCTTGCTTAAAAGCTTATTCCCCGGCGCTCGCCGGGGCGACAATGACAACGCTTTTCGGGGCGGGTGTCGGCTTTGGACCGAATTTTACCGTGGTTCAACCCGGCCCATTCACGCGAAGAATTTATCCCCCGCTCATCATTAACTACAAATAAAAACGAGTCCTGCGGGATTCTTGGCCAAAGGGTGAATGCAAATCCTGCACGTGAAACGCGGCTGCGTTTTAACCCGAAGTAATAAACGGACTTCTTGATCGATTGACCTGTCGACGCCCCCCCTTTCGGGTTCAGCTTTGAGACTTCATGTTCAAACGCCTGGGGATCGGTTTTTTTGGCGGATCATGGCGCCTTGGGTGATTGTGTTTTTGGCCCTAGCAGGCCTGGACCGTCGGTTTTCCTGACTTAGGAGAATTCGAGAAACAAGTCACGGTACAAACTTGAAAATGTAATAAATTGAAAGAAAATCCAACCTTTCAATCAAAGCGATAGCTGGTTGAATCGTTTTGATTGCCCGAAACCCCGTTGAGATGCTTCGCGTTAGGGACAAAAAGTCCAAAAGCCAATTTCTTCCCGAATCCGATGGGTTTCTATCCTTTTTTTTCAGCTGTTTAGGGCATGGTCCTTGCTTTAAATCCCGCTGACAGAAATTCAAAAAAGCCGTGTTCGCGGATACGAAAGGCCAATCTTATGATGCACAAAACCAAATCTTTAAAGGGTTACGCCCTGCATTGCCAGGACGGTGAGGTGGGGAAGGTGGATGAATTTTACTTTGATGACCACCACTGGACGGTTCGCTACCTGGTGGCCGACACGGGTACCTGGCTCACGGGGAGGCAGGTGCTGATTTCCCCCTACGCCTTGGTCTCCGTGAATCCTGACGGGCATTACCTCACGGTCAACTTGACTAAAAAGCAGATTGAAGAAAGCCCCGCCTTGGCCAGCGACAAGCCTGTTTCCCGCCAATACGAGGAGGACTATTACGGGTATTTTGGATGGCCGATGTATTTGAGCGGCCCCTACCGGTGGGGATCCTATCCCACCATCGAGCGGGAGCGAAAAAAATGGACGACCTCCGCGCCGGGGCAGAAGGCTTGGGACGCCCATTTGCGAAGCACCCGTGATGTGACGGGCCATCATATCGTTTCCGTGGACGGGGGGGAGATCGGACATGTCGAAGATTTCATCATCGATGACGATTTCTGGGCCATTCGCTACCTAGTGGTCGACACGAAGAATTGGCTTCCGGGAAAACGGGTATTGATCGCGCCAAAATGGATTGATCGCGTGAGCTGGACCGAATCGAAGGTCTTCATCAATCTTTCGCGGGAGGCGGTTCAAAAGTCACCTGAATTCACCGACATTTCCCGAGTGAGCCGGGATTATGAGGTCGGCCTATACCGCCATTACGACCGCTACGGTTATTGGCTTGAGGATTTGGTGACCGTCTAACGATTCGCTGGGCTCTATGACGGGTTTTTAAGGAGGCAATGCGACCGCTCCTACCCATGGAAATAATGAGAATCGGCTTGGCCGGGTTTATGAATCCGGTTTAAACCTGTCCGCATGGGGGAAATTCGTCCGCGGGCGGCATGGAATGAAATTCAGCATCAGAACGGTTGAGCCGTGACATTGTCCGATGTTTCCATCAAGAACCCCGTTTTCGCCTGGATGCTCATGTTCGGGCTCATCTTCTTCGGGTTCCTCTGTTTTTACCGCATGGGTCTTTCCCAAATGCCCGACGTGGCCTTTCCCGTGGTCAATGTTTCCATCAACCTGCCCAACGCCTCGTCGGTCATCATGGAATCCGATGTGGCCGATGTGGTCGAGGATGCGGTTTTAGGCGTAGAGGGCGTGCAGGACGTGCAGACCACCTGCACCCAGGGCAACGCCAACATCTCGGTCTTCCTCGACTTGAGCCAGGACCCCAACGTCGCCGTGCAGGAAGTCCAAACGGCCGTCTTCGCGGTGGAAAAACAGCTTCCCGCCGACACCTACCCCCCCATCATTCGCGAACAGGACCCCAACAGTTCCCCCATTTTTTGGATGGCCGTGACCGCCGATCCGCCCCTGACCTCGCGGGACATGATGCTTTATATCCGCGATACCTTGAAGGACCATTACACCAAACTTCCGGGAGTCAGCAGCGTTTCCCTGGGCGGTTGGATCAACCGCCAGGTCAATATCTGGGTGGATAACAAGAAACTAAACGCCCGCTACCTGACCGCGGACGATGTCGTCAACACCATCCAAAGCCAACACGCGGAAGTCCCGGTGGGGTTCATGGAAACACCCTTGACCCAATACGAGGTCCGATCCATGGGCGAGGCCGCCGCGGTCAGTGATTTCGCGAACCTGCCCATCCTCAACCGGGGCGGCCAACCCAACTATACGCTCACCCCCCTCAAGGACGTGGCCACCATCGAGGACGGCCTGGCCACCGTCACGCGCATCTCCCGCTTCAATGGCACCCCCTGCGTGGGGCTGGGGATCGTCATGACGGACGGGTATAACGCCGTGAAACTGGTGAAGGCCGTGAAGGTCCAGATGGCCGAGGACTTGAAGACAATTCCCAGGGGATACCATCTCCAAACCAACTTCGACACCACGGTTTCCATCGAGGAAAACGTCCATGAACTGGAACTCACCATCTGCCTGGCGGCGATTTTGACAGGACTCGTCTGCTACCTGTTCCTGGGAAGTTGGTCGTCCACCTTCAACGTCTTCCTGGCCATCCCCACGTCCCTTTTCGGGACCTTCATCATCATCCAGATGTTCGGCTTCACCCTGAATATGTTCACCCTCCTGGCCCTGTCCCTTTCCATCGGCGTGGTGGTGGACGACGCCATCATGGTCATGGAAAACATCATGCGCCACCAGGAGGAGGGAGAAAACATGGTGGAAGCGGCTTTGAAGGGGTCGAGGGAAGTCATCTTCGCCGCCGTGGCCACCTCCATCGCCATCGTGGCCATCTTCCTTCCGGTGGCCTTCATGTCGGGGATCATCGGGAAGTTCTTTTTCCAGTTCGGGATCACCCTCTCGGGAGCGGTGCTGATCTCCCTTTTGGAGGCCGTCACCCTCACCCCCATGCGCTGTTCCCAGTTCGTGCATCTGGCCGACTCGAAAAATGGTTTCAACCGTTGGGTACAGGAGCACATGCACCGCTTGACCGTCTTTTACGGTCGGTTCCTGGGATGGTGCCTAAGGTATCGCACCGACCGGCTGATGGCTGAGGCCCGGGGTGGAAAATTACCCTGGATCAAGGCCCTCTTCTCCAAATTCTTTTTCACAAACCCCAAAGCCCTGGTGGCGGACGCGCAAGAGGAAATTAAAAATCCCAGTTATTCCCTGGCCCCGATCCTCTGGTTCATCGCGGGATTGGGCCTGCTCACCCTGGCAAAAACCTTGAACCCCTTGGCTTTCAAGATACTGGGTGTCCTCTTTGCGCTGGTGGTTCTGGCTTATCTTGGAAAGAGCCGACATTTTCTTTTCGCCCATCTTTTTTACGACCCCCGATGGGGGGTGCTTTTCGGGGCCATGCTCATATTCGCGGGTTCCCTGTTTTTGGCCAAGATCATCAAGGAAGAGATGGTTCCTTCTACGGATCAGAGCGTTTTCCTGATCAATCTCCAGTTTCCAACGGATTATTCCATTTTCCGCGCAGACGGCCTGGTTAAACAATGCGAGGCTGACCTCAAAACACGGGGAGAAATCCAGAATGTTTATGTGGCGGTCGGCGGGTTCGGGGCCAGTTCCTCCAACACCGCCATTATGTTCATCACCCTGAAGGATCCGGGAAAAAGGCCGGTGGCGAATTGGTCGGAAAAATTCCCCCCCTCGGGGCCCCTGGGCATTCTCAGCCGAATCTGGAACAAATTCACGAAGCCCCGGTTGACCCAGGCTGAATTCATGGAGGTCTGCCGTAAGACCCTGGAAAAGGTATCCCCCGATCTGCAGGTTTTCCTTGTGGACCTTTCCAAGCGGGGGCTTTCGACGGGGAAGGGCTACGACGTTGAATTCATCGTAACCGGCCCTGATTGGGGCAAGTTAGGGGGCTATTCGGCGGAAATTGAAAAACAAATGAAGGCCAGTCCCAAACTAGCGGATGTGAACGACAACTACATGACCGGGCTGCCCGAACTACAAGTTGTTCCCAACCGGGCCAAGGCCGCCGCGGAAGGGGTAAATATCGCGGACCTGGGAACGGTCTTGGGGGTCCTGGTTGGCGGTTATACCTTTGAATCGGTTTATTACCATGAATCGGGCCACGATAACCCCATTTTCATCCGGATGCAGACGGACCAGCGCCTCAAACCAGACGATCTCAAGCATGTTTACACCAGCAACAACCGGGGAGAATTGGTTTCGGTCGCCGACGTGGCCGCCATCACCCAGGTTCCCGCCCTGATACAGATCACCCGGGATAACCGGGTGAGGGCCATCTCTTTTCTGGCCAATGCATCCACCAACGCCAGCGGACAGGAAGCCATGGACGCGGCCATGAAGATCGCGAAATCCGTTTTACCGGAAGGTTACTCGGCCAGCCTGACCGGCACCTCCCAGGCCGGATCGCAAACGAACATCCAGCTTTTCATCACCATGGGGTTGGGGATCATCGTGGCTTACATGGTTTTGGCCACCCAGTTCAATAGTTTCGTCCAGCCCTGGGTCATTTTGCTGGCCCTGCCCTTTTCCATCACCGGGGCTCTCGCCGGTTTGTGGCTCTTCAATCAGTCCCTGAACATGTACAGCCTCATCGGGATCATCCTGCTCCTGGGGCTGGTGAAGAAAAACTCCATCATGATCGTGGCTTTCACCAACCAAGCCCGAGAAAAGGGAAAAAATCTCACCGACGCGCTTCTCTACGCATGCCCCATGCGATTGCGTCCGATTTTGATGACTTCTTGCGCCACGGTGGCTGGGGCCCTGCCAGCGGCCATGGCCCTTGGGCCGGGGGCGGCCCTGCGCCAGCCCATGTCGGTGGCCGTCATCGGAGGCATTCTCTTTTCCACCCTCTTGAGCCTGGTGGTGGTGCCCTGCGCCTACAGCATCATGACGGCCTGGGAAAGGCCGGATGAGTTCCAATTCAAGAAGGACCCCGAAGGCAACCTGGTGGCGGATACCCGCCACTCATTTCCCAAGGGGGCGCATCATGCATAGGCGAAAAATGTTCTTGTTGTTACTTTTCTGCTTGGCCCTCGGCGGCAGAGTTTGGGGTCTTCCTCCATGGACGGATGGCACGCTTACCTTTTCAAAACCGAAACTATTAGCGGCCCTCCCATGGTCCGAGGGTTCCCGCCCGGGTGTTCCTCGGAATGGTGCCAGATGGCTGGTGGTGGACTCCCAAGGACGCTTTTGGCTGGAATCGGACCAGGAATTCGGCCTTTACGCACCGGACGGGAAGTATCTTCGAACGATCATCCCCCTAGAAAAAAGCGGGGACGACTATGGGTTTTACACCATGGAAGCCTTGCAGAAGGGTCGCATTGATATGTTGGAACGCATGGAAAGCCCGTTGGAACAAATGGGGAAAGACAACTTTGAGTTAAGGTCCAAACCCGGAGCCCGTCTAGTCGTCCTGAAGGCCGATGGACTGGTGGAAAAGGATCAGCTGGAATTGGACCCCCTGCAACCCCATTCGGATTATTACGTCGAAAACGGGGTTGTTTACAGCGTTCATGACGATGGAACTTACACTCAATTGGAATCGGCAGGTCCTTCCGAAAATGACGGGGCTTTTGTTAACTTTGCGACCATCGCCCATGACCGTGAACTATGGGAAGAACATGTGAAGACCCTTCCGGTCTTTCATTCCGAAAACCGTATTACCCACGACAACCAAGGGAAACCGCATGTCGAAAAGAACGCGAAATATTTTCTAATGGGCCGCCTATGGGTCGAAGGCACGGCTCCCCTGGCCGAAAGAATGGGAAAAATCTATTACAAGATCATCTGTGACTCACCCGCTGGATTTTACGACTCTGTTTTTATCGAGGATACGGTCCTTAAGAACTACGCCCTCGTTGATCTGATTGCCGCAGATAAAGACCGTAAAACGGACCACAATCACGCTCTTTTCGTGGACCAAAAGGGAAACCTATTCGAGGGAGTGGCCCGAAAGGAAGGCTACCAGATTTATGAGTGGAAAATAATTCAATAAAGGAGCAAGAAAATGTTTTGGAAAATCATTGGGGTTCTTTTGGGTTGTATTGCCATGCAAAACGGGGTGGTTAATGCCCAGGCCGGTGGAGAATTAGAGGGATCCTCCCGGGGAATGGTGTTGGTTTCAGCCGGGACCTTCACCATGGGTTCGCCGAACGGGGTGGGAAAAAAAGACGAGCAACCCGCTCATCAGGTTTATTTGGACGCCTTTTATATCGACCGGCATCCGGTGACTTTTGACCAATACGACCGGTTTTGCGACGCGACCCAAAGGACCAAGCCGGATGATTCGGGATGGGGTCGAGGCCGTCGCCCTGTCATCAACGTTAGCTGGGACGACGCCACTGCTTATTCCCAATGGGCGGGGAAGCGCCTGCCGACGGAAGCCGAATATGAAAAGGCGGCCCGTGGAGGGACAAATACCCTTTTTTTCTGGGGGGATGATCCTTTACAGGCGGGTGATTACGCCTGGATCGGCGCCAATTCAGGCGGTCAGACCCATCCGGTGGAAGGGAAAAAGCCGAACCCCTGTGGGATCTATGACATTTCCGGGAACATATGGGAATGGTGCGCGGATAGCTATGGGGCAAAATACTACGCGACCAGTCCGGCCAAGGATCCCCAAGGGCCAGCAAAGGGGACGGCCCATGTTATGCGGGGTGGATCCTGGTATGGCGCCGTGGAAAACGCCCGTCCCGCCAGCCGGAACGGAATTGATCGGGCTTACCGCAAGAATCTATACGGATTTCGCTGTGTGAGAACCCTTTAAAACGCCTTGGCCACCTTTTCCCTGAAGTGGAAAAGACGGGCCGGGAATGACACGGTTATGAAAGGCTAATTGTGAACAAGTTCCTTTTTCTTTTATTCATTCCATTTTTGTGGATGGGCGGGTGGGAAACGCCAGTGTGGGCGCAAGAGACATTTTCGGCACCCACAACCACCGTCATTGAAACCCACTGGGATGGCTGGAAGGGAATGCAATACCTCCAAAACGGCAAGACCCTGACCGGCGCGGAATTAAAAAACTTGATCGATTCTTCCGGCGATCCGCAAATCAGCGATCTTCTCGCGCAATCCGAGTCGAATGAAAACTGGGGATATATCGGGATGGGTACATCCCTTGCCATGTCCCTCGGCTGTCTTTTCATTCCCGATTCGGTCATCCAGGTCGGGGGATTGAAGGTTTCCCTGCCTTACCTGCCAGTACAAATTCCTGCCTTGCTTTTGGGTGTAGCTTCGTCTTTTCTTGAAAACGCCGCAGGCGCGGATAAATACACCGCCGTTCAGCGCTATAACCGCGAAGTGAGGGACCCCGGCCCTGTGACCTGGGATATTTCCCCCGGCCCACAGGGCCTGATGTTGGATTTGAATTATGCCTTATAACGTGGATCAACTTCCTGAAAAAGGTCTGGAGCCCGGGATAACCATCCCATTACAGTCTCTTTCCTCTGCGGGTGATATCTCAACAGCATCCATTCTCGACACGCTCGCCAAACTTCACGTGGACCCCGAAACGGGACTTTCGAACGCGGAGGTAGAAACCCGGCGGAAGACGGACGGCTTCAATGAAGTGGCGGAACAAAAGGCGCACCCGGTCCTCCTCTTCCTCGGAAAATTCTGGGGACTGTCGGCCTGGATGCTCGAACTGATCATCGTTTTATCTATCATCACCCGGAATATCCCCGATCTCGTGGTGGTGGGCGTTTTGTTGGTCGTGAATGCGGTCTTGAGTTTCACGCAGGAACACCGGGCTGCGGGCGTGGTCGAGGCGCTGAGGAAGCGCTTAAGGGTTGGCGCGCGCGTGAAACGCGAGAAGATTTGGCAGGTCCTTCCCGCCCGGGACCTGGTTCCGGGTGATATCGTCCGCCTTCGCTCGGGGGACATCGTCCCCGCCGACGTTAAACTCTTGAGCGGAGACCTCAGCCTGGACCAATCGGTCCTTACCGGCGAATCAAAAGATGCCGAAAAGCTACCGGGCGCCTTGCTTTCGTCGGGTTCTGTCGTGCGGCAGGGCGAGGGCAATGGCGTGGTTTTGCTCACCGGCGCCAAGACCTACTTTGGCCGCACGACCGAACTGGTGAAGGAAGCCAAGCCGGTGCTCCATATCGAAAAGGTGGTGGCCCGGGTCGTCCGCTGGCTCTTCCTGATCGTGGGGGTCCTCCTGAGCGTGGTGATGGCGCTGTCCCTGATGAGGGGGGAACCCCTTCTGCCGATGGTTCCGCTCCTGATCGTTCTGCTGATGAGCGCGGTGCCGGTCGCCCTGCCGGTCATGTTCACGGTCAGCATGGCCTATGGTTCGAAGGACCTGGCGAAGCGGGGCGTGTTGGTGACGCGCTTAAGTGCGGTGGAAGACGCGGCCACCATGGACGTGCTTTGCGTGGATAAGACGGGCACCATCACCATGAACCAGTTGGCCGTCACCGGCGTGATGCCGATGGGAGGCGCGGCGGAAGGCGAAGTCCTGGTCGCGGGAGCGCTCGCCTCTAAGGAATCCAACCAGGACCCGATTGACCTGGCTTTCCTCGACGCGGCGAAAAAACGGAACCTTAACGGAGGCCAACCCCAGGCCGTCCCCGGAACTTTCAAGCCTTTTGAGGCGAAAAATAGGCGCACGGAGGCCCTGGTGGACCTCAACGGACAGCGTTTAAGGTTGATGAAAGGCGCCGTGGAGACCATCGCCCAGGCCTGCGCACTTTCGCCGGAGGCTCTCGCAGATTTGGAAAATAAGGTCGCCGAATCCGCTTCCGAGGGATACCGCACCCTGGCGGTGGCGCGGGGGCCGGAAACGGGAACTCCCATCCTGCTGGGCCTGGTGACGCTTTACGACCCTCCCCGACCCGACGCCAGGGAGTTGATCGCCCAACTGAGGGATTTGGGGGTATCGGTCAAAATGCTCACCGGCGACGCGCTGGCAGTCGCGGGTGAAATCGGAAGGGGCGTCGGGCTCGTGAAGATCAGGCGCATGGCCGAACTGAAGGGCGACAATGGCAAGAAAGAGGATTTGCTGGCGGATACCGACGGGATCGCCGAGGTATACCCGGAGGACAAATTCACCGTCGTGAAGAACCTCCAGGCCGGGGGCCATGTGACGGGCATGACGGGCGACGGCGTCAACGACGCCCCCGCCCTGCGCCAAGCCGAGGTGGGTATCGCCGTCAGTTCCGCCACCGACGTGGCCAAGGGCTCCGCCAGCGTCGTTTTGACCGAACCGGGGCTGACCAACATCGTGGCCCTGATCGGACAGGGAAGGACCATTTACCAGCGCATCCTCACCTGGATCATCAACAAGATCAGCCGGACCATCCTGAAGGCGTCCTATGTGGCCATCGCCTACGTGGCGACGGGCCAGTTCGTCATCACGGCCTTCGTGATGCTTCTTTTGGTCTTCGTGACGGATTTCGCGGTGATTACCCTCGCCACCGACCATGTTCGGCCCTCCCGGAAGCCGGAGACGTGGAATATCGGGGGTTTCGTAACTGTGTCCGCGACCCTGGGGCTCGCCATGCTGGCGGAGACCCTATTTCTTTTATGGCGCGCCTGGTCCTGGTTTGGCTTGTCCGCCAACCCCGGCGCTCTCGACACCTTCAGTTTTTTGATTTTGCTCTATTTTGCTGCTTTCTCCATCGTTTCGGTCCGGGAACGCCGCTGGTTTTGGTCGACCCTGCCCGGCAAGCTGTTCTTATCCACCCTCCTGGCCGAAACGATCGCGGGCACCCTCCTCACCTACGTGGGATTACCCGGGCTCGCTCCCCTACCCGCGTGGCAGGTCCTGGTGATTTTTAGTTACGCCATGGTCATGGGTTTTGCCGTGAATGAAGTTCTTAAAGTCGTGATGATCCGATGGCGGGTGCCTAATTCGGTGGCGGCGGTTCCATTTGACTTCAACCCAATGATCGCCCAACGAGCCTAAAATTTCAGGAGGAATCGTGTTCAAAAACAAGGTAAAGACAACAGTCCTCAAAGTTCCAGCGAAAAAGAATGTTCCAAAAACAGCGAATGCTTCGATTCGGGAAAGGGAAATAGATTCCATTCAAACCACGAAAGGCGACGCTCCTGTCCTGTCCCCCGAAGTCGGCAGGAAACCCTATCGGCCTTTCCGGCTTCCCCGTTTTGGAAAAAACCAGCTATTGGCTTTCGTCCGCGATCTCAAATGCCTTTTCACATTTTGGGAAATCACCCCGCAAACCGTGGAGATAACCAAACGCGAATTGGGGGAGGAATACGCGGGAAGTTCGATGTTCTTAAGGATATTCAAGAAACTGGCCGATGGAACTTTCGGTTTTCTCTTCGAAAGGGAAGTCCAGCCGGGGGAAATGAATTGTTACGTTTACTTGAAGGAGGAAGGGGGAAGTTATTTCCTGGAAATTTCCCAAAAATCCGGTTCGGGACGATATCTGGTTTTGGCCCGTTCCGACGAGGTTCAGACCGGCGCCTCGGCCCATGCCCTTCCCCCCAGCGATCCCGCGTGGGAGATGCCGGGGGAAATAAGGGAATATTTCAAGGAGGGTGCGATCGAACAATCCTTCCAACCTGGAAAAAAACACTTTTCGGCGGATCTGGGAGTCCAAGGGGGCCTACGCCGCCGCCGGTTAGGCCCCCAGGACCGCCACACGGCCTCGAAGTTTTGATTCAAATTCACGCTTCGGAGAGGAGTTAAAACATGGCTAACGCAAGTATGGTCGTCAATCAAAGGCTTCATCCCCGAATATCGCTCAAGATTCCCGTGAGGTACCGTTTGATCGAGGATCAGGAAGAGATCAAAACCGTCAGGAAGGGTCAAAAAAACGTCCAAGCCAACCAGACCATGGATTTGAGCCTGAATGGGCTCTACCTTGTGGCCGACTCTATTCCCGAAGTGGGGAGCGTTCTTTGGCTAGATATCGATCTCCACCAAACTTCCCACATCATTTCAGCTTATGCCGAGGTGGTGTGGTCAAACCGTACCGGCGGGGGACTTCACTTTGAGGTTATTCAAGAAGAAGACTTGGAAATATTGAAAAACTACCTCTTGCTGACGCTTCATGCCGTTAAACCAAATGAGGGGCAAAATGAAACCTAACGTCACGCCGGAGCGGGGCCGATGGGTCGCGGTGTTCTTCTTTATTTGCTTCGCCTGGATCGCCTTCCAGACCTTTCTTCTGGCCCGGCCTTTCCTGCCGGGGCTTTTGGGAGCCGCGATCCTGGGGCTCGTTTTTCTCCCTCTCTATGATCGGGTACTCCGGGGGGTTCGCAATCCGAATATCGCGGCGCTTCTTCTGACCGTTGGGATCTTTCTATTGGCCGTACTTCCGGCCGTTTGGATGGGATGGACGGCGGTCCGGGAAGCGGAATTTCTCCGCCCCACCCTAGTGGGAATCATCGAAAACTCCCAAACGCCTTCCTATATGCAGACTCTCCTGGGTCCTCTTCTCACTTTTTTCGATAGTTTTCACATTGAACTCAAGCCCCTCTTGTTGGAGGAAAGCTCCCTGATCGGCGGCCAAATGAGTTCGATTGGAACCCACCTGGCTGGGCATTTACTTAACACGCTTTTTAACGGCTTAATCCTGATGTTGACCCTGTTTTTCGCTTTCCGAAACGGGAGAAAGGCCGCGGAAACGGTACTGTCGGCCCTGCCCATGGGCTCTCAAGATAAGGAGCCACTGATGAAAAGCGTTTATGGAACCTTTCGGGCGGTTGCGGCGGGTGTTTTCGTGACGGCCTTGGCCGTGGGGGTGGCGGACACGCTTGGTTTTGTGGCCGCGGGAGTACCGCTTCCAATTTTCTTTGGATTGGCCAGCACGGTGTTCGGCCTTTTAGGAGCTTCGGTTTTGATCACGATACCAGCGGCCCTATGGGTGATGAGCCATACAACGGGATGGGGAATCTTTCTCCTCGTGTGGGGAATTCTTGTTTCGATACTGGCCGATCATGGATTGAAACCGATCTTGATTGGATCACAGGCTCGCATGCCGTTTCTGATTATCCTATTTAGCACCCTAGGGGGAGTGAAGTTGTACGGATTCATGGGATTGTTCTTGGGCCCCATGGTCGTTACCGCTTTCCTGGCTTTTTGGGATATTTACCGCAGGGATTACGTGGCCGGGCCCTTACTTTCGGGAAAAGGAGGGTACGACCAGGACCAGGTTTTAACTAGTTCTCCGCCTTTGAAGAAAGGTCGAAAAAAAACTACCCATTCTTGACTCGCGCCCGGGAGGGAAAATCGATTGAAATGATCGATTCCACCGATCATTACGATAACTTTGGAACCGGAACGGGGCACCCCAGGGCTTCTAAAGACCAAAACACCGGGGCACGGGACTTGCTTTAATGCTCAGCCTGAACCCAAGTCCAAAAAGAAATGTGAGGAGACCTTCCGTGGTCAAAAGTGAAATGCCCGTCAAGATTCTTCTAGTCGACGATATACCCGCGAATCTGCTTTCATTGGAAGCCGTCTTGGAAAGCCTGGATATGACCCTGATGAGGGCCAATTCAGGAGAAGAAGCTTTGGCTCAAATCCAGCGGGACGATTTCGCGGTCATTGTGATGGACGTCCGGATGCCTGAAATGGACGGGTTTGAAACAGCGGCGACGATCCGCCAGCGTGACCCTGAACGGAATATGCCCATCATTTTCCTGACGGCGGCCCAGGATAATCCGACGGATAAGGCACGTGCCTATGCCGAGGGGGCTATCGACTTTATGCTAAAACCCTACGTTCCATCCGAACTCCGAACCAAGGTGGCGGTTTTAAGCGACCTGTTCCGAAAGAACAAAGAGTTGGTCGTGCATATTAACTACCTCAACAACCGCGTCCGGGAACTCGAAAACCAGAATTTGACGTTAAAAGGAGAGGGCCGATGAATCTAAAAATAAAAAGGGCGGTATTTCTCAACACGGTCATTCTCGCAGCCTTCCTGCTTCAGGTGGGGTGTGGGACGACGGGCCGGCAACGGTCCAACGATACGCGAACCACCATGAAAGCCGTGGAGCAAGACTATATCCAGGCCCTCGCGCAGGTGGATGCCACCGGGGCATCGCTCGACAGCATCGTTAACGCCAATCAGCCTGACGAAAACAAGGCTTTGCAAGTTTACTCGGATAACGTCCATAAGATGAAAGATATGGAACAACGGCTGTTTGATCAGGCGGATCAGATGCGATCTCAGCAAAAAGACTATTTTGAGGAATGGCGCATGCAGGGAAACACCTATACCAACCCGCAGATTCAGGCTCTCAGTGATCAACGCCGCGCCGATTTGAGCGCGGTCTTCGCGAATATTGCCGAGGCGAGTGTGGGCGTCAAAGGGGCCTTTAAGGCCTATATGTCCGATTTGGTACAAATTCAAACTTATCTTTCAACCGATCTCACCCCAAAAGGTATTGCGGCCATCACTCCGACGGTCCAGCAATCCGTCAGCGATGGGGACAGCCTGAAGGGTGCGGTGAACCCGGTGTTGACTGCGATCGCGAACGCTCGGGCGGAGTTGGCCCAGGGTGCTAATAAAGAATAAGTCATTAGCTAGGGAAGGGTTTTTTAGATCCGGATCACGAGGGTTGATGTTGGGCATGGTGGTTAAACATTTTGCTCGATTTGGTTTACGAAAAAGTTTTTAGAAAAATTCAGCATCACAGGGAGAATTTGAATGAGGAAGTTATTCAAAAAGGGTGGGTTTGTGTTTGTGGCAGCTGGGTTATTTGTGGGTCTCGGTTTGTCGGCGAGGGCGGATGAAAACACGCTGAAAGACGGCGAGGGAAACACACAATTGAGCGAGGATCATGCCTGGGATAAGGGCGGATGGGAAGATACCTGCAACAAAAAATGCGATCTGACCAGCGACCAGAAGACAAAGTTGAAATCAATTTTCAAGAAGCAACGGGAATCCACTCAGCCCCTGGTGGACCAGATCAAGGTGGATATGGCGACTCTTCAGCAGAAGGTGGATGCCAAGGCCGGGGATGAGGATATCAAGACGATCCTGGTGAATCTCGATGATGAAAAAAACAAGCTGGCGAACGTTCGGGATAGTTTTGAGGACAAACTGGATAATCTATTGACGCCTACCCAGGAAGCCAAGTTCCTATTGGCCAAGACCGGACACAACAAGTGGGAGAATAAAGACCAAGAAAAACGAACGGGTGAATTGACGAAGGGCGATGATACGTCCGAAAATTCCAATTCTGGAGCTGCGAAGTAACTCTGGATTGTGTTTGCTTTTCTGTTGCGCCCTTTGGCGTTTATCGCCGAAGGGCTTTTTTATTAGGGGGATATTGGTTCCGAAACCAGCTCGATCAAAGTGATCGTATCCCGCTTTAATCACTTCGCCTTTATTGAGATATTCATATCTATTCATTGGCCCAAGGGGTAGGGTGGAACTGAGACGGATGAGCGACCATTGAGTCAAGCGTACCAACGACTCGAAATTAAAAGTGAATATAAAAAGTTGGAAAGGTTTTTCTGCCGAGCAGACCAAGCGCCAAGAAAAATTAGAAAATTTTTGGCCCATCCAAAGGTTTAATCTAAATTCCGGAAGTCTGAGCGGGTTAAATGCTTCGCGGTTTCAGGTCTTTGGGCGGCACCGGTTTGTAATCCTGGGTTTAATTTTGATTCTCTTCCTTCCCCTGTTGGTCCATGGAGATGAAGAAAAATGGATTTTCCTGCCTTCCGCCCCACTCTTTCAACCTGTCATCGGTGATCCCAATGATACAACCACCTCGGTCATCGCTTACACCAACGAATCCCGCTTTGAAGGTGCCTTTGGGGCCACGGCTGAAATTATTCGTTATCTTCCCGTGGATCAAACTCAATGGGCTGCCGGTATCTTCGGTTGCGGTCATATTCTTTTCGATGAGGTCGGCGGAAACTATCCCATGCAGGTGGGAAACTGGTTTGTGGGCGGCTATCTCAGCGAATCCTGCGGTCTCTTTTCCAACCGGTTCGAGTATGAGCATGAAAGTTCCCATTTAGGCGATTCGCTTCAGGGGATCGTACCTCCCATCATTTATAACGGCGAAAACATCAACTTCACCGATGCATTCCAACCCTGCGAATATTTGCGCCTTACCGGGCAAATGGGCCTTTGGGTTTCCGGCCTCCCGGAAAACAAGGATTTTTTTGAGAGCTTGGAGGGAGAGATCTATACGCCTGGGTTCGTGCTGGGTGGAACCTACACCCGAGGATATGCCACCGCGGATTTCGAATGGAAGGATGAGTTGGCCGGAGTTTTCAACAAGAGCTTCCAATTGGGTGTCCAATGGAAATTCAAGAAAGAGGAATCCAGGGATTTGCGGGTCGCGCTGACGTACTACGAAGGAAATTCGGAATATGGCCAGTTTTACATGAGCCACGACGAACATGTGGGAATAGGGGTTTACTTTGATCCCTGAACGAAAAAGTTTGGATTTGCGATATTGGTTGTTGGCCTTGACGCTGTTATGTCAGCTTCCCTTAGGCCTTTGGGCCCAAGAAGACCGTCTTCTTTTCCTGCCCGGCGAATCGGTTTTTAACCACTTGATTGGCGATCCAAGAGAATTCCAAAGCTCCCTCATCGCCGAGTTAACCCAGGAAAGGTTTGATGGTTCGATCGCGGCCACCCCGGAGTTTTTACAATGGATTCAATCGAACGGCACGAAGTGGGGATGGGGAATTGAGGGGGATACTTTCATCCAGGTAGAATCGCCGGGTTATGGGCATTATTCGCTGACCGACTCAAATTACTACCTGGTTTTGCCCGAAAGGGTCAGCGATTGGTACCTAGGTACTTATTTCAGCGAATCCTACGGCGACTTTTCCAACCGGTTGGAGTTTCTACACGTGAGTTCCCAACTCGGAGACGGTTTTTTTGATTCGACGAAAAGTTTTCCCTACCTGCAGGAAAGTTTCCGTTTCACAGCCTCTTATCAAGCCACCGACCGAATTCGATTTTATATGGGGACGGGTTATTACACGGAGGCTATACCGGAGGAAGCGCCTTGTTTTATTCAAATGGGAACTGAACTTTACACATCCTCTTTCGACATGATGCTCGCCACAACGGGCCGCGGCTATTTCACCTATGATCTGCAGGCCAGCCAGTCCTTGGGAGGGGTCTTCAACCAAAATTTCGCGGTTGGGTTTCAGTGGAAATGGAAAAAAGAAACCCACCAAGCGATCCGGTTGGCCCTCATTTACTACAACGGCAATAATGATTTCGGCCAGTTTTACCGGCAGAACGATAATCATTGGGCGTTAGGCCTGTTCTTTGATCCCTAAACGGGAAAGGGGGCAAGACCGGCTTCTCCCGGTTCCAAAGGGGCCAAAGAATTAGCCCCGTTCGCCCTCCAGCCACTTTTCGTAACTGATGCGGGGAAGATGCATGAAGGCTCCCTGGGTTTTGACGTAGTTTCCCGCGCCGTTCATCCGGCCCACCGCGTGAAAATCCTGAGCGAGGATATAGGGACCTTGGGGATCGAGAAACCGGTCTTCCACGTAGACCGCCAAAACTTTCCCTAGGATGATGCGCGACCGGCTGGGCTGGAGGGTTTCATAGAGCCGACATTCCAGGGCGGCATGGGCTTCCTTTATTCGGGGAACGGAAACGGCCGAGGAAGATTCGGCCGTCAGGCCCGCCATTTCCAGTTCGCTGATCCCAGGAGGAAAATCCACTGCGCAATAGTTCATTTGCCGGACGATATCCTCCGTCACCACATTGATGACGAATTCACCGATCCGTTCGATATTTAGGGCCGTGTCCTTGAGCCTCTCTCCCTCGCCGGGCGGGGCCGCGATCCCCAGGCCCACGATAGGAGGATCCAGGCAAAGATAATTGTAGGCGCTGAAAGGGGCTGCGTTGATTTTTCCGTTGGGGTCCAGCGTGGTGACCAGGGCGATAGGGCGGGGAGCCACCAGGCCGATCATGAGGTTGTAAACATTACGCAGGGTCGTGTTATGGAAGTCGAATTTCATGGGAATCCTCCCGGGTTGATGAAGATTAGATTCTATTCCCAGGGCTTCCCCTGAAGCGAGTCTCTGCGCTTCAATTCCCGTCCGTCAAATTCGAGAGGACAATACCGATGCGGCATTCCTTTCGTATCAAAATGAGATTTTCCCATCCCTTTTGATTCCTTTCCCCGCTATTCGCGATCCGGGAGTCTGATTTGCCCGTGAAACGGGTTGAGTAGACGGCTTGGTTCTTGCTTTATCAAGAAGGGAAGGTTGGCCCCAACTAGTTTGGCCCAATTCGCAAAAAGGAAATTCATATGAGTCACAGAAGAATGAGCAGCACAGCGACTTTAGAAAAAGAAGATATCAACGTAAGACTGAATCAGGAAGCTGGTTATTACAGCGGCTTGAAATTTGGGTTTACCGAAAATCCGAGCGATCTTTTGAAGGCTTGGATTCAGGCGGAAGTTGAGGCCTTGGAAGGCCGAGAATAACGCGAGCCTGAGGTAAATAAACTTTCAAGGTTCTCCGCTAAAGACCGATTTGAGCTTTGCTAGGAGCCTTCTTCGCTAAAGGCATTCCCTTGGTTCCACCCCAAAACGATGACTCCGACGATCAATTTGATCGCAGGAAACGGGATCGGAGCCTCCTAAAACGTTGTTCCTAATCTTAAACGAGTCCCAAGGGCCCTTTACGGCCAAACGGACGATTGACCGAGTGAATTTGCAGGGCATGTTCCTTGCTTTAACCCCCCCATGGGATTCCATGGGGCATCTGGAAAACCAAACTCTAAATAACTTGGGAGGTTTTTTGTGAAACGATCAGCTTTGGTAGGAGCCGCCCTATGGGTCACAGGAATGGTGGGAGGCGCGTGGGCCCAAGAAACCTTGGTCACCGAGAAGATCACGCCTGATGTTTCCACAATGGAAGAGAACCATCCGATGATATTTGAATTGCGGGACCGCATTCAAAATCAACGGGACCGCATCAATCGGGGCGTGGATGACAATACAATAACAATGGAAGTGGCCACGACTTTCCGAGGTGTTTTGGAATCGGTCGAGAAACAAATGAAAATCGATTACAAATCCAACGGATCGGAAAAACTCATGAAGTTGACGAGGGATCAATTTATAACCCTCAACACCCTGTTGGATTCGAATTCCAAAACGATCCACGAGATGAAACAGACTTTTTATTACTACGACCCCTATTTCAATCATTATTACGATGATTTAACGGTTTCCGATGCGTCATCTGATCGCGTGCCTGCCCTGGAAGAATCGCATCCGATGATTTTTGAGCTTCGGGACCGCATCCGGAATCAACGGGATCGGATCGATGAGGGTTTAAAGGCCAAAACGCTTTCGGAAGACCAGGCTGCGTCCTGCCGTGAGGTCTTGCAATCGGTCGAAAAGAAAATGGGGAACGACTACAAGTCCAATGGACAAGCGAAAAGAATGAGATTGACCCGGGAACAATACCTGGCCTGCAACACCACACTGGATACGAATTCCATCGCCATCCACGAGGGGAAACAATTCTTTTATTTCTACGGCCCCTATTACAACCAGTATTGGTTCTGATTCTTCGATGGGTTGGAAGGGATCGTTCTTTAATAGGCGAAAAGGAGAAATGCATGATCATCTTGGATTTGTTGGTAGCTTTCGTATTTGGCTTTGTGATCGTTGGCGTCGTTTCGAGCTTTTTTGGAACCAAGGGGCCCTGGGACAATTTTTTAGTATTCGCGGTGGTGGTGGCCTTGTTTGCCTGGTCGGGGGGAGTATGGCTGAGACCCTTCGGACCCGCTTGGATGGGGATCGGTTGGTTTCCCATCCTATTCATGGGCTTCCTGGCGGTGATGCTTCTCACGGCGGCCAGCCCCCGAAAATCCCTCAACTATATGCCGTGGAAAAAAGAGACCGAGGCGGCCCGCGAAAGCCGGATCGCGATCGATTTTTTCTTTTGGCTTTTGGTTATCTGCTTGGTGATTTTTGGAACAAGCCATTACTATTGGTATCCACGGGTCGTTTAAGCCCGGGCTTTCCGGCAACCCCGCCTAACGAACGCGCATCGCGAGACGGGGCCAAGACTTTCCGGACGGCGGGTGGTTGTGATCCATACTTTGCGGGAGTACATCTATGAGAATCGATCCAAAAGATTTCCGAGTAAAGGAAGGAAAAAAAGTAGACCTCAAAGAGTGGGAAACGAAGATCAAGCCGCTCTATAGCTCCAAGGAAGAATACAAAAAGGTTTTGGCGGAACACGTGGAGGAATTGAGCTCCATTCAGAGCCTTCTTTACGCCGACAACCATTATTCGGTCCTTTTGATATTTCAGGCCATGGACGCCGCCGGAAAAGACGGGGCTATTAAGCACGTTATGTCGGGTGTCAATCCCCAGGGTTGTCAGGTTTTCAGCTTCAAGCATCCCAGCGCTCTGGAACTCCAACATGATTTCTTGTGGCGAACTACCCGCAACCTGCCCGAAAGGGGAAAGATCGGCATTTTTAACCGATCCTACTATGAAGAAGTGCTGATCGCCCGGGTCCATCCGGAAATCCTCAAGGCTGAACGCATCCCCGAGGACCTGCTCGACAAAAAAACGGTTTGGGAAGAACGCTTCCGTTCAATCTTGGAGTTGGAAAAACACCTGCATCGCAACGGCACCCGGATCATCAAGTTTTATCTCCATCTATCCAAAGAAGAACAGCGAAAAAGGTTCCTGGACCGGCTGGAGAAGCCTGAAAAGTACTGGAAATTCACCCTGAGCGACATCCAGGAGCGGGCTTATTGGAAGGATTACCGCAAGGCCTATGAGGCTTGCCTGTCGGCCACAAGCACCGAAGAAGCGCCGTGGTATGTGGTTCCGGCCGATGATAAAAAGGATTCCCGGCTGATCATTTCCAGGATCATTCTTGAAAGCCTCAAAGATATGAATATGAACTTTCCCAAACCGGATCAGGATCGATTAAAAGAAATAGAAGCCGCCCGAAAACAACTTCTCGAACAAGGGAAGAAGGAGAATGGGGACGGGGCGGATTAATAGGTTTCGAGGGTTGAGCCCCCGGTTGGGGAGGAAAACGGAACGAACATGGATGAAAAAGAAATTAAAACCAAGGCTGAGTTTATTATTTTTTTGAATGCGTTGGCGCGGAATCACAAGAGTTCCCCCGATGAATGGGAGAACAAGAAATTGGACAATTATTTGACCGCGATGGCCGGATGGGTGGGTGAACGGGAAAGCTACTACGAAACGAACAACCTGATGGAACCCGCCGACATCAACTGGGGTTACATCGCCAATATGTTTTTAGCCGCCAAAATTTACGAATAAAGAAATAGGCCGTGCAAAAAAAAGGCGTCTCACCATAGACGCCATTTTTTGCTCCGACACACTCGGATCAAGAGCGACCGAAACGAAGAACGCTTACGACGATGTATGGCTACAGTTTATTCGCGGGGGTGTACTCAGCGTCCACCGCGTCCGCATACCGGTCCTCGGACTTCTTTTCTTTGCCAGAAGGGGTGACATTCTCGTCCGACGGCGCATCGGTGGGGGTTGGTTGCGGCTCATGAGCTTTGTACATGGCTTCGCCTAGCTTCATGGTCTCGTTGTTCAATTCTTGTATGGCTTTCTTGACGGCATCCGGATCTTCGCCGGATTGCACACGCTTTAAGGCATCCAGTTTTTCCTCGATCTTGGCCTTCGTGCCTGCGTCCACTTTGTCCCCGTACTCTTTCAGGGCCTTTTCGGTGGTATAAACCAGGGAATCGGCCTGGTTTTTGGCGTCAATCTTGGCTTTTTTCTTATTGTCCTCGTCCGCGTGCAATTCGGCGTCTCTCTGCATTTTCTTGATTTCATCTTCCGACAATCCGGAGGAAGGCGTGATACGGATAGATTGTTCTTTGCCCGTGCCTGAATCTTTGGCGGAAACGTTCAGGATCCCGTTGGCGTCGATGTTGAAGGTCACCTCGATCTGGGGAGTTCCACGGGGAGACGGCGGAATTCCAACCAGTTCAAACTGGCCCAGGGTTCGGTTATCCGAGGCCATTTCCCGCTCTCCCTGCAACACATGGATGGAGACCGAGTTTTGATTGTCGGCGGCGGTGGAATACACCTGGCTCTTCTTGACCGGAATGGTGGTATTGCGCTCGATGATCTTGTTCATGACGCTTCCGAGCGTTTCCACTCCCAGGGAAAGGGGAGTGACATCCAACAACAGCACGTTCTTGACTTCGCCTTTTAGTACGCCACCCTGGATGGCGGCACCTACGGCTACCACCTCATCCGGGTTAACCCCCTTGTGGGGCTCTCGCTTGAAGAAATCCTTAACTGTTTTTAACACGAGAGGCATGCGGGTCATACCGCCCACCAGCACCACCTCCTGGATTTGATCCACCGTCAACTTGGCGTCGGCCAGGGCTTTGCGGCAGGGCTCGAGGGTCTTTTCCACCATGTCCCCGACCAGCTGTTCGAGTTTGGAACGGGAAAGCTTCACATTCATATGTTTGGGGCCCGAAGCGTCCGCCGTGATAAACGGCAGGTTGATCTCGGTTTCGGAGGCCGTGGAAAGATCGATCTTGGCTTTTTCCGCAGATTCCTTCAGGCGTTGGAGGGCCATGCGGTCGTTTCGTAAGTCAACTCCATGGGCTTGTTTGAACTCGTCGATGAGCCATTGGATGATGCGCTGATCGAAATCATCTCCGCCCAGGTGGGTGTCCCCGTTGGTCGAGTTGACCTCGAAAACCCCGTCGCCCAGCTCCAGAATCGATATATCGAAGGTGCCTCCCCCCAGGTCATAGACCGCGATTTTTTCGTTTTTCTTGTCCTTGTCCAGGCCATAGGCCAGGGCCGCAGCCGTAGGTTCGTTGATAATCCGCAGAACGTCCAGCCCCGCGATTTTGCCCGCGTCTTTGGTGGCCTGGCGCTGGGCATCGTTGAAATAAGCGGGAACCGTAATGACGGCTTCCGTGATCTTGCCGCCTACATAAGCCTCGGCATCCGCCTTGAGCTTTTGCAGAATAAGGGCCGAAATTTCGGGCGGGGAGAATTCTTTGCCCTCGATCTTGACCCGCACATCGCCGTTGGAGGATGCCTCCAGGGGATAGGGAACCAGTTTTCGATCCATAGCCACTTCGGGGTCCTGCAGTTTGCGGCCCATGAAGCGCTTGATGGAAAACACCGTGTTCGTCGGGTTGGTAATGGCCTGGTTCTTGGCGATGCGGCCGACCAGTCTTTCACCGGTTTTGGAAAAACCAACCACTGAGGGGGTTGTTCGGGCGCCATCGGCATTGGCGACGACCTTGGGCTCTCCGCCTTCCATGATGGCCATGCAGGAATTGGTGGTTCCCAAATCGATTCCTAATACCTTGTTTGTCGACATGATCGGCTCCTCTTCGTTTCTAGTTGCTTGTTTTTTTGAACTTCCTACCGAATTTACACACGCCGGTTAAGGGTAATTTTCATAAACTCCGTCGGTGATGGAGGCGACTAATAGTTTGTTGATCAACTCATCCACGCCCCCGATGCCCTTCACTAACGTATCGATTTCGCGTTTGGTCTTGTAATCGTCTGCGGTTCCGGTGAGGGTCACCTGGCCCCCTTTAACGAGGACATGGATATTGGTGCCCATTTGCCGGATGCGGCCCTGGATCAGGGATTCCAGTTGAACATCCTTCGGATTTGAAGTTGATTCGGTTGGCATATTGAACCTCTTGGTAGCCTTATAAGTGGCCTTTCATCCCCGGAAAATCCCGGGGATGAAAGGGTGTGACAGCTCATCCGGAAGACGGATAAAGCTGTTTACTTGGTTTGACCCTGTGAATCCGGGCTCGACATCATGGGCGAACCGTTGTATGGACACCGTCCCCATCCGTTTCCGCCGTGATGGCGGTCAAAAAAAAAGCAAAAGAGAGCGGCTAAAACCAAGCCCAGGATCACGCCCTTCAGGATTCCGCCGCAATGGCAGCAGCCGTGTATCCCCATGGCGCCCGTGTGGCTCGAACAGCATTTTCCGCCGCCCTGAGCCTGCAGTTCCTTGATGGCCTGGTGACGAAGTTTTTCCTCGGCAATAATCCGTTCTTTTTCTTCATGCGTGAATTCCATTGTTTCCCTTTTGAAAATGTATTTACGTTCTTTGAAAGAGAGCAAGAAGTAAGCCACGGGACCGCGTGATTATTTGAAAGTTGCGGGAGGCATGTCGAAAAAATGGGATCAAATTGAGAGTTGAGGAGGTCATTTTGATTGCGCGGACTGGGCCTTGCCGGGATGGGATCGGGGGGGGATGGGCCCGGAAAATGGGAGGGCGGCGGAGAAATCCTCTCGGGCCCGGAACTTGCGATATTCACAGCTGATCCGCACTCTTCAAACGGAGAAAACATTGCTTCAATGGCTTCATTCTCTCTTACCCCATGTTCCCCATTACGGATGGATGGTCGTCTTTCTTGTGGAACTGCTTAATAATTGCGGAGTGCCCCTGCCGGGAGACTCGATTCTTCTAGGGGCGGGATTTATTTTGGGAAAGAACGCTTTTTCAATGTGGGAACCCATGGCGGCGGGGACGGCGGGATGTTTTCTGGGGGGGCTCTGGGCGTTCTGGCTGGGAGGGAAGCTGGGACATAGCGGATTCAAAAAAATACATTGGCTGCATTTCACGCCCGAACGGGTGAAATGGATGGAGAATTTTTACAAACGGCTGGGGCCCCGGGCGGTATTTATCGCCCGATTCATCTTCCTCTTGCCGCCGATAGCGGCCAACTTGATGGCGGGTATGGCGAAAATGAAGGAAAGGACCTTTATTTTTTACAACCTCGCGGGTTCGGCGGTTTATTCGACAAGCTATATTTTCATCGGGTTCTTTTTTGGGAAGAAATGGGAATCGCTCAAGGCCTGGATGGGACCCACGGCGCTCTACCTTATTGTTTCCGGTGTTGTTCTCATCACTCTTGTCGTGGCGTGGAAGGGGTTCGCGCCCGACTTATTCTCGGGGTCGGATTTAAAGAAACGGAAGCCAGCTTAGAAACAAATCCATGGTTTTTTTACAAGGCCCAGCCCGGTTATTTTGACCCGGTCACCCAAAGGGAGGCTATGGGGTTTCGCGTATGCCAGGATAAATCCAGGGTCATGACATAGGTTGATATGGCCGCAAGCATCAGGACCACTACGGTAATAAAACGCCAGTCGCGGTGCGCCCGACGCCAATAAGGCGCCCGAACATCACTGATTTCCGGGTCCGGATCACGCGGATGAAGTTCGTGTCTGTGCTTGGGCATATGAATCCTCTTTCTCGAGTTAAGGCTAGGTTTTAGGATAAAAAAGAAAGGGAGGCGGTCTTGGAACCGTCTCCCCTGGATGTCGTGAAAAAAATCTAAACTCGGTCTCTACCTGTCGTAATTGCCGTTGTTCCAAGGATGGTCATGGTGCCAATTGTCATCGTGATCATGATCGTAATGCCACCGATCATCGTGGCCATCGCTGTAATAGCCGGGATCCCCGACCCTCAGGGTCGCGCCGGGAACATGGGCGTAACAACCTGCGTAAAAAACGGCCGAAATCGCCAAAAGAAAAGCAAATGAACTCAAGGTAAGAATCTTCAAGTAACACCTCCTAAAAATTTCGGGCGAATATAAAACCCTCCACCCTTTTCATCTTTGTGTGGTAAGCCTGTAAAGCAAGGAAGATGCCATGCGCATTGTGCGGTGAAGTTGGAAAAATTCATATTCTGGCCAAGCGCGACCGGTGGATATGGATCAACACGTGAATATTTCTATCAATAACGAATCCCAACTCTCATTTTGATCTTATCGTCTATTTCTTTTTCCGCTTAGCTGCCGCGAAGGCGATGGCGATGATCTGATCGCGCCCGCGCTTTTTGTCCAATGGCTTTAATTTGTTGGAGTGGTACAACTCGGCAATGTTGGCTTGAACGGCTCCTTTACCGCCTTGTTTTAAAGGCATTCTCCTGGCTTCCTTTCTTTACGAAGCGAATCAAGCCCGCACGAGTGAACTTTTAGGCCCCGCCACATACCAAATCACGAGCCCCAGGAGGGGCAATAGGACCACCAGTAAGGTCCATAAAATTTTGGCGTTGTTGACCGCTTGGCTTTTGATGATTGAAACGATCGCCACAATATCGAATATGAAAATGACCAGCCCAAAAATTCCGGTAAACATTTCCGTCCTCCTGGTTGTTTGATGGATTCTGCTCCCAGGATAAAAGCAAGAAACAAGCCGCCCATTCGGAACGACTTGGACTTGTTGGAATCCCCTGTTTGACGGTTGGAGCTTCAAGATGAAATCAAAACAATAGGGAAGAAGATCATTGTGATTGGGTAAGCCATGCGGATAACGGGAAACGAAGTTTATTAATGCTAAAAGAGGCATTTTCCCCCCTTTGCCCATGGGTTGGGTTCGCTCCACAGGGGCACGTTCCTTGCTCTTACCCCGGTTATGGATTTCGGAGCCAATGGGAAATTCAAATTCAACATGGTTAAGGGAAAAAGAAATGAAAAAGAGTGGAAAATCAGGTGTGTTCATCACTTTAGGTGCGGCGGTTTTGTTGGTTTGCGGGTGCGCATCACCCAAGATTCAAAATACGGCCGTACCCAACGCGCCGGAAGATACACAAGTCGCGAAGGCGATGGATACTCCCACGGTCCAGCCGACCCCCGTGGTTCAGAAATATACGGTTAAATCGGGCGACACCCTCTGGGCGATTTCCAACCAGGTGGGGATTTACTCGGATTCCTTCCAATGGCCGGAGATATTTAAGACCGACCGGGATCAAATCCAGGATCCGGACGAGATTACGCCCGGACAGGTGCTCACCATCACCCAGGGCCTTTCAGAACAACAGGTGACGCAGGTGAGGAAATTGGCCAGCGAAACGCCCGCCTTTGTATCTCACGTGGAACCCCGTTCACCCCTTCCAATTGATTACTTTTAACGTGAAGGAACCAAACCTCGAACTGGGATTGGTGGGAAAAGTCCGTTTGAAGTTGAATGAGTGGTTCAGCGAACCCCTGGGCGCGCCTTCAGTCCCGGATTCTACCGAGACCGAACTCAAGAAGCCGTATGAAACGTTTGAGACATCCCCGTTTAAAGCCAAACGAAAGGGCGGCCGGGGTCGGGGGGACCAAAGGGAAATACCCCATAAAGTCGAAGAGTTTTATGTCCGGGGTTCGGCAGGACGTCGTGAAAGCCATGGGCCCCAGGGCTCCCGAAAAGCAGTTATGCCCCACAAGGGAAGCCGTCCGAAATATCCCAAATAAAGGAGCTCCAAGCGATGAACGAGACAAGAGACGCTTATGTCAAAGACATGAAGGTGAAAATCGAGGGTTGGAACAAAACCATCGAAAAGTTTCAGGTGAAGGCCAACCAGACGACTGCGGATGTACTGGAACAATACAAAAGAGAAATTGAGAAGCTCAAGCTGAAACGCAAGGAGTACGACGGAAAGATGTCAGAGCTGGAAAGCAGTGGGGAAGCGGCCTGGGAAGATCTGAAGTCCGGAGTGGATAAAGCCTGGCAAACCATGGGTGATACGCTCCATGCGGCCACATCCCGGTTTCGTTGATCGAGGCCAAGAGTCCTGACGTGCCAGCGGGTTCCCGGGACACATGGGAAGTCCGGAGGGTTGGGGTGCCATGTTAAGTACCGAGATGACGGTTGCGGATTATTTACTTGCCCGGTTGAAAGAGATCGGGGTGGACCATCTTTTCGGGGTGCCGGGAGATTTCGTCCTGGGTTTCTTGAACCAGGTGTTGAAGAGCGACGTGAAGTATGTCGGCACTTGCAACGAGCTCAATGCGGCCTACGCCGCCGACGGCTACGCCCGCCTTCGGGGTGTGGGCGCTTTCGCCTCAACTTACGGAGTCGGCGAACTGAGCGCCTTGAACGGTGTGGCCGGAGCCTTCGCTGAAAGGGTGCCGGTCGTGGTCATCACCGGGTCGCCATCGACTCTCAACTTTCGTACCCGGCCCTTGTTGCACCATACCCTGGGGGATTACCAGGTCCCCTTAAGAATGTACGAAAAAATAACCGCAGCCTCCACCCAGCTCGTTTCGGGGGAAACATCCCCCGCCGAGATCGACCGGGTTTTGACCGAGTGCCTTTTCCGCCAACAGCCGGTTTATATCAGCCTTCCTTCAGACGTAGTGCGGATGAACTGTAAACGCCCGAATCCCTTCTCCTTTCCCAAGCTCCCCACCAGCGATCCGGACGCGCTGGGGGAGGCGATCAGGGAAGCTCTGGGCATGCTTCAGACGGCGAAAAAACCCCTTGTGATCGGGGACGTGGAGCTGATCCGCTTCAAACTGCAAAAGGAATTTGCAGGTCTTCTCGATAAAACAAAATTCCCCTTCACGACCATGATGCTGGGAAAATCCGTCCTTTCCGAACACCATCCCCAATTTATTGGACTCTTCGAAGGGGATCGAAGCCGGGAGTACGTCAAGAACCGGGTTGATTCCGCGGATTGTCTCCTTCAGCTCGGGGCCTTGATGACCGATTTCAACACGGGAGGGTTCACCACTCACCTGGATGTTTCCAAGACGATCAGCGCCAACATCCGAACCGTGAAGATCAAGCATCACTATTATGAAAAGGTGAACCTGATTGATTTCATCCTGGGGCTTACCGAAAGACTTATTCCTCGAGACCCGGCAACAATGGATATCCAATGTGCCTCCGAAAACTGCGTGCACCGACCCGCAGTGGCTTACCTGCCGGATGCCGGAAAACCGCTTACGGTCAAGCGTTTCTTCGACCGGATGAGCCAATATATAAGAAAAGACTCCATCGTCATTGCTGAAACCGGCGTCTCCCTCTTCAGCACCGCGGAGATGCTCATGCCCGAAGGGGCGACCTTTATCGCGCAGACCTTTTATGGTTCCATCGGTTACACCGTCGGGGCCACCTTGGGGGCTGGAGTGGCGGCTCCCGACCGGCATACGGTTTTGTTCGTGGGAGACGGCTCATTCCAGGTCACTTGCCAGGAACTTTCCACCCTCATTCGCAACCGGCTCAAACCCGTCATCTTTCTTCTGAATAACGACGGTTACACGATCGAGAGGGTAATTGTGGACCATCCCTACAACGATATCCAACCTTGGCATTACCACAAACTTCCAGAAGTGTTCGGAGGGGGATTGGGGCTGGACGTGAGGACGGAAGGGGAACTGGAAGAGTCCCTTGCCCGGGCGGACCGGGCCGAGGGACTGGTTTTCATAGAAGTGCATACCGGACGGTTGGACTGTCCCGAATCACTTAGAAGCGCAGGCCGGTCGATGGCTAAGACAAACCAGCTGGACGAATAACTCGTTCTTCCATGCAAACCCAATCAAGGAGAAACCATGAATAAACCTGTCATGACCGATAAACCTCAAGAAACAATGAAAGCCCTGGTGTACCACGGACCCCAGCACATCGAATGGGAGGATCGGCCACGGCCGACTATACTCCGGGATACCGACGCAATCGTACGGATCACGACCTTTTCTATCTGCGGGACCGACCTGCACATCCTTAAGGGCGACGTGCCGGCTATCACTGGGAATCGAGTACTCGGTCATGAAGGGGTTGGGATCATCGAGCAAGTGGGAGCGAGTGTCCTCCAATTTCATCCGGGAGACAAAGTCGTCATTTCCCTCATTTCCTCGTGCGGACGATGCGCTTTTTGTAAAAAGGGAATGTATTCCCATTGCCTGACGGGCGGTTGGCAGTTGGGTAACGGGATCGACGGTACCCAGGCCGAATTCGTTCGCATTCCTATGGCCGATACGGGCTTGTACCTGCTACCCCCGGAGGTCCAGGAAGAAGCAGCGGTCATGCTCAGTTGCATTCTTCCCACAGGCCTGGAATGCGGCGCGCTCAACGCGAGGGTACAACCGGGGGACGCCGTTGCCATCGTTGGCGCCGGTCCGGTGGGATTGGCCACCCTGCTGATGGCGCAACTCTATTCTCCCGCCCAGACGATCGTAATCGATCTGGATGAAAATCGTCTGAAGACCGCACGAGCCTTCGGCGCGACCCAGACGGTGAACAGCTCGGACGGGAAGGCGGCGGAAAGGGTTCTGGCGCTGACACAGGAGGCAGGGGTGGATGTGGCCATCGAGGCAGTCGGGCTTGGGGCAACCTTTGATATCTGCCAGGCCATCATCGCCCCCGGTGGCCGCATCGCCAACGTGGGCGTCCATGGAAAACCGGTCGAGCTTCATCTTGAAAGGCTCTGGTCGTCCAATATCACGCTCACCACGCGTCTGGTTGACGCGGGGTCCACCCCCATTCTTTTGAAAATGATCCAGGCTGGACGTCTCGATCCAGCCCGGCTCATCAGCCACCGGTTTTCCATGCCTGAGATCTTGAAGGCATACGACACCTTCGCCAACGCCTCCCGGAACCAAGCCTTGAAGGTCGTGATCACGAATGGGCGTTCTTAAATGGCAACCGGGGACCGCGATCAGGTTGTTTTTTCCACGGTGGATGCGGCGGTCTCCGCCGCGGTCCAAGCTCAAAGAATTTTTGAGGACCAGGGTCTGGAAATTCGTCGAAACGTCATTCAGGCCATGCGCCAGGCTGCCCTGGCCAATGCCGAGCGCTGGGGCCGTTTAGCCGTCGAAGAGACCAGGATGGGTCGCCCCGAGGACAAGACCCAAAAAAACATTCTTTGCGCCACCCGCACGCCAGGAGTGGAAGACCTTGAATCTCGTGCTTACACCGGTGACAAGGGCCTGACCCTGGTGGAATACGCGCCCTTCGGCGTGGTGGCCGCTGTTACGCCCTCGAATAATCCGGCCGCGACCATCATTTCCAACGCTATCGCCATATTGGCTGCGGGAAATTCGGTGGTCATCGCTCCTCATCCAGCCGCGGCGAAGGTTTGCCAGGATGTGATGCGGGTCCTATCCTCGGCCGCGGTCTCGGCCGGGGCTCCCGAAGGATTGATTACTACGATTTCGCCCGCTAACCACGATACGACCAAGACCCTTTTATGCCACCCCTTGATAAACCTCAACCTGGTAACTGGAGGCCCGGCCATTGTGAAAGTGGCCCTGACCACCGGAAAAATCTGCAAGACCATCGCGGCCGGGCCGGGCAATCCGCCGGTAGTGGTGGATGAAACGGCTCTATTTCCGAATTGCGCCGAGGAGATCATTTTCGGCGCGAGTTTTGACAATAACGTTTTGTGCATCGCGGAAAAAGAAGTTTTCGTCGTGGAGGCGGCCAAACTTAAATTTTTAGAGAGTATGCGTCGGGATTCAAGGACTTTCGAACTATCCGTTTCCCAGATGGACGCTCTGGCCCAACTTGTCATTCGGGGGGGCGGTGAAGGCAGTAAGGAAAGGATGATGAATCGCGACTATGTGGGCCGCGACGCATCGGTTCTCGCCAAAGGTATCGGTCTAGTCGTGCCCACCTCCACCCGTCTTTTATGGGGCGAGGTGCCCCGGGAACATCCATTGATTTGGGTCGAGCAACTCATGCCGGTGCTGCCCGTTACGGTCGTAAGGGATGTTGACGCCGCCATCGAGCTTGCCTACCAAGCCGAAAGGGGGAACCATCATTCGGCTGCCATGTACTCCACCCACGTCGGAAACCTGACCCGTATGGGACGGCGAATGCAATGTTCTATATATGTTAAAAACGCCGCAACCCTGTACGGCTTGGGAATGGGCGAGGGTTACGCGTCCATGTCCATCGGTACGCCGACCGGGGATGGAATCACCAAACCTTCCCATTTCGTGCGGCCCCTGCATTGCTGTCTCGTGGGCTATTTCAGGATCGCTTAAGCGATTTATCAAAAGTTGAAAAATCGAAATGATAGAAAAGAAGATCGTTTTGATTGGAAACGATGGGTGTGTGTGAGATTGAAACATTTTGATAGGTCTGCGATCGATTTTAACCTTTCGTTTTTGAAGAGGTTGGTTGTCCCTCTTGTGAATTTTGACGGCACGTTCCTTGCTTTACCCCTCGCTAGGATTTCATGGATCAATGTGGAGTTCAAAAAAAATCAGGAGAAGTGCAAGTGATAAAGATTATTGGAAGTTTACTGCTCATCGCATTGCTTCCAGCCGCTTTTATGGCTGGTTGTAATAGTAGCAAGAGTCCCGCAGCCCCTACGGGAAATACACCCACGTTCACGTCCACCATCAGCATCACACCTGGAACGTCGACGGTAACTAATACGGTGACTCCAACCGTCACGGGAACCCAAACCCCCACGATCACTGCTTCGAAAACGGCAACGTATTCGCCCACGGTGACAACAACGCAAACCGCGACGACCACACCCACGGTGACGGGGACAGTGACCGCTACACTAACTGCTACCACTTCACCCACGGTCACCACGGTCCCCCAAGCCCCTGTAACTCTCAATACGGCCGGAAATTACGCGGTACTGGCTGGCAGCGGGATAACCGACGATTTGGAAGTGCTTTGCGGAGATATTGGGGAATATCCGGGGTCTACCGAAACGGGAGCTGCCTATACATTTAACCCGGCCTGCAGCACGAGTGTCGCCAACATCGGCACTACCCCTGCCCAAACCGCTCAAGGAGACTTGTTAACGGCCTATAACTACGCCGCGGGATTGACCGGCGGAGTCACTTTGTCAGGCACTACTGCCATCCTTGGAAACCAGACCCTCACCCCCGGTCTCTATAAAATCGGGACGGGACTTGAGATCAATGGTCCTCTCACCTTGGATGCTCCGAGCAGTTCAAACACGGTCTTTATCTTTCAGATTGGGTCCACCCTTTTAGTTGATTCCGCCGTCACGATACTCTATGCGGATAACGCGACAGCCGCCAACGTCTTTTGGCAGGTGGGCAGCAGCGCGACCCTGGGGCCGAGTTCATCTATAGGTGGAACCATCATGGCTTTAACAGCGATCACCTTTAACGGGGGAGCCGTTTTGGAAGGCCGTGCCTTGGCCTATAACGCTGCGGTGGTTTTCGATGGCACCAATGCGATCACCAATCCTTAACGGAACAAATAACATCGAGGGATGAACAAAACAGGCCGGGATAACCTCCCGGCCTGTTTTCTATTTTTAAAGGGCAAAAGATGAAAAAACTCATGGGCGTCCTATTGCTCGTGGCTTTGGTTCCGACGATTTTTACGGTGGGATGTAATAGTAAAGTCCCATCTCCGACCTCTCCAACTGCCCCTGCTTCGACGCCAACATTTACTGTTACAAAGACGATCACGGGCACTTCAACGCCAATCATTGGGCCAACCGCGACAACAACCGCCACCCAAACGATGACTCGCACCACAACACCCTTTCCCAGTGCGACGGGCACCCCAACCTTTACCGTGTCTTCGACAGCCTCGATAACGGTCACAAACTCGCCCACGAACGTTTTAACAACCACCGCGACGAATTCGCCAACAATTACCCCAACAACAACGCCAACCACCACCGCCACATATACGGCTACTGAAACATCAACAGGTGCATGGACTGCTACGCCCATCACGACGGCAACAGTTACCCCAATCAATACAGCAACTGTAACCATCACGAATTCAGCCACTTCAAGCGCAACCCATATGTGGACAGCCACACCCACAAACACAATTACGGACACCTCGACTCAGACCGCAACCGTCACCGCTTCGAATACCCCAACAGAAACAGCGACCACGACCAGTACGAATTCAGCCACTAATACCGCAACGAGTATTTCGACGTCTACATCCACCGTGACCACCACAAATACATCCACAGGAACCCCAACCGAAACGGAAACCACAACCGACACAAATTCAGCCACGTATTCACCGACTCAAACGACAACCGCGACCACTACGAACACAACTGCTGATACGGCAACGGCTGTGTGGACGGCTACGCCCACCAATACGGTCACGGACACCCCGACGCAGACCTCAACCGTTACCGCTATGAACTCAACCACGGCCAGCTCAACTGAAACACTAACCGCGACAGCTACAAATTCAGCCACGTATACCTCAACCGATACTGCGACATCGACAAGTACTAATACAGCCACAGCTACTCCGACCCAAACGTCAACCGTGACCGCTACGAATACACCCACGGCCAGCCTAACTGAAACAACAACCGCGACTGCTACGAATTCAGCTGCGTTTTCACCGACTCAAACCGCAACCGCTACGAACACAGCCACTGATACGGCCACACCCACCAATACAGTTATCGATACCCCTACCCAAACCGTGACTGCTACGAATACACCGACGAACAGCTCGACTGAAACGGGAACGGCAACCGATACAATTACATCCACGAACAGCCCAACTGAAATGGCAACTACGACCAGCACAAATTCAACCACTTACACATCAACCGATACTTCGACTAGTACGAATACAGCCACAGCTACCCCGACCCAAACGTCAACCGCGACCGCCACGAACACAGCTACGGACAGCTCGACCGAAACAGCAACCTTAACCGCAACAAATTCTGCGACTGATACAGCGACGGCTGTATGGACGGCTACACCCAGCAATACGCTCACGGACACCTCGACTCAGACCTCAACCTTTACCCCTACGAATACAATCACCAACAGCCCAACCGAAACGGCAACGGCTACAAATTCAGCTACTGATACCGCGACGGGTGTGTGGACGGTCACGCCTACCAATACGGTAACTGACACCCCGACTCAGACCCAAACCACTACCGCCACGAATACATCCACGAGCAGTCCGACTGAAACGCCAACCACAACCAGTACAAATTCAGCAACGTTTTCACCGACTCAAACGGGAACCGCAACTTCTACGAACACAGCTACTGATACGGCCACATCCACCAATACAATCACGGATAGCCCAACTCAAACGCCAACCGAAACCACTACGGCCACACCCGCCAATACGGTCACGAACACCTCGACTCAGACCTCAACCGTGACTGCCACAAACACATCCACGGACACCCCAACGGAAACGGCAACCATGACCAGTACAAATTCAGCCACGTACACCTCAACCGATACTTCGACTAGTACGAATACAGCCACAGCTACCCCAACTCAAACGTCAACCGTGACCGCCACGAGCACAGATACGGACAGCCCAACCGAAACGGCAACCTTAACCGCAACCAATTCTGCGACTGATACAATGACGGCTGTGTGGACCGCTACACCCACCAATACGGTTACCTCGACTCAAACCGAAACTGAAACTGCCTCGAATACCCCAACCGTTACCCCAACTGAAACCGCCAGCGTTACTCCAACGGACACAACTACCGAAACCCCAACCAATACGCCAACTTCAACAACAACCGAGACGCCTACTGATACTGGAACAAGTACCCTAACGGCCACTGATACAGCGACGATCACATCAACTTCCACCCCAACCAATACCGTTACCCCACTTCCTTGTGTCAACCTTGGAACCGCCGCGAATTACGCGGTCTTGGGCGCCACCTTCACCAGCGGTGGCGGTATAAAGACGACGATTTGTGGAGGTTATGGAGAAACAGGAACAGGGAACCCCTCGCCGGTAACAGTTTCCTGTGGCGGAGTTTCGGATGTGGGGGATTCCAACGCGAGTAACGCCGAATCCGACATGGTAAAAGCCATTAACGCTGTCAACGCAATGTCAGGCGCCGTGGCGGTCCCTACCGTTGCGGCCGGGGATATCGGAGGTCAAACCCTTCCCCCTGGCCTCTATTATTCGGGAAGCACGATCGGGATCACGGGAGCGGTCACCTTGGACGCCGGCGGAGCCACGACAGCTTGCTTTATTTTTCAGGTCGGGTCCGCCATGACTACAGCGACTTCAAGCTCGGTTGTCTTGGCCCATGGGGCCCAAGCCTCCAATGTATTTTGGGCAGTGGGCACTGATGTCACACTGGGGATGGGGACGGCTTTCCAGGGTAACATCATGGCCTTAGGTTCCATCACTTTTGTAACCGGGGCTTCGTTGACCGACGGCCGGGCCTTGTGCGGCTCTGCCCTTACCTTTGCGGGCGATAACATTACCTCGCCGTAAGGAGCGGTTTATTTCCCGATCTATGGTCCGCCCCCAAATGAATGGCCATACCATCCCTTGGAATCAAAATGATGGGCTTGAACCTCGTTTTGATCTTTTTTCAGAGAAAGGATTAAAGCAAATTTAAGAACGGGATAATCACCCGGTTTATCAGTTTGATTTGAATTTTCTAGAACCGTTTTGATTGTTTGAGATGATTCTGCAAGAAAGCGGGAAACTTCTCATTAAAACCTTAAGGGAATTTTTCCTTTTGTTTGGGTGATTACGAGGAATTGGACCCGCCGGAGTTTAACGGCACGTTCCTTGCTTTAACCCTTAGCCTGACTTCCACGAGACGAGACTGAGTTCCAAAAAGTCAGAGGAGAAATAAAAGTGAAAAAGTTTCTAGGCGGTCTAAGTGTCATCTCGCTGTTTGCGGTCGCTTTCATGGCCGGTTGCAATACCTCGACTCCTTCGACTCCGAAGCCCGGGAATTCGGCGCCTACCTCTACAGTGACGCCTACGACCACACCCACGATTACACCCACCAACCTGGGCGGTTTTACCAGTACTCCCACGAAGACTCGAACGGTCACCCCAACCCCCACGATCACTGAAACATCGACATCCACGCTGACCTCCACGCCTACAAACCTGGGCGGGTTTACCAGTACGCCTACGTCGACGCAAACCTCCACGCCGACCAATCTGGGGGGCTTTACCAGTACGCCCACGATCACCTCCACCCCGGCACCCTACACGACGCCCCAAACGACCGCCCAATTGCCGGTTAACCTGGGCGCGGCCGCGCAATACGCCATTCTGGCCTATTCGCAGGTCACGAACTCCTTAGCCAGCACGATTTACGGAAATCTGGGCTTAGACCCTGGAACCGAAGTGGATGGGGGAATCGCGATATTAGGGGGAGGGGTGACCAATGTGAACAATTCGGCCGCGCTGGCTGCCGAAGGAGCTTTGGGAACCGCCTTTTCGGACGCCATGGGACGTCCCACCGGGGCCACTTTGACAGGTGGTACGGATTTGGGAGGACAAACCCTTTATCCTGGCGTCTATACCTGCGGGGGAAATATCAACTTATCCTCGGCGGATCTGACGCTGGACGCACCGAGTAGTTCGAACACAGTGTTCATTTTCCAGGTCACGGGCACCAACAATCTGGTCATCGGTCCTGGTCGTAAGGTCATCCTGTCCGGGCATGCGACCGCCAACAACGTTTACTGGGTCGTGGGAGGGTACTGTTCGCTGGATACGACAAGCCAATTCGTTGGAACGATCATGACCTATTCTTCGGTCACCCTGAACACAGGCGCAACGCTGAACGGAAGGGCCTTAGTCGAGACGGGCGATGTCACCCTCTTGGGCAACACCATCACCGATCCCACCCCATAAAAATCAGCCAAAAAAAGTTTAATCAAAAAGCCTTCCCGGTTCCGGGAGGGCTTTTTTGTTTCTTTGTCGTGAAATTTTCGCGCAACGCGAGCGACTTCGAACGACCGTTTTGATCGACTTTATCAAAAAGGGAATTCCGAAAACTGATCCAGGGACAAAGAAGAATCTTTCCTGAGGCCCGCGGCCTTTTCGCGATGGTTTCAGTGGCTCTCAGCAGGGTATGGAACTTGCTTTAACCCCCCTTATGAATTCCATGAGCCGACTTGGTGTTCGCGACGAACTGAGGAGATGAATAAATGAAAAATCTTTTGAGCGGGTTTCTGGCAATGGGTTTGATTTCCGTTGGAGTGATGGTGGGATGCGATCGGCCTATTGAGCAACCGACCGCGCCGGGGGCATCTACATACCCAACGATCACATTCACCGTTACTTCATCGCCGATGGTCACGTCGACAGGAATCGTCACACCGACCCCTACCGCGACGCGAACCGCGACCGTGATGGCCACTTCGAGCGTTACGGGAACTAGTACCTTTTCTCCCACCGCCACTGTTTCCAGCACCTCAACGCCGAGCTTCACCGCCACCAACATGAGCGCCTTTACCGGTACATTCACGGCGACCCAAACCTCCACTTCGACGAATGGGGGAGGCAATACGGATACGCCCACGGTTACGGCCACATCCACACCCACGAACCTGGGTGGAATGACCAGTACGTCTACCATGTCTCCAACACCCACATCCACCAACCTAGGAGGAGACACCAATACTCCCACAGTCACACCCACCTCCACTTCCACGAACCTGGGCGGAATGACCAGCACCCCCACGGTGACCGCGACGAACCAAGCCGCTCAAGCCATGGTGAACCTTGGATCTGCGGCAAATTACGCGGTTTTGGCCTACTCCCAAATTACGAATTCCGGGCCCAGTACGCTTTGCGGGAGCCTCGGCATATTTCCACTTTCCCAGGTTGATGGTGGAATTTCGATAACTTGCGGAGGGGTAACGGATGTGGCTGATGGACCCGCGAGTCAAGCCAAGATGGATTTGAGCACCGCTTATACCGACGCCTCAACTCGCCCCGGGGGCGCCTCTTTACCCGCTGGTGGCGATCTGGGGGGACAAACCCTCTATCCGGGTCTCTATAACTGCGGGGGTGATCTTCTTTTATCCTCGGGAAATCTCACACTGGCCGCGCCCGACAGCTCCAATACCGTCTTTATCTTTCAGGTGACGGGCGATCTGATCATTGGGCCGAGTCGGCAAGTCTTCCTGACCGGCAACGCGACCGCCGCCAACGTCTTTTGGGCAGTGGCCGGTTATTGCTCTCTGGATACATCGGTCTCATTCGTTGGAAGCATCATGGCTTATACCTCGGTCACCTTAAACACCGGGGCAGTATTGCAGGGCCGGGCCTTGGCGGAAAATGGAAATGTGACCTTGTTGACCAATAACATCACCGTTCCGGGGTTGTAAGTCGATGCGATACACGAGAGGCGCGAGCCAGGATTGGTTTTGATGGGAACATGAATGAGATTCGGTTTCGGAAAAAGGCATAGTCGGATGTCCAAAAGCGTCGAGGTTTTACAAGAGATGGTACAGGAGATAATAAAGTGAAAAAAATAATAGGCAGTTTGATCGTGATGGCATTACTACCAGTCGCTCTTATGGTTGGTTGCAACGGCTCCATCCCGTCCAGCCCAAAGAGCTCGGGGGGGATGACCCCCACCCAAACAGTCACCTCCACACCCCGTCTGACACCGACGATCACTCCCACCAATTTGAATGGATACACCAGCACGCCCACGATTACCTCGACGCCGCAAACCGCCCAAGCACCTCTAACCCTTAATACAGCCGGAAATTACTCGGTCATGGCGGCCTCCAAAATTACCGATGCCGGTGAGATTCTCTGCGGGGATATCGGGGAATTCCCCGGGTCCACGATCACCGGGGTTGTTTATACCTTTGCCGCGACCTGCTCGAGTAGTGTGGCCAACATCGGAACCGCCCCCGCTTCCATCGCCCAAGCCGCGTTGACCTTGGCCTATAACGATGCCCGGGGACGGCTTAACGCCGTTCCGATTCCCACCGTGGCGGTGGGGGATATGGGTGGTCAGGCGATCCCTCCCGGGCTCTATTATTCAGGAAGTACCATTGGAATCACGGGCGCCGTCACCTTGGATGGCAATGGAGTCACAAACCCCGTCTTTATCTTCCAGATCGGGAGTGGACTTACCACCGCTACCGGCAGTCAGGTTGTTTTGAAAGGGACCGCAACGGCCGCCAATGTCTATTGGCAGGTAGGCAGCAGCGCCACATTAGGACCCAGTTCTTCCCTGGTGGGCACCATCCTGGCCTATACCTCCATCACCTTAAACACCGGCGCGACCTTGAACGGCCAAGCTTTGGCGATGGGCGGCGGTGCCGTAGGCGGCGCGGTGGTCTTTGATGGGTCCAATACCGTCATCGCCCCGTAAGAAACAAAAAAGTTTCATCCGTGTAGGTTAAGACCAAATCCCTATCTGTCTCAGTTTGATCCGCATTGAAAATAGGATGACCTAGGGAATTAAAACGGGGTAAAAAAACAGATCATTTTGATCGAGTCTTCTCCTTCTGATCCGTTTAAATCAAAGCCCAACAAACCCAAATCGTTTTTTACGAAGCAGGCGGAGAATTTGAAATCTCTTTTCAACAAAATCCGCACGGTATGGTTCTTGCTTTAAATGTCATGAAAATAAACCGGATTTTTGGTTTGGGAGTTGATGGAAAGGGCGAAGCTCACATGGGCGGACTTGTGATGGCGCGGGACGCGGAAAAAAACAAAACCAAAGAAACCTGGGGTTCCTTGAGCTGGATGGCCAACCAATCGCTCTCGGGAAGTTCAGTGACCGTGGGCCGTTTGATCCTGCATCCGGGTCTTTCGGACTTTCCCCACAGCCATTCCAATGCTGATGAAGTGATCTACCTGCTGAAGGGAAGTGTTTCCGTCCAGATGGGTGGCCGGGAAGTTGTTCTGATGCCGGGAGACGCCCTCACCATTCCCTTAAAGCTTGCCCACAGGATTCGAAATAACGGAACCCAGGAAGCCGAAATGACACTTTCTTACTCGTCCGGTATCCGCAAGTATACGGCCGAATAAATGGACCCCTCCAGCCGATCCCGATTCCGGATGAAGCCGAGGTTTTGTCCATGACCCATCCGACCGAACTATCCGGGAATCCGCGTGTGATTCGTTTCGAATTGGCGCCCTCCACCATGCTTAAACTCGTCGGGATCATTGCGGGTTTATGGCTCCTGTTCAAACTTGTGCCGGTTTTTCTCGTGCTGGTCGCCGCTTTTTTTGTCGTGGGAACCCTGAACCCGGCCGTCCAATGGCTGGAAAACAAGAAGATTGGCCGCAATCTCGCCATCGGAATGGTTTTTGGCTCGCTGATGGTGGTTATCCTGGCAACCGCTCTACTGACCATTCCTGCACTTATGGTCCAAGCCTCGACGATTCTGGACAAGGAACCGATTTTTCGCGAGGAATTGGCGGACAAACTCTCCGGCTTCCCCTTTGGCGTTGAGCTGGCGAAATGGCTGCGGAATTTCAAATACAGCGGACAGATTACTACGGCAGGCGCTTCGGCCTTCGCCTATTCCATGGAAGCCCTGACTTTCGTGACCTATGCCCTCAGCTCTATCTTCCTGGGCCTTTACATCATGCTGGACCGCGACCGGCTCCGGGGTGGATTGTTCGCGGTCGTACCCCGGTCGCACCATATCCGCTTATCCCGGGTTCTCATGAACCTGGAAACCATTGTGGGCGCCTATATCCGGGGGCAGGTAATCACGAGTGCGGCGATCGGATTGTTCATCCTGGTGCTTTTGATTTGTTGCGGCGTGGAAAACGCTATGGCCCTCGCCATATTCGGATCCATTGCCGATATCCTTCCCTATATTGGAATTTTTCTTCCTATCGCGGCGGCGGTCCTTTCGGCGGTATCCCACGGCCCGGTGATTACGATCGTGGTGCTGGCCTTGATGGTTTTCTATATGGAATTCGAAAGCCGGGTTTTGGTGCCGAAGGTTTATGGCGAAGCCCTTCGCTTGCCCTCGACGGTAGTACTTTTTTCCCTTTTAGTTGGGGGGACTCTGATGGGAATTCCCGGCTTCCTGCTTTCGCTCCCCTTCGCGGCGGCCATCATGATGCTCATCGAGGAATTACGGGTGAATTTGCCGGGGGTTCAGGCGCAAGTAGCGGATGGGGTCCTGCGGGAAAAGGATGACCGGGGGGAAGAAGAATACGAGCGCCGCACCGAGGGCGTTTCAACGGAAGAATCGGCGGCCATCGCGGTGGAAATTTCGGGAGCCCGGGAAAAGGAAGAAAACCAGGTGTTGGAAATTGAGGAAGCGTCAAGCCGAACCTAACAGGATGCTAAATAAGTGAATTTCACCTTGTCTAGCAGCCACAGGTTTGGAGCGAATGGCTTTAAACCCCATGTTTTCCGAGGGGTGATTCGCGGCCAAGATACGAAAAAGTCCGTTCTTCGGACTTTTTCAACATTCTGCTAAAGGAGACTTTCATGACGGAAAACAAACGGTTGGTAGAACTGAAGGACAAACTGATCTCGATGGCCAAACGAATTTATCAAGGCCCCTGGAAAGTGGGTAAGTTTTCGAAAAATGAACGAGCCAACGAAATGATCAACAATATTGCGGAAAGGCCCCATCTTTTCGTTCTGGGCTGCATCTTGGGCCGTCGATTTCACGATGAAAGGGCATGGGAAACCCTGGCGTTTCTGGAGGAAAGGATCGGCACGCTCGACATGAAGAGGCTAAGCCGTCTCACCCAGCGTGACTGGGAAAACGCATTCATGAAACCCACCTCCCTGCATCGGTTTCATTACGCCTCGGCCCATAATATCTTGGCCGCGATCAAAAGGATCAACCAGGAATATGGAGGTGACGCTTCTCGTCTATGGAGCGATTCTCCCTCCAGCGCCACGGTGGTCAAACGATTCTTGGAATTCGAAGGAATCGGACACCGGACATCGACCATGGCCGCAAACATTCTCGCGCGTTATTTCAAGATCCCCATGAGCGATTGTTTTTCCATCGAGGTGACGGTGGAGGAGGGGATGAAGAGAGTTCTTTCGCGAATGGGCCTGGTAGATTCGGAAAAACCCAAGTTCATTCAGCTGACCATGAGGGAAATGTATCCCAAGTATCCGGGGATATTCGATCCCGTTTTGTGGGAAATCGGAAAGTTTTATTGCTTTCCCAACAAGCCGAATTGCCCTGATTGCCCGGTCAATCAACTATGTCTTTATAGCCAGGGAAATAAAAAAACTAAGGAACTACCGTCGTGATCCTTTGAAACGCTCCCTCTCCCCCCAGCCTTGTCCGCAGGTCCTGCTCAGGATTAGCCTCTTACTAATCCTGGCGACCTTGGGGACGGTGGGGTGTGGGACCCTTCAAAAGTCCCAAATAACACCGGATAGGCCGCCGCTCGTCACGAGTTTTCCTCCGGTCCAGCCCAGCCTGGTACGCCTGCCGGTGGATATTATCTTTCCCAAGGCCGGCGATCTCCTTCAGCACCTCACCAATTTCGTGAAGGGTGGGTTCAAGATCATGATGCCGAACCTGCGCGGGATCCCGGGCCTGCACATGGAAGATCACATCAATGAAATTTGGCAGAAGATGCAGGAGCCAATCTTCCTTGAAAAAGATACCTGGCTGTTGATCCGTCCCGAGACCATCGCCGTCGGTATGGTCAGGACCGATCTGAAACGTCGGTCCACCCTGCATACTGAGATGGAAATGACCGCCAAGCCGGAGATCGTCTTTGGCCCCAAACCCTCGACGACTCCCGTACCCAGGCCCAAACTTCACCGCTTCAAGCCGGGACCGGGGATCTTCCAGGCCATGAGCAATACCCGCGTCAGTTATAAGGAAGCCACCGCGTATTTACTGGATCCCCGTTTGAAGCTCATCGGCATGGTTTTTCCGCATACGGGGGACCGGAAGCTAACTCTGGAAGGTTTTCGGTTTTCCGGATCGGGTGGCCAGGTGATGGTCGCGGTCAAACTGCGTTATAACCCCATGGTCATCAATTTCGGGGGCAAGCCGGCGGACCTGACGCTTTATCTGCGGGGCACACCCCGCTATCTCCCCCAAAAAAGGATGTTTGATTTTCCGGACCTGGACTACGACATCAAATCCACCGACCTGGTGGTTCAAATCGCCGATTGGCTCAATAAAACGGAGTTTACGAACCAGTTGCGGAAATCCGTCAAAATTCCGATTGGACCCAAATTGGACGAATTTAAGGGGAGAATCGATAAGGTCTTAAACTGTCCCTTAAGTCGGTTCACCCACCTCAATACGCAAGTGAATTCCTTCAAGGTCATCGGCGCTTTCGCGGACGATGAGGGAATTGAGATGAGGCTCTCCATACAGGGAATAGCCTTCCTGGAAGTGATCTGGAATTAAACCGATGAAAAGCCGTAAGGCCGGAAACCTACCGTTTAGATGGCGCGGGTTTGACTTTAGGCGGCCCGACCTTTTTCTTGTGAGTAGACTTTTTACCGGAAAAAGCGGCCCAGAGGCCTCCGGCCAGGGCGCCAGCGGCGGCGGCTAAGACGATGGATTTTTTCGGATTCCTTTTAATGTACTGCTCGGCTTTGGAGCCATAGTTTTCGGCCTGATGCTTCACCTTTCGCAGTTTTTCCCTTGTCCGATTCACTCCGGCAGCTATTTTTGCGTATTTTTCACCGCCCGTGATTTGCCGTTCAATCGATATAAGCTTGTTTTTACCTTCGCTTAAATATCTTCGGATCTGGGTTGCCAGCTTTCCGTTGATTTCAGTCGCTTTCGAATTTCCCGGTTTATCGTCGTTGCTCATTTTTTCCCACTCCGTCTTATGATTTTGCCGCTGGCGTGATCAACCTCAGAACCAAAAATCCAAGAAGGCCTCCGCAAACGAAAACAAGCCCCCGGGGTAGGTGGCCGTAATCGATCGCGATGAAAAACAAACCGATAATGACAAACACCATGCTCATGAAAAAGGAAAGGACGTTGAGGGTGGTTCGCGTCAGCCATTCCTGAAAATCTTTCTTGTATTTTTCGATGGATTTAGCGGCTTGATCTTCAATAGTCGTAACGGTTTTGAAGGCCTTGTAGGCCAACGTCCAGAAGCTGCTCATGGTGGAACCTTCTTTCGATTGAGCGGAGGATGTTTTGTCTTTCTTGCGGGTACCGGCTGATTCCTGAGTGGAAATGGGAGACTCCTCGTTCGAGGCGGAAGAACTTCTTGCCCTTTTGCCACTAAATAAAGCAAGAAACAAGCCACGCCTTTCCCATTCCTGACACCGAATTAATCCAATTTTCCCTTGGGCAAGGGAAGAAAAAATCAAAATGAGAATGTAACGATCGTTTTGATTGGCGATCCCGGTTCACTTCTCGCACCGGGAAATATTCAAACGAAAGGCTAACCGCTTTCCGCATACCGGCGCGGGATTCCGGATCATCTCGTTTTCCTAGACGAGGCGGCATACTCCTTGCTCTAAACAAGGAAGTGGTTAGGATTCGTGGAATCGAGGGATCAAAACCATCAATTTCTTCGGGAGAGTGAAAAATGATTGATTGGCATGGGTATCACGGTGTGGTTTGGTTCTTAATGGTGGGCGGCCTGGCGGGTTGGTTGGCCAGTGTGGTGGTGACGGGCGGGGGCATGGGAATCCTGGCGGATATCGCCGTGGGCGTGGCCGGGGCCGTATTGGGCGGGTTTTTGGCCAACTCCCTCAACTGGTACGTCTATGGTTTTTGGGGAGTGCTCGGCGTTTCCTTTTTGGGTGCCCTGATCCTTCTCGCTTTGTTCCGTGGGTTTTCCGGCCGGAGACAAAGAGCGTAAAGAGATTCGGATAAGCCATTCAGCATAGGGATGAAATGCGAAGCCGCTCCCAGGCAGGGAACGGCTTTTTCTTTCCGAAAACAAAACCGGGAACACTCGAAATGCAGTGACTTCCCATTGTGAACAGGGTTCGAAATAAAAGAGTTTCCCGGGAGGGTGTCATGAAACGATGGATTTTAATCTTGTCGGGGATCCTCGGGGTAGGTGGGTTGCTCTGGGTCGCATCCGATCATCTGAAGAACTCGAAGGCAGAGACCGCTCAAGCCAAACCCGATTTTATGGCCGGCAGTCAGCTTTGGATCGAAGGTAATTCTTCCCTGAAACGATACTCCCTCACTCTGGATAACTTTTCGGCCAAAAGCGATTTGAATACTTCCGATTCATCGATGGAAACCCTGCTGGCTTTGATCCTCAACCGTCAGAGTCACAAGCTTATCGTGACCTTGCCGGTCAAAGGCCTGAAGTCGGGCGATTCCCGCATGGATTCCATTGCCTATGGGAAACTGAAGGCTGAGGAATTTCCTGACATAGTTTTTAAGCTGGAAAATTATGTGGTGAAACCCTTTCCGGGAAGTCTCTTCAACTACGCTCTCTTAGTCACGGGAACGTTGACCATCGCCGGGGTGGAACGGGAAGTGGTTTTGGAACCCATAATGGTCCTGGGGAAGGACGGTATCAACCTTTATGGTAGCCAAGATGTTTTCCAAAAAGATTTTGGCATCACGCCCTATAGCCTGGCCGTAGTGGTGACCACCGATAACAAGATCGTGGTTCATTATCTGATCCATTTGGCCTTGACTTAAAAACGTGTTGAAACCTAAACGATTCTCCGCTGTCGCCGGAAACCGCCGTCCCTGGGGTAGGGAGAAGCTTTATTTTAAAGGCGACGATTTTTACAGGGATGTATTAAAAGCCATCCGCGGGGCCAAGCGCGAAGTGGATTTCGAGGTTTATATTTACGAAAAGGGGGTCTTGGCGAACCGGGTGGCCGACGCCCTGATCCAAGCGGCCAAAAGGGGAGTTCAGGTCCGCCTTTTAGTGGATGGGATCGGATCGCCAGATTGCGAGTCCGACTACGGTCGGAGGTTTTCCGAGGGCGGGGTTCAATTCAGGGTATACCGGCTTTTCCCAAACGTTTTTAACCTTTTCAGGCGTTTATTTGGTTCCCTCTTCAATACCCAATCGGCCCACCGATTAAGAAGTTTGCGGTTCCGTTTGAATCGCCGGAACCATCGGAAACTGGTCATGGTGGACCGGACCCGCGTCTGGCTGGGGGGATTCAATGTATCGGATCAGCACTTGGAGTCGGTCTCCGGGAAAAAAGCCTGGAGGGATACGGGGCTCGGCCTAGCGGAAGTTAAAGACGAAGCGTTTCGATGGGCTTTTGAGACGGCCTGGCACGACCGGTATCATCGACGCCAATGGAAGGTTTTTCGGAACGGCTTGGCCGCCTGGTTATCCCGGAAGGCCGCCAGCCCCGTTCAAATCAACGCCACTCGCAGGCTTCGAAGCCGTTTCCACCGGGAAATGATCAAGCGGTTGGGGTCGGTCCAACGGCGGATTTGGGTCACGACGCCCTATTTTGTGCCCACCCTCCCCCTGTTGCGTTGTCTCCTCCATGCCGCCTTGCAGGGCCGAGATGTGCGGCTGGTGCTTCCCGAAAAATCCGATGTGCCCTTCGTTCGATGGGCTTCGATGGCTTTTTTCTATCCCCTTTTAAACGCGGGTTGCCGGATCTTCGAATACCACACGAGCATCCTGCACGCCAAAACCCTTGTGGTGGATGATTGGGCGCTGGTGGGATCGAGCAATTTCAACCACCGAAGCTTCCTGTTCGACCTGGAAGTGGATGTGATCCTTCAGAGGCCCAGATCCCTTCGATCCTTGGAAAGACAGTATGGGTTCGACTTCAAGCGAAGCCGTGAAATCCTCACTTCCGATTTGAAAATCCGCCCGTTTCGGGAACGATTCTTCACATGGCTTTTTTTCCGGTTTCGCCATTGGATTTAAAAAAACCGCGATCCAACGGATCGTGGAAAAGTTCGATCAAAATGATTTCGAGTTTAAAGATATGAATCACATTGATAGGGCGATGGTCGTCGATAGGGACGGGAAGGTTAATCTTTTTATCCCGCGCTTGTTTCTTTGCGGACCGAATCCGATAGTGAAGATGCGGAAGAAATTTCATCCGCGCGATTTTAATAAATATTTCCCGCAGTGCGGGTCTCCGTTGAATCGGAAAAAGGAAAAAAGAACAATGAAGAATCTTCTGAGGGTGTGGATGGGACTGCTGTTTATTTCGGCGACGGGAATGCTCAGGGCCGACGATGCGGCTCTCCAGACGGACAAAAATCAGGAACAGCACAAGGTCGACGTGGATCAGCACAACCTGAATACCTCCAATGACAAATTGAACGCGGACCAATCCGCCATCAACGGACACAACGACACGATCAGCGGAGATAAAAAAGAAATCAAAAAAGACTCCGTGTCTTTGAAAAAGCAGCGCGCCCGCAGGGCCAGGAGGCTCGCGGCCTTGAAGAAGGAACGGGATAAAAACCGAAAAATGACCAAAAGTTTGGACGACAGCAAACAAAACCTGAAGCAAACGGACGAAAAGATTGAGGACAAAAAACAGGATGCGGCGGCGAAGTAATTTAAATCTCCTACACATTGTCTTTCTAGGGCGGGTGCTCAGGACACCCGCCCTATTTTTTTGAACGAAGGCATTTCCCCATTTTTGGGGGTGGATGAAGAAAGGGCCAAACCCATGATTAAAACTCTCCTATTGTTTGCGGTCCTTTGGGGTGCAGCCGCTCCTTGTTTCGCCGGCGACATGGACGTCATCGTTTTGGATTGCACCAATTCGACCGTCGCCTCGGATTTAACCGGCAAACTTCCCGCGGTCTACCAGGGGGGCGATGATTTTGACGCCGCCGGGTTTACTGGAAACGGGGAGATCACCCAAAAAGAATTTGGGGAACTCACCAAGACTACACTCAAAAAGCCCAAGGGCACGGTCCGGCTCATAATCACAAAAGGCGACACGGTGGCGATCTATGTCGTCACTTCGATCCCGATGCAAACCTTCAACCAGGCCGTGGCCCTCCCCGACGCGCCGCTCCAGTGGGTGGCCGATCCCATGACGTTAGTGTCCTCCCCTTCTTCCAGCGATTCAGGCCCCGTGACCTCGGTGAGCGGGCCTCTCACGCTCTCCATCTTGAGAACCGCCCGGTTTCTTCTCAAAGAAATGCAAAGGCCCGCCGCACTGGAGTCAGGGGGGATCCCGAAGGCTTCCTCCTTGTTCGGAGTCACTTTCAAGGAAGCGGGACCTTCCAAGCTTCCCGCGGAAGAGAAACCGCCAACTGAAAAGATTTACTACTATTACTTGGAAAAATATAAATTAAAATTCGAGCACAGCCTGTTGACCCTTTCCTTTGAGGATCAAAAAGCGAACCAATTAAATGTCGAGACGATTATGACGGGAAAGGCCGAGAATTGGTTCCTGATGGCGGGCGGGCCACTCGCCGCTTACAATTTCAACACGAACAATTTCGGGAATAATCCCACGGGCCTTTATGTCGGATTGAATTGGACTCCAAACGATATTTTTGACCCGGGTATGCGGCTTTTGATTGTGAACCTTTTGGATGTGAATACATCCAACCCATCTTCCGCGATCGGTTTGGTGGGGTTGGGGATGGGCTTTCCGAAGATGGACTCGTTTATTCCCCTTTCAACCCTGTCGGTGACGGAGACGTTGGTTTACAATTTGAACAGCTCAAACTTCCAATTGCTGACCATGTTCAATTACGATGTGACGGATCTTTTGCAGTTCCTGAAATTATAGACGGGGGGCTTTTTTGGCAAGACGCCGCACGGTTCTCATCCTCAACCTGGTATTCAGCATATTTTTCCTTCTCAACGCTGCCGCAATCCTCTCGGGTCTGACCCTTTACCCCCGGCATTGGCATGTGGTTCTATTGGGTGCGGTTTTCGGCAACCTTCTCTGGCTTCTTTTTCCCATGATCCTGAGAGGCCATTCTTCCCCCTCTTTCAGGATTTTTAGGGCGTTTTTGGGGCCCGTTTGGGTTCTTTGGAATTTTTTCATCATGCTCAACACCCTTTTTCTTCTCCTGATGGGGTTGATCTGGCTCCTGACCCTGGAATGGGGCGGCCATCCCTTTTGGTCTTTCGCGCAGGTACCCTACAACGTCTTTTTGGGGGTGATCGGGTTCATTCTTATCGAAGGTTATATCCAGAACATTCTCACATTGAAGGTGGAACGTGTTCAGGTTCCCATCCCCCATCTGCCGGAAGCGTTCAACGGTTTCAAGATCGCCATGATATCGGATCTGCACGTAGGGCTCTTTTCAAGGCTTTCCCGTTTGCGGCAGTTTTCGCGGGCCGCCCTTGCGGAAAACCCCGACCTCTTCGTGGTTTGCGGGGATATCACCGACGACGATCCTTACTATATTCCCAAGTTTCTGAAGGGGATGGACCCCCTTCCCGAAACGCTTCCCCAATTCGGGATCCTGGGAAACCACGACATTTACGCGGACCCGGTGAAGACCCTGGAGGCCCTTCAGGGAAGCCGCGTTCGGATGCTGGTGAACGAGGGGTTGGTCCTTCATCGGGGCGATTCTTCCCTCTGGCTGGCGGGGGTGGGCGATCAAGGGGCCCGGCCCATCAATCACGCCGGCGACTTTTCACCCGACTTTGATAGGGCCCTTCAAGATAAACCCGCCGGCTTGGTGACGGTACTCCTGGCCCACCAGCCCCAGGGTTTCCGGGAATCCAAGAAACGGGGAGTGGAACTGACTCTCAGCGGCCATACGCACGGGGGACAATTCGGGTTCAAGGCCTTGAAATGGTCCCTGGCCAAACCCCTGTTGAAATACGACATGGGCCTGTTTCACGAGGAGAATTGCCGACTCTACGTGACGCCTGGAACCGGCTATTGGGTCCTGCCCGTCAGGTTTGGCCTTTCCCCTGAAGTCAGCCTGATCGAACTGGTCCCCGAGAAACTGTAAAACCAACATCCAACACGAAGTCACAAAGACACTAAGGATGGCAAAACAAAGTCGTATTTCTATGACATTTCAATAGCCTTACTTTTGGTGTTCTTTGTGTCTTCGAGGCGTTGTCCCCCTTTGTTCCAAAGGAGCAAAGAAAAGCGGGACTATACCGACGTCCATAAAAGCTTTCATTGAAGGTCGGCATGTGTTGGAGTTTGTTTTTGTCGGATTTGAACAATAATCGGAAATCATATTGATAGTCCTTTGAATCATTTTGCCTCACCTGAAACATCCCCGCCTTTTTGAAGACTCCGCTCCCATGAGATTCCCTTGCCCGTGAAGGATTTGAAACCTGATGCCGGTTACGGCCAGGGCATGATCCTTGCTTTAAAAGTGCCATGCGAAAAGTGAATTTTAATCCGGGGAAATCGGAAAGTGCCAAGAAAGAACCGGGGAACCAGACCGAGGATCTGGAAGACAGGGAAGATCAAAAACCAAAAGAATCCCCGCCCGATCTCACTCCGGCCGAAAAGCTCAAAGAAAATGAAACCGTAACGGATAACTGGCTTTTTTAGGAAAGCTGGTTTTCCAAAGACTCAAGGGAGAAACCATGAAATCGTTGTATGTAAGCGTGATGAAGTTTACGGGAGCCTGTCTTCTGATGTTCTCTTTCTCATTTTTGATCGGAACGAAGATTCTGATGGCTGAACCCACCCTTCTGCACCTGGATTTCCAGGATGGTCTGGGAGGCGCGGTCGCGGTCAAGCATGCCACCTTGGTTTTGGTGGTGGGGAACTACGTTGAAAAATTACCTCTGGCCCTTTCGGCCGATGGCGGGTTGGACCTGCCTCTGGACGCTTCCTGGCTGAGGGCCAATTGGCCCGGTGGGACGAGCCAGCTTAAAAACGTGGAACGGGCCTATATCTACCTCAAGGCCCCCGGTTACGCCTCAATCGTTTCGGACCCGATTCACTGGATGGGAACCGAGTCGGATGGAAACGAGAAAAACGTGGTGATCTCCTTTCCGCGCGGAAAAACCGTCGGGATCACGAAAGGCGACAGCTTTTCCATGGTTGTGAACTTCCGTAAACCCTCCGACCGGTTCGTCAAGTTATCCGACGGAAATGGAAACCCCCTCACGGGCGTCCAGGTGAAATCCTTCGTTTATTGGTCCAAAACCGACAAGGGGAACCTGAACGGGGCCGATCCTCTGGGCGTGGGCATCAGCGATGAAAATGGAAAGGTTCCGTTGATCGATGGGGATTTTACCTACGCTTTGCAGGTGACCCACAAATCCTATCCGGGCAATCCGGCAGGCACAGTGCTCGTCGTGAAGAAATTTGAAGAAAAAGAAATCGAAGCGCCGGTCGCCGTGCCTACGGATTCGCCGACCGTGATCGATATGCAGTAATCGGCGGCGTCCTCTCGTCACCGAAAAGACCCTGGCTGAAGAACCGTTCAAGGCGTTAACGAGATTCTATGCTAAGCCGTTTCACCCTAGTTTTTCTCACCCTTAACCAGTTTCAAGAAAGAAGGACGAATCATGACGAACAAAATGACCGAGTTGGACGAGATGATTTTAGTGGAAGGCCCCGGAATGACCGAGGTCATCGAGGTGAAGGTAAAAACCGGCGCCCACCTGCAGGAAATCATTGTGGCCGTGGCCAAGGTCGGCAACTTTTCGCCGAAGGATGCCTATCTCTTCCTGGAAAATGAGAAGACCCCCTTGAATCCGGAGCATCTTTTGGACGAAAAGCATCCCCGCCATAAAGTCCATCACGTCCACACCCAGAAGGAAATCGGAGTCGAAGTATTCTTCAACGGCCAGGAGCATAAGATGCATTTCTCGCCCGCGACCACCGTCAAAAAGGTACTGGCCTGGGCGGCCCATCAGTTCAAAATTTCAGAACAGGACGCCACGGAGGTGTATTTATCCATCCATGGTTCCGCCGCGCCTATCAGCGGTACCGCCCATATCGGCCGTTTCGTGCCGCACGACAAGCACACGCTTTTGCTGGACATGATTACCCCCGTGAAAGTGAACGGATAACCATGCCGGAAAAGGACCCGGCGCTCATCCGGGTGGAGGGGGATCTGGACTCCCTCCCCTTTCGGGCCGGAATCCGCCGTGGTTTTTGGCAAGTCCAGTCTTTCACTTTTCCCGTTTTGTTCATGTTGGTCAGGGCGGAGGGCGACGACCGGATTGAGACCTGGTTTCGTTTTCGATTCGACCTCGATCGGTATCCGGGCCGGGCCCCTTCTTGCCGGCTTTGGGAAATGAATTCGGACGAGGAAATTCGAGAAGAAAACCGGCCGAGAAAAAAGAATCAGGACGGAAGTATGGAAATGTTCGACCCCTTCAAACCCTGGCAGGGAAGCCATATCTATCGGCCCTGGGAGCATGAAACCGGCCCCCATCTCGACGCGCAAAACAAGCATCCCCATTTGGCCTGGCACCCCGATAGGGAATTATCCTTCGTGCTAGAGGATCTTCATGAACGGCTCAACCGGTACGTCCCCGCGGGAAACTCCTGAAACTACGCCGAGACTGGTTTGCGGTCAAAACTTCTGGAATCAAGGCTGCCGGGAACTTAACAAACGCACGGGGGGAATCCGTGAAAGCGGAGCCTTTTTGCTGGGAAAAAAGGAAGGGAACAACCGCCGGATTACCCGTTTGGTTTATTACGACGACTTGGATCCGCATTGTTTCGACAAGGGAATTGTGGAATTCGACGGCAGCAAATTCGGGCTTCTCTGGGAAATCTGCCGGGGTGAGGGCACGGAAGTCGTGGCAGACGTTCATGTGCACGCCCGCGGTTCCGGGCAAAGCCCATCGGACCGAGCCCATCCCATGATGCCCCTGGCGGGGCATTGGGCGGTCATCCTTCCTTCCTTCGCTGGGAAGAACAATTTGCCTGGGGCGATTGGTCTTTACCAATATCAAGGAGATGGAAATTGGACCAACCGTTCACGGGAAGGTAAGAATTTTTTCCGATTGGACAAGGACACCCCATGAAAATCGACCCGGAAACCACCCGCCTTCTCAAACTTTACCCGGAAAGCGGCCGGGGCGACCTGGAGGATGGCCAGGCCTTTTTCGACCAATTGAAACTTGAGGTTTACCTGAGCGAGTCGGATTCAGACCAGCCCGCCGCCCAGGCCGCAGCCCTAACCGCCGTGGTGACGGGGGTGCGCAGTTTCCGGGGGGGCGTTTGCCTGACCGGAGCGGTCCATGAAAAATTGCTTTTACCCCTGCCCCCCTACCAAACAATGGGTGAGGCCGCATCCGGGCTGGGCGCGACGAAGGGGGTGAAGGCCGACTATTCGATCGTGATCGGTTACGCCCCCCCGCACACAAAGGCCTGGGCCGTCAAACCTTGGTGGGACGGTTGGAAAGTGGGTCTGAGACCCATTCACGACGACCAGCCCTTGGGAGTCGGATCCAATGTCCTGGCGGGAATCGCCGCGGGGGCCCTGGCTGTTTCGGAAGCTTTTAAACGCGCCTTGGGGGATCCCCGGGCGGGCCGCGAAGCGTCTTCGGTTTCCATATGGGACCCGGTCCAGAATTCAAACCCCCTGAAGAAAGAAGTATATCTGCCCAAGTCCCTTTGGGCCCTCGGTCTGGGTAATTTGGGTCAGGCCTATCTTTGGACCTTCGGGTTGCTGCCTTTCAAGGAGCCTCAGGAGGTCGAGCTTCTCCTTCAGGATTTTGACTATGTCCAAGCTTCCAACTATGGCACTTCCGTACTGACGGGGCACGACGACGTAGGTGTGCGCAAAAGCAAAATCATGGAGACATGGGCACTCAAGATGGGCTTCAAGGTGACACGCAACGACCGGCCCTTCGACCAAAACACGCGGCGGCGTGATTTCGAGCCTTCCGTGGTTCTCTCGGGGCTGGACAACGTTTCGACCCGCCGGCTTTTAAGCGGTGCCAATTTTGATTACATCATCGACGCGGGGTTGGGCAATACGGCCAGCAACTACCATCTCTACCGAATCAACGTGTTCGACGAGAACTTCAGGCCCGAGGACATTCTCAAGGACGATGGAGCGGGGGAAAACGAGAGGATCGAGTCGAACAAGGCCCTTCGCGCCTATCGGGAAGAAGTGACCAAATACCCGGAGGAAGAATGCGGTATCGCTGAGATCGCGGGGGCAAGCGTGGCCGTACCCTTCGTAAGCGTGTTTACCAGCGCGTTGGTCATCACCCAGGCGATACGAATGGCTTCGCTGGAACCGCCTTTCCGGACCCTATCCGGTTCCACCATGGACTTTCCGGAAATCCGAACCCGTTACGACGACACTCTCAAGGTGAAGAACCTGGGTTATTCTGAGGCGATGGCCTGGTGATGGGAAAACCCAATTATTTAGAGGTTCTTCCTATTCGACTAATTGACTAATACCGGCCTTTAGTCGTTTAGTCGAATCGTTAGTCAATTAGTCGATTCATTAGTCGATTAGTCCCCCAAAAACCAAAGAATTCGGTGTATTCCCCTTTACGACTCATTTGCGTCTAATTGACTAAAGGCGGTCATTAGTCGAATGAGTCGATTAGCGAATCGATTCATACCGGTCTTTAGACGATATTTCTCACTTCCAATTTTAATTGGTAGTGAGATTGGATAATTGGAAGTGAGATTTACCGGTCTTTTATTTGGTTATTGAGGTTTTTTTTAGACCGGTAGGGTCGGTAATTGGAAGTGAGATTTATACCGACCGTGTACCACCGAATTCCGGTATGAATACCACCCAATACCAGCCGTATACCGGCTGAATACCAGTGAATACCGCCGTATACCGGGGTAATACCATTTATACAGGATGCTGTGACCCCAGGTGTGCTCGGGGGGACTAACTGTGTACTTGGGCGGAAAGAGAACGCCCTATCAAATGCGATCATCGTGTAAGTGTTGATTCCCGTTTTGGTAAATCAATCTCATTTTGATTGATTGAAATTCAACAAAAACCCTTTTGAAGGTTGAAAAAAGCCTTTCGCCGGTGGCACGTCCCTTGCTCTTAACTCCTCTGGAATTGAATTAAAAACGAATGATATAGATGGCCTTGGAGGCACTCTTGAAACGGAATACTCGCTTGATGGTGATGGCAATTCTTTTGGCCGGTTGCGTCGGGTTCTTCACCTCCTGCGCCAGTAATCTGGTTAAAAACCCTCAGCCTCCCGCGACTGTTTTGAACTCCGATCCCGTTGCGGCCCCGGATACGAAGCCTCAGGTCGTCGCGGCAACGACTGCATCTCAACCGAACCTTCATTCAGCCCTTGCCCGCCACGCTTCGCGCAAAATTCATCGAAGGGTTGTCCATGCAAGCCCGGTGGTTTTAACGGCTCCTGCCGGATCGGCTCCTAAAACAAGTCCGGCTTTGGCCGTCGTCCCGTCCTTTGTGGCCATGGATTCCGCCGTTCAACCCGGCGCCACGAGAAAGGGCAACGGATGGCCCTGGTTACTTCTTCTGCTTCTTCTACTTTTATTAATGGATTTGGGCCGACGCCTTTGGGCCCGGTACCAGCTTGAAAAACAGGCCCTGGCGGAAGACGCCGAATGGAGAAAAAGAGGGATCATGGCTCAGATCGCTCGGTTGACCCATAAAGCTAAACTGGCGAAGCGCACTCGACTGGCTTACCGGGCAAAATTAGCGCGGGAAGCGGAATTGGCCCATGAGGCGAAATTGGCCCGGGCCGCGAGCTTGGTTCGAAAGGGTATCCGGGCTAAGGTTGCCGCATTGGCCCATAAATTGATGATGGCCAAACGCGCCCGATTGGCTCGAAAGGCGAAATTGGCGGGGGAAGCTCTTTTAGCCCATGAAGCCCAATTAGCGAGAGAAAAAGAACTGGCGCATCAGGCGAAATTGGCGAGAAATGCCCGCTTGGCCCACAAGGAAAAATTAGCCCGTGAGGCGCTTCTAGCCCGTGATGCGAAATCAGCGAAAGAAGCTGAATTAGCCCACCAGGCGAAATTGAAGAGAAACGCCCAGTTGGCTCATCAGGAGAAATTAGCCAAGGAAGCGCGGGCGACCCAGCCGATCGCTTTGTCGAAAGGTTCCGTAACGGTCGAACAACCGGGTTCAAAAATTGCCGTTCCCGTGGCAGTGGAAGGAATCGGAGTCGTTGGCCCCGAATATTTACATCCAACCGCTTCAGCTCAAGAGACCGTAAAAACCCATGGTGGATCAACCCAACAGCCCCATTCGACCCAGCCGGAAACACACTTCAAAGGCGCCGGATCGGTTCAAAAGGGAATCTTATCAAAGATTCCCGGATTTAATCCCAAGGTCGTCCTAACGGAAGCTCCGGGAATTGCTTCATTGGGGGTTCTGGCCAAAGACGCCGGATTGACCGGGGATGAGATTCTCGTGCAGGGCCCGGGGATGGCGGAAGTGGTCAAGGTGACGGTGAAGACGGGAGCGACCTTCCAAGAAATCATCGTGTCCGTGGCTCGGATGGGAAATTTTTCGGCCCAAGAGGCCCATGTCTTTATAGAAAACGCGCAGTTTCCTTTGGACCCGACCCACCGGATGGAGGCTCAACATCCGCGTCACTTGGTCCACCATGTCCACACCCAGAAGGAAATCGAAGTGAAGGCCCAATTCAACGGTTTGGAACGCCAAAAGAACTTCTCGCCCGCGACCACCGTTCGCAAGATCCTGGCCTGGGCGGTCCATGATTTCATGATTCCCGATCAGGACGGAACGGAAGTTTATTTGTCCGTCGCGGGTTCGACCGTGCCCATGTCCGACACGACCCATTTGGGCCGTTATGTGCCGCATGATCAAAACAAGTTAGTCATTAACGTGATGACCCCCGCGCGAGTGATCGGGTAATAGAGGCCGGCTGAAGATCCTAAAAAAGGTTGTGAAATGCTTAAAACCATCAAGAAGCCCAAAAAGAAGCTGAAGGTTCAAATCAAGCCGCGCCACCGTAACAAGCACAAAGCCAAAGCGGAACTTAAACGGCATGTTCTTCCCAAATCCAAATCTGGATTCGTTTGCAAAAACTGCGGCGCACGGTCCGACCGGTGGAAGGGCAAGTGCAGTCATTGCGACCAGTGGAACACCATTGTGGTGAAGGCGGCCGTGGAGGCCGACACGAAGGGAAAGAACCGAAATTGGGCCGAATCCACCGAGATGGCCGAGGCGGTTTACCTCACGGAAATCGTACTGGGCGACGGCATGAGGCTCAACACGGGCATCAAGGAATTCGACCGTGTTCTGGGCGGGGGGATCGTGCCGGGCGTCACCGTCATGTTCGGCGGGGACCCTGGAATCGGAAAATCTACCCTTCTGTTGCAGGTGGTGGATCGCCTGGCCCAGGGGCAGAAAAACGGTAAAGGGAAGTGCCTTTACGTGACGGGCGAAGAATCAGCCCAGCAGGTCAAGATCAGGGCCGAACGGCTGGGTATCAAATCCAAGAATCTTTTAATTTTCCCCGAAACCGACGTCAATGCCATTTTGGCCCTGATCAAGAAAACCCGTCCCCTATTGACCGTCGTCGATTCCATCCAGACCCTCTATCTCGCCGGCATCGACTCGGCGCCGGGCAGCGTTTCCCAGGTGAGGGAATCGGCGGCGAGGCTGGTGCATCTCGCGAAGAGCGAAAAACTTCCCCTCTTTCTCATCGGCCACGTTACCAAAGAAGGAAATCTGGCCGGCCCCATGACCCTGGAGCATATGGTGGATGTGGTGCTTTATTTCGAGGGGGACCTGCGCCGCCAATACCGTCTGATCCGCGTGGTGAAGAACCGTTTCGGAAGCACGCAGGAAATCGGTATCTTCGAGATGAGGGAAGGCGGCCTGGTGGAAGTGGACGACGCCTCCAAGGCTTTTCTGGAAGACCATTTTACCCACAACCCCGGTTCGGTAATCACGTCAAGCCTGGAAGGGACCCGGCCCCTGCTGTTGGAAGTGCAGGCCCTGGTGAGCCCCGCGAACTTTGGAACTCCCCAACGCCAGTGCCTGGGGATCGAGCACAACCGTCTGGCGCTCTTGATCGCAATTTTGGAAAAAAGGCTCGGGGTGGCTATTTCCGCCCAGGACGTTTTTTTGAACGTGGCGGGGGGAATCCGGATCGTGGAACCTTCCATCGAGTTGGCGGCGGCCGTCGCGGTGGTTTCTTCCTTTAGGGAAGTACCGGTCGCTTCCGATACCATTGTTTTGGGCGAGCTGGGGCTCTCGGGCGAAGTGAGGGCTGTTTCCCAAATCGAGCCCCGTCTGGCTGAGGCGGCCCGGCTGGGTTTCAAGAAGGCGGTCATCCCCCACGGCAATGTCACGACGGTCAAGCGCATTGCCCACGAAACCATGAAAATCATTCCGGTGAAAACCCTGGTCGAATCCATCGAGATTTTGGCGCCAGCCTGAAAGTTGGGTGCGGGACTATGGAGTATCAAGGGTTGACTATTCCATCTCCTCAACAAGCTATTTAATTTAATCAAACGATTGTCACTGTTCGACGTTTTCCGAAAATCCTTTTTAAATTGTTAATCCCTTAAAAATTCTCCACGAATCGAAATGATTGATGGTGGGATCATTTTGATTGATTTTTCCATTGTTGGTATTCGGTTGATCACCTAGGACAAAAACGCAACCGTTCTAATATCGATATCCCGGCTTTCCGAGCTCTCTGGCACACCCTTCGTCCGCGGTTGACGGCATAGCAATTGCTCTATCAAAGGCCTCAGACGCGCCACAGGGAGGAATCGATGGGGTCAGTTAAGAACAAAAATCCGGTCAAAGGTTTTTGGAAAGCAGTCCTGCTGGGTGTCTTCCTTTTCGTGCCCGCATTTACCCGTGCCGAAGTATCAAAAGAAACGGACACCCCAACATCCTCGGCCACTACGGGTGATTCTGCCCCCGAAGCGGATGTGACGGCAGTCGAACCTGTTCCTACGAAAGATTTGACCCAATTGAGTTTGGAAAGCTTGGCCGGCTTGAACGTCCAGGTGGTTTCCTCTTCCAAGAAAACAGAATCCTTACGGGATGCTACCTCCGCCATTTTTGTTATCACCCAGGACGACATTCAACAAAGCGGGGCACGACATTTGGCGGATCTATTCAAGATGGTTCCGGGGATGCTGGTATCCCGTGTGGACGCCAGCGAATGGACGGTGACGGCCCGGGGTTTCAACTCTCTCTATAACGCCAATATGTTGGTTTTGATCGACGGGCGCAGCGTCTATCAGTCCACCTTCGGGGGCGTGAATTGGGATGAATTGGATATTCCGTTGGGGGATATCGACCGGATTGAGGTGATCCGCGGCCCGGGAGGCACCCTTTGGGGGTCCAATGCGGTCAACGGGGTCGTCAATATCATCACCAAAGATTCCAAGGCGACCCAGGGTTTATACGCCACCAGCCAGACCGGCTCCGACAACAATGATATGGCGGACCTTCGTTGGGGTGGAAAGATCGATGATGATTTTTATTACCGGGTTTACGCCAAGACCCAGAATCAGGGACCCTTTTTCGATCCGGATGGACCCTCCGGCAATGGGCTGGATCATTGGACTTCCCAACAGACGGGATTCCGGATGGATTTGCACTCCGAAAAGGACCTTCTCACCTTCCAGGGGGATTATCAGGTCATCAATGCTTACGGGCCCGGGATCGATTTAGACGCGGCCACTTTGCAGTCCACCCCTGACGATAACGACACGGTGGATCGGGACAGCCACTTATTGGCGCATTGGGTTCATACCTTTTCCGGAAACTCGGAGATGGAACTTAAATCTTATTACGACCTAGTCGGCATGTCCGTGCCCGATGGCCAGGATACTTCGATCCATACCTTTGATCTCGAATTTCAACATCGGTTTCTCCTGGACAACTGGAATGAGGTCACCTGGGGAGGTGAATTTCGGAATGTCGCGGACGATTACAACCAACCCTATTACCGGTACTACGATCCCGAGCAGGCGTCTTTGAACACCTATGGCGGGTTCTTGCAAGACAAACTCACCCTCTCGGAAAACCAGCTTTACCTGACCGCCGGTACGAAGCTGGAAAACAATCCCTATACAGGGAACGAATGGGAACCCACGGCCCGGATGTTGTTCACACCCGATTCCAATAATAGTTTTTGGGCGGCGGTTTCGCGAACGGTGGGGGTACCAAGCCGTGCCTATGAAGATGTCACTTATTTTGAACAGGGTTTTGTGGCGCCGGGGCCGACCACCCTCTACGCGGCCCTTGTCGGTAACCCGAATCTCGGGGTGGAGGATGTGGTGACTTATGAACTGGGCTACCGGACTAACCTGGCCGCCAAGGTCTCGCTAGACTTGGCGGGGTTTTACGATCGGTATGACCAGGTGATCACATCCGATTTCACCACCTACAGTTATCCCAACCTGCCTCCCACTCCCATCGGGGGTTACTACGCGGCCGAGACGAAGGCATTCAACGCGGACGGTGGCGCGATCTATGGGGCGGAGCTCAGCGTGAAATGGGACATTACGGATAAGCTGAAAAGCGCCTGGGCCTACACCTATAACGGCTATGACTCGGTCTTTAATTCGATTTCCAATATATTCAACGGCAATCCGCCGCCCCATAACATCGTAGATGGCCGTTTGAGTTGGGACCTCTGTCCCGCCCTCCAATTCAACACAAGCCTTTATTGGGTGGACGCAACCTTTATTAATGACCCCACCGGGCAATTTACGGGTGTAGTCGCGGCCTATGACGTTTGGGATCTGGGGGCGACCTGGAAAGTTTCGTCCCAATGGGAAGTCTCGGTATGGGGCCAGGACCTGGAAGGAACCCATACGGAAGCCTCTTCGTTTTTGGGCGGTTCTCAGCCTCTCCCGTCCGTCTACGGGCAATTGACCGCTCGATATTAGACGAAAAGGAAAAAGTGAAAAAGTTTCGCTGGATCACTTGGATTTTCGCCCTCGGAATAATGGGGACGACCTTGGGACAGGTTCCCGAGTACGGGCTGAAATCCGTTTACCTGTTCGATTTCGCGAAGTTTGTCGAATGGCCCCAGGGCACTTTCTCGGATGTGGACACCCCCTTTTTGATCGGGGTTCTTGGCGACGATCCCTTCGGGACATTACTCGAGGATGCGGTAAGGGATAAATCCGTCGACGGGCATGTCATCCGGTTGAAAAGATTCGACCATTTTGACGGGACGCAATCCGCGTCCTTGAGGCGATGCCAGATTCTGTTTATTGCCTATTCCGAGAAGGGGCGGCTCAAGGAAATCCTTTTGGCCCTCAAGGGGGCCAGCGTGTTGACCGTATCGGAAATTGAGGGATTTCCCCTGCTGGGCGGGATGATTTTGTTCGATCTGGATGGAGATCGGGTGACCCTCGGCATCAACCCCCGCGCCGCCCGGATGGCAAATCTGACCGTTAACTCGAAGCTGTTGCATGTGGCGAAAATTTACCAATCGGAGTGATTCATGAACTGGTTCCATTTTAAGGACCTGCCCTTACGAAAAAAAATCATGACCATCACCGTGATTTCCACATCGTTCTCGCTCCTGATGGCGTGCCTCTTTTTCGTTTTTTATGAGAGGGTCACCTACCCCCAAATCCGGCTCAAAACACTGTCCGCCTGGGTCCAAATTCTCGGGGACGACAGCACAGCCGCTTTAACTTTTAATGATGCCAAAACCGCCGGGGAAATGCTCCAATCCCTCAAAGCGAATCCCGACATTCTTTTATCATGCCTTTATGACTCTAAGGACCGGATTTTCGCCCAGTACGAAAAGGACCCCGTCGCTTCCAGCCCCTTTCCTGCCGCCCCCGATTTTGATGAAGCTTTCTACAGTTCGGGGTCCCTTCAAATTTTCCGCAATATCTATTCAGGCGGGGAAAGGGTAGGTGCCATCTTCCTGAAACAGGATATTCAGGAAATGACAACCCGCTTAACCAACTACGTACTCATGGCCGTCCTCATCGGATTTCTTTCCTTCCTCGTTTCCCTCCTGGTGGCTTCCCGTCTCCAGCGTTATGTCACTTGGCCGCTTCAAAATATCGTAGACCGAATGCAGGACATCTCTCGGGGGGAGGGAGATCTGACCAAACGCCTGGAAGTCTCGGGCAACGACGAAATTGGGCAGGTCGCCGAGGCCTTTAACGCCTTCGTCGGCAAACTGCAAACCGTCGCGGAAATGAAGTTGGACCTGATCTCGGTGGTTTCCCACCAGTTGAAGACCCCGGTGGCCGAAATCAACGGATTCATCGAGAACATGATGGAAGGCTTGGCCGGTGACCTGACCGTGAAGCAAAAACAATACCTGGATGAAATGCGGTTGATTGGGCGGGAAAATTACCGCCTCATCGGCGACCTTTTGAGCGTGAGCAAGATCGAAAGGGGCGTGGTGACGGTGGTCCTCAAGGCCGTTTCGGCGAAGGAAGTGGTGAACCTGGCGATCCGGGATTACGACCATATCCTTCAGCAAAAGGGGCTGACCCTCCGATTGGAAGGGATGGACCTCGACCTCAAACTTCACGCCGACCGCGAAAAGGTGGTCGAAGCCCTGCGCAACCTCTTGAACAACGCCATCAAATGTACGGACAAGGGAACGATAACCATCCGTATTGGAACCGATGGCGGCCTGGGGGTGATCGAGGTGAAGGACACGGGAATCGGAATGGATGAGGCGACCCTGGGCCGTTTGTTTACCCAGAACCGGGTTCTGGGCAAGGAAGCGCACCGTTCCGGGGCGGGATTGGGCCTTTATATCTCCAAGCATTTCATGCAGCTCCAAAAGGGCGATATCACCGTCAGGTCGATAAAGGGGGAAGGAAGCTGTTTCACGCTGAAGATTCCCCAATTGCAAGAACCGAAAGGGGCTGCCGCATGAGTTCTAAGGGAACCATTTTAATCGTGGAGGATCAGGCGGGATTCCGGATGATTTACGAGGACCTGCTGGCCCACGAGGGCTATGCGGTGTTCACCGCTGGGGACGGGGAACTGGGATGGGACATGATTCGTGAAAAAAAGCCGAGCCTGGTTTTGCTCGACCTGGGGCTTCCCAAGGTAGATGGATTCGAGGTGCTCCGTCGAATGAGGGCGGACCCCGAAACGAAGGGCATTCCGGTGATTATTTTTTCCGTGATGGGGGAACCCAACGACATCAAGAAGGCCATGGAGATGGGGGCTAACGATTACACCATCAAGGGGTTCTATACCCCCTTGCAGATCCTCAGCAAGATCAAGAGCCAGCTTATTCAGGTCGAACCCATGAAGAAAACAGTGTCCTACAAGATTCCCCTGAAACCGGGTGGGAAAGAGGCCGCCCAATTTATGGAAGAATTGGATCTCCCCCCAGGATACGGGTGCCCCGTTTGCAATGTGGAAATGGTTCTGGAGATGTTCCCGGATCATGTTCGGGAAGGAACCCACTGGTTTATCAGCCGGTTGGTCTGTCCCCAATGTGAAAAGTCGGTTTGAGGCATTGGGAGCAGGGTGTTTTTGAAAGGAGGAACTTGAGTGTTAAATGACAAAGGAACTCTGTTGATTGTGGAAGATGAAGTAAGTTTCCGGACGATATACCGGGACCTATTCCAGGGCGAAGGATATGGCGTTTTAACCGCAGAAGATGGAGAAACCGGATGGGCCCTGACCCGAAAGGAAAAGCCGGATCTGGTCTTACTTGATTTGAAGCTTCCCAAATTGGATGGGTATGAGGTGCTCCGCCGGATTCGTGAGGATGATGACACGAAAAAAATTCCCGTACTCATTTTTTCCGTCATGGAAGACCAGCGGGATGTCCGAAAAGCCATGGATTTGGGGGCCGACGACTACACGGTCAAGGGGTATTACACTTCCCGGCAAATTCTTCAAAAAATAGAGGAGCTGCTGGCTCAAGGGTAAATTTGAAAAGCCGGGCGGATACCCGGAAGACGCCACCAAACTGGGGAAGGGCTGGATCAATACTGTGAAATCAATAAAAAAAGGGTCTGTCGGAGGAGAGAGTTTTTTCCCCTTTGCCCCGGTGACAATAAATAACATGGAAGATGTTCCCATGGGGGGTGAGTTTTTCCGCGTCATGCTCGAGAACGCCCAGGATGGGGTGGCCCTCATTGACGCCGGGGGAACGACCCGTTACGTCAGCCCTTCCGTCGAGTCGGTTCTTGGCTATACCCCGGGGGAAAGGGTGGGAATGGACCTATTTTCCCTCATCCATCCCGAGGACCTGGCTGGGGCAAAAGGCCTTTTCACCGAAGCCCTCCTCATTCCCGGAAAGGTGTTGAAGGCAGAAGTCAGGGTCAAGCACAGGGATGGGACCTGGCGGACCCTCGAAACCACAGGCAAAGGCCATGAGTTTTATTTCCCCAAGTTTACGGGGGTGGTGCTGAATTACCGGGATGTCACGGAACGCAAACGCGCCGAAGAAGGCCGACTCCGCCTGGCCAGCTTGGTGGAGTCCTCCGAGGACGCTATTTATTCAGTGTCCCTGAAGGGGGTAGTCCTCAGCTGGAACCCGGGCGCTCGACGCATATACGGTTATACACCGGATGAGATCGGGGGTAGGGACATCTCTCTCGTCGTTCCAAAGGGGCGGGAGGGCGAGTTTCCCAGGCTCCTGGAAGAGGTGCGTGGCGGGAAAGCTGTGGCCAATTTCGATACCATCCACCGGACCAAGAAAGGCACCGAAGTTTACCTTTCCCTCACCCTATCGCCGGTTAAAAACACTGCGGGCCGGGTCCACTTGGCCTCCGTCATCGCCCGTGACTTGACCCAGGCGGAGAAGTTCAAGGCGGTCAGGGAGATGCTTCAAACCGAGCGGGACCAGCTTTTAAACCAGTTTCGCCTTCAAATGGAACATATGCCGCTTGCCCTCATCCTCAGTGACCAAAATTTCCATTTCACTTATTGGAATCCCGCCGCCGAAAAAATGTTTGGGTTTTCCTTCACGGAGTTGGAGGGCCGAAAGGGAATCATCGTGCCGGAAAAGGATTGGCCCGCCCACGAGAAATTCCTCCGGGAGATCGCCGCTTTGGGCGAAACGGTTGGGGGAAGGGTACAGGAAAACCTTCGCAAGGACGGTCGGGTTATCCTATGCGAGTGGTACCGGACGCCCATGGTCGATTCGGAGGGGAACTTCACGGGATTGATCTCGATGGCACTGGATGTCACCGAACAGAAAAAAAGCCAGACCGCGTTATTTGAAAGCGAAAACCAGTTCCGCCGGATTTTCGAGGACAGTCCCGTCGGGATAGGCCTGGTGGGGCTCGACGCCCGCTTGATCATGGCCAACCCCCGCTTTTGCGAATTTATCGGTTACAGCGCCGTTGAGTTAAAAGGGAAATCTTTTGTCGACCTGACCCACCCGGAGGACGTCCATTTGGATTTGGACAACTTGAGGAGGTTGACCGACGGTGAAATCCCCCGTTACGAGATGGAAAAACGGTATATCCGCAAGGATGGGCGGGTGGTTTGGGGCCGTTTGATGGTGACCCTGGTGAGGGACACTGCGGGAAACCCTCTTTTTGGGTTGGGGATGGTGGAGGACGCGACGGCGAATAGAAAAGCCGCAGAGATCCATTCGCAATTGACGGCGATCCTCCAGCAAACCACCGACGCGGTGATCGGGGCCGATCTCGACGGCAAGATCTTCGGCTGGAACCGCGGGGCGGAGGCCATGTTGGGGTACCGCTTGGAAGAAATTGTAGGAAAGTCCACCTATCTCCTGGTCCCGCCGGAACACAGGCAGGAATTGGAAAGGTTACGGATATTGGCCTCAGGGGAAGAGAACGGTTCCAATTACGAAACCGTGATGTTGAAAAAGAACGGGAAACTCATCGAGGTGTCCATCTCGGTTTCGACCCTCAAGGACCCCAAGGGGAAGATTGTCGGGATTTCGGCTATCGCACGGGATATCACTGAACGTAAGAAAGACGAAGCCTCCATCCGAAAGCACGAGGAGCAGATGCGTTTGGCCCAAAAGATGGAAGCTGTCGGGCGCCTTGCGAGCGGTGTGGCCCATGATTTCAATAATTTACTGAACGTCATCATGGGAAACGCAGAGTTTTTAATCGAGGACAGGGAAAATAAAATTATCCATTCGGAAGAGGTTGCGGAAATCAAAAACGCGGTGTGGCGCGGCGCGGATCTGACCAAACAACTGCTCGTTTTCGGTAAGAACCAAGTTGCCAAGCCCCGGCCCGTGAATTTGAACGACCTTTGCATTGAAATGAACAAAATGCTGAAGCGCCTGGTCGACGCCACCATCAAACCGAGCTTCATTCAGGACAAACATTTGAAACCCATTTTGATTGATCCAGGACAAATGCAGCAGGTGATTCTCAACCTGGTCATTAACGCCCGGGACGCCATGCCCCGGGGCGGGCACCTGATTATCGAAACCAAGAATGTGGCCGCCGCCGACCTGGATCGAGAAAAAAGGCCTACCCTGGTAGCTGGCAACTACGTCCGACTCCATGTAACCGACACAGGGACGGGCATGAGTGCGGAAACCCAGAAACACCTTTTTGAACCCTTTTTTACCACGAAGGCGGAAAAGGGGACGGGGTTGGGCCTGGCGACGGTTTATTCCATCGTCAAACAATGGAAGGGACAGATTTTTCTCAATAGCACCCTTGGAAGGGGCACAACCTTTTCCCTTTATTTTCCAGCCCTTGCGGAAAACCGGATAGCGGTCGACCTGCCTGAACCCACCGGCTCGATTCCAGGCGGGGTGGAAACCGTGCTTTTAGCGGAGGACGATGCGTCGGGAAGGAAAGTATTGGTTCGGATTCTGGAGAAATACGGTTATCGGGTTTTGGAGGCGGAAAGCGGACAGGCGGCCCTGCAAAAGGCCAAAGATGAGAGCGGGCCAATCCATCTTTTGTTGACCGACGCCATCATGTTCGAAATGAACGGCAGGGAACTGGCCGATGAATTGGTTAAAACTCATCCCGGGACGAAGATCGTCTTTATCTCGGGCTATTCCCAGGAAACCCTATCGGATCAGGGAATCCTGCGCATGGGTATCCACCTGATTCCGAAACCCTTTGAAATTGAAGAATTGATGCGCGAAATCCGCAAGGCCCTGGACGAAACCTAAAAGGCTAGGAGCCGCTGTGGCGGGTTCATCGCTAGGAAGGTAGTTCGATCAAATTGATTGTTATTCATTTCGGGACCGCCGCCCGGGCCCCCCTACATGAAGCCCAGGGACGGTACGATACTTGCTTTCATAGGGGTAGGACTTCAATGCCTATATGAAATTCAGGATAGAAATAGGGATCCTTTTAGGGTCAAGAGTTCTGGGATCAAATGAGCGAACATGCCTAATAATACAATCTTAATCGTCGAAGACCAGCCCGGCTTCCGGCGCATCTACCGTGATGTACTGGCGATAGAAGGTTATGAAATCCTTGAAGCAGAGGATGGCGAAAAGGGCTGGGCCATGGCGAAAAGCCGCAAACCAAGCTTGATCCTTTTGGATCTGGGCCTGCCTGTCCTTGACGGTTTCGAGGTCTTAAAGAGGATTCGGGGCGATGCCGAAACACGCCTCATTCCCGTCATTATTTTTTCCGTTTTGGGGGAGCAGAAAGACATCCAGCGCGGGATGGAGCTGGGCGCAAACGACTACACCGTGAAGGGCTTTTTCACACCCCGTCAAATTCTGGGAAAAATCAAGGACCTCCTGGCTAAGGTGCCCCCCGCCAACCAGGCCCAGCTTGCCGCCGCCCCCATCCAACCGGCTTCCTTCAAAGTGCGGATGACGGCCGATTGGGGCGAGGAACCCCGGTTATGCGCCGAACTGGGTATGGCCTTAGGGCACCCCTGCCCCCACTGCAATACCGAAATGGTGATGGAGCTGATTCCTGATTACCAGCATACCGAAGGCCACTGGTTCTCCGGTCACCTGACCTGCACCAGTTGTAGCAAGGGTTTTTGATTACAAAAGGAATTAAATCATGGAAACATCCTCTGTCCCCGAAATTCCAGTTCCTGTCCCGGAAGCACCTTCCAAAGGCCTTGTTTTAATCTGCGATGACCAGCGGGGTTTCCGCCTGATTTACCGGGACGTTTTAGAGAAGGATGGCTATTCGGTTTTGGAGGCGGCCAACGGCGAGGAAGGATGGGAAATCATCATCGCAAAGAAACCCGACCTGATCCTCTTGGACCTGGGCCTGCCGGTCTTGGATGGATTCCAGGTTTTGGAAAAAATCCGCCGAAGCACCCAAACCCAGGACATCCCCGTCATCATTTTCTCGGTTTTAGGGGAACCCCGGGACGTGCAAAAGGCCTTGCATATGGGAGCCAACGACTATTCGGTCAAGGGTTTTTACACCCCCCGCCAGGTCCTCAGCAAAATCCGGGACCTTTTGAACAACCACAAGAAAAAGATCGCGGGAAATTCTTACCGCCTTCAATTTCAAAGCGGAACCAAGGATGAACCGACCCTTCGGTTGGACTTGGGGCTTGAAGAAGGGATTAACTGCCCTGATTGTCATTTTCCATTGGATGCCGAGTTTTCCCCGGATTACGCCCGGGCAGATGGCCATTGGTTTGCGGTCAGGTTCATCTGTTCAAAATGCGGGAAACCCTTTTAACAATCCTCTATCCGCCATGCCCTTTGAGCCTGAGGAACCCACGCGAGAAATTCGTAAGGTTCTTGATGACGCCTGAAAGGTTCAGAGCAAAAAGCCCTGCGGACCTGAGGTGCTATCGTATTGATGCGCGTTTGATCAAAATGATCGTTTGGGTAGATGAAAAAAGGCGATGGACCTCCCTTTTATAAAAGATTTTGGACGGTACGATTCTTGCGGTATTTCCAATCCTGTTTCTCCTTCCAAGGGGGAGGACCCGTCCGGAGAACCTCCGGCTGGGAAGAAAGACCAGAACCATGCGGCAAATCCTTATCGTTCATAGTTCGGTCGATGAAAGGTTTGAGGGCTTTTTTTCCAAGATTTTCATGACGGTGGAGGTGCAAGCCGTTTGGGAAACCTATGTCGGCCTGACGGCCGGGGAAGCCGCGAAGGAAAAGATCCGGAAGGCCATCCAGGCGTCCGACGCACTGTTTTTTATCCTCAGCCGGGATGGGGAGTTCATCAGCCGGGCCAAGGCTTGGTTTCCCTGGGCAACCGATTTGGCGGGGGGCAAAGATATCTGGGTCTTTGAGCATTGTGAGGATTTGAAGCGGGTACCGGTGATGATCCCCACCCTGGGGCATTATGTGGCCTATTACATCACCAATGCCTGGTCCGATTTCGTATTAGCGATCGCCGAGACCTACGAGAAGCCCAAGGCCGTTTTGACCCCCTTGCCAGAGGCGGTTCTGAAATCCCTGACAAGTGCGGAAGAAAACGCTTCATTCGACACACTCACCGGAAGGGCCCTTTTCGACGATTCGACCTCCCGGCCCATCAGTCTGCGGACCCGATGTCCCTATTGTTCCTCGGTGTATAACCTGTACCTCCCCTCGGATATGAAAGTGATCCGCTGTCCGTCTTGCAACCTTTTTTATGGGATTCAAAAGCCCAATAACGTGTCCGCCCCAGCCGTCGTCTGAAAGGATTCCCGCAAATGAGGGGAAAAGGGTTTTGACGTCCCTGACCAAGGAGAATGGAAAATATGAGTTGTAAACATCTACGGAAAAGCCTGCTTCGGGCAGCGAAAGAAGTGGGTGAACCTCAAACCGCCAATTGCAGGTTCAAGATGACAGGAGCGGCAAAAGCGAAGGAACTCCACTCGAAATTATTTGAGATGGGGTTTGAGAAGAGCGCCACTCCAGGTCTTCATTGCTGTTTTTATTCGGATCAGGATTATTCTAAATGTCCCTGGTTTACGCGGGGTCCCCATGAAGAAGGCCTCTGAATTGACAATCCTAGGCGTCCGGGCGGGGAATGCGGGTTGATTATTTTGATGACAAATCGAAGGAGGACTTTGGATGAAGTGTTCCGATTTCACGATATTGATAGGGGAAGATCACCCGGGCGAGCAAAAGATTTACCAGAAAGCCCTATCCAAGGAAGGTTACCGATTGATCCTGGCCGAAAGCGGGGCCGAGATTCTTGACGAATTGAACAACTCGAGGGTGGATTTGCTCATCACGGACCTTGAAATGAAACCCATGAGCGGTTTGGATGCGTTATCGATCATCAAAAAAAGGCACCCGGCCTTATCCATCATTGTGGTTTCGGGCTATTACAAGGGCATGGTTGAAAACTTCAATGGAAAAGCCATCCTGATCGATGCCTTTATCGAGAAACCCGTCAGCCTGCCGGTTTTCAAGAAAAAGATCCGGGAAGTTTTGAATATCAGCGAGTGAGGGTGGCTCGCGCGGCCGAACCCGCCAACCCCTGAGCGCTGAAAAATTAGGCCGCCCAAATCAAACGAAGCCTTAAATAATATTGACCGCGCGCAAGAGAACCACGCAAACGCAGATCACAATGACCCAGACCAGAACCGAGCCAGCCCCATCCCCGGCTTTTAACGTGGGCAGATCCGGCGATCCCTTTTCCATGTTTCTCAGGGATGATTCTTCCGTCGCTTCCAAAGCGATGGGCGCGTTGGGAAATGAACCGCCGGCTTTCAGCGGTAAGAGCGCTTCGTTATTTGCCAATTCGTTCAATTGAGCGCCTTCTTGCGCCGAGAGGGGGACGGGCCCCGCCAAAACCTTTTCGGTAAAACCAAGAAAAGCAAAACAAACCGCCGCCGCCAAAACGATGATTTTTTTCATCACAACCCCTTTTCCGGACAAAACTTTTCTTCCGCGCGCGATCAACCGAATCTTCCGCGCTTTGCCTTGTCGTCTCTCCTATTACAGTAAGCGTTTGGTTTGGAAAAACTCAGGGGTTCCAGGTTTTTATTTTTGCACCTATCACTTTGATAGGCGCTTCGTTTATGAAAAAATCCCATTTGTGTTTTTTATCTTTCACTCAACTAAACTGGAGCCGCTTCTCAAAATGATCTTGGTGGAAGAAAGCGTGAACCTATGAATTTTCGAAAAATTTCTCACGGGCAATGGACGGGGGCCTCTGTTCTCTTAGTCCTTTCTTTATTTTCAATGAACTGCGCCACTTCATCGGGTATGAAGACCCTTTCGGACCAGGCGGTTCTTCTCGATCTGCCGGTGGTTCGCCAAACCGCGCCGGATCTCTGCGGGGAAGTAGCCCTGGAAATGCTGACGAGGTATTACAACGTGCTCTTAACCGAGGACGAGGAGAAGCAGCTTGAAAATGAAGCCAAACACGAAGAGGGGATTCACGGTTCGACTTTGAAGAAAGTTTTAGAACAACAAGGTTATTTTGTGGCGGTATTTTCAGGGACCTTGGACCGCAAAGTCTCGGGCCTTTACCATCATTTGGACTTAAGGCGGCCCCTCATTGTTATGGTCGAGGGTGACGGGCCGGACAAAAACCATTATGTGTTAGCCGTGGGCTACGACGAGGGCACAAATGCCATCGTGTTGTTGGACCCGGTTCGGGGTGAGATCGCCATGCCGTTGGTCAATTTCAAAAAGGTTTGGGCCAAAGTGAATAACTTCACGATTTTAGCGATTCCGAAAAATCTAAAAGATCAATGAGCGGAAGCATGTGCCTGATCCGCTTGAAGCCAAAAAGCCCAATCCGTGGAAGGTCGGGGCTTTTTGGCTGATCCGTTTCGCGTTTAATTCATCATGAACTGGAACCCGGCGCTTATCGGGAAAAAGACAGTAGGCTGGTCCTTGGCGTAATGGCTCGAGGTATTATCGAAATCCACCTTGCCCTGGATGAAAAAGTTGGACCGGTTTCCCAGCGGGAAGGCGAAACCGATTCCGGCCTCTTCCAAAAAATCGGTTTCGTTGGCGGTACCGGTAATGCCGAGAAAAGAGGCGGATTCCGAGTTAATCGCCAGGCCCGCGGCCACGAAAAGATAGGGCCGGATCATCGAATGCCCCAGGTAAATCTGGCCTTTCACCACGACAGGAACCATATTCCAGGTTCCATTGAATAGGTTGTTTTTCGCCTGAAAAGTGTCGTATCCGGATTCCAATGACAATTCAATATGGCCTGGCAGGCGGTAACCGATGGATCCTTCACCGCCCCAGCCTTGATTGACGGCCTGATCGAGATGGCCGGTAGGGAAATTGCTGTTCCCGCTGATTTGGGCGAACCAGGCGGTGATATCCTCGCCATCCGGGTCCGTTTGCGCCCAGGCGGAAGAAACCAAACCCAACCAGCCGATAAAAAACCAGATTGGTAACTTTTTCAATTCATTCTCCTTTGGTTTTTGTTGCTAATTTGGACGAACGGGTTATTTTTTAGGCTTGATCCCAACCAAGTTTTGAAATTGCTTGACCGTATCCAGAACCGCCCCGCTTAATTTTTGGAACTGTCCCTTCGTTTTTTGGACATTTCCTTCGGCCTGCAGGGTCTGATTGCCCGTGGCCTTTCCGATGTTTTCTTTAAACCCGCCCACGGTCGTGTTGACCGTGCCCTCCACCTTGTCCCTGTTAACAGTCATTTTTATTTCCTTTTTGAGCATGGTTGATGAATCAAGATCGCCTCATTCAAGCTAAGAACTTTCAATGGTAATAAACAGGAGCTGCTTCGGATTCAACCTGTTTAATCGTTATCATTTTGATAGTCTGGAATAGTTTTCAAATAGGCGGATGAATGAAAGCCCTGGGAGGGGCCGGACAAATAAGTGTCATTATCAAAGAAGATGACTCATTTGTTTACGCTCGATTGCTTTGGCCCGTGAAGGTTCCCTAAAGTAATGGGGTGCTCACGAACCGGGTTCAAAAAGCCGCTTTCCACCTGACCAGCCTGATCACCGATTGGTTTCCGCGCGCCGGATCCCGATTCTTCAACTCGCTCGTACCCGCGGTCCTAGGAAATTTTCTCTTGGCCGATCATGTGTTCCAAAAAAATCTCGTGATTATCCGGCGGGTAAAATATTTCGAGAAGATCCTGGTTGTCCCGGACATCCATATCGGGGACGCGATCATGATTCAGGCGGGGGTATCCGCATTTCGAGATTTTTTTCCCCATGCTCAAATCGATTATGTGGTTAAAAAATCCGTAGCCTGCCTGATCGAAGGGAACCCCGACATCACCAACCTATTTCCCGTCTTCACCGGCAGTGTCTTTCCCAATCCTGAGGATCTCGAAAAACTCAAAAAGCTGGTGGTGGAGAATCATTACGACCTTTGTTACAACTGCAGTCCTTTTTTCGAGGATACCCAACATTTCCCCAAGGGTCAGCCCATCCTCAATTTCATGACCGTCGCGCCGCAAATCATGCGCAATGAAATGGATCATAAGGGCAAAAGCCATTCCGTTTTCCTCTGTCATGAACTGCCCCATCTCCTTCTTTCTCCGTCCCATTCCTTGCGGCGGGATGAAATCTTCAAGGGGGTTTCCATGACCCTTTCGGACGGGGCGATCGGGGAAGCGAGGGATTTTCTGAGGGAAAATCGGGTTCCGGAGAAAACACCCCTGGTTTTCTTGAACCCCGACACGGCCTCACCCTTTACGCGGATTCCTTTTGAGGACCAGGTTGATTTGCTCAAACGGCTCGTCCGGGAGCCAGGGCATATTCTTCTCGGCACGGATTTCACCACTCGAAACCTAGAGGAACGTCTTTTGGAGAAACTATCGCCTGGAGAAAGGTATCACGTGACCCGGGTGCCCACCACGCTGTCGCTGGCCGGTTATGCCGCCTTGATCGACTTCGCGGACGTGTTCATTTCGGGGGATACAGGACCCCTGCACATGGCGGCCGCCCGAAAGGTTTCCCGGTCCGGGAATTTTAAGTTCCGAAACCGGACCTTCGTCGCCTCAGTTTTCGGGGCTACCCCGGCCCGGTTGACCGGTTACGATTCCCAAAACCCCCTGTTCCAATCCGCCAACCAGGATGTCCCGTCGAAAACCTATGTCTCGAAAAGCCCCTGCCGGAATACGACCTGTGTGAATAAGTTGTACAAGACCTGTCGAAGGGTCCGGTGTTTCGAGGGGCTGGATGTGGCCGCCATCGCGGCGGAGATTCAATCGCATCTATCGGGAATATCTTTTAAGCGGTCCGAATCTCCGGACGCGGTGAGCGCTTCGCTCAATTGATGTGTCTTCATTCGGGTTTCCGCCGAACGAATCCCGAAGCACCCCTGCTTTCTAAAGTTGGATTAATGCCATGCTTACTTCCCCCTGTGGGACAATAAACCATGCTCCAATGGCTTCAGTCCCTGCCCCCGGTAGATGATGACGCGGCGATTTTTTTTATATTGTTTTTGAACAACCTCGGTCTGCCATTGCCGGGAAATACCCTTTTGCTGGGAGCGGGTTTTCTTGTTGGCTCGGGGGTTCTATCCTTTTGGGGAACCTTCGGGACTGCGGCTGTCGCAACCTTTTTAGGAACAAGCTTCAGCTATGGGGTGGGTTTGCGTTACGGGAGCTTTTTACTCGGCAAAATCAGATGGTTGAGGATTTCCCACGAACGACTACGCCATATGGAGCATTTCTTTACGAGATACGGGGCCAAGGGAGTATTTTTCGCCCGGTTTGTCACCCTGCTACATCCCGTTATCGGTATCCTGGCGGGCCTAGGTAAAACGCCCCGCGGGTCTTTCTTCTTTTACAACCTGATCGGGTCGGCGGGCTATGTTTTACTTTACCTTCAGGTGGGTGCTTATTTCGGCCCCCGATGGGGGTTTCTCAGGGTTTGGGGGGTCCACACCGCTTTCCTCGTGCTGATCGCGGTCGTGGTTCTTTTGGGTTTGAGCCTGTTTTGGCGTCACAAGATTTACACGTTCTTCGGCCATCCTTTTTATCAGAGAAAAAGATACATTTGGAGATTTTGGAAGAATTGAGGGATTGGGCAGGGGATGGGAGAGGGTTAGGCCCCTTTATTTAAGATGGCCGCGTTGTGCTCGAAGGTTTTCAACTTCAGGTCGGCGTTGAGGGCTTTTAATGATTCCTCGGACAACCGCAATTCCTCCATGGCTCGTTTATGCTTTTCATTTTCAAGCGCCAGCTTCATGTTCAGCATCACGAGTTCATTGGCTTTTCGGGTCAGATCCTCGTTTAGGCGGGTGATGTCCTCGTTCTTGCGGTGAAGGTCGATCAAAACCGAAACCTTGGCCCGTAGCACGGCCGGACGGTAGGGTTTCATCATGTAGTCGATGGCCCCCAGGGCGTAGCCCTGGAACATCTCCGTCTCGGTTTTTCCCATCGCGGTCATGAAAATGATGGGTGTGTGTTTGGAACGCTCGCGGTTCCGTATCAATTCCGCCGTTTCCAAGCCGCTCATCCCAGGCATCATGACGTCCAATATGATGACAGCGAAATCTTTGTAATTGAGCTGGCTTAAGGCTTCTTTCCCGGAATTCGCCCGGACTAGGTTCTGGCCCAGGCTTTCCAAAACGGCTTCCAGAGCCAGCAGATTGGCTGGTTCGTCATCCACCATCAGGATGTTGATCGGTTGTTTTTTATCGGTCATGGTCTTGCCCCCGCGGGTGTTTCTTCCACAGCGATGCGTTCAACGGTTTTCATTTCCAAATCGGCGTTGAGGTTTTTAATCGACTCTTCGGCTAGGTGCAATTGATCCTCGTTCTTCAGGCGGATTTCACTTTCTGTTTTTAGCATCGCGTTCAGGTGATCAATCACCTCGTTGAGTCGGTGAACTTCCTCGGTCTTGCGGTAAAGATTCATTAACACCAGAACCTTGGAACGCAGTACCGCCGGGCGGATGGGTTTGAGCAAATAATCGATGGCCCCCACCGCGTAGCCCTGGAACATTTCGGTTTCCGATTTCCCGCCTGCCGTGAGAAAAATGACCGGGGTGTGCTTGCTGCGGTCGCGTTTTCGGATCAATTCGGCCGTTTCGATACCGTTCATGCCCGGCATCATCACGTCCATCAGGATGACGGCGAAATCGTTCTGGATAACCTGTCGGAGGGCCTCTTCCCCCGAGTTCGCCCGGACCAGATTCTGGCCCAGACTCTCTAGGACGGCTTCCAGGGCCAGTAAGTTGGCCCGCTGGTCATCCACCATTAAAATGTTGACGGCCTTTTCGTCATCGCCCATGAGCTTCCTCCTATCGAATCAACCGGGTTCCCATCAGGATGAGCAGTTGTTCCGTATCGACCGGCTTGGTGATGTAATCCGTAGCCCCGGACTCGATGCATTTTTCCCGGTCGCCCTTCATGGCTTTGGCGGTCAGGGCGATGATCGGCAGAGGCTTGAGGTCTTCCTTGAGTCGGATCGCCCGCATGGTGTCGTATCCGTCCATTTCCGGCATCATGATATCCATGAGAACGATATCCACATCCGGAGTCTTCGCCAGCACCTCCAACGCCTCGCGGCCGCTTTCGGCGGTTACGACCTTCATTTGTTCGTGTTCCAAGAGGCTGGTCATGGCGAAAATGTTCCGGATGTCGTCATCCACCACCAGGACCTTACGGCCGATAAGAATATCGTTGTTGTGGCGCGCTTTTTTGGAGGAGTTTTCAGAGCTTTTAAGGATCGATTCGTCGGGTCGTAGGACTTGTTGGATTTTTTCCCCGATTTCCGCAGGAGTCGGCTTTTCAGAGTTTTCCGGCGGCATCGTGTGAACCAAGGTTCGGGAAGCCTCCGGTTCGTTCGGATAAGAGGCCGGAAGGGGAAGGGAAGTGACGGCCTGACCTGAGACATAATCCTTTGGTAGATACAGGATAAAGGTGCTTCCCTGGCCGGGCTGGCTCTTGGCCAGGGTCAGTTGCCCTCCCAAAAGAATGGCGAGTTCACGGCTGATTGAAAGACCGAGTCCCGTTCCTCCGTATTTGCGGCTGGTGCCGCTTTCGGCCTGTTGAAAGGCCTCAAAAATGATCTTTTGTTTGTCTTCGGGTATGCCGATGCCCGTGTCGATAATGGAAAATGCGACGACTTCCTTGGCTTTGCTTAAAACGGGATGGTCGGGGCTCCAACCGCTCTTGGCGGGAGACACCCGGAGCCGGACCTGCCCTTTTTGCGTGAACTTAAAGGCGTTTCCGAGAAGGTTTCGAACGACCTGTTCCAAACGTTTGGAATCGGTATGGATTGTATTTCCCAATTGAGGATCGAATTCGATGCTGAACTGAAGGCCCCGGCCCTCGGCCACGTGGTGGAACAGCCGATCCAGGTGCTCGCGCATCTCGCTAAAGGGCATGTCGACTTCGTCGAGAGTCATGGTGCCCGACTCCACCTTGGCCAGGTCCAGGATGTCGTTAATCAACAAAAGCAGGTCGCCGCCCGATGCGTGGATGGTGCGGGCATACTCCACCTGTTTGGGGGTGAGGTTTTTGGGGTCCTCGGCCAGCTGCTGGGATAGGATGAGCATGCTGTTTAAGGGCGTCCGCAATTCGTGAGACATGTTGGACAGGAACTCGGTTTTGTATTTGGAACTCAGGGCCAGTTGGTCGGCCTTTTCCCCAAGCTGTTGGTTGGATTTTTGCAGTTCCTCCTGCTGGCTTTGCAGGTTCTTCAGCAGGGTCTCTGTCCTTAAATTGGCCTCCAAGGTGTTGATCACGATGCCGATGCTTTCCATCAGCTGTTCCAGGAAGGCCAGGTGGGAAGGGGTGAATTCCTCAAAGGAGGCTAGTTCCAATACTCCTTTGATTTTGCCCTCGAACAAGACGGGAAGCTCCACGAGGTTCGAGGGACTCGCCTCTCCCAGCCCGGAATTAATGCGGATGTAATTTCCCGGAACATTCTTCAACAAAAGCATTTTCTTGCTCTGGGCGCACTGGCCCACCAGACCCACTCCCAACTCGAATGATTGCGGGAGGTCGGGACGGGGAAGATAGGCGAAACTGGAAAGCAGTCGAAGGCGGGTTTCACCCGCTTCCTTGGAATCAATGATGTAAAAGGCGCTGTGCTGGGCCGAGACGACCTGATTGAGGTCGGACAGGATGGCCTGGGCCACGGTCGGCAGGTCCCGTTGGCCCTGCAACATGAGGGTGAAACGGGCCAGGTTTGTTTTTAACCAGACCTGCTCGGAATTCTTGAGGGTGGTGCCGCGCAGGTTGGCGATCATCTGGTTGATGGTGTCCTTCAGGCCTTCCACTTCTCCCCGGGCGTCCATGCTGATGGACCGGGTCAGGTCCCCGCCCGCCACGGCGCTGACGACCTCGGAGATAGCTCGCACCTGGGTTGTCAGGTTGGCGGCCAGTTGGTTAACGTTGTCGGTGAGGTCCTTCCAGGTTCCCGCCGCGCCTGGCACGTTGGCTTGGCCCCCCAAGCGGCCTTCCACGCCCACTTCGCGCGCCACATTGGTGACTTGGGCCGCGAAGTCGTTGAGCTGATCCACCATGATATTGATGGTGTCGGCCAGGGTGGCGACTTCCCCCTTGGTGGCGACCGTGAGTTTTTGTTTTAAATCCCCCTTGGCCACGGAACTAACCACCTTGGCGATACTGCGGACCTGATCGGTCAGGTTGGCGGCCATGTGGTTGACATTGTCGGTGAGGTCCTTCCAAGTGCCGGCAGCGCCGGGCGCGATCGCCTGGCTGCCCAATTTGCCTTCCGTTCCCACTTCTCGGGCCACGCGGGTAACTTCAGAGGTGAAAAGGCTCAATTGGTCGACCATGGTGTTCACTTTTTCCTTCAATTGAAGGAACTCGCCTCGGACATCGGCGGTGATCTTTTTGGAAAAATCACCATTTGCCACGGCGGTGGTGATATCGGCGATATTGCGCACTTGGCTCGTCAGATTTGAGGACATGAAGTTGACGTTGTCCGTCAATTCTTTCCAGGTGCCGGCGGCGCCGGGGGCGATGGCTTGGCCGCTCAGTTTTCCTTCCACGCCTACTTCTCGGGCAACACGGGTGACTTCCGAAGTGAAGAGACTAAGCTGGTCCACCATGGTATTGACCTTTTCCTTCAATTGAAGGAACTCGCCTCGCACGTCGGCGGTGATTTTTTTGGAAAAATCGCCGTTGGCCACGGCGGTAGTGATGTCGGCGATATTGCGCATCTGGCTCGTTAAATTGGAGGACATGATATTGACGTTTTCGGTCAGGTCTTTCCAGGTTCCGGCGGCACCTGGCGCGATCGCCTGGCTGCCCAATTTGCCTTCGGTGCCCACTTCCCGGGCTACGCGGGTGACCTCGGAGGTGAAGAGACTGAGCTGGTCCACCATCATGTTGACTT
>CAZGKT010000003.1:148260-148429 GCA_964525605.1 uncultured bacterium
ACGCGGGTGACCTCGGAGGTGAAGAGACTGAGCTGGTCCACCATCATGTTGACTTTTTCCTTCAATTGAAGGAACTCGCCCCGCACGTCGGCGGTGATTTTTTTGGAAAAGTCGCCGTTGGCCACGGCGGTAGTGATATCGGCGATATTGCGCATCTGGCTTGTTAAAT
>CAZGKT010000003.1:148529-162459 GCA_964525605.1 uncultured bacterium
TGGAGGACATGAAATTGACGTTTTCGGTCAGGTCTTTCCAGGTTCCGGCGGCGCCTGGCGCGATCGCCTGGCTACCCAGCTTGCCTTCGGTGCCCACTTCCCGCGCCACGCGCGTGATTTCTGAAGTGAAGAGGCTGAGCTGGTCCACCATCATGTTGACCTTTTCCTTCAATTGAAGAAACTCACCCCGCACGTCGGCGGAGATTTTCTTGGAAAAGTCGCCGTTAGCCACGGCCGTGGTGATGTCGGCGATGTCGCGGACCTGGCTTGTTAAATTGGAGGACATGAAATTGACGTTTTCGGTCAGGTCTTTCCAGGTTCCGGCGGCGCCGGGCGCAATCGCCTGGCTGCCCAGCTTGCCTTCGGTGCCCACTTCGCGGGCCACGCGGGTGACCTCGGAGGTGAAGAGACTGAGCTGGTCCACCATCATGTTGACTTTTTCCTTCAGTTGAAGGAACTCGCCGCGCACGTCGGCGGTGATTTTTTTGGAAAAGTCGCCGTTGGCCACGGCCGTGGTGATGTCGGCGATATTGCGCATCTGGCTTGTTAAATTCGAAGACATGAAATTGACGTTGTCGGTCAGGTCTTTCCAGGTTCCGGCGGCGCCTGGCGCGATGGCCTGGCTACCTAGTTTGCCCTCCGTACCCACTTCGCGGGCCACACGGGTGACTTCCGAGGTGAACAGGCTTAGCTGATCCACCATGGTATTGACCTTTTCCTTCAATTGAAGGAACTCGCCTCGCACGTCGGCGGAGATTTTTTTGGAAAAGTCGCCGTTGGCCACGGCCGTGGTGATATCGGCGATGTTACGAACCTGGCTTGTCAGGTTGCTGGCCATGAGGTTGACGTTGTCGGCCAGGTCCTTCCAGGTGCCTGCGACGCCTGGCACGATCGCCTGTCCTCCCAGTTTGCCTTCGGTCCCCACTTCTCGGGCCACGCGGGTAACTTCGGAAGCGAAAGAACGTAGGCGGTCCACCATGGTGTTGATCGTCCGGCCGGTTTGAAGAAATTCCCCTTCCAGGGGACGCCCGCCGACTTCCAGTGCCGCCTCCTGGGAAAGGTCGCCTTTGGCTACCGCGCCGATAACCCGGGTCATTTCACTGGTGGGGCGAACCAGTTCGTCAATCAGGGTATTCACGGATTCCATCATTCGGGACCAGGAACCGGTGAATTCACCCATCCGGGCCCGCTGGTCGATTTTTCCTTTTTTTGCCACCAGGTCTCGCAAACGTTCCAGTTCAAAGGCCATATGCTCGTTCATGTCGACGACATTATTGAAGGTATCGGCCACCTTGCCCGCCATGCCAGTCCATTCAATCGGCAGGCGCACGGAAAAATCCCCCTTTTTCAAGGCTGTGATGGTTTTAAGCAATAAGTGGATGTCGAGTGAGTCGGGCTCGGAAATTTCGGTTATCAGGGGGGTGGGGGGGGTCATGACCTCACCACGTATCGCAAGTTCCATACCTGTAGAAGAGGGCGGAAAAGAATCGAAGCTTTGCCTCAATTCAGGAAATATTGAAGTTTACCGCCATAGTGGAAAACGCATGGGTCTCACCCTCTCATCGAAGCGATCAAAATGATTATTGACGCCTCAATTTGATTCTTCTCAACGTTCTCTGCGGTTCGGACGAGGTCGGAAAGGGAACTCAAACCTGGAGAAATCTGCCTTGATTAAGGAGATTTCGTGGTTATACCGTAAATGAGCGAGAAGGATATTCTCGAAACAGAGGATGAGACGAACCGGCGGATAGAAGAAGCCGATTATGACATCGGTCCGAACTGGGAGAGAAACAATTAGTTGGATGCAGAACTCGTGGTGCCAGAAACCCTGATTAATAAAATCCGTACGCCGAAGGCGAAACCTTCAGCGTCGCGTTGGGTCCGGAAATTGAACCTGGCCTAAGCCTTCAGGATCACCTTCAGGGCCTTGTCCTTGGCGGCGTTACCGAAGGTTTCATAGGCATTTACCGCGTCGGAGAGGGCGAACTGGTGGGTCCCCATCTTTTTGGCGTCCAGCTTTCCTGATTGAAGGACCTTTAAAAGCAGGGGGATGGTCACCGTATCCACGAGCCGGGTGGTGATCGTGATATTCCGGTCCCATAATTTTTCCAGGTGTAATTCCACGGGTTTGCCATGCACCCCGATGTTCGCGATCCTTCCTCCTGCCCCGATAATGGCCTGGCAGGTGTCGAAAGATCCAGGCGTTCCCACCGCCTCGATAGCCACATCCACCCCGCCGCCTTGAGTTAATGCCTGGATGGTTTCCTCGACCTTGACCTGTTTGAAATTGATGGTATGGGTCGCCCCGAAAGCTCGGGCCACCTGGAGCCTGTTGTCATCCATGTCGATCAGGATCAGTCGGGCGGGGGAATAAAACTGGGCGGTCAAAAGGGCCGCCAAACCGATGGGACCAGATCCCACGATGGCCACCGTGTCCCCCGGCTTCACCTGCCCATTGAGAACTCCGCATTCCAACCCGGTGGGAAAGATATCCGAAAGCATGACCAGGGCGTCCTCGCTCATGCCCTCTGGGGCGAGGTAGAGGCTGTTGTCGGCGTGGGGGATTCGGACAAATTGGGCCTGGGTTCCGTCAATTGTGTTGCCCAAGATCCACCCGCCATCGCCGCAGTGGGAATACATCCCCTTTTTGCAGAAATCGCATTTGCCACAAGAGGTTACGCAGGAGATGAGGACCCGGTCCCCCTTTTTGAAATTCGTCACGCCCGATCCGGTTTCCTCAATCACGCCGACACCCTCGTGCCCCAAGGTCCGGCCGGTGGTGACGGTCGGGACATCCCCCTTCATGATATGAAGGTCGGTTCCGCAAATGGTCGTAGTGGTGACGCGGACAATCGCATCTGTTGTTTGGAGGAGGGTTGGTTTTGGCTTGTTCTCCCAGGCCTTGAGCCCGGGGCTGTGATAAACCAGCGCCTTCATTGTTTTCGCTTGGACCTCTTCGGCGACCAATGTTTTCATGTTTTCTCCCTCACTTTTTAATTCGGAAGGACAAACTTTTAAATGAATCGATTCACTCCCCCGCGGGGTGGGAATGAAAAGCAAGAAACGGGCCTTGACTGCAAGGAGGGAAGGGACACTTCGGGGGCCATCGTCCGATTGCGTTTACCGGAAAGAATCAAATTGAGGGAAAGGTGCTATCACTTTGATCGCTTCTTTGTAGTTCGAAAATCCACATAACGAAACGAATCGAGTGGGAGTGTAGATTCACCCCTAAAGGTATAGAACTTGCTTTATCAGGCGGGGAGGCTCAAACCAAATTCACAAGAGGTGAAACGAATGTCGATATCAAAAGAAGGCGTCAAAGACAAGATGAAGGATATGAACTGCGTTGTGTTGGACGTTCTGCCAGCCGGAGAATTCGTGAAAGTCCACATCAAGGGCTCGGAAAGCTTTCCTTTGACTCAAAACACCGATGAATTTGTCCAGGCGGTCGAGAAGAAATATGGAAAGAGCAAATTCTTCATTACCTATTGCGCCGGACCTACCTGCAACGCGGGCCCCAACGCGGCAAAGGCACTTAAGGAAAAGGGTTTCAAGGCGGAAGACTATGTCGGCGGCATCTCGGACTGGGCCCAGGCTGGATTACCCACCGAAGGGACCGAAGCCAAGGCTCCGGCGGCAGTCGCGGCCGGAAAATAGGATTTCACGCGGGAAGCCCATTTCAGTTGGTTTCACCCATGGAGAAAAAGAATCGACACCCAAAGAACTTTTTTGTCGGCTTTTCGCAACTGAAAAGCGGTTCTAGGGATTCTCCACAAAAATAGGAATCATGAAAAGAGGAAGACATGTTTTTTGATTTTAAAAAGAGTTTTTGGATCGGATTCGTGGCGATCGGATTGTTCATCCTGCCTGCGCTCTCGAAAGCTGATTCGGATTATACTCCGACTCAATACGGCGGCAATTTCGGTCTCGGGCTGGAATTTGGCGAACCTGGTTCTTGGGGCGCGACGGGAAAAATCTGGCTGGACCGGGATAATGCCTTTCAACCGGCTGTGAAGTTTAATGACGGTGGGGCGGCCATCCTTCAGTTGGACTACCTCTGGCACAATTTCGACATCATCCAGATGAGAGATTCTAACGGGGAAATGCCGCTTTACATTGGAGTGGGCGGAAACCTGGTGCTTCAGGACACGGTGGAAATCGCGGCCCGGATACCGGTGGGAATTTCATACATCTTTAACAAAAGGAACGTCCCGGTAGATATTTACCTGCAGGCGGTCCCGACGATCTGGTTCCCCAATGGGGGCCAATCGGTATTCGATATCTACGGTGAATTGGGCGCCCATTACTACTTCTGACCTGGATTTTAACGGTTGAGAAGTTAAGTTTGGGCCGGTCGTCGCGCTTAAAAGGGGTGGGCACGTCACATGCGTGTTCGCCCTTTTCGTTTGAAGAGGTTGGGGGCGTGAGGCCCAAAAGGGGATGAAACGAGGAATAGGTGGTAAATAAAAAATGGATATTTTTGGTTGGGGTGATGGCGGTTTTTTTAAGTTTTCCGGTATGCGTCCGATCCGGCACGGGAGATGAATCGTTGAACCGCCAGGGGGATTACGGCCTGGGGCTGGTGCTAGGGGAGCCAGGGACTTGGGGAATATCCGGGGTTATCTGGATGGACCGGGACATCGCGATTCAACCCGCGGTCAAATTCGATGATGGGGGAAAGACGATTCTTCAGATCGATTGGCTTTGGCATCCCCTGTTCCTCCTGCCCTTGAGGGATACGGATGGAAGAATGCCGTTTTACGTGGGGTTAGGCCTCGGAGCGGTATTGCCCAGCTCCGCTCAAATTTCCGCGCGGTTACCGGTAGGTTTTTCCTTCCTGCTCGATAAAAAATCTCTTCCGGTGGATTTCTATTTACAGGCTGTTCCGACTCTCTGGCTCAGTGATGGCCAAACACCAACCTTTGATCTTTACGGTGAATGTGGGACTCGCTTCTATTTTTGAGGAAATCATCAGGCCGTCCACGCCAGAGTTTTAGGTGTCTGGTTACCGGGCTTCAGCCGTTTGTTGAGTGTCGGTCTCGGGGAGTTCCAAGAGTTGGGCTACGAGTGGGATGACCTTGATATCAGGCCGTGAAACTTCTCTTCTCAAACTCTCAAAAGTAGTCTCGGGCCATCCGCCTTGGAACCAATTAACCAGCCAGGCCGCCAGTCCGCCTTTGGGATCGCAGTGAATTTCAGCCTCCACCCACGTTTCGTCGGGGCAGACCTCAACCATCGTAAAAGTACAGGTCATCACACCTCTTTTGTAGTTTTTCTTCACGGGGGCCAAAGGATCCAGGAGGGGGGTGTATTTCACGGCGACATGGCGGTGGTTGGAATCGGTTTCGACCGTCACATGGGACACAAAGTCCCGGTCCGATATAAATTGATCGAAGGGAAAGGGAATCCCCATGTGGTCGTACTCTGAAAACTCAAACGGGTTGAAGTTTCGGAGAACCTTGGACTCCACCAGGCTGTCGATCCATTCCGTTCCGCGGGTGGTATCGACGATCACCGAGGCCACCTTGGCGATGGGAGCTTCCACCATTCCGTCGCCCTTCAGGGCCAAGATTTCCGTGCCTGATACCTTGCTAGAATAGAGGCGGATTCCATTTGAATCGGAAGTTTGGCGCCATTGATAGGCCGATTCAGGGACAGCGGATAATTCGGTGACGGCTTGAGTGATCGAAGTGATAGCCGGGGTGGGGGTTTGGCCCCAGGCCTGCCAAGTGAGGGCCCAAAGGGCCCAGGCCCAAACGGTGTGTTTCATGTCTCCCCTCCGTTCGAATTTGGGCCATAAGATACCATCCCTGATTCGGTTCTTCCTTATAAAGTTGATTGACATGGGTTCGGACCTCATGGAAAATCATTCGCCCCATCAAGGTTTTTAGGTTTTTGTGGACAGGTGCCCGAGTGGTCAATGGGAGCAGACTGTAAATCTGCCGGCCGACGGCCTTCGAAGGTTCGAATCCTTCCCTGTCCACCATTTTTCACCGTGTTGTAACCCCCCTTTTTTCACCCCAAAACTCCAAAGGCAACCCAAAAGATATCGTTTTAAAACCATGGATGATCTTTTTTTGGGTTCAAAGACACTGGGCGGGAGTCCCTCAGATATCTTCCATAAAAGAAAAGGGCTCCTGGGGTCGGTTGACCGCCAAGAGCCCCTTGTTCGGTAGGGACATGAAAAGCTTATGCCACGCTCCCTACTTGAGTCATAAGCCCTTTATTCCAATCGTTTCTTGGCGGCGGCCAACTGTTTCTTTAATTTCTCGGGCAATCGGTTCCCGAATTGGGCGAAGTAGGACTCCGCGTCCTTCAGGTCGGATAGAAAAGCCTCCCGGCCCACATGCATCAGCTCCTCGTAATCTTCCGGGGCAATGGTCAGGCCGGTCAGGTCCAGGTCGCCCTTCTTGGGCATGTATCCGATGGGGGTCTTCTCCGCGTCGACTTTCCCCTCGACCCGTTCGCACATCCATTTCATCACGCGGCTGTTCTCACCGAAGCCGGGCCATAGCCACCGGCCTTCCCGGTTCTTCCGGAACCAGTTCACGTAGAAGACCGCCGGTGCCTGGTCCCCCAGCCGTTTCCCCATGTCGAACCAATGCTGGATGTAGTCGCCCGCGTGGTAGCCGATGAAAGGCGTCATGGCGAAGGGATCCCGGCGAAGCTTCTGACCCACATCCAGGGCCGCTGCGGTGGTTTCGGAGGAGGCCGAGGCGCCCAGGAATACGCCGTGCTCGAAATCGAACGCTTGGTGCACGAGAGGAACCGTGGTCGAGCGCCGTCCCCCGAAGATGAAGATGTCGATGGGGACTCCCGAGGGGTCCTCCCAATCGGGGCAGATGGACGGGCATTGCGCGGCCGGCGCGGTGAAGCGGGCGTTGGGGTGGGCGGCTGGCTCCGGGGAAGATGGAGTCCAGTCCTTGCCCTTCCAGTTGATCGCGTGCTCGCAGGGCACGTCCATGCCCTCCCACCAGATGTCCCCCGCGTCGGTGAGGGCGCAGTTGGTGAAGAGGGTGTTTTTCTCCAGGGAGCGCATGGCCATGAGGTTCGATTTCATCGAAGTGCCTGGCGCTACGCCAAAGAAACCCGCTTCGGGGTTGATGGCGCGCAGTTTTCCGTCGGCGCCGATCTTCATCCAGGCGATGTCATCGCCGACGCATTCGCATTTCCAACCCGGGATGGTGGGGACCAGCATGGCCAGGTTGGTTTTTCCGCAGGCGGAAGGGAAGGCCGCGGCGATGTGAAAACGCCTGCCTTGGGGGTTGGTCAGCCGCAGGATGAGCATATGCTCGGCCAGCCAGCCTTCTCTCCGGGCCAGGACCGACGCGATGCGCAGGGCCAGACATTTCTTGCCAAGAAGGGCATTACCTCCGTATCCGGAACCGTAAGACCAGATGAGGTTTTCCTCCGGGAAATGCGAGATGTATTTCTGCTCAAGTGGGGCACAGGGCCAGGTCTTGTCGGCTTGTCCGGGGGACAGGGGGTATCCGATGGAATGCAGACAGGGGATGAACTCGCCGTCTTCGCCCAGTGCCGCCAGAACTTTTTCACCCACGCGGGCCATGATGCGCATGTTCACCACCACGTAAGCCGAGTCGGTGATTTCTACGCCGATCTTGGCGATCGGGGAACCAATGGGGCCCATGGAGAAGGGAATGACATACATCGTTCTGCCTCGCATACAGCCGTCGTAGAGTTGCCGCATGGTTTTTTTGAGCTCGACGGGGTCGATCCAGTTGTTGGTGGGCCCCGCGTCCTCCGGGCGTACGGAAGCGATATAGGTGCGGGTCTCGACGCGGGCCACATCGGAGGGATCGGAACGGAACAGGAAACTGTTGGGGCGTTTTCGGGAGTTCAACGGGATGGCGGTGCCGGACGCCACCATCTCGTTGAGCAGGCGGTCGTACTCCTCCGGAGATCCATTTGCCCATTCCACGCGGTCGGGTTTGCACAGGGACTTGACTTCCTCCACCCATGCCAGCAATTTCTTGTTTTTTGTCATCCGTTTCCTCCGTGCGAAGAGGCGGGGGAGCCTCTGGATTGGTTGTGAAAAGTAACAACGGATGATATTAGCAATGGCCCGAACCGGGGTATGATTTAGACCCTAAAGGCGGATTCAATCGGAGGGGTGCAGCCCAGGCTTTTTAGAGTTTCTTCTTCAAGAACTCGAAGTTGCACAAACGCAGTTCGGGGAATCCCTGGTCGTCCAGGACCAGGCGGCCCCGGCTGTCTTTCGAAACCATGACGTGGTTTCCCCGCAGGTTCAGGTCCTCCACCCCTACGGCGGCTAACTTTTCCTTGGTCCGGCGCAGGAGGGTGAAATACAGGTCCTTATCGATGAGGTTTTCCTTGTAGGCGCGCAGCGCGTCGATTCCCTCGTAATAGTCCCCGTCCTTATCCGCCAGCTTCTCATCAGGTCCGTTCCAATAACCCCAGATGATGATGTAGTCGCGGTTCGGCTTGAGGATAGCCTCGCCATCCGGCGTGGTGATGTCCTCGTGCGTGCGGTAGCGCGACCCGTCGAAAAGGTTACTCGAGATGCCGGCCTCGGTCTCGGACATATAGATGGCCCGGGGATAAATACAGGCCACTCCCCGGTGGGCCAGTTCCAAGGCGAGGGACACCACCTCGAAGGGGCTGTTGTGCCCGTGGGCGAGAATTTTCTGTTCGTCTTCCCGGAAGGGGTCCAAGTCCGGTTGGTGCCCCACCCGGGAAGCCTGCAGCACCAGGTGGATGCCGTCCTTGGTAACGGTGTGGTACATCTCGCTATAGACGGAGATCTTGGTCTTGGGGAAGTGCCGCCAACGCTCCGGCAGAAAGTAGTCGTAAAGAACGGGGTCTTTCCCCACCACCCAGAGCCGCCCCTTCACGCTTTCCACCCGGCCGTAGATGTAGTCGACGCCAAGATGATTCACCGGATGAAGGTTGGGATAGGGGCTGTCCGACGCGGGCGCGTTGAAACGGTCGCGCTGGCGTTTGAGGTATTCGAGCCGTTTCTCCCGGCGGACCTGCTCCATCTGGGAGAGGGTGCGTTCCAATAGCTCGAAATCCACCAAGGCGTAGACGGTCTCGCCCCGCCGGTTATGCGAGAGGGTGCGGTCCGCCTTGGGCCGGACGATGATGTGGTCCGGCTTGTTGTCCCGGACCTTGAACCCGGCGTTTTGCAGCACTTGTTGGGCGTCCAGGGCCAGGCCCTTCATGTTCTCCCGGCTGATGACGCCGGTCCGGAAGGCCTGGTGCGCGTCGATGCCCTTGACCCACTCGTACACCACCGCGTAAAGCCGGTGCATATGGAGGGCGACCTCGCTGTGGGAGCGCAACTTGGACTGCATCTTATATTCTTTGCGGCCGCTCTGCCACAGGTCGACCGAACCGGAGGCCACGAAGATGGCCAGGGGCTTTTGGACCACGACTCGTCGGCTGGAACCGTACAGCTTGCGCCGCAATTCGAAAAGAAGCGAAAATTCCTCGAACGGGCTGTTGAACTCCGCGCCCTCCAGGATGTCGAGTTCTTCCGCCCCGGGGATGTCCTGACCCATGCGGTTCCATTTCATCACGATGTCCCGGGATTTCCCCGCAAACTCCTTGGTCCTGATCTTGTAGATGGAGCTGGTGCCGGAAAGTCTTGTGGAATGGCCATCGAACCAGTCCCTGTCCAGCCAGTAATTGGAGGGATCCAACAGCGGGATATAGGGAAGGCCGTCGGACGTGACATAAAGTTCGCCCGTCGGGAGTGTGAGATGAGCGTATTCGACACCCAGGACCTTGGTGATCTCGTTCTTCTTCTTGTCCTTGACGTCGAGAAGCCAATTTTTGAACTTGAGGTTGGTAGCCATCTGCCGCCTTTCGGGGTACCAGCTTTCAGGGGAAAGGCCCCAAGAAGCCTTGCGGAACGTCCTCAATCAAACTACTTGGAAAAAGGAATTTCTATCTAACCCGACCCTGAGGAGTATATCTCAATCTTACTAGGAGGAGTTTCGCCTCTTGTTGGTTCAACTTTCTCCGTCAGGAAACCCTTTTAGAGGGGGCGCGGTTGTTTATTAATTGAAGCAGCAGAACAGGGGCTGTTCCAACTTGGAAGGGCCCCGTCATTAGCGGGGCGGACGTGTTTGGAGGCGTCTCGAGTTCCCCTAGTCGGCCTTTACTTTTCCTTTATAATATGGGATACATTTGTGGCAAATTCGCGGGAGTAATTCAGTGGTAGAATGCCACCCTTCCAAGGTGGACGTCGCCGGTTCGAATCCGGTCTCCCGCTCCATTTTTTCTGAAGTCTCAGGCTTTCTGGGTTCGCTAATCGCTTCTGTTCTTCGCCCCTATCAGACCCCAAACAAGGAAATCATGAATGGCTAATGAGAAGAATCCTCTAACGACGGACATCCCCGGGAACCCGAATCCGGTCATTGAGATGAACGAATTTATGGATGATCGGGTCATTCTTTATGGGCATCCGGGCCTTTGCAAAAACTCCGACGAGCTCCTGACCAGTGACGGTTTTCGCTTGGTTCTGGACCATTTCCTCTCGCAATTAATTAAAAAAGATTCCCCCGTTCTCACCTGCCTTCAGGAGTTCAAACTCAAAGAAGGCTATGACGTTCCCAAACTGGCCGGTTTTTTCAAGAACCTGCTGGATACCCGGGCCTGCGAAGCCGCGCTCACCAAGGTCGACCGGGTGATATTCCGGGACTTTATTGAGGAGCTGTACGCTTATTGGCGCAGGCGGGAACGCTTTGTCATTTACGACCGGGACGAGAAACATGGAAGCGTGGACCTCAAGGACTACCATCAGATCTTCATCCAGGCCAATGAACAATTCAAATTCCTCGTGTTGAACACCTACCGGGTGATCAGCGCCCACCTGATGGGCGATTGGTTCAAGGTCTACCGCCAGATCCCCTCCGGGACCGGCATGGCCCTCCTGGCCGAAAAGATCAAATGGGACATACCGGGGGAGGAATACCAGAAGCTCGTCAATATTCCCTTCATCCGGCTTTCGCTCATTTATCCTCCATTGATCTACTACACCAAGAGCAACAGCCGGAAAGGCAAGTTCAGCCCCCTGGTCAAGAACCCTCTCGACACAATTGGCATCGATCCCTCGCGATGGCTTTGTTTCCCGGCCAAGATCGGCAGCCTCATTATCTTCATTTTTTTCCACAAGAATTTCGTGTCCCACGCGGCCGGGTTATCCAACCTGTTCGAACTCGCCAGCGCGCAGGAGATCGCCAACCGCAAACCGGACGGAATCATGCTCTTCGGCGTGGATCCTTCCCTGATGAACAATCAATTGGTCGGGTATTACGAAGACGCCAAAAACGGCGTGATCGTGGGGGCGGTGGCCTACCACCTGACGGACGTGGATTATTTTGGCTATTTCAAGAAAATGGCCCTGACCCTTCACAACCTCATCATGATCGAGCGGGGGGGCTTACCCATCCACGGGGCGATGGCCAAGATCGACTTGAAATCCGGGAAAAGTGCCCACGTCGTCATTGTGGGGGACTCCGGCGCGGGCAAATCCGAGTCGCTGGAGGCCTTCCGGGTGTTGGCCGACCAGTACATCCGCCAGCTCACCGTTGTATTCGACGACATGGGCTCCCTGCAGATTTCCCCTCAGGGGGAGGTGACGGCCTACGGCACGGAAATCGGGGCCTTTGTACGGCTGGACGACCTGCACCCCGGATATCCCTATACCGAAATTGACCGGGCGGTCTTCATGAACCCCCATCTGGGAAATGCCCGCGTCGTCATGCCGATCACCGAATACCGGCATGTCATCGCGGGTTATCCGGTGGACATGTTCCTCTACGCCAATAACTACGATAACGTGGACGAAGAGCATCCCTCGCTGGAGATCATGACTGATCCGGTGGAAATCGGGGAAGTGTTCGCCAGCGGAGCGCGCTTGGCCAAGGGCACGACCGATGAAAAGGGGTTGGTGCACACCTACTTCGCCAATCCATTTGGAGCCCCACAGAAGAAGAAAAAACACCAGGTTTTGGCCGATAAGTTCATTGCCCAATTGCTGAAATCGGGGAAAAAGGTTGGCCAACTTCGAACCCGTTTAGGCATCCGTGGATTTGAGACCAAAGGTCCGGAGGAAGCGGCCCAGGCTCTCTTCAAATACATCACGGACAACCTGTAACCTTTCGAACGCCTGTACTTCAGCCGGCAATTTCCGTTTGAATCGGATCATCCTCACTTTTAATTTGGGAGGCGTATCATGGCATTTCGAATCGAGCATGACTCCATCGGCGAACTCAAAGTTCCCGCGGAAGCCCTTTGGGGCGTCCAAGCCCAGCGGGCGGTCGAGAATTTTCCAATAAGCGGTATCAAACCCCACCGTGTCTTCATCGAGGCCACGGTTCATATTAAAAAAGCCGCCGCCCGTTTCCACGCCAAGGCGGGAATGCTGGACAAGAAAAAGGCCGAAGCCATCGTCGAAGCCTCCGACGAGATCTTGAAAGAAGGGAAGTGGCTCGACCATTTCGTGGTGGATGTGTACCAGGCGGGCGCCGGGACCAGCCACAACATGAACACCAACGAGGTGCTGGCCAACCGGGCCATCGAGCTGTTAAAGGGGAAACGGGGCGATTATAAGATCGTCCATCCCAACGACCATGTGAACATGGGTCAGTCTACGAACGATGTCATCCCTACGGCCATCCGGCTCTCGGGGCTCCTGTTGACCCGATCCTTCCTTCCGATTCTTAAAAAACTCGTTTCCTCTTTCCGCCTCAAGGGAAAGGAATTCGCGAAAGTTTACAAATCCGGCCGAACCCACCTGCAGGACGCCGCCCTCATGACCCTGGGGCAAGAATTCAACGCCTACGGGGAAAATCTGGAACGGCACGCCAAACGGATCGAGCGGGCCTCGGAGGAAATGAGGGAATTGGGCATCGGCGGTTCGGCCGTCGGTACCGGATTAAATACGCATAAAGATTACTGCAAGATGATGTCGGTTCTTCTGTCCCAGCAAACGGGTTTAAAACTGACTCCCCATCCCGACCTTTTTGAAGCCATGCAAAGTCTGTCCCCCGCAGTCTCCCTCTCCAACGCTTATCGGAACCTGGCTCTGGACCTGATCCGCATTGCCAACGATTTTCGGCTCATGACCAGCGGTCCGGCCACGGGTTTTGGTGAAATCCTTCTTCCCGTGATGCAGCCTGGTTCTTCCATCATGCCCGGCAAGGTGAACCCCGTGATGGCGGAGTGCCTGAACATGGTCTGTTATCAGGTTTTGGGACACGATACCACTGTGGCTTTCGCCGCTCAGGCGGGCCAGATGGAACTCAATGTCATGATGCCCGTCCTGGCCTACAACTTGAACCAGGAGATCTTCCTTCTGACGAACATGCTCCAAGCGTTCGATGAAAAATGCGTCGCGGGTATTCGTGCGGAGGAAGCTCGCTGCCGACAATTCGCAGACCAGAGCACACAGGTGGCGGCGGCATTGAATCCAGTGATCGGCTATGAGAAGGCCGCAGAGGTGGTGAAAGCCGCCCTGAAAGAAGGAAAAACAGTTAAACAGGTTGTTCTTGAAAAGAATATCTTGACCGAGGATCAATACCGTCAGTCGGTGCGCTTGGAGAAACTGGTAGACCCCCACGGAAGAACATCGAAGCGCAAGTAAGTTGAATTGGGATGACCCCAGGAAACGCTAGGAAAATCGCCTTATTTTGACCCGCTTTTTCTTGACAGGGGGGTTTCGAAACGTAAAATACATCCTCTTGTAATTACCCCCGCCCAAGTAGCTCAGTTGGTAGAGCACTTCCTTGGTAAGGAAGAGGTCACCGGTTCAATCCCGGTCTTGGGCTCCATGATATTAGCCTGTAGCCCTTGACTCAAACCTTTTGACTTAGGGAGGAAGAAAAGATGTCGAAGGAAAAATTCGTACGTTCAAAGCCGCATGTGAATATAGGGACGATCG
>CAZGKT010000004.1:0-56108 GCA_964525605.1 uncultured bacterium
AGCCCTTCGCCCATCCCTATCGAAAAGACTTCCCTAGATCCCTTGGGTTTGATCTGTTGAAAAGAATAACAGGTACGCCTCATTAACCATAATCGCCTTGTCTACTCCGGGTCCCCGAATTGGACAATAAATAATGGATAATGGTGGCCAGACCCCGATGCGCTATCAAAAGCGCTAAAAATAACTTCCATTTTTTTGTTTGTAAATAAAGGGTCAAGAAATGGGCGAGAAGGGTGTAATACAAAAAAAGAAAAAACAATTCGAGAAGCTCAACAATCGCGCAGTCCCAGCCAGCGAGTACATTTACACAATAATAAACAATATATAAAGGTCCAATAAATAAACTTTGCAGCTCAACAAGAAAATCAGCCTTCATAGTAACATAAATAATCCCAGTTATCAAAAATCCAACCTACAGATTCATATACCAAATATTTTTGATTCTGGAATTCATCGTAAGATACACCTCCCTACATTAGACAACAAATTCAGTAGTTTTCTTTGTCCACGACGGGTCCCCGTAGTGGACAACAAAAATAACTATCATTTTTTAAAAAAGCTTCTTACAACTCTAATTTTTAATCGCATCTTGATAAGCATTTTCGTAAGTTTCTTTAGCGCCCTTTGTTTCTTGTAGGGTCCCATTCCGCACGGGATTACAGTTATAAAACCAAAAAATAACTCTTTTTTTGAAATGATTTATTTGTTCCAAGTTTAAATTTATTTTTTTCTGTTGTTGAAATGAATCAACTAAACCTTGGGCCAAAACATCGGGATCAGTCTTCTCAAAGGTCCCACGCTCCATCCCCATCCATCCACCACAAACTTTAAATGCAATAAACGCCTCTTCTTCCAACCATTCTCGAAATTCCGGTTCTTTACTACCCGAAATCACTCTCAAGTTGTGAGATTCCAGTATACATTTTTTGTTTACATCATCATATTTCGCGTTAATTTCATCCGCACAATGCGGGTTTCTTGCCAGACTCCCATTCGTACCCAATTGTGCAGACTCATCACCAAGATGGTTTAAATTACGGATCATCGAATTCAATTCGACTATTTCTGAAATAATTGAACTTTCGTAATGTAACTGGTGTTTTAAAATTTCAATTTCCTCATCACTTAAACCATCAGAAAAAAAGCCACGCCAAATAAATTCTATTTCACGAAACCATTTTTCATCGCCGTCAGCACAGAACTGTTTCTGACCCCACTTTATCTGGCCAATAAAATTTATTAACTTTTTAAATTGGGGGTCTTCTTCCATCTCCTTTTTCTTACGCGGATTCAAATCGGCTGTTTTTTGCATTTGTAGAACGGCGTCTTCTTTTCTGCCCTGAGCCCAGTAAACCAACGCCAAATTGTAGTGCGACATAATCAAACTGGGATTTATCTTAATTGATTGTTCAAGATCCTTTTTCGCGTCATCCAGTTGTCCATTTCTAAATTCCGAATAACCCAATAGGCCATAGGCTTCAGCGTTATTGGAATCGATTTGAATTGCCTTCTGGTATAGGGCTATGGCTTCGGGGTAGTTATGCTGTAAATAGGCGGTCTTGCCATTATTGATGAAATCTTCGGCAGTTGTACCTTTAGTGACAACCATGGCCGGCTCTTCCCATTTATAAAAAACGTTGTCTGAATCCCCGCTGGTGATCTGATAATTCTTATTCTTCACAATATCGTAAATGTGAAGTTGGTCCCTTCGCCAATCTCCCCAAAAACCATCCATCCAAACCGCCCAGTTGCCATTAGGGCTCAAGAACAAATCTTGCCCCGTACCCACGTTGATGAAAGTTTTTGCCGTCGGATCGAATTGCCAATAGATAAACTGCCTGTCAGTAGAGGTTCCTATGCAAATGGTAATGTAAAAAAGATCCCGGACAGGATTCCAATCCACGCCCTCCCACCACCAATGGTCCGAATCATCGGGACCTCCACTGTCGGGGATCATGATATTTTGTGGAACCGCATTGTTTCCCTCATAAAGATGAAGGACGAAATCTCCCGTATCCGTGCTTTGATGGATCGACCATTTTTGGGAGGGGGAAGTTAGGATATCCAGCCCAATCCCTATCCCTTTTGGGGTTCCACCGCCTGGGTTTATATTCGTCACCCAATTTTCATAAGTCTCGGTTGGGTTTTTCTCTTCCGTGTAGGCCCCATTTCCATACACCCTGAACAATTTATAATGGGTTTTCTTGTCTTTTTGATATTCCCTGCGCCAAATGTAAAAAGACGGTATGGCGGGTTGATCCTTGGACAGGGCCCCTGATAGTGGCTGGATGGTTTGGCTGGGAGTGAGAGGCCCAACCGTTGGAGTTACCGTTAAGGCGTCTTCTGCCTGAAGTGCAATAGATTTAGTAAATGCTAGAATCAAGAAAAGGAATACAAAAACTAGATTCAACCGCATAGAATTTGGCCTCCAAATTATTTTTAATCAAAATAACGAATTTCTTTTTTCACACCGGGTCCCCGCCGTGGACAACCTTTTCATTTTGTTAATCAATAATTACAACTTACTCAAGATGCCAAGTAATTTTGCTCTTTCTGGCTCAAAATAAAACAACTCAAAAGAATTAATATTTTCAGGCCAAGATTCTTCGTAAGAGTAACCCTCGAGCTGATAAAGATATCCTGATTTTAAAAACAAAAGAAAACCAGCCCCTGAATGAAGTTCAGGAATTTTCGCACCCACGTCCCCAAAAATGGCACTCTCAATTTTCATTGGTACAATTGGGACTGAGGGTGCAGTGGAAGGCAAAAAAAACTTGGTAAAGAAACCCACGCCAGTCATTCTTCGTTCTAAAACAGACATTACTTTAATTTGTTCTCGTAATATATTTTGTACCGGATGATCACCAGTACATATTTTTTCCAATACTGCTTTTTCCAGCGGATGTAGCGTAAGGATATTAATCACCTCATTACTTTTACCGTCTGAATCTAAATATTCTTTGTCCACTACGGGTCCCCTTCGTGGACAAGATTCAGCAGATGTTTTCACTTTTTGCTTAAATGGTCTGAATAAGTAATATTCTTGATGCTAGTGAAAAACAGTATTTTTATCCCTAATAACCCGATTGAAAAAAGACAAAAAATAAACAAAACAGTAAACCGAAAAACAATATCCATAGATCCTAAGCCGCATAAAACAAATACCTTATAGAGAGCAATTGTTAATATTGGTGTTATAAAAAGCCAGGTGATAAATATTGACCAGTCCCACTTTTTGGTTTCTAGCAGAATCAATTCATAAATAGAAGTGATAAGAAAAATCAAAGTGTAAGCAAAAGTGACTTCAAGATTTTTGTCTAGATGGTAAATATGGGTTACCAGTTCAGAAATTGAAATAATAAGAATGGACAAGAGAACTAAATAACGAATTCTCATTATTTTAAACCTTTCTATATTTTCTAAAATCAAACTAAACCAAAAAAGGGTCGACAATTTGAACCATTAAAAAAGGTGCCCCACCAGTACCCTTTATTTATTTTGTCCACGACGGGTCCCCGTCGTGGATATCTCTGATGTTTCACTACCCGCTTCTAGAATTAGAAAATAATTCTATTCCGGTTTTTTCTTGCCGAACGTGATCGTTCCGCTAGCGGCATAAAGTGCAAAAAATAAAGCACCGATCACACTTGTTGTCGGCAGAAATACTTCTAGTAAAAAAATAGGATGACCCAGGAAATAATAAAAACTATAAATGCAAACAGGCGATAATAGACCGGATAAAATTCTTAAAACATTAACCATTCTTTAATGCACCTCGCAAATCCGCTTACATTAAATTTTGCTCTTTACCACATTACCCCAATAATTCAAAAACCGTTGTTCACTCCGGGTCCCCGCCGTGGACAAACCACAGTATCAAACAAGAGTCAACAAACCCGACTACCCACTTTATTCGGAATGGATTTGGTTGTCCCGGTTTCTTCGTTTTCTTTTTTGCCGATTTAAATCCGAGCCGACCTCATCCATTGCCTACGAAGGTATCCGCGATCTTGTCATGCCAGGTCTGGGATTTCTCGTCCCAGATCATCCACAAACAACCGATACATAGGGCCGCCAAGGATAAAACCTTGCTGCACGCACGGACCAGGGCTTTCACCCAATCCAAATTTTCGCCTGATACGGTCGTGACCCGGATGCCCATTATTTTTTTACCAATGGTATGTCCATTCCAATTGGAAACCAAAATCGTCTCATAAAGCACCCATAGCGCGCTGAGCCCAAAATTATGGGTTCCGCCCCCAATAGCCCCGAAGATAAAACTGTCGATCAAAAACGCAACAACCCTTTGAAAAAAACCCGCCTTTTTCATTGCCATCGGCCCGCTTTCGGCATTCTGCGTGTCCGACCGGTTACCGGTAGTTTCATTGACCACCTGTTCGTATTCTTGGTCAAGGCCCAACTTTTTACCCATATCATTACCCTCCATGAGATTTAATCGGAGAAAACCAACCCTGGTACAACCCTTAAATCTGCCTCTGATCCGAGTAATAGGTCCCAACGTCTATTTCTACTTTTGATGGTAAATGCTCTGTTCAATCCGGGTCCCCGTCGTGGACACCTAACGAACCCTGGCGTTGATGTCAAAACTTTATCTTGTCCACTTGAAATCGAAAAGCATCGAGGGATTGATAATGTCCCTTTTGTCTGTATGGTCGGCATCTACGACAGCCAAGAACGATTGTTCACCCATCGCGGCGTATTTCGGCAAGGCCAGTAGGAGCCGATGGCCGTCCGACGAAAGAGCAAATTCGGAATTTGGGTAATGGTCGAACAGAAGTCTTTCCTGACCAGTTTGAAGATTTCTTAACCAGATTTGGTTGTCGTAAAGGGCATTTTCCCGGATGAAGCCAATTTCCCCTGTCATGGAAACCACACAAGGATACAAACCTTGGGCAATTGGTTTGACGGTCCTATTCGATAAGTCGAAGGCATAAATATTGATCGGGTATTTGTTTTTCTTTGTGTATGCCCGGCCCTGGGTGGAACTTGCGTGGTAATCCTCAGGGCTTTTCTCAAACCATGTTTCATCCTGAAGCGATGGAAAATATAAGGTCTTGGAATCATTGGACCAGGCCAATCCCTCACTCAACGCCATCCTGGGCACCCTCATTTCCAGGACACCGGTTCGAGTATCATTAATGGCGAGGACACAGGTATCCCCTAGGACGTAAACGGTTTTATCATCCTTAGGCACAGCGGCCCAATGCTTGTATTCACAAGTCGCGAGGTGTTTCCGGTCGGGGGAAATCGAAACGCAGGTGAAGTTTCCTTTCAGCTGACAAGTCACCTTGGATGCGTCCAGGTTCCATAGGGTTAAGGGCAATTTTTCGTCCCATTGCCCCGTCTTGGACAAATAACCCGCCAACAGATTTCCCTGTATATCCCAGGATCGGTTCGAAACTCCGAGATGAATCTCCTTCAAGGTATCCCAGTTCCCAGTTATCCAACTATATTCCTTGACGGTGCTCTTCATACCTTCGAATTCAAGCGCGTAGATGGAGCCAGTTTGGTCCTTCAAGACTGATTTATCAGACCATTTCCGGGCGTTGAGCCGGTCTTCCAAACCCCCATACCAGAAAGCCCCAAAGATCAGCACAGCTTCCATGACGATAAAGGCGAGATAGCTGATGAAGTTGATCCCGAAAGAGATCCGGATGATTCGGAACCAGCCTTTCACTTCTCTACGGAAAAGATAGGCCAGAATGGGCGTCTCGACCACCAGGGTCAAAATGAACATCGGGAGCAACAGGGAAAAGGTATTTAGGAGTTGGTAACGAATCGGGTCAGCCATCTGGTAGAGGTACAAAACAATTGAACCTGCGGCACTGGAGGACATATTGGCCAGGAAGGAACGCCAAAGGCACACATTGAAACGGACGGTCTTGACCCATTTATGGAGAAGGAAAGCTTCGATTAGGATGATGACGATCGTGATAATAACTGAAGATACCATCGTGTCAGGGGTAAACATGTTTGTAATGGGCTCGATGGCGTCAGCGCGGCATGGTGCTGGTAGCATCCAAGGCAAGTAAAAGATAAGGAATGGTAATAATCGAATCATAAAATTCTCTTTCAGTAAAAAAGGTGCCTGGCCATCATTATCCTTTATTTTCGTTGTTCACTCTGGGTCCCCGTCGTGGACAACTCGTTTATCCCTCAAAAGCGGAATCGTCCAAAAGGCGGGACCCATGTATGATTCGAAGGATCAATACTGTTTTTTGGGAAATCCGGAAAATCGTCCTGTAATCCCCATACAAAATATGCCGATAGGCGGTCCCTAATACTTCGTTCTCCGGAACCGAAGGACATCTTTCCGGGTATTGCTCCAAAGTGGTGATTTGTTGTTCAATTCGGGAAATGAACTTTGCCGCTTCCCGGGGACTGTCCTTGCCAATAAAATCCCAAATTTCCCTCAGATCGTCCTCGGCGGTCCGGGTGATCTTAACTTGATAACGAATGGGCATGCGCTGATTCTCCATAGGGTTTTAAGGAAATCAGTGCGATACCAACCTCTGTAAAAGCTTCATGTAAGGTTGGCACGCTTAAACTCTTTCAAGAAAGCACGTGCGGGGCGCACGCGATGGGCTGTCACATCTTTCTCGGCGGAGACCAATTCGCGCGCAAGATTCACCGCGTTCAAATAAACCTCATAGGATTTTGAATTCATTAAAACGGCATCCGCTTTTCCATTTACTGTCAAAACGACCGGCCGACCAGTCCGGTGGATTTGGTCCAATAGACTGCGGGTATTACGCTTCAAATCAGTCACCGACCTGATGTCCTCGGAAAATTTGATTCCCATAACCGCCCCCTAGAATAAGCATCTAATGTGGTGCTTAATTTAGCACCATTCAATTAAGACTACTAGCCCTTAAGGCGTCCATGCCGGGTCCCCGTCGTGGACAACTACTCATCCAATTCATTTCGTAAAAAACTTATCCTTGTCGGCAGGAAAAGAGCTGCCTCCCCTGATATCCACGACAATATCCCGGGGATTGAAATCAATTGAAACATGCTTTGAATATTCTTTTTCGATCTCCTCATTGCCAAAAAGGGTCCTGGCCACCACAATCTTTTCATCCTTTGATTTCTCTTCATAAAAATAGACCCATCGGTCTTTTACCCCGGGCTTGCGGATAGTCATCACCCGGGCGTAATTTCCCAGGAGCGACAAAACCTCCTCCCGGGTGGTTTTTCCTGGAATGATCTCTTTCCTGGCCATGAAAATATCAAAATTATTTTTACCCCAATCCTTGGGCAGATCAATTTTGTCTTCTCCGTAGGTGCTGGTATAAGAATAATCAGCTACGACCCCGTCATGGTCAAAATCAACCGTCAGGACTCTCGAATTGGCGGCAAGGGCCGAACCGCTCGCGTAGAGATATATCCAAGTGGTGGTGGTTTTTTCATCCCCAAAGTGCATCCGCTTCACGTCAAATTTGGTCATATCCACTTCACGTAAGGGATCTCCCAAAGCGGCGCGAGCTTCGCTCATTTTGGTTGACCCGATGGTGATTTGATCCACCCCGCCGAGCCGGAACTGCTGTCCCAAAGAAGCGCAGGAGGTTAATAGGGTGGTTCCTAAAAGGCACATTAGGAAAAGAATCCCCGGCATGTGCCTTTTGTTCACCTCTTTCCTGACAGTCAACTTTTTTGAGGATGCCTTCTCCATGTTCGTTCTCCTTTCAGATATCCAGTAACCTTTTAATTGTTCAATTATCCATTCCGGGTCCCCGCCGTGGACAACTATCTTACCGACAACCCGGTCACCCCGAAGCGTCCGTAGAGTCTCTTTATATTTTTGACCCCAAGGGTATAAGCTTGGCGATCAAGCGTTACATTATCCCTCACGATTAAAGCCCCGGCAAAGGGCGGCTTGTCGTGGGGCGGTCAGAAGCCGAAATTTTTCTTCAGGAGAACCATGCATCCCCATCTATGGTCGAGATACCTGCCTTTCCTGGCGGTTCCCTGCACGGTTTTATTCCTGCTCCATTATTACGCCTGGGCCCGCCTGGTACGCGATACGGGGGTTCGCCAACCTTGGAAAATCTTGGCGGCAGTGGGCCTCTTTGTTATGTGGGGCATGATCCCTGTCACGATGTTCCTCAGCCGGTCCGAACCCAGGGCGCTTGGCGGGCCCATGGTTTGGCTGTTTTTCGGCTGGCTCGGTCTGCTTCTTTTCCTCACGATCTTGTTGGCCTTCGGGGATATTGGAAAACTGTTCTTCGTGATCTTGCCCCGGATCATCACCCGAAAGCCCTACGACCCGCAAAAAAGACGCTTCCTGGCGGCCGGGATCGGCGGCCTGGCGTTTTTAGGGGCCTCCGGCCTGACCCTCGTCGGGATGTGGCAAGCCAGCGCCTCCGCCATCCGCCTGATAAGGGTTCCCCTGGCTTTGAAAAAGTTTCCGAAAAGCCTGGGCCCCTACCGGATCGTCCAAATCACCGACCTGCACGTGGGGCCGACCCTGGGGCGAAATTTCGTCGAAGAGGTCGTTTCCCGCGTGAACGCGTTGAAGCCTGACCTGATCGCCATCACGGGGGACTTGGTGGATGGCACCGTCGACCAGTTGAAAGACAGTGTCGAACCCCTGAGAAACCTGAGGGCGCCAGATGGGGTCTTTTTCGTCACCGGAAACCATGAGTACTACACGGGGGACGTGGAGGGGTGGCTCGCGTACCTGTCGGGTTTAGGGGTACGGGTGCTTCGAAACGAGCGGGTCACCATACGCAAAAGTTTCGATTTGGCCGGCGTGGATGACCTTTCGGCCCGGGGCCCGGGCCACGGCTACCGTCCCGACCAGGCCCTGGCGGGCCGTAACCCCAAACGCGCGGTTGTTTTAATGTCGCACCAGCCCCGGGGCTTTTCGGATGCCATCCGCCTGGGAGTCGATCTTCAACTTTCCGGCCATACTCACGGCGGGCAATTTATCCCCTTCAAATACCTCGTCGGGCTCTACCAGCCCTACCTCGCCGGCTTGTATCAAGAGGGCAATTCCAGGCTCTATGTCAGCTGCGGAACCGGCTATTGGGGCCCCCCCATTCGCCTGGGCGTACCCGCCGAAATCACACAAATTGAGCTTAGCCAAGAGGCACCCAAAGGCTAAGCGACTTGATCCTGATTTTTTTGATTTATCCTTTTCGACTAAAGCCACGGTTTAGACGAAAAGTCAGGTGATCAGACCATTAGATGAATCGTTAGACGAATTAGACGAATAGACCCCCAAAAGCCCAATAAATTAAGTAGTTCCGTCTTTTCGTCTAATCGACTAATACCGGCCATTAGTCGAATGAGTCGAATAATGAGTCGATTAGTCAATTAGTGAGTCGAATAGATTCGCCAAAGACCTAATTAAGCCTGGTCCCAGACTTACTGCTAATCTGCTAACTCGGTGTCTTAGCCATTAGCAGAATCGTTAGCAGAATAGGGACGGGAAAACCCAATAAAACGGCCGGTTCAATCTATTCTGCTAATCTGCTAAAGCGGTGGTTTAGCCATTAGCCATTTCCTTAGCAGATTCGTTAGCCATTTATCGATGGAAAACCCACCGTCCTTTAGGCGCAAATCTCACTGCCAATTAAATTGGTAGTGAGAATTCGGTAATTGGTAGTGAGAATTAATTTGAAGTGACGGCAAACGCGGAGGATTGGCCGACTGGACCGATCACAGACCCGCCAAATCGGTATTAGCTGGTATTGGGTGTGGTATTCACCCCTGGTATGAACCCGGTTGTCCGCCAGGCCAGGGGGGCTCGATTCAGGCCCGAGCGGGTCAGGATGCCGAACCTTTCATCCAGTTCGTACGATATCAAGAAAAGGGATTATTAGAACTTTTGTCCAAATACGTTTATCTGTGGGGCATTTTGAATCTTCTTAAGAACATCCTGTAAATTTCTAACAAATAAAGTGTTCCCTTTAAGATTCATCCCATTCTTCGCTAAAACCAGTTCTCTTTTGAGTGGATTATATTCATAAGGCAAAAAGCCGTTTTTAGTCATCGTCGACAAAATCATATCGTCACTATATCCATATCTATTCCCGCTACCGTTTGTCTCGATAAGAACAACGCGCAAAGAAGATTTTTTCAAAACGTTTCTGGCGCCCATCAAAACCGGGATTTCATATCCTTCAACATCGATCTTTAATGCAGTCGGTTTTTCGTTTTTAAGAACATGATCCAAAGTAACCACGTTCACTTTTACGGAATTTGTTTTGGGTTCTTCAGTCGCCACATGGTTGGTTACATTCTCTCCCGATGTAAAATAAAGCGATCCTTGTTTTTGACCCACTCCGGCATTTAAAAGGCGGACTCGGAATTCCATTTGATTTAATCGGATATTATTTGATAAACGGCCAAAAGTTTCGGGAACAGGCTCAAAGGCGAAACCGCGTGCGCCTTTAACCCCGCAACCAAGCAACGTGTACATTCCAACGTTTGCCCCAACGTCCACAAACAGGTCGTGGTTGTCGATGTAATGAAGAAAAAAAGCCATGTCTTCAAATTCCAAAAGCCCCATATAAATAGCTTCGACTAAACCCGTCTCACCTTTTCGAACAATAAACTTTACCCCGCCAATCCATTGATAAACAAATTCCCCGGGCATCAATCGACAGGCGATTTGCCAGTTCACATAGCGGCGAAACGCGTCCAAATAGTTCATTTTAGATAGTGGATGGTTTGCGATTAATCCAATCGTCTTTAAAAAAGCCACTTTACCCCCATCTCTATAGATTTATTGCCCTCGAAATAAATCAAAAGCCGATTAAACACCTAAACTCTTTACTGCATTCTATGCAAGTCTGTCTTTTCTAAAGAAGATAAAATCAAGGAACTCAAAATGAAGCAAGAGCCGTGCCGCGAGATTCACTTTTCAATAATTAGTACTAATCGCAACCCCATTAAAATTTCCGCCTGAAAGAGCCCCGGAATTCCAAGTAATAGGGCCGTATGGAGTTGTCAAAATCTCGGTGTAGGTTCCACAAGCATTATTCCAAGAACCGTCTCCATATCTGTAAGTCACTGATTGACCATTTACCAAATTGTCGTTCGCTGAAAAATTTTTGCCGTAACAAACATCATTGCTGGACAAATTATAGGTCACTCCACAGTCACCATTGGATGTAACTTGAAAAATCGCTTGATAGGTTCCACTTCCGTCATTTTGAATATTCACACTCAAAGTTACCGGCAATGGATAACCTTTAATAAGCACTATATTCGTTTGTGTAATAGCCAACCCCGAAAAATCTTTAGCGGAGAAAGTTACAGAAACCGGCGCGGAATCGCACCCTAGCTTAGTAAATGTTACCGAAGCCGTTTCAGCATTGCTTAATACTATTTCCAGTGGAATACCCGACCAAAGATTAGGCAAACTGTTATAAGTCACTGAAACCGGAACATTTAAGTTTCCGGTTTGATTGTAGTTGAGGCCAAATAAGAAATTATTTCCAGCACTCGTTGAATAGGTTTGGGAAACTGGGCTGACTGACAAAACCTGTAAGCCTTGAGTAAAAGTTACTGCAAATTGTCCCGGTCCCGTGACATTAAAAGCCTGAATGCTTGTATTGAAATTTCCTTGTTGAGGAATAATTGCTTTCCATTGTCCGACTGTTAGAGAGGTCGGATTAAAGGGAGCATAGTTAACGTATGGCTGAGTTGTAACAGGATATCCCGAAGAAAGGGTAACTCCATTCGGATCAACCATTTGAACTGTAACACCCACTTGGTCGGCATTTTGATAATTTACATACACTTCGATACTTCCGGTGATGGGGGTCGGGGTAGGACTAGGTACATCTAATCCGTTAGGTGCGTAAACACCGAGTGGATGGTCGGTATTCTTACATCCTTGATATATAAAAGTAGTTAAGCTCAAAAGTATAATTCCACCCATCGCGTAAAATACTTTTTGCATATGCATAACTCCCAAGTTTAGAAATAACGAACTTTCATTTTGAATTTAAATCATAATTCCAAAATAAAATATTTGGTTTAACAATTTTAGAGCCTTTTCAAATAACACTTCGCCGACATTCTTTTTATATCAGTCCCAATTGGCAGTTCATGACCGAAATCTTACCAAGAGTCTCAAGATAGGTTAAACATCGCCGAGAGAAGAGCGTCATTTTTTCGAAATACCCTTCAAAGCCTTTATCGCTTTGAGAATTTCCTTCTCCGTGTTGTAGCACCCAAAACTGAACCGCACCGTGCCGATGGGGTAGGTGCCGAGAACGCGGTGGGCCAGGGGGGCGCAATGCAGACCGGAGCGGGTGAGGATGCCGAACCTTTCATCCAGTTCGTAGGCGACTTCGGAAGGGTCCTTCCCTTCCACGTTAAGAGATACCAAGGCCACCCGATCGTTCGACGGCGGCAATCCGTAAAGTTTGACCCCCGGAATTTTGGCGGCTTCAGCAAGAAAAAGCGCGGTTAGTGCGGTTTCCTTTTTTCGGATTTTTTCCACGCTGGTCCTGAGCAAAAACTCCACGCCTGCCTTCAAACCGGCCAGGCCCCAGTAGTTCTGGGTTCCGCTTTCGAACTTGTCGGGCCACTGGGTGGGTTGTTCTTCCTGGTCGCTGTTGGAACCGGTCCCGCCTTCAATGAGCGAATCCAGGTTGACCTGCGGGCCTACGATGAGGCCGCCCGTGCCGGGAGGGCCCATCAAACCCTTGTGGCCGGTGAAGGCCAAGAAGTCGATCGGGTTGTCCTTGAGATTGATGGATTGAACCCCCGCGGTCTGGGCCGAATCCACCAAAAAAGCCACGCCTTTCTTTCGGCAGATCTCGCCGACTTCCTTGATGGGGCTCAAGGTGCCGGTGACGTTGGAAGCGTGGGTCAGGCAGACCAGGCGGGTGTTGACCTTCAGGGCTTCCTCGAAAGCGAAGGGGTTGAACCGGCCCTGGCTGTTGGCGGAAACCAGGGTGTACTCGATTTCCCGTTCTCGTTTGAGCTTGTTCAGGGGGCGGATGACCGAGTTATGCTCCACGCCCGACAGCACCACATGGTCTCCCTTTTTCAGAAAACCCTTCAGGGCCATATTGATGGCTTCGGTCACGTTTTTGGTGAAGAGGATGCGCTCCATGCGGGGCGCGTTGAAGAGTTTGGAAAGGGCCAGGCGGGTGGAAAAAACCAGTTCGTTGGCCTGGATGCCCTTTTGGGTGGCGGCCCGGCCGTGGGAAACGCCCACTTCGGTGGCGTAGTGGATGAGGGCCTTCAGAACCTGGGGAGGTTTTTGGCGGCTGGTGGCCGCCGTGTCGAGGTAAATTTCCCGGCGGGTTTTCTTTTTCTTCGCCATGTGGCCTCCTTGATGCGGGAGGCAAATTCTATCACATGGCCCGGGAAAATCCCGAAGGTTAGGTCACGCCTTTATTAGTAACTGACGGGGCCGAAATACTGGATATTTCCAGCGGAGTTGGTGACGCCCAGGGTATTCACGTCGTAATCCCCCACGTAAAAGTCGTTGTTGTAAAAAAGAACCGCGGAAGGGCCACCGAAGACCGTGGCTCCCGTTTGAACGCCGGTTAGTTCCGCCAAGAGCGTGCCGGTGGGGGTATAGACCTCCACCAGGCTGTTGTCGTAATCGGCCACCAGCAGGTTTCCGTCTTCATCCACCGACAGGCTGTAAAACAGGGGGTCGTCGTAATTAAAGGCATAGGCCGGGGGCGCGGGAAGGGCCCAGGTGGCCCCGGCGCTGAAGGCTGAGCCGGAAGAAGTAAGCTTCCATATCAAGCCATTATCCCCATCGGCGACATAAATATTCCCCGACCCATCTACCGCCACGCCTATGGGAAACACGGGATAACCTTGATAAGAGGACGACCATTGGGCCATGGGGGTTCCCGTGGAACTGAATTCTTCCAGAAGTTCGTTTCCGAGATCGGCCACATAGACGTTTCCAGTCCCATCGAGGGCGATCCCACCGGGGTAGGAGAAGGTGGTGGAGTTATAGGTGGTCCAGGTGGACACAGGGCTATAGGTTGGGCCCGGGCCAAATTCGTAAACGGCTCCCACACCCGTATTTCCGTTTCCCGAATCCAACACGTACATATTTCCTGAGGTGGAATTGATCGCCAAACCATTGGGCCATTGGAAAGGGATGACGGTGGTCCCCGTGGAATAGGAAGACCATTGGGTGACGGCACTTCCGCCCGTGGAATTAAAGACTTGCACCTGACTGACCGACGCCCCGTCGCCCTCGGCGACGTAGATGGACCCGTTGGCCTGGGCCAATCCGTTGGGGCCGTTGACCAGCCAGCCACCGACATAAGCGGGAGTGGCTTCGAGAGTGGGTGCGGGTGTGGCGGTGAACCCCGGGGTCGCATAGCGGTTGGGGTAGACCCCGGAACCGTAGGAAGTAGGTGGATAGGAAGTACAAGACCAACTCAAGGCCAAAGCCGCTACAACGAATCCCCCGAACAGCCACATTTTTGATTTCATTCGCACCCTCCCGACATAAGACTTACCTAGTTTGGACGACAGACGGGGGATAAAGTTTCGGAGAAGAATAGGCCCTCTGGATTTTTGCAGTTAAAGACAAAAAAACACGACTACAGCCTATATAAGCCACATGCCACCCTTCAAAATGATACAAAGAGGGTGGTATTGTCCCGGTTTCTTTGGCCCATAGGGCCAAAGGGGACAGATACATGGGATAGACAAGATAGAACAAGAAAAAGGCTTAAATCTCATGGTTTTAAAATCCCATGAATCCTATGAATCTGTGGCAAATTTTTATTTTTAAAAAATTAGGATAATGGAGTTAATCCCGGGCGGCTTTGGGTAAGTCTACCACCTTGATAGCGTCTTCCATCTGGCAGGTCCCTTCAAACATGGCGCCTTCCTCAATGAGCAACCGGGGAGCGGTCAGATCACCCGTCACTTGGGCGGTGGCTTGCAATTCCATCCGTTCGGTGGCGGTGATGTTGCCCTTTACCTTGCCTCCGATCAATATGGTTCTACCGACGAGATTTCCCCGAATCATTCCCTTTTCCCCCACGATGATGCCTTCCTCGCAAGTGAGGTTGCCGTAAATTTCCCCGTCCACGTGGACGCTGTTCTTGGAGTTATAGTTGCCCCGGAGGGAGGCGTCCGGGCCGATGATGGAATCCACCTTGCCCATGGATCTGGATTCGCCGATTCCGAATAATCCCATTTTTTTCTCTCCTGAAAATAATTCAAATTTCAGAACAAAACACTTAGCGTAACTAAACTTAATAAAAGCTTGGTTAATGTTAGTTTAACCTTCTCCCCTTGAGGGAGAAGGCCGGGATGGGGTGATATGCCTGTAGTAAAGTACCCCTCACCCTGACCCTCAAGGGGAGAGGGTTAATTTCCATTCTTTGCCAAGCGCAGCCATCAATACCCTTAATCCAAGTTCGGAAGGTATTTTTCCGGGTCGACCGGCACTCCGTGGATGCGCACTTCATAATGACAATGGCTTCCGGTACTGCGGCCAGTGGAACCCATATAGGATAAAATATCACCCCGCCGGACCGACTGGCCCACACTCACCTCGATGCGGGAACAATGGCCATACCGCGTACTATAACCGTATCCATGTTCCACCACCACCACCCGGCCGTAACCTGTTTCCCACCCGGCGTAGGTGACGATTCCATCGGCGGTCACCCGAATCGGCGACCCCACCTCATTGGCGATATCGACTCCGTAATGGTAACCGGGCTCCCCGGTTAAGGGAGAAGCCCTCTTTCCGAAACCGGAAGTGATCCAGCCCTTGACGGGCCAAATCGAGGGCGTGGCGGCCAGGATGGACCTTTGTCGGTCGAGGAAAGCGCTGATTTCCTTGAAGCTGGCTTCCTGCAGACTGGCCTTTTCATTGTCGTCCTTAAGCGTGGCCGTCACCTTGTTCATCATCTCGTCGTTTTTTTTCAGCAGGATGGCGTCGAACTTCGCCGAATCTTCCTCGGTGGGCCCCCCCACGCCTGAGTCCGAGAGGATTTGTTTTCGACCGCCCAATTTCAAGAGTTTTCGAAACTGGCTGTCCAATTGGGACATGCGGTTAAGCATCTCCCGGTTGTTTTCCATTTCCCCCAGGATTTCCTGCATGTTGGCTTTGAATTTGTTCGCTTGAATTTCCGCGAGTTGGTAATTGATGTCTTTTGAAATGACGTATGCCGCCCACCCCAGAACCAAACCCACCCCGAGGCACAACAAATGAACCATGAAGAGGCTTGTCTTAATCTGAATGGGTCTCCCGCCGTCGTTCGGGACCACCATGAAGGTTAGCTTCTTTTTGAAGTAGGAATGGGATCGCGGAGCCAAGCTATCCTCAGGAAGAATTTGAAAAAAGGCTGTTCAAAACGTTAAAACCCTAATTCCAAAATACGGGCCGCCAAGAAGCCTGTCAATGAAATAGGATTTCAAGGGGGGTAATTGATTTCCAAATCCAGGGAAAGGGGCCTGCCCGGACCTTCGCGCCCGAACATTGGGGAAAATACCTTCAATCGATTGTATTTCCCTCGGAAGAAAGGAACTTTTCGATTTTTTCAAAGACCATCGGGTGGTCATAGTCCAGCGTCACCACGTGGTCTGATCGATCCAGATAAAGCAGGTGTTTGGAAGGGGACCCGAGGCCTCGGAAGATCCTTTCCCCGTTGTCGGGGGGAACCATGGAATCTTTTCGCCCCTGCACGACCAACGCCGGCACCTTGATGGAAGTAAGCTCTTCCCGGACAAGATCCATCAGTTTCTTGAGTTCGAACAGGTTCTGGGTGGCCACGTAGGGATAGGTCAGGTGGGGTGGAGCCGAAGGGTCCAGCACCCCGCCCGTCAGGTTGGACGTGCGCCATTGAAGGAAACGGAAAAAACCCACGGCATTAAAACGAAAATCGTGGATCTTGACCGGGGTGGCCAAAGTGATCAACCCGGCCACGGGAAGTCGAGCCGAGAGGTAGAGGGCCAGGTCGCCCCCCATGGACAGCCCGCAGACAAAAACCTTCTCACACCTCGATTTCAGCGACTCAAAGGCACTTCGGGCGCTGGAAGCCCAATCCTCCCATCGGGTTCGGGCGAGGTCCCGGGGGCTGGTGCCATGGCCTTCCAGCCAGGGGCCCAGCGTGCTGTAACCCTTGGGTGCTAAATAATCGCTGATGGGTTTGACTTCATCGGGGGTTCCCGTCAGACCATGTATAAGAAGGACGCCGACTTTTCCCCCCTTGACCTCGAACCCTACCCTCATTTGACGGGGGTGCCCATATAGGCGGAGGCGGCTTGTTCCCTTTGAATTTCTGCCAGAATCTCTTCATCGGTTGGCCGGTCCTGGGGGTTGGCGCCTATGTACTTGTACCGGATTCGTTTTTGGGGATCGATGATGATGACCGTGGGATGGGCGATGGGATGCCCGTTATGCCCGGCCTTGTTGATGGCGCCGTAAGCCCCGATTAGGTTGAGATTGACGTCGGAAAGAAGGGTAAAGGGAAATCGCCACTGCTGGGTGAAATCGAGGCATTCCTCGACCAGGTCGGTACTGACCGCGTAGATGATCGCGTGATGCTGGAGAAACCGGGGGTAATCATCCTTCAGGTTGAAGAGTTGGGTTTGGCAGGCCGAACACCAGAAGCCCCGGTAAAAGATGAGAACCAAGAAGGTATCGGGGGGCACGCTGGTAAGGTGGGTGATCTTGCCGTAGCTGTCCGTCAGGGAAAAATCGGTGGCGAAATCCCCCGGCCTCAATCCACCGGGTTTGGAAGCGGGGCTGGGACCGCAGGCCATGGGCGGGAGAATCAAAATAAGAAAGCAGGAGATGATCAGGAACCGACGAAGCCCTGTGTTCATGAATCCTTGTCCCTCTCAATCAAAATTTAACGTTCACCGGGCTTAGGATAACCTCAAGGCTCCATGACTTCTACCCCGTGCGTCAAATGGTAGTAGAGACTTACAGATTTCTTTCATTTCGGGCAATTCGATCTAATATTAATTAACAATTCAGTTTCAGAAATAACCACTGCCTAAAATCAGGTCAATCCTATTTAGAAATAACTGGCTACCAATATTCATTTTCCGCCAAACCACTCCTCAAAACGCACTTAGAAAACAAATTCAAAACAAAACTGAAATCTAGATCGTTTAACGCTCAGATATTTCACTGAGAATAATTTCGTTGAATTTTTAAATGGATTAAGTGAATTTTCAGAAATCATTGGAATTCAATTTAGCCAAATTATGATTTTTTAGGAGAGATATATGAAACGTGTTCATGTGGCCCTAGCCATGATAGCCGGACTAGCCGTGTTGGTTTTAATTGGAGCGGTATATTCCGGTTGTAAAAAAACCCAATCACCATTTGGCGTTAATGCGCCCCAAGGGCTGGATATTCCTTCGCCCACTCCCGATATCTCTCGTTTTTATGTTTCAGTTGTAGATTTAGACAAACCCGCCACAGTCGCCAATGGTTTCGCAGCGGTAACAGTTTATGCGGTAGCGCCCAATGGATCGGTAACCTTGACCGCGCTCACCGGATCAAACGGAACAGCTACCATCACCGCTTCCACCATCCCTCCAGGCATCTGGAGAATCATAGTTCCCGGTGGTCAAGGTTTATTTCCCTTTAGTACCAGTTATTTGGATATTCCTGTGACAATTTCCAACCAAACGGTCACCATGGCCTGCGGCCAAACGAACTTGGCATTGACGCCCACCAGCTTAACGACCTACTACACTTCAAGCGGAGCGCTTTTCACTTACAACTTAACGTACAATCAACCCAATCCCCTATGCATACCGGTTTCCCTAGTCATTTCGTCCTTCCCAACCAATTGGATCGCCTCAGTATCACCCATATCAATTGGTTCAAATGGCAGCGGCCAATGCTCAATTACGATTGGGGGAACAACCTGTTTGGATGCCCAACCCATTTTCACCGTCAGCGGTATTGATAGCACAGGAAATACTCGTTGTGTTTCAGCTCCCGCCACTATCACTCACGTTTTTAATACTGATTTATTAGTAACCTGGACAACTAATTCCACTCCAAGTGTTGATGCTGGTAGTGGAGATGGCTGCGTATTAGAAAGTTACATAGCACCGCCCTTTATGTCATGCAGTGGATATTGCGTGGATGGTTGGGTCACAAGTGTTGATGTTGCTTACACAAACAGCTGTACAAAACCAACGACCATTAATATTTCTAATGTGAACTGTGGTGCCAATTGTTGTGGTTCCGGCGTTTGGTGGAACAGTTCAAGTTACAGAAGTTCCGCAAATTCCGGGACAGCCCAAACAGTCCTAAATAGTCCCGTATCAGCTCCTCTTACAATCACTAACTGTAATGGACATGGCAATCCGACTTTGACTTTTGTGCTTTCTAATTCTGATTTTTCCAAGGGCATTACCTATACAGGAGCTGTTGCCAATAGTGGAACTGTTACAATCTTCAATGAATCCAATTGGTTTTTTTGAGTTTTATACACTTTGCGAGGAGTTATTACCCCTATACTTTGATAAGCATATTCTTTGAGAAATACTTGTTTCATCGTTGGGGGACTTAATTGTCATTTGGTAAATATAAATTTCTAACGATTTTTATTGCCGCCTATCTTTTTCGACTTGGTTTTGGATTGCTATCTCCACCCATTTTAACCATCAGTGATGCAACCCAGAGTTATCTCATCGGGCTAAAATCTTACACAACAAATACTTGGCCTTATTTCGGACCGGATACTGAGGATCCGTCAGAAGGTTCGTTCAAGGCACAATGTCCCGGCGCCCTGGAAGGCCTCATGGTCGCCGTGCCGTTGTGGATGTGGCCGGATCCCTTGTGTCCTTATCTCCTGGTTAATTTATTATCCGTTACCGCTCTCGCATTTTTGGGATGGTATGTCCGGAAACGCTTGCCGAATCTATCCCCTTGGGTCATCTACCCCTGGTTATTTCTCGCGCCATGGGACACCCATATCTCTACCCAGGTTTTTAACCTGTCCTACGCGATGGTGGGAAGCATTCTCTTCTTCGTGGGGTTCACGGAAACCATTCCGGGATTGAAAAAGGACGTGATATCCGGTTCATGGGCAAATGCCATGATGGGTTTCTCATTATTCTGGATTATGCAATTCCACATGTCCTGGGTCTTATTCTTGGCTTTCTCCTTTATCTCGTTTTTCTTTCAACTAAAATCACCCCCCCGAGGAAAAGGGATTCTTTTTTTCTTTCTGGGCGCAATTCCCAGTTTTGTTTTTGTTCTTCCGACTTTCGTCGTTTACGGCTTACGCGGGACGGGTGACTTATCCGGACTATTAAGTCGATTTGATTACGGCCATTTCAAAAGTTATTTTACGATCCTGGCTAGGTTTTTTTCCTTCGCTTGTTTTGAAATGCCTCGGTTTATCGGATCCCATACGCCAGAACGGAAGGCATTCCTGTTGGAATCTCCCCTTCTAATGGTTTCCGGAATTTTTCTGATGGTCACCGGATGGATCCAGGCTGTGATAATGCTGGTTCTGCTTTTCAAAAAAGATCATTCGAAACCGGAATGGCAACGTTTGAAACTACTCGTCCTGGGAACATCCCTGTTGATCTGGGTCAGTTTCTGGTTCACTATTCGGAACCCGGACGCGCACCGGTTTTATCTGACATTCCCGGTGGCCATGATATATTTTTTTTATTGTTGGGATCTAACAATGTCAGAGTCTCGCAGGCGGAAACTGGGCTTTATCTTGATTTTAACGGCTGTCGTTTTTCAATTTTTCTACGCTCTTCAAAGCAGCATAGATGGAAAATCTGTCTTTTTGACGGAACGGGAAAAAATCGCCAAGGCCATCGAATTGAAGGATTACCGTATCCTGGCCGAGAGAAGATCCGACAGTCTTTATTGATTTTTCTTGATCATCACAAATATCTCCGGGTGTTCGTCGGATTGACTTTTTCAATGGATGTACAAATTCTCTTTGAACTTCAAGCGGGAGATACATTGACTTTACCCATTGCGTTTAGGCGATTCCAAAGGTCAAAATAGGAAAAATTTGTCAAGGAAAAACATGGTCGGGGCTTTTAGAAAACCTTTGTTTCTATTTCTTCTTTTAACCACTTTTTTGGGGGGAGGTTTCCAATCCCGCCTTATCGCCGGCACCCCACCACCATCTCCCGCTTCCCAAGGAACCATCTTCATCCGCGAGAAAATAGCCGATCAAAATTCTTTCAAGACGATTTTCAAGGCCTTAGGGTCTGATTTCAAGGCCAGCGGTTTTTTGGCTTACAGTATGCACAGCGATCTTCAAAACCCGGCTTATATCATCTTGACCCTGCAATGCACCCATCTTACCCAGGGGTCGGCTTTTCTAAAATCGGATACCTACAAAGCCGCCATGAAAAACGCGGGCGTGAAGTACCCGGTGATTTGGTCAGGGGCCGACATCACTCCCCGTGTTTATGGCGATCTTCCTCCCAAGCCGGCGGGGGTTGTCATCGCCCGCAACGATTTGAAATCCTACGATTATTGGAAGGCGGTATTCGACGCGGAGCACAACCCGTCCCACGGGGGCACGAACCCTAACAAAGAAGAAGGCTATCACGAGAAACGGGACTACAAAGCCAGCCATTACAGCATCCACCGGGGACTGGGAAAAAAAGATGTGGCCTATGTGATGCACGAAGCTTCCGATGTCTCCAAGGCGCCTGAATTCATGACGTCCGCCCCTATGAAAACCATGCAAGGCCCCTTGGGAATTACACGCTTTACCGTTTGGTACGGCGTCAACCTGGAGCAGGGAACCTTTTGAGCCATCCCAATAGAGTTGTTAAACAGGATAGGATCATCCGATGAACGACTTGAGGAAAAACTACTCTTCCCTGATAAGCGCCATTCTCATGGCGGTTTTCCTAACCGTTCTGGGGATGGAAACCTCCCACCACCATGGGGCTTTGGAAGAAAATGACAATTGCGCCATGTGCGCCTGGGTCATGACGGGCTCCCAGGCCGTTTCGGCTCCCGCGGCCCCGGTCCTGATCCCGGTCATCCTTGTCTCGATGCTGTATTTTTTATCTTTTTTCATTCCGTTTTTCCCGCTTGTCCAATCCCGCGGCAGGTCCCCCCCTCTTTTCCCCCTTTAATCCGGCGATCAACGGCTTTTTTAAAAGCCGAAATTTAAAGGAGGAAACATGTCCCGTTCTATAAAATTACTTTTAATCAGTTTGCTTTTGGGGGTCCCGGCCTTCGGCCTGGCCCAAACCCGTTCCATCATTTCCAATCTGGCCAATCCGGCCATCGGAATGAGCGCCCTCTTTTTAGGCCAGGAAGCGCCCAACGTCAGCCAATCCGGTCTCAACGGAATCCAGTTTCAGGAAGCCGAGCTCAGCGTCATTTCCACGGTGGATCCTTATTGGACCCTGGCGGCCAATTTGGTTTTCGGTGCTGATCCGGCCCATGGCATTCCTGATTCGGTGGAAGCCGAGGAAGCCTATGCCACCTGCGACAGCATCCCGGATATTCAATTGAAGGTCGGCGAAATGAGGGCCCAGTTTGGCAAGCACGGCCTTTTACATACCCACGCCTTTCCCTTCATCCAGGCTCCCATCATCATGGGAAATTCCATCGGCATGGAAGGATTCAAGGACGCGGGCATCCAGGCGGCCTGGCTGACCCCCTTATCCTGGTTCAGCGAATTGACTGTGGGGGCCTATACCCCCGTGGCCGATGACGAATCGGAAAACGGCGGACAGGGTAACCACCCGTTGGATTTTAATTCCCCCTCCCATGACAACATCCCTTATCTGGCGCATTTGAAAAACCTCATTGATGTGGACGACGATACGACCATGGAATTGGGCGCGTCCGATTTGACCGGAATGGGTGACGACGGATTGCACCATGCGGTTTATGGGGCGGATCTGACCTTCCGCAACGTCCCGCTCCGGGAATCAAACCAGAAGGGATGGATTCTTCAGGGGGAATACATCAAGAAGGTTTCCTACAATGACGGCGTCTATAACCAGGAAACCGACGGATGGTATGGTTCTTTCCAGAATCGATTGAGCCAAGAATGGTGGACGGGCGTTCGGTACGAGCAATGTTTTAACGCCACCCCCGATACCCAGGTGGACCCCACCGAGAACTCGCTTCCCGGGCATGTTCAGCGGGTTTCCGCCGACATCGCCTGGCTGGCTTCTGAATTTTCGGAAGTCCGGGCGGAGTACAGCTACGCCCGCAACGACGCCGGTTCGGTGGACAACCGGGCCATGCTTCAATTCAATTACGTGATCGGATTCCACCCGCCGCATTCGTACTAAGAGAGTTTTACGTTCTAGCTTGATGAAGTACAAATTAACAAGGAGGATTTCATGAGACCATTTTTCAAGTTGATATCGGGCCTGACGGCGGGCCTTTTGGCGGCGATCTTTGCCGTGCCGGCATTCGCCGATTTAAAGGTGGCCACTTCCCTGTCAGACCTAGCCTCCGTGGCCCAGTTCGTGGGAGGCTCCCACGTGACGGCCACCAGCCTTTGCAAAGGGTACGAAGATCCCCATTTCGTACCGGCCAAGCCCAGCCTGATGAAGGCCATCCAGAATGCGGACGTGTTCGTTTCCGTGGGGCTCGAACTGGACGGCGGGTGGCTGCCCCTGGTGATCCCGGGTAGCCGCAACCCCAAGATCCAGCCTGGCACCAAGGGATTTATCGACGCCTCCGAAGGCGTGAATGTGTTGGAAAAGCCCATAGGAACCGTCAGCCGCGCGGAAGGCGATATCCATCCCTTAGGGAATCCCCATTACTACACCGACCCGGCCAACCTGGAAGTCGTGGCGGACCACCTGGCCCGGATTTTTTCCGATCTCGACCCGGCCAATGCGGCGGATTACGCGGCCAACGCCAAGGCATTCGATGAAAGAATGGAAAAATCACTCAAGGAATGGGAATCCGAGATGAAGCCTTACAAAGGATCGTCCCTCGTGGTTTTCCACGAGAACTTCGTTTACTTCGCGGACCGATTTGGTTTGAAACTTTTCGGTACGGTGGAACCCAAGCCCGGCATCCCGCCCAATCCGCGTTACCTCACCGAAACCGCCGAGGCCATGAAAGCCGCCGGGGTCAAGGTGGTGATCTACCAGCCCTACCATGACGCGGACGCGTCCAACGAACTGGCGAAAAAAGCGGGTGGCGCAGCCTATGTGATACCTACCGAAGTCGGGGGAGTACCGGAAGCGAAGGACGTTTTCTCGAAATTCGACTTCATCGTTTCCACGCTTTCCAAAGCCTTCGAACAAAAGTGAGGTAAAGCATGTCTAATTTCTTTTCCGTGATGGCACTGCCGATGCTGGCGTGCCTGCTGTTGGTTTTGATTCTCCCCTCCTTGGGCCAGCACGTGCTTGCCCGGGGGGTTATTTTCGTGGATCTGGCTTTGGCCCAGATCGCGGCCCTGGGGCAAAGCGTGGCATTCCTCCTCGGGGCCGAACCCCACGAGCCTTCGACTTATTATTGGTCCTTCGGCTTTACCCTGTTGGGCGCTGCGCTTTTCAGTTTCCTATGGGACCGCAACCACTCGGTCCTGCAGGAGGCCTTTATTGGAATCGCATTTGCCTTCGCCACGGCGGCGACCTTGTTGCTCTTGGCCAACTCGCCCCATGGAGCCGAGCATGTTCAGGGGACCTTAAGCGGAGAAGCCTTGGGTTGGGTTGCCTGGCCGGACATCCTGATCATGGCGGTTTTTTACGCCCTGGTAGGAGGCTTTCTTTTTTGGAAGCATTCCACCCTGATGCTGTGTTCCGCCCAGCCCCAGGAGGCCATGGCGCGAGGGCTTTCGCTTAAATTGTGGGATTTCTTTTTTTATACCGCCTTCGGGCTGGTCGTGACGAGCGCGGTGAGGGTGGCGGGGGTCTTGGCGGTCTTCTCGTTCTTGATTGTCCCCATCGTTTGCGCCAATCTTCTGGGGCATAAAAGCCATCACCGGCTTTACTGGGCCTGGGGATTGGGATTGGTGGTTTCCATACTAGGATCAACCCTTTCTTACCTGAAGGACTGGCCCATGGGCGCGACGATTGTCTGTTTCTTTGGGCTGGCTGTCGTGATCATCTCGGCCGCCACGAGAATGAAAAACGCTGATTAACATTCATTGATTCAAAAATAAAAAAGCCGCCCTTGGGTTTTGAATGACCCGGGGGCGGCTTAACTTTTTAGTTGGCTTTTTTGGATTTGGAACGACTGCGGACGGTTTTGCGACGGCGAGGGGCCGTAGCTACGGTCGCGGCCATGACCGGCGCTTGGGGTTGCGGCTGGGTTTGAGAAGTTTGACTTTCAGGGTTAGCGGCCTTCTTGAACTCGTTGAGCGCCCCGCCCAAACTCTTGGCAAAATCCACCATCTTGTGGGGCCCAAACAACAAAAGCCCGACTGCGATGATCAGCAAAATATCTTCCATTCGGCCCATGTCCAACTCCTAGGAAAAAGTGGGGTTATTGTAGGAACCCGGCCGAGTTAAGTAAAGGTTTACGGGGATTCCACGAATTACCATGCGCCTATTTCTCGGTTTTTTCAATGGCCGGAAACCCTGACCCATTCGAAACACCCGATAAACCACCCGCCTAAAAGTAAAAGGCCCGTTTGGCAAATGCAAACTGGAGAAGAACGGCTTTTAACCCTAAAATCAAAACTCAAGGACATCCAAGCAAAGCCAACCTAAGGAATTTCTTTCAAGTGAAACGAATCGCCCGCCTTTTCCAGCCCCCATGGCTTTTTTTATGGACCCCCTTCATTGCCCTTTTCCCCTGTTTATTTCTAGGGCAGGGTTTCTTTGACGACGACCTCATCAATGTCCACAGTGTTTTCATGACCTACCTGAAAAACTATCTTCTCTTGGGTCAGCTCCCCTTTTGGAACCCGTTTATTTTCGCGGGACAACCCTTTATGGCCGATCCCCTGACACTATCGTTCTATCCCTTTATGTACCCCGCCCTTCTTTTGCCCATACCCCTGGGCCTGAGTGCCCTTCTGGCTTTTCACCTTTTCATCGCCGGCCAGGGAATGTATTTGTGGCTTGGAAAGTTGAATCTTTCCCCGCCCGCCCGGATCTGGGGCGGCTTGACCTTTGCCTTTTCGGGTTTTTTTTGGTGCGAGGTGATCCATCCCAACGTCGTGGCCACCTTCGCCTGGCTTCCCTGGGTTCTGTGTTATCTTGAAAAAACCATCCAGGAACCCAAACCTGGAAATGGGTTTGTGCTCGGATTATTGAGCGCCGTTTTTTGCACCACCCTCTATCCCCAGATGCACCTGGGCGCCGCCTATTTTTGTTTGATTTATTTCTTCTTTTCCCTTCTGAACACCCAGCATTCCAAGGAAAAATTCGCGGGCTTTCTCCGATGCTTCCCTATTATTCTTTGGGGTTTCTTTCCTCTTATCCTCGCGGTCATGCCCTTTATGGAGTTCATGCGTTTTTCCGACCGCTTCAAGGGGCTGGGTTACGAAACGTTCAACGCCGGGCTTTCCTTGATCCCCCGGTCGCTCGCCCAATTTTTATTCCCGATCCAGGCGGGGCATCCCGGCCCGGCCAACTCAGGGATCCCGCCCGATTACTGGGGCAACGAAGGCTACCTGGGTATTTGGGGATTGTTTTTTATCTCCCTTTCCTTTTCCAAAACCCAAAAGCGGCTCAAAGCCGGCCTGGCTTTGGCCGCGTCACTCTTTCTTCTTTTGGCCCTGGGCAAATTTTTTCCCCTCCATCGCTGGGCCTGCCAATGGATCTTCGGGATGGATTTATTGCGCGGCCCTTTCCGGTTTGTATTCGTTTTCGTCACCGCCGCGACCGTGCTCGGGGCTTTCGGTTTTGAGAATTTTTGGAACAATCCATCCTCGAGAAAAGGCCGGTTGGCGGGGGGAATGGTTTTTTACGGCATACTCCTTTTGATCGTCAACCTTGTTTTCCCTTGTTCCCCCGACGGGATCCAACCCTGGTTCTTTTTATTGGGGGGGTTAGCCCTGGCCCTGGGTCTCATGAACGAAGGAAACAAGAAACTGGCGCAGTCCCTATTTCTGATTTCATTGTTTGTGGGAATGGTGGCGAACGGGTGGTCCCACGCCTCTTCCCGGCTGGGGCCCAATTCCAATCTCGACCTGGATAAGTCGCGGGCATTCTGCGGGGCGATCAAGGGCCAAACCTGGCCCAACCGGGTTTTTCTCGGGGACAACATCCCCTATCCGGCTGAAACGGAAGGGAAAAAATTTGCCCTGGAATTTCCGCCGAACGCCTGTTGCCTGTTCAGCATCAAGAATGTCGGAGGCAATGATTCCATGTCCCTTTCCCAGAGAGGGGATCTTCACACCCTGCCCTTCGCGACCTTCCTCAAATTGATGGCGATCCAAGGCTTCGCCACCGGAAACGAAAAGGGGAACGTTCCCGGATTTACCCGCATGGAGCGCGACGGGGTCAAGTTTTACAAAGCAGCCCATGAAGTGGATTGGGTCTATGCCCCTACCAGGACCAGCTTCATTCCCGATTCAGAACAAAGGCTCCGGGAAATGCGATCCCCCGCCTTCGACCCCTATCAGGAGGCGGTCCTCACCCAGCTTCCCTCTGAACCCGATCCCAATCCGGGGCATCAAAAAACTTCAATCCATTACGATTGGAAAGAAAGCGGGATCAACCAGGAAATCTTTTCCGTTTCCCTCAACAGGCCCAGTTGGGTGGTGTTCGCCGACCCCAATTATCCGGGATGGCACGCCTGGGTGGATCAAAATCCTACCCCCATCACCACCTCCAACCATCTCTTCCGGGGTTTGGCGATCCCCGCCGGGGAACACCAGGTCCGGTTTTCTTATCAACCCACCTGGTTCAGGCTTGGGGCTTTTGGGGTGTTGATTTGGTTGATGATTTGCATGGCCTTTTGGCCGAATGAGAAACGTTTCAAAACGAGGAGTTCGGTTTACTCCGTCACCATCTGATAAACATCAAAATAGCCGTGAAATACCAAATCCCTTTTGACCTTCATCCCGGCCCGTTTTTGAAAATAATCTTCCAGGGTGTGTGCGGAATCGGACATAAACCAAAAAATGTCCTTTCGGTTCACCGTATCCTTCAGAAAATCGCGGACATGAAATTGTTCCAACCGTTCATCCCCGTAGGGTGTCCTTTCCAACCACGACAACCAGAAAAAGCGGAAATTCTCCAGACCTTCGTCCGTTTGGAATAGGGGGAACCCCGCGAAGGGGAAGGCCGGCCCCCAAATGATGAAAAGTTGGTCCTTTCGCGGCGCAAGAGCCTTCACGGTATCGAGAATGGCTTGGCTGGACCGGGGGCCCGTTTGATTGATGGAAAAATCTTCGTGGAGTGTCCGAAACGCGGCCCAACCCAGGACCAAAACCAATAGACCGATGAGATAGCGGCTCCCGGATCGGCTCTTCGTCCATAAAGCCCCGGGCGGGAGTGAAAAAAGCATAATCAAATCGGCTAAAAAAAGCTGAGGCCAAAAGACCCTAGCGACAATTTTATTGAACGAGACCAGAAACAACACGAGCCCCAAGACCCATGAAACCGGCCCCCAGGAGCGGCCCTTTCCCATTCCCGTCAGGATCACACCGATTCCGAACATAAAGAGCACCAATTGAACGACGGTGTTTTTCATCAACTCCATGAGCAAATCACGTTTCAGGCTAAAGTCCACCTTTAGGAGTCCGTCCAATTTTTTGAGGTTTTCCAGGCTGAAAAGAGGTCCCGCGTAATAGGTTTGCACGAACATCCGGTAATCCTCCGGTTCCCACCCCACCGATTGGAAAGCGGCTTTCTGCCGGTCATAATCCGTCACCTTGATTTCATCGATGGAAAATCGTTTCTGGTAATACTCCCTCGCATCCTGCCAGCCCGCATGTGAGGCAACGTAGGCTCGGTCAAATAAAAAAGCGCCCGCCATCAGGACGATCGCGGCCAATAGCGCAACCAGGAACCCGGCCCCTTTCTCCCGGGGTTTTTCCTTTTTCAAGAATTCTCGAATGAAATAAATCCCAAAAGCCAACATCGTAAACATGGCGGGTTCGAGCCGAATCAGGGAAGAGATCACTAAAAGGAAAACCGAAATGAAATAACCCAGGAGACGGGGCCGTATGGGTTGGATGAGAAGAAAACACCCAGCCTGAGCGGCCAGCAAACAATAGACCGTGTATTGAGGCCAGGCAAAGCAATGGAAGAAAAGCGGTGTTCCCAGGAGGAATAAAAACAGAACGGCCCAGGAGGATCGTTCTTTTGAGAAAAAGGATGTCAGAAGGGCCCAAACCGAAAGAAAAAACACACCGAATAAGCCCGCCCCAAACCAGGGCACATGCGGGCAGGCCAGATTGAGATTTTTCAAAAGGATTCCCAAAAACACATTCACGACCACTAGAAATTCCGAGGGATGGTCCACCAGCCCAAACCCCCGGGTGATCCAATTCATCACCATGTCGTCATTGCTTTGGAAAAACGGGGTGAAAAACAACCAGCCCAGAAAGAAATAAAGGCAGGATATGCCGAGGGAAGCCAAGAGAGGCCGCCGAAAGACGGTTTTCAACAAAGATTCTTTATCGGGCATGAGGGAATTATAACCTCCGGCCATTGGAAAGGGTTACTTCAGCGCTCATCCACTCAAGCACTCCGCGGGTCTATTCTCTTCCTCGATCTTTTATGGGAAATTGATCCCATGAATAAAGAACCTGCCGCATCCATCCGTCGATGGCTTGGCTTCTGGGTGGCCTTGGTCCTTTTTTACCCCTTATCCATTCACGCCAATGACCTGGAGGGAACCTGGCAAGGTTTTCTGGACGTGGGGCTCGTCAAGTTTCGAGTCGCCCTCGCCTTGGTTCAAGACCCTGCGGGTAAACCCCGGATTCGTTTCAACAATATCGACGATGGAATTTATGACGAACCCGCCACCCTTCTTTCATCCGACTTACGATCGATCAAAGTGAGGTTGGAACGGGGGCAAACCCTCTCGCTTCATTTGAATGACAGGAAACACCGCCTTGTCGGCACCTATCTCCAAGCTAAGGATCATTTCGAGAAAGAAGGTCACTCCGCTCCCTTAACTCTGGAAGCCGGAAAAGACTTCCTCTTTCCCCGATTGGATTCCCAGGGGCAAGCTATCACAACTTACCAGTACCAAACTCCAGTTGATCGGAAGGAAGGATGGAAACCGGGGGTACTCCCCCAGAGCGGCGTCGCTCATGTTGAAATGGGGGTTAGAAAAATACTCGATAACACCTATCCTCACATCCACGGACTCCTAATCGTTCAAGGGGATGAGCTCTTAGTGGATGAAACCTTTTATGGTTACAAACCCCAAGACCCCCATCCGGTTCAATCCATTACCAAGTCGATCTTTTCCCTGCTGTTCGGCATAGCCCAAGACAAGCATCTGGTCCAAACCAGCCAAAAACTTTATGACTTTTTTCCCCAATACCGCTCCCAAAAAACTTGGGACCCTCGGAAGAACCAAATCACTTTGGGAAATCTCCTCACCATGTCATCCGGGTTGGATTGTTTCGATTGGAAGGATGCCCAGGCCTGTTCCTGGGGGATGGTGCAATCGGACGATTGGTTGGATGACGTCCTTTCTAAACCCTTGGCGCAGAACCCCGGTTCGCGTTTCGCCTATTGCGGCGCCTGCCTGCTATCCCTCTCGGTGATTCTGGAAAGGGCAAGCGGCCTAACGATCCCCCCATTCGCCCAGAAATACCTATTCGACCCACTCGATATCCATTCGGCCCAATGGGTCGAAGCCCCTTCTGCGGGTATAACAGTCGTTCCCGTGTCCTTCGGCCTTTCCCTCTCTCCCCAGGACCTGGCCAAAATCGGTCTTCTCGTTTTAAACAAGGGAAAATGGGCGGGGAAACAGATCGTTTCAGAGGATTGGATCAAGGAATCGATATCCCGAAAAGTGTCCAGGGACCAGACCAACAAGAAATATGATTACGGTTATTTGTGGTGGGAAACCGAATCAACCCTTGGAAACCAAAGATTCAAGACTCTTCTAGGTTGGGGTGTGGGTGGAAATTATCTTTTCATTGTGCCGGACAAAAACTTGGTTTGCGTCATTACAGCCGGCAATTACAACGATCCAAAAGCCGCAAAATCCTCCCTTCAATTATTTCAGGATTATATTCTTCCTGCCTTTTCGAACTAAAATCGGTTTTAAAGGAAACGGTTACCATAAATTAACTTCCACTGGCCTTCCTATTTTTTATTCAGTTTCCCATACTAAAAACCGTTCCATTTATCGATGAGGTGAAGTTATGGGAATAATTATTTCTTCGATTCGATTCATTGGCCAAAGAATTTTTGGGGGGACACTATTTCTTTCGCTTTTGGGTCATAGCGTCGCATACGCGGAATCGGTTCGGCCGATCTCACTCGTCCCTGATCAAAACAATTTTCCCAACGCCTGGATCGCCTTGATTTTCTTGGGTTTGGTGGTCTTGGAAGCCTGGTATTTCTACCATACCTGGAAACACCGGGCGATCGAGGAAAAAGAAAAACCAAAGGTTTTGCCACTGCCCCAGCAGCCTTTCGTCCTTAATCGAACACCCACCCAAAAAAGGAAAAGAGCCGCAAAACAGCGTGAAAAAATGTTAGTTTAAAACCATCTGGAAATACTCATCTCGCGAAACGAAGTAGACGATTTTTAAAAAAATGGAGGTTTGGGGAAAAGGCCAAACCACCCAACTTTAATGTGCCTCGAGCCAATTCTTCCCCACGCCCACATCCACCTTCAGCGGCACCTTCAGTTCCATCGCCCCTTCCATTTCCTTAATGATGAGCTTCTTGGCGTCCTCCACCTCGGTTTTGGGAGCTTCGAAAACCAGTTCGTCGTGCACCTGCAAAAGCATGGTGGTTTCCATCTTCTTCTGCTTGAGCTTGGCGTGCAGGCGCACCATGGCGATCTTGATCAAGTCGGCGGCGGAACCCTGGATGGGAGTGTTGACCGCCATGTGTTCGGCGGCGATCCTAAGCCCCGGGTTGGTGGAATGAATTTCAGGCAACAGGCGCTTGCGGCCCAGGAGGGTGGAGACAAAGCCCTGTTCTTTTGCCGTTTCCACGCACTCGGTGGTGAACTTTTGGATTCCGGGATACTTGGCCAGGTAATCCTCGATGAACTTCTTGGCCTCGACCATGGAAACCCCGTTTTCACGGGCTAACCTTTGGGGGCCCATGCCGTAAATGACCCCGAAATTAATGGTCTTGGCCTGGCTGCGCTGCGTGGAAGTGACCAGGTCCATGGGCACCCCGAAGATGAGGGAGGCCGTGCGACGGTGGACGTCCTCGTCCTTCTGGAAAGTCTCGATTAAGTTCTTATCGCCCGTAATGTGAGCTAGTACCCGCAATTCGATCTGGGAATAGTCGGCGGAAATAAGGACGTGCTTGGAATCCTTGGCTACGAAAGCTCCCCGGATGCGCCTTCCGAATTCGGAGCGGATGGGAATGTTCTGCAGGTTCGGGTCGTTGGAGGACAGGCGGCCCGTGGCGGCCACTGCCTGGCTGTAGGAGGTATGGATGCGGTCGTCCTTGGGGTTCGCCATTCCGGGGAGAACGTCGAGATAGGTGTTTTTGAGCTTCGAGAGCTGGCGGTAGTCCAGCATCATGTCCGCGATGGGAACGCCCTTGAGGGCCTCCAGCACGTCCACGTCCGTGGCGTATCCCGTCTTGGTTTTCTTGACCCGCGTTCCCCCGATTTTCTGCACCTGCATCTTCTCGAAGAGAATCTTGCCCAATTGAAGGGGCGAGCCAATGTTGAACTCCTCCCCCGCTTCCTTGTAAATCTTCTTGGTGAGTTTTTTCAGTTCCACTTCCGCTTCGGCGGAAAGCTCTCCCAGCAACTTGGCGTCAATGGCGATTCCGGAGCGTTCCATGTCCTCCAACACCATCACCAGGGGCAGTTCCACTTCCTCATACAATTTCTGTAAGCCTTCCTTTTTCAAGCGCGGGGCGAAGAGGTTATGCGCCCGCAGAGCGAAATCCACGTCCTCACAAGCGTATTGGGTGATGTCCTCCAGGGGCACCTGGTCCATGGTGATTTCGTTCTTCCCCTTTCCAATCAGGGCCTCGGTGGGGATTTTGGTGTAATTGAAGTGCTTCAGCGCGATAGCGTCCAGGTTGTGCTGGCGGTAGGAGGAATCCAGCAGGAAACTCTCGAGCATGGTGTCGAAAGCGAACCCTTTCGGCTCGATGCCGTGGCTTTTGAAGACGGCCCAGTCGTACTTGCTGTTCTGGCCCCCCTTTTCGATCTTCGGGTTTTCCAGGAAAGGCTTGAGAAGCTTGACGACCTTATCCTTCCCCAGTTCCCGGTTGAAGGGGATGAAGACCGCTTCCTTCTCTTTCCAGCAAAGGGACGCGCCTACGATGTCCACCGTTAGGGGATCGAGCCCCGTGGTTTCGGTGTCCACGGCCACCAGTCCGGCCTTGGCCGCGGCCGCCAACGCTTTTGCAATCTCCTCCTCGGTCAAGAGGCACCGGTACTTGTCCGATACGTGCTTCACTTGGGGCGCGGCAGGCTCCAGCGCCTTCTCTTTTTCTTTTTTTGTGGTTTTTCCTTTCTTTCCCTTTGTGGGGGATTCGGAGGGGCTCTCCAGGACGAGGTCGACCGTCCCGAACTGGGAGGCGTATTCCTCCACCCGAGACATCATCCGATTGAATTCCAATTCATGGCAAAGCTCGTGAAGCGCCTTCATGTCGGGTTTTCCCAGGACCATATCCTTGGGTTTGTCGGGAATCGGCGAATCGCAATCGATCGTTACCAGTTTCTTGGACAGGTCGGCCATATCCCTGTTTTGAAGGAGGGATTCCTTAAGTTTCGGTTTGGTGATCTTGTCGACGTTCTTGAAGAGGTTATCCATCGTCCCGTATTCCTGGATGAGGGTAGTGGCGGTTTTTTCCCCGATGCCGGGAACTCCCGGCACGTTGTCCGAGGCGTCGCCCATGAGGGCCAGCACGTCGATGACCTGGTCGGGCTTCACCCCGAATTTTTCCATCACGTCCTTCTCGTCCGCCATGGACCAGTCATTGGGCCATTTGGGCTTGTACATCTGCACACCGGGTCCGATCAATTGCATGAAATCCTTGTCCCCGGACACGATGACGCTGTCGATCTTTTCCTTTTTGGCCCGGGTCACCATGGTGCCGATCAGGTCGTCCGCCTCGAAACCCGGCTTGACGAGGAGGGGCAGGTTCAGGGCCTTGACCATCTTGTAGATATAAGGGAAGCCGTTGGCCAGGTCCTCCGGCATCTCCTCCCGGTTGGCCTTGTATTCCTTGTACATCTTGTGCCGGAAGGTCGGTTCCCTGGAGTCGAAGACAACCGCGAAATATTCGGGTTTTTGTTTTCTCAGGATCATCAGCAGGGTATCCACGAAACCGTAGACCGCGGAGGTGTCAAAACCCTTTGAGGTCTTCCGGGGGTTCTTAATGAATGCGAAATGAGACCGGTAGGCTACGGCGGCTCCGTCCAAAAGAAACAAGCGGGGATTGGCTGACATGAAGGACCTTTCAAAAAACAATAAATCTTAAACTAAACCTAATTTAACCGCCAAGACGCCAAGTTCGCCAAGGAAACCTAAACCCACACCTTTGATTTTAAAGATTTTCCAACTTTTTGTTTTTGTCGTTCTTGGCGTCTTGGCGGTGAAAATTGCCTTCAATTTGGGTGTGGTTTCAGCCTTTGGGCAAGGCGAGGGGGACGGAATAAATCTCTTTGACGGGGTGATATTCCGCCAAGGCCAAGCGATTGTAAAGGCCCTTCTGAGCGTAAGGGACCTTCTGGAGAAAATCAAAGGCCCGGTTCAATTCCTTTGGGGTAAGACCCATTCCGAGCGTGCAGTGGGGAACCCACCGGCCCGGGATATAGTATGAAAGCGCTCCTTTCATAAGGCCCTTTAAAGAAATATGAAGGAGATTGTGAAGTTTCAATAGATTGGGAGTCACCACGGGAGCCAGAAAAAGGGCACGCTCCTTCCCCGGAAAATTGCCCAGACTCGCAAGATCGAAGGGAATGGGATTAAACCGCCGGGCCAGCCGAGCCATTCTTGGGAGTAAACGCCCCTGGTTGAATTGGTCGAAAACCGCCAATGTCACATGCGGGCTGGCGCCTCGGGCACTGAGAATGGTTGGTATTTTCTGACGTTCCAGGAGGTGGCCGAGCCGGCGAACCGCCCGGTCGGTTTTGGCGTCAAATAAAAGCTCGATCGCGAAAGGCATAGGAAACTCTCCAAAAAAAAGCCCCTCCCGGATTCTTCCGAAAGGGGCCTTCTACTATATCAACGGATGGGTTCGGGCAGGAACCCCAAAAACGTTTTTCGGCGAGACATAAAAAAAATTAGGCAGGAATGCCGTATTTCTTTTTTGCCTCCGGTGTCATGTTCTCAATATGCTCCATCAACAACCGGGCACGGGTTCCATTGGTTTTTTTCAATTCACTCACCATGGTTCCCTTCAACCGGCCTTGAAGCATGTCGGCCACTTTACGTGGGGCGTACACGTAAATATCGACCCCGTCATCTTTGTAGCTCGTGTAATCATTCCGGATCACTGCATTGGGGGCTAATCTTTTGACTTCGCCCTCAATTTTCTTCGCCAAAATTTCTGCTGCAGTTTGAGGCATTTCTTCTCCCTCCTCAGGTTCGCTGGAAAAGCACTCGCCCTTCTAACTGGCTAAAAAATAATTTAAACAGTTATTTACCGAAAGTCAACGATACCCCGCTTTTCGGAAAAGGTTGAGGATGCGGTCCAGATCGTCGAGTGAATAATATTCCAACTTGACAACCCCTTTTTGCTTTCCCTGGGTTTTCACCGTCACCTTGGTTCCCAACCAATCTCTCAAGCTTCCCTCGAGTTTGTCGATATTCGGATCTTTTGCTTTGGAGCCCGTTTTCGAACGCCGGGTCGGGCCCTTCTGATTTTGAAGCCATTGTTCCACTTCACGGACTGAAATTCCGTGATGAAGTATTTTGTCCGCCCATTTTTTCTGTTCCTGGGGAGTCTGCAAGGCCGCCAGAACCCTGGCATGGCTCGACGTCAGTCGGCCCGAGGCCAAATAGGATTGCACCTCGGGGGTGAGCTTTAAAAGTCTCAAGGCATTTGCCACGGTTGCCCGGTCTTTACCGACTTTTTGGGAGATTTGTTCCTGGGTCATTTGGAATTCTTCCTGCAAGCGGTGATATCCCTGAGCCTCTTCGATGGGGTTTAAATCCACGCGCTGGAGGTTCTCGATCAAGGCCCATTCCAACGACTCCACATCGGAGGCCAGCACTTCCAAGGCCGGTAAGGTCAGCAGGCCAAGTTTTTGGGCCGCCCGCCAGCGGCGCTCCCCCGCGACAATTTCCCATCCTTCCCCCTTTTTCCTTACCGTGATCGGCTGGAGAATTCCTTTTTCGCGAACCGAATTCACCAAGTCCTGCAAGTCCTCGGATTTGAATATCTTCCGGGGCTGGGTCGGGTTCGCCTTGATCTTCGAGATGGGTATTTGCTGGAGCCCTCCCTTTTTCTCTTCCACCGCTTTCTTGGGGATAAGCGCTTCCAAACCTTTTCCAAGGGCTTTTTTAGTCACGGGCAACCACCTCCTTCGTCAAGTTCAAATAGGCCTGGGCCCCGCTGGATCGAATGTCGTAAAGGATGATGGGCTTTCCGAAAGACGGGGATTCGGAAAGCTGGACGTTTCTCGGTATCACGGTTTGGTAAATCTTCTCGCCAAAATATTTTTTCACCTCGTCGCCCACCTGGTTGGCGAGCCGGGTGCGGGCGTCGTGCATGGTCAAAACCGCTCCCTCAATGGCCAACTCCGGGTTGAGGCTTTCCTTCACCCGCTCAATGGTCTCCATCAGCGAGCTAAGGCCCTCCAGGGCATAATACTCGCTCTGGATGGGAATCAGGACCGATCGGGCGGCCGTGAGCGCATTGAGGGTAAGGAAACCCAGGGAGGGGGGACAATCAATCAGGATAAAATCAAAGGCATTCTCGACCGATTCCAGGGCCTTCTTGAGGCGCATTTCCCGTTCTTCCATACCCACCAGTTCCACTTCGGCCCCGGTCAAATGGCCGTTGGAGGGAACACAAAATAGCTTTTCCAATTCGGTCGGCCGAATGGCCTGGAGAATATCCGCCTCGCCCATCAAAACCTGGTAAACGTTGGGGTCGCATTGGTTCTTGTCGATCCCCACCCCGCTGGTGGCGTTGCCTTGGGGATCCAGGTCGACTAAAAGGGTCTTTTTTTCGATAGCCGCCAGGCAGGCGGCCAGATTGACCGTCGTCGTGGTTTTACCCACTCCGCCTTTTTGGTTGGCGACACAGATGATCTTCGTCATTCATACTTCCTGTTTTTGATACGGCTTCAATGAAAGCGCCGATTGCGTTTTTAAGCTTTTGAAGAAACCAACGATGGAATCCCTTAGGAGTTTCTGCTCTTGAAGAGTCCCTTCATTTGAATGGGTTTGAGTAGGAAGCAGAAAAATCCAAGGAACGAAAAAAGGATCGAACCAATGAAAAGAATCAGGATCGAATAGGCCAGGGCATGGGCTTGAATCTGGGCCTGGTCCTGCCCCAGTTTAGCCAGCTCAAACAGAAGAATCAGGGCGCCCTCCCGGGTTCCCATGCCGAGAAAGGTTACGAGAGAGACGATATTCACGACCGAAATGCAAAAGGCGGTATAGGGATAATCCAACGCTTGGAGCCCGGGGATCGAGTGGCCCAGGTTCTCGCAACCCCAAAAGTATATGAGGTAAGAGGCCGCTGTAAAAAGAATAGGAATCAAGAGGGCGGGTTTGTAATAAGACCCCATGCCGTCGTGAAATTCCTCGAAAGCCTTGTCGGTGATTTCCTTGTGCTCTTGTTTCATGAGCCTTTGGAAAACGGTCTTCAGGATCGCGCCTCCAATTTTCTGGTTGAACGCCAATAGGGTGATCGCGAAAAGCACCCCGAAAAATACCCAGACCGTTTTGATCAAAAAGGGGTCCACCGGCATGGGATAAAGGAGGATTCCCGCCCCGCCGAGGATCAGCAACAAGTAGAGGTCGAAAACCCGGTCCACCAAAACACTCGGCATGGCCTTACCCATGGGCATTTTCAAATCTTCCTGAAGGTAGAAGACCTTGATGAAATCCCCAACCCTTCCGGGAGTGACATTGCCCCAGAACAAGCTTCCCATGTAGATCAGGAAGCAATTCCAGACCGAATAAGTCTCCCCCTGCATTTTCAACAGGTAGCTCCAGCGAATGCCCTTGATATACACCATCACCAAGAAAGTCATAAGACATAGAAGGCATAGCCATAAATTCGCCTGCCTCAGCAAATTCCAGGTGGACGCCAAGTCCACCTTGTAAAGAATGACGCCGAAGAGTCCCAAACCTATGACGATGGGCATGTATTTTTTCATATTTTGAATGAACCTTTTGGAAAAGTGGGGCTACTTAAGGCGGGTATTATATCCGAAGCATCTTCAAGCCGACACGGGCTTTTCGAAACAGGTCGACAGCGGAGTGGGTGTACGCCATGTTCTTCATGACCATTCGGGGACGAAGATAGAAAGATTTATAAGCGTATTTCAACAAAGCCACCAGTTCATCCCGCTTCATGTGTTCTTCCCAGAGCCGGGGTTTGAAATCAGGGGTAGGGTTTTTGGCAAACTCCGCCCAATAATCGCTTTCGTATCGGCCATCTTCCAAGGCCTTGTAATAAATAGCCGTGGCGGGAAAGGGCGTCAGGATGGAAAAATGCACGAAATCCGGGTCCAGTTCTTTGGCGAACTCAATCGTGTGCAGGGCCATTTCTCGGGTTTCCCCCGGGTTGCCGATCATGAAATAAGCCAGGGTTTTCATGCCATGGCGGCGGGTGGCCTTGAATATTTTTCGGACATGATCCAAATCCAAATCCTTTAATAAGGTCGCCAGCACCTCCTCGTTTCCCGACTCCACCCCGTAATGGATCCGGTCGCAACCGGCCGAAGCCAGTTCCCGGAGCATATCCTCATCCATCCGGTCGGCCCGGGCGCGGATGTCGAAGGCGATCTCCAATTTGCGTCGCTTGATCTCGGAACAAATGTCAAACACGCGCTTGCGGTTGACGTTGAAGGTATCGTCATAGATGAAGAATTCACGAATCCCCATCTTGACGCAGGCTTCCATTTCATTGACCACGCTGATCGCCGAATGGCTGCGGAACCGGCGTCCCATGGTGGGACGGTCGCAAAAAAGGCACCGGTAAGGGCATCCCCGGCTGGTGAACATGGTGGTGATGGGGTTGTGCTTGGCAAGAATGGAATAGTATTTATGAATTGGGGTCAGTTCCCGCGCGGGGTAAGGCAGGCCGTCCAAATCCTCGACGGGAGGGGCGGGAGGGTTGTCCTTCACTTGGCCCGTCACCGGGTCCCGGTAAGCCAGGCCAAAAACCTGCGGCAAGGGCAGCAGACCTTCCAAGGCGCTCAGGAGTTGGGTGAAGGCCAATTCGCCCTCGCCCTTGATCGCGAAATCCACTTCGTCCATGGCGAGGGTTTCACGGGCATAGATATGGACATGGGGTCCTCCCATGACCACTTTGCATTTTGGGTTGGCGCGTTTGGCCGCCTGGGCCACCATGCGGGCATCAATGACGGTGAAGGTGAGGGTCTGGATTCCCACCACGTCCGGCATGATTTCCCGGATGCGTCCTTCCACTTCATCTTGGGAAATTTCCTCAACCTGGCAATCCAAGACCAGGATCTCATGGGCTGTGTTGGTTTTTGCGAAACCGGCGACATAAAGAAGTCCCAAGGGCGGATTGAACCCCCGCTCCTCGTCCACCACCGAAGGAATATTGGTGGTGATCATGTTCTCACTCGGCGGGTTGACCAGCAAAACCTTCATGGTTATCTCCCCCTCTTCACCAGCAGGTCCGCCAAAAGTCCCAGGGCCGCCACCTGCAGGCCCGCGACCAGCAGGAGAATCGTGGCGCCATTCAAGGGCTGTCCCTGCGACGCGGACCAAATCCCATCTGCAACTCCCGCTAGTAACAGGATACCGCTTATAGGGATGAATATCTTCAAGGGCTTGAAATACATGACCACCCGCAGGACCAGCGAAAAGAAGTTGATAGTGTCCTTGATCGGGCGAATCTTCGAGGAACCGATGCGTTCGCGGTAATGGATGGGCAGGTAATGCACGATATAACCATGGCATTCCAGCGCCAGGGTCAGGGTGGTGGTGAAGGAGAACCCGTTGGGAAAAAGCCCCTCGTATCGGGCCGCGATTTTCTTTCGAAAGACCCGCAATCCCGAGTTCAAGTCCGGAATTTTTCGCTCGGCCAGGTAATTGGCCCATTTCCCCAGAAGCCACTTGGGGAAGCGCCGCAATGTCGGAATTGCGTTGTGAGGCTTCACCCGGGCTCCCACCGCCATGTCAGCGGTCTGAACCGATTCAAGAAGCGCCGGTAAATCCTCGGCGGGATAGGTTCCATCCGCGTCCAAAATCGCGATAAGGTCGTACCGCGCCTGGCGAATTCCCGCTTTCAGGGAAGCCCCGTAACCTCGGTTTTCCCCCATTCGCACAACCCGGGCGCCCGCATTCAGCGCCGTCTCGGCAGTGGTGTCTTTGCTGCCATCATCGACCACAAGGATTTCATGGGTAACCCGAGCCCCTTTCAAATGCTTACGCACTTCTTGGACCACGCCCGCCACTCCGTCCTCTTCATTGTAGGCGGGGATGACGACGGAGACCGGCTCCCGGCCGCTCATTGGAGGTCCACTTTCATTTCGGTGTAATGGGGATCCCCGGTAGGCGGATAAGCGCTCACCCGCACCTTATAAGTCCCGGGTTTGACCCAAGGGGAGAATGGGATGGTTCCATAAAAAAACCAAATTTCTTTTTTCTCATCCTTCGCGAAAATCAAGGTTGGGCTTCCAAATGTTTCTACCACGCCAACGACTTTGGATGAATCCATCGGCGCGTCCACCTTTGCCAAAGCGGGCTGACCTCGTTTAACAGGCTGGGGAGTTATTTGGAGCCCAAGGGAATCATCCTTTATTCCCAAGGTGGCGCAACCCGACAAGAGTGCCCCCAGCAGGGTCAAAGAAAAAAGAAATATTCGCATAGGAACCATCCTAGGGGATTTTATGAAAAAAAGAACTGTTAAGACTCGGGAATTCAGGCTTGGACCCGCCTGATTTGTCCCACCCATTCGTTGGTGATGAATAATTAAGGGAGATAAGATTCCGGGATTCAAGGTTCAGATCACCCTTGGGTTAAAACCAAGGGGAAAAGAGATCGGATATCCAGGAAGTCGAATTGAAATTATCCCGAAACAGGCCTTATTTCTTAGCTGCGGCCGGAAGGGGAGCTTCCGGAGGGATGATGGCGTTACGCTGGGTTTCTCTCTGAGCCTTCAATTGTTTGGCCTTTTCCATGAACTGGGCCTTCGCCTGCTTTTCCTTGTTTTCTTCCCGTGCTTCCATGAAGACGAAGGCATTGGCTTTCAAAAGCATGGTCTCCGCCACGTAGGCTCCCACACCGAAATTGACGAAAGCCGGCAGGAGAGCGGACAAGGTTACCAGGGCCAGGAGCCAAAGGCTGGACATGGTTTGGGGCAGGCCCAGGAGAGGTTTTTGCATCATCGCCAGGTAAACGACACCCACCATCATCGCCACGATGACGATCAAGAAAAACCCCAATAACCGATAGGTCGAACGGACTTTCTCGTAAGTCATCTGCAGATCCTCGGCGTATTGCTTGATGGATTGACCCCTCGCTTCCAGCTTTTCCTTCCAGTTGTCATCCCAGAGAAGGATTTTTCGCCTCAACATCACGCCGAAAACCAAGACGGTAAAAGTCACCGACCAGGTCAGCAAAGATAACAAAAAGAACCCGATGGCCGATTCAACGGTAGGGTTTGTCATGCGTCCTCCATCTTTGGTTTATTAGCTCAGGAATGCGTCATCTGGACCGTTGCGTCCAGGAGTTCCAAAAGTCTTTGTTTCACTTCGTTCCATTGGGGACCCCCGTCCCCATTCTGCTTGGCCTGCTGCCAGGCCATGACCATTTGGGTCAGGATTTTATCCCCCTCGGCAATCAAGGCCATACGAACCGCCATCCGGCGGTTTTCCTCTTCCTGAGCGTAGTCCTCTTTCAAACGGGACAACATTTCCGCCTGAGCCTCGGCGCCTACGCCTTCGGACTGAACGGAGGTCCGAATCTCGGCTTCCACCCTCTGCCGGATGGAGGTTTCAAGAACTTTCAACAACTCGTTTTGATCCAGTGACAACCCGACGGGTGCCATTCCGGACCCTGCCGTAGGGGTGGGAGCCGCCACCGCATCCGCCTTGGGCGGGGGTTGATAATCCGCCCAATCGCTTTCGCTTGCCAATTCGGTCTTGATTCCTCGATTTTGACCGAACACCAGAGGCATGAATTCATCGATCTTGTCGTGGTAGACCTTCAGGCCTACCTCGATTTCTTTCAAGTCATCCGCCTTTTGGGCAAGAAGGACCAGGTTGTATTTAGTCAATTCTTTCGGAACCGCCGTCTTCATGTGATCGTAGAGCCGCGGTTCCCGGACTTCGACGACCTTGAGGAAGGCTTCCCATTGGTTTTGAAGTTCGGCGCTGCCGGGCATAGGGGCTCCCTCGAAGTCTCACTGATTTGTCGAAGCACTTTGGGGAACATGGGCAAAAGGTCCCCCGCTAACAACCCATCCGGCCCCATCCGCCGCGCCAATCTTTCACCGGCCAACCCGTGCAAAAAAACTCCCAGGGTGGCCGCGTCAAAAGGATTCACACGCTGGGCCAAAAGCCCGCCAATAACTCCGGATAGGACATCCCCCGTGCCGGCCGTGGCCAAACCCCTGTTGCCGGTGGGATTGATGCGGATTTCCCCTTTGGGGCTTGCAATAACGGTATGGCGCCCTTTGAGGACAAGCACGACATTATAGCCTTCGGCAATTTGCTTCGCAACTTTGAGGCGGTTTTGTTCCACTTCCGAAATACTAATCTTGAGAAGCCAGGCGGCCTCTCCAGGATGCGGCGTCAGGATCACGGGCGCCTTCACGGCCTTGAATATGTCCAATTGTCCCCCCAACAGGTTGAGGGCATCCGCATCCACAACCATAGGGAGGGTGAGCTTGGTTAACAGTTCCCGGACTAGTTGCGCCGTTTCCCGGTGACGTCCAATGCCTGGCCCAATGACCACCGAGTTGACATTGGTGCAAAGGTGAAGAATCCGGCTGGCTGCTCGGAGGGAAAGAAATCCTCCTTCAACCTCGGGGACCGGAGCCGTCATGGGCTCGGTCAGTTTGACTTCAAGAATGGCATTCAAGCTTTCCGGGCAAGCCACGGTGACAAGCCCGGCCCCAATGCGCTGGGCACCCAGGGCGCTTAACGCCGCCGCTCCTGTCAGGCCCGTGGCACCCGCCACCACCACTACCCTTCCACGGCTTCCCTTGTGCGCGTAATCATCGTAATGGGGAAGCGCCTTGCGAACGGTTTCTCGTTCGGTCAATTCATGTTTAAGAAAAGACGCGTTGAGCAGTTCGGGAGGAAACCCGATGGGGTCTACCCTCCATTTCCCTAAATAAGTTGGCGCGGTTGGGGAATAAAATCCAACTTTGGGAAGGCCAAAAGTGACGGTCCGCTGGGCGCTTAAAACCTCGCCCAGGGGGTTTCCCGTATCAGCCGAAAGTCCAGAGGGGATATCCACTGCCACCACCGGTTTTCCAAGGGTCTTCGCCAGGCGGATCAATTCCCTGGCCAAACCTTCCACCGGCCGGCTCAAACCCGTTCCCAGGAGGGCGTCCACGAGGAGATCGCATTCCTCCAGGGCGATTCGAATGGAGGGAAGGTTCCCATCTTCCTCCAAGAAAAGGATGGGTACCTTGGCGGTTCGGGCCTTGTGAAACTGAGTCAGGGTTTCCTCGACGAGGGATTCGGCGTCACCCAGGATCACGGCCACCACACTGACCTTGGCACTCTTCAGAAGCCGGGCGACCACCAGCCCATCCCCGCCGTTGTGCCCCTTGCCGCAAAGGACCCCCACCGTTCTTTTGGAAAGGGGGGAATAATGTTCTTCCAGATCCCTCATAACCGCCGCGCCAGCGGATTCCATCAACCCGATGATGGAAAGCCCATGATCCCGGACCGCGGCCTCATCGATTTTTTTCATATCCTGGGCGGTGGCAAGTTTCACGGGTAATCTCCTCGAGGATTATTTTTCGATGTGGTAAGTGAGGCTCGAAAAAAACTGGGGCCGAAAACGGAAAGCGGTGGCCTCAAACCTGTTCTGGAGGGTGGAATCCTCCATGAGGTCGGTGAGGAGCGGAACCACCATGCTGTTATCTTGCCGCAAGACCCTGGCCCCCAGGCCCTCGCGCATATGGGTATCCACGAATCCGAGCCGGGCCGTGTAAAAACTGTGAAGGACCACATAAGCGCCTGTCGGCGGGGTGAAGGGCAGGGTCACCAATCGCAGCGTCCGGCCGGACCAGTACTGGGTTTTCGGGATTTCATCCGAGTAGATCACCGCGTCCGGGGGAAGGGTTTTTAGGTTTTCCGCCGACCGCTTGATATCGCCAAAGGAATCGTTCTGGGCGATCAAGACCGCCGCGGAAAAAATTACGGACCACGCCAAAAGAATCGTCAAGAGGCCGTTCTTCAGCATCATTTTTCGGATGGGATGTCCGGTATCTTTCCAATGCTCGAAATATAGCTCCAGCTGGTATCCCGCCGCCGCCAGCACGAGAGGCAGAAAAGGCAAAAGATATCTATCTTGGTAGGCTGTGGGGAAAAGGCGGGATAGTAAAAGGACAAGGTAAACCTGAAAGAGAACCCGCTGGACGGCCCGCCCTTCCGGTCCTTCCCGGTGGGCCATCTTTCCCAGGCCCAGCAGGGCGGCGCCAAAAACGAGTGGGGTAAAAACAAAAACGGGCTGGGTCAAATAAGTGTAAAGATGCTCCATTGCGTTGAGAAAAAACAAATGGCGTCCCTGGAGACCGGGAGACATGCCCGCTCCTTCCCGGTAAGCGTCCAAGATGGTCAAAAATTTTGGTTCGAGGAGGTAAAGGGGTCCGGCCCAAATCAGCAGGGTAAAAAACCTCCGGCTCCATTTTTCTTTTGTTGCCAAGCCCTCGCCCACCGTCCAGATCCAGGGTAAAAGCAGGTATCCTTCCGGCCGGGTGCAAGCGGCAACGGCCGCCGAAAGACAGCCCGCGATCCAGGCCCCTTCGCTCTTGTCCGCCTCCGCTGCCGTCAAACGTTCCAGGGCCAGCCAGAAGAACAAAAGAAAAAAGACGTCCGGCATCACCTTCAGGGACCATTGCCAAAGCAGGGGAGAGAAGAGGGCCATGGAGCACACCAGGCCGGACATTTCCGCCGACATCCATCGGCGGCAAAACCGCCAGAGGGGTATGAGAAAAAGCAGGCCCGACAGAGCTGATATGAGCCGTCCCCAATACCACCCCTGGGCTCCCAGGCACTCTCCCAGATAAACCACCAAAGCATAACCGGGAAAAAGAACGAACCGGTCATTGGGTACAAAGTTGGTGGAAAAATAAGTGAGGCTATAAACCCCGTCGGTGGTCTCCGCCGTGGCCAGGCGCAATAAGGGAAGTCGGGTCACCAGGCCCATAAAGAGCAGGAACCAGAACCAATGGGCAGCGGTCAATACGCGGGGCTTCCATTCTTTTGGCGAGGACATGAGGTTCCTTATGAATTTGTTTCGAGAATGACGGTGGCGGTGGCGTCCCTTTTGCTATGGGCCAGCGTCAGGTGCATGGCCGTGATGCGGCGTTCAATCCGAAGTTTTTCTAGGATTCCCGTCAACCGAAGGGAGGGTTTCCCGACCTCATCGCGCACGACCTCGATCTGGTTCCATTTCCAACGGCCGCCAAAGCCCCGGCTGAAGGCCTTGATGACGGCCTCCTTGACGGCAAAGCGTCCGGCCAGCGAAGGATAGGGATCAGATTTTTTTAGGCAGTAAGCGGCTTCCTGGGAGGTGAAGAGGCGGTCAATAAAGCGCTGACCGAACCGCTCATGGGCGCGTTTCACCCGGTCGATCTCGATTAAATCCACACCCAAACCCACAATCATGTGCATACCTTTTATAAAACAATGAAGTGGGGGTATTTTATCGGCGGGAACAGTCCCCTGACAAGGGAAGGAAGGTCGAGGGCTTTAAGAACCTGCTTGTTTGGCTTCTTCAATGACTTTCAGGCGCCCCAGGGCCCTTTCCAAGCTGGCCTGGGCCTCGGGGTTGTTCTTCATTTCTTTCTTGGAGGCCAGGAGTTCCTGGGCCCTTTCTTTCGATTTCTGGGCCCGCCCGGCGTCGATCTCATCCGCGCGCTCGTAAGCCTCGGCCAGCACAGTCACCGATTTCGGATTCACTTCCACAAACCCCTTGGAGACGAAATAAAACTCTTTCTTGCCGCCCGTAGTGACCTTGAGGGTGCCCGGCTTAATCGTGGCCATGATCGGCATATGCTTCGCCATCACGCCGAACTCACCCACCGTTCCCGGCAGGGTGACCAGGGTGACATCGGCGGCGAACCCGGGCTTGTCCGGGGAGACCACTTGCAGTTTAAGGGTGTTGGCCATGTCGATTCTCTTTCTTTACATCTTCTTCGCGCGTTCCAAAACCTCGTCGATCCCGCCCGTCATGTAGAAGGCCTGTTCGGGCAAGTGATCGTATTGGCCCTCCACCACGCCCTTGAAGGAGCGGATGGTGTCGGCCAGGGACACGTAGCGTCCCGGGGTGCCGGTGAATTCTTGGGCCACGAAGAAAGGCTGGGAGAGGAAGCGCTGGATGCGGCGCGCTCTTCCGACCAGCTGTTTGTCGTCATCGGAGAGTTCATCTATGCCGAGGATGGCGATGATGTCACGCAGTTCCTTGTAGCGCTGAAGGATCTGCTGGACCTTGCGGGCTACGTTGTAATGTTCTTCCCCGACCACGAGGGGATCAAGCATTCGAGAGGTGGAATCCAGTGGATCCACCGCCGGATAGATGCCAAGCTCGGTCAAGGCGCGATTCAAGACGGTGGTCGCGTCCAGATGGGAGAAGGAGGTGGCCGGCGCCGGGTCGGTCAAGTCATCAGCAGGCACGTAGATGGCCTGTACCGAGGTGATGGAACCCTTCTGGGTGGAAGTAATACGTTCCTGCAAGGCACCCATCTCGCTAGCCAGGGTCGGCTGGTAGCCGACGGCGGAAGGCATGCGGCCCAGAAGGGCGGAAACTTCAGACCCGGCCTGGGTGAAACGGAAAATGTTATCGATGAAAAGAAGCACGTCCTGTCCCTCTTCGTCGCGGAAGTATTCGGCGATGGTGAGACCGGATAAGCCTACGCGGGCACGGGCACCGGGCGGTTCGTTCATCTGCCCGTAAACCAAGGCGGCCTTGTCGATAACCTTCGAGCTTTTCATTTCGAGCCACAGGTCGTTTCCCTCGCGGGTGCGCTCGCCGACCCCGGCGAACACGGAATAACCGCCGTGCTGGGTGGCGATGTTTCGGATGAGTTCCATGATGACAACCGTCTTGCCTACGCCGGCTCCGCCGAACAACCCAACCTTCCCGCCCTTCTGATAAGGGGCCAAAAGGTCGATAACCTTGATGCCCGTCTCAAGGATCTGCTTCTTGGTGGATTGCTCGACCAAGGGAGGCGCGGGACGGTGGATGGGGTAGCGTTTTTCGACCTTCACCTCGCCCATCTCGTCCACAGGTTCGCCCAGGACGTTCACGATACGGCCCAAAACTCCCCGACCCACGGGCACGGAGATCGGAGCACCCGTATCAGTCACGGTGACTCCCCGGCGCAAGCCGTCGGTAGAGCTCATGGCCACGGCCCGAACCGTCTGGTCACCCAGATGCTGGGCCACTTCGAGGGTAATGTGGAGGTTGTCTTTTTCCGAATCTATTTTCAGGGCGTTGAGGATGTCGGGTACGTGCCCCTCCCGGAAGACCACGTCCACGACGGGTCCGATAATCTGAACGACTTCCCCGATTTTCACGGCTTCCTGGCTTTTGGCTGCGCTCATCCTATCCTCCAAAGTTTCTAACGTTCATTCGAATCGAAAGCATCCCCTACTATTTAAGCGCCTCGGCTCCGCCGACGATCTCGGCCAGTTCCTTGGTGATCATGGCCTGACGAGCCCGGTTGAAGTCCAATGTCAGTTTGGAGATCATCTCACCTGCGTTCTTGCTGGCCGATTCCATGGCGCTCCGTTTGGCGCCCATTTCAGAAGAGAAGCTTTCCAGCAGGTATCGGTGGATCATGGTGGCCAGGTACTGGGAAACCAGCGAGTTGAGGATGGTGTCCAGGTCCGGCTCGAAGTCGTAGTCCGCAGCCAGGCCCTTGGCCTCGCCCGGCAGTTCCTGAAGGCGGATGGGCAACAGGGTGTCCATGGCGGCTTTCTGGGATATAACGCTTTTGAACTCGGTATAGAGGACCCGGATCTCCTTGTAACCCCCCCGGATGAACAGGCCCTCGATCTCGTCGCGCATTTCCAAAACCGTCTCATGGGGAATGTGGGGAAACACATAAAGCCATTCCTTGATGATGTTGAATTTGCGGCGCTTGAAAAAATCCCGCCCCTTTTTTCCCACCGTGATCAGGTCCGTACCCGGGTTTTCCCTTAAATAAGCCTGGGCCTGGCGAAGGATGTTGGCGTTGAAGCTTCCGCAAAGCCCGCGGTCCGCGGTAATGACGACCAGGGCCGACTTGCCTTCCTTTTTCACCGCCAGAAGAGGATGGTCCCTTTCGGTGGTCTTGGCCGCCAGGTTCTTCATCACGTCCGCCATGCGCACCGCGTAGGGCCGGGCGCTCAAAATGCGCTGCTGGGCGCGTTTTAAACGGGCAGTCGCCACCATCTTCATAGCCTTGGTGATCTGGCCGATGTTCTTGACGCTCTTGATGCGCGTCTTGATTTCCCTTATCTGTGCCATGGGCGGTCCTTGATGGCCTTTCTTTTAAGCCACGAACGACTTGGCGAATTCCTCGATGGCTGAGGTCAACTTCGCCTTGGTGTCGTCCGTCAGGTCGTTCTTCTCGCGGATATCCTTGAGGATCTCCGGGCGCTTTTCCTTCAGAAAATTCAGAAGGCCCGCCTCGTAGGGTTTCACCTTCTCGATGGGCAGGTTGTCCATATAGCCGCTGATCCCGGCGAAGATGGAAGCCACCTGTTCCTCCATGATCATGGGGGAATACTGGGGCTGCTTCATCAGCTCCACCATGTGGGACCCGCGGTTGAGCTGGGCCATGGAGGTCTTGTCCAGTTCAGCGCCGAACTGGGCGAAAGCCGCCAGTTCGTTGTACTGGGCCATGTCCAGTTTGAGCTTTCCCGCCACCTTCTTGGTGGCCTTGGTCTGGGCGTTACCGCCCACGCGGGAAACCGAGATTCCCACGTTGATGGCGGGCCGAATACCGGAGTTGAAAAGGTTTGATTCCAAAAAGATCTGGCCGTCGGTGATGGAAATGACGTTGGTGGGGATGTAAGCCGTCACGTCCCCCGCCTGGGTTTCGATGATCGGAAGAGCCGTGAGGGACCCACCGCCCAGCTTGTCGTTGAGTTTGCAGGCGCGCTCCAGCAGGCGCGAGTGAAGGTAAAACACGTCGCCCGGGTAAGCTTCCCGTCCCGGCGGGCGGCGCAGGAGGAGGGACAACTCGCGATAGGACACGGCTTGTTTGGAAAGATCGTCATAGATGATCAAAGCGTGTCCACCGTTGTAGGTGAACTCCTCGGCCATGGCGCAACCGGCATAGGGCGCGATGTACTGCAAAGGCGCCGGGTCGGAAGCGGTGGAGGAAACGATGATGCAATAGCTCAACGCGTCGCGTTCTTCAAGCGTGCGCACCACTTGGGCCACGGTAGATTGTTTCTGGCCGATGGCCACGTACACGCAGATAACGCCCTTGCCCTTCTGGTTCAAAATGGCGTCCAGGGCGATGGCGGTTTTACCCGTCTGGCGGTCGCCGATGATCAATTCGCGCTGGCCCCGGCCGATGGGAATCATGCAATCGATGGCCTTGATGCCGGTATGAAGGGGTTCTTTGACGGGCTGGCGCTGGACCACGCCCGGTGCCCGGATCTCGAGACGGCGGCTTTTGGAGGCGTTCAAGGGGCCTTTGCCGTCCAGGGGAATGCCCAGCGGATTCACCACGCGCCCCAGCAATTCCTTGCCCGTGGGCACCTCGGCGATACGACCCGTCAATTCAACCGGGTCGCCCTCGTGCACCAGGCGGGTTTCTCCCATCAGCACCGCACCCACCGAGTCGGTTTCCAGGTTGAAGGTAATGCCGTAGACGTCATTGGGAAATTTGAGCAGTTCCCCGGCCATGGCGTTTTTCAGCCCGTAAATCACGGCCACGCCATCCCCGACTTTCAGGACTTCCCCCACCTGGGAAAGTTCCGTCTCGGGTTTGAAATCCTTGATCTTGGATTTCAGGATTTTCGTTACTTCGTCCGCTTGGAGAGCCACGGTATTACCTCCGCTTTTCTTCTAAAAAGGTTTAGTCGATTTCAACCCGCAAAAGCCTTTGCTTCATTTTTTCCAGCTGACCGAGGACGCTCCCATCCATGCGCTGGTCGCCCAGATAAATCATCATCCCGCCGATCAATCCGGGCTTTACTTCTTCCTTCAGGTCCACGGTCAGGCCGAGCATCTGGGAAAGTTTCTGGGTCAGGGCCGCCTTTTGGGCGGAAGACAGGGGCATGGCGGTCAAAACCCGGGCCACAGCCTTGCCGCGCATCTCGTAGCAAAGCCTCTCGAAATGGTCGGTCACGGCCTTCAGGTGCTTGATACGCTTTTTCGTCAAGAGCAGTCGCAGAAAATTTTCGAGCGTGGGGGAAAGGGCGCTCCCCAGGAGGGACTTCAGGGCGTCTAGTTTTTCCTGGGCCTTGACCCGAGGATGTTCCAGGGTGTTTTTCAACTCGGGAGAACCTTCCAGCAGCCTTTGAACCGCCTGCATCTCGGAAGAGAGCATATCCACGGTTTTTTGTTCCTTCGCCACCTGCAACAGCGCCACGGCATATTTTTCGGCGATAACCGACTCCATGGGCCTTCTCCTGGTTTCTAAAATTAATTCTTGCGGGCGTTCAGCCCTTGGAGACTTTCCTGCACGATCTTGTCCTGCACCTTGCCGTCCACACTGGCGCGGATGATTTTCTCGGCGATATCGACCGCCAGGGCCCCGATTTCTTTCTGCAGAGTCGCGGAAGCGGCCTTGCGCTCGCTCTCAAGTACCTTCCGGGCGTCGGCCAGGGTCAATTCGGATTCTTTGCGGGCGGCCTGAACGATTTCATTTTTCATGCGGTCCGCTTCCCGCCGGGCGGTCTGCAGGGTCTCGGTCGTTTTTTGTTCCAAATCTTTCATCTTTTTTTCGAGTTCCGCCTGGAGCTTTTCGGCATCCTTTTGGCGCTGCTCGGCGGTGGCCAGTTGGCCCTCGATTCGTTTTTGCCGGTCCGACATCCAACCCCTCAAATAGGGCAAGAAAACCAGGGCGGATAAAAACATACCAACCACAAAAGTCGCAAGCTGAAGTAAAAACACACTCAGGTTAAATTCCATGGCGCACCTTCCCAAAAGGGCCGGGGTTTGAAGCCCCGGCCAGGGTTAAATCCTTCTTAGCCGATGAACAAACCTTTGAACGGGTTGGCGAACAACAGGATCATCGCCACGACCAGGGCGTAAATACAAAGGGATTCGATGAAGGCCAAACCGATGATCATGTTGACCTGCAGGGTTCCCACCATCTCAGGCTGACGGGCCATGGCTTCCACCGCCTTGCCGGAGGTGATTCCCTGCCCGATGCCCGTACCCAAGGCTCCCAATCCGATGGCCAATCCGGCGCCCAGAACGGTGAAAGCGTAAAACCAGACCCCTTCCGCAACTTTCGCGGTTCCGGGGGCGGTCCCCTCCGCGCACGCCACTGCGGCGAGCGAGAACATCACGAACGACCAGCTCAGCATTAAAGTAATCCTTTTCATCCTTCGTCTCCTTTCGAATGAACCACGAATCTCCGGATTCAAGCGGGGGCAAGACCCGGGGAATCCCGCCTGCGCGGGAACGTCGATTTCTCAAGAGCCTCAGCCGTGCTGGGGCTCGCCTGCCTCCTCATGTTCGTCATGCCCCTGAACCGCTCCGCCGATATAAACCATGGCCAGAAGCATGAACACGAAGGCTTGAATGAAGGAAATAAACACGCCCAGGACCACAATGGCAATGCGCAAGATAAAGGGGAAGGAAGACATGATCTTAAATAAGGGAGCCCCATGCCAGAAAAACAAAACCAGGATGATGCAAACCCCCAAAACCTTTTCTTTGCCCATCATGTTTCCGAATAACCGCATCGTGAGGGAGACGGGCTTGATCAACTCACCCGCGATGTGGATCAGGGGCATCATGAGACACAGAGCGAAATAGATGACGTTCATCATCAGTTTCAGCGCAAAGGGCGACTTGGGATCCGCCGAAACCTTGGGGGGTAGAAAGTGGGCCGCGTATTTAACCAGGCCCTTTTCCTTGATGCCCCATACGTGGGTGGAACAAAAGACGATCAAGGCCATGCCGACGTTCATATCCACCCGGCTCGTGGGGGATACCAACCCCGGGATCAGACCCATTAAATTCGAGAAAAAGATGAAAAAGAACAAATAGAAGAAGAGAGGAAAGAAAAATTCCGCGTGTTTTCCCACAATGGGATCGGCTAGGTCTTTCACGAAGTCGATGGATAGTTCGAAAAAGTTTTGGAGGCCGGTTGGCACAAGTTTCAGATTTCGGCGGGCCAGGAGAAATAGAACCAGCAGGAGGAAAAATACAAAAAGAGCGACTGTGGAAACATTGATGAGATTATCAAAACCTAAAAAATGCCCATGAACCGAGAGCGGGCTTTCGGCGGTTTCGATGCTTGGGATGGGGCTCTCAGCGGCTACCATTCGCGGGCCTTTCAAATTTCAATTGAGCGAAAGGAAGAAAGCAGAGGCGTTGAAGAAAAACGTTCAGAAGGTTTTTCAAAAGCGTCGTGACTGGAATTCGCGCTTAATGGTCAACTTTTCCCCAAGCAAAATCAAGTGAAAAACTTGACCCACTTCACGGCTTACCGGAAGCCAGACGATGTCCTGATTTTTTTCCCACCCGGCTTAAAACAAAAAGAAACCAAAAATACCCGGCAAGAGCCCCCAACAAACAAATGGCCGATATTTGAACGAGGCACCAACAAGTGAAAGCCCAAAAAAACCACCGAACAAGGTTCCAGATCCAAACGGCCCCCCCACCCCTTCCCGTCCCGCTTTGAAGAATCTGATCGGCGATCCACCGCAAGGAAAAAAGGTTGAGGCAGGATAAGACCCCGCCCAAAAAAAGCCCAAGGCTCAAATCGGTTTTCTTGAATAAAAAATAGACCAGCACGGCCAACAGGGAGCAACCTAGAACGGTTCGTGAGGATACCGAACGAACCAGCTGAAATGGAAGGTCAGGGGATAATTTTTCTTTGGGGTCGGAAACGGAAAGGCTCATGGCTTAGGCGGTGTTTTGGGGGGGAGGGTGATGGCCCGGATATCCCCGATCATCAAGTAGTAGCCTGCGAAAATTCCCACCAACAATCCCGCGATAATGACCCAGGGCCCCCAGTGGAGGTAACGATTCAAAAGCCAGCCCGCTCCCGCCCCTAGGAATGTGGTCAGGACGAAGTTGATTCCGAGGGTGGAGAGTCGTAAGAGATTGGCGCTGGTGGATAATTTTCCCTTGTCCATTGACCTTCCTTGTCGATGTGAAAAGCCGCCTTGATATAAATGCCTTGGGGAGGCAAAAGCGCCTCCACTTTTACCCTTTCCTCTTTGACGATGACCAATCCGAGGCCGCAGTCGTCCTGAATGTCCCGGGGCCGGGGGATCAGCTTGAACCTCATCCGCCGATCTTTCATGAGGGATTCGGCGTGCATGGTTTCATGGGTGGTGTGGAACAGGAGAATGAAATGCGCTTCGGTCAGGGCCATTCGGCCCTTGGGGGATGGAGGGGAGGACACCCTGCCTCCTTTATTTAACGGTCAACCACAGGTTGCATGAACCCAGGCGAAAAAAGGGGAATCAGCCTTCGCTTCCCCCGTGCAAATCCCTGAAATCCTTGGGACTCAAATGCTCCAGGAACTTTTTAAAGTCGCTCATCTCTTCTTTATATTTTTCCTTATCGGGGATGGTGGCGTTCACGACCACCTTCTCCGCCACGAAAATGGGGGAGCCGGTTCTTAAGGCAAGGGCGATGGCGTCCGAAGGCCGGGAGTCAAGGTCCAGCTTCTCGCCGGATTCCACTATTTCAAGAAAGATGCGCGCGAAGAAGGTGTTCTGGTTGATGTCGTTTACCAGCACCTTGATCACCTTGGCCCCCAGGGAGTCGATAACGTTCTTCAAAAGGTCATGAGTCATGGGTCGGGGCAGGGTCTGTTCGTTCAATTGGATGAAAATGGCCGTGGCCTCGGGCACACCGATCCAAATGGGCAGATAACGTTTCTCATCGTCGTCGGTCAAGATGACCGCCGGCGTTTTGAGGTTGGGATCCACCGCGATACCGCGGACTTTCATTTCAATCATGAACTCAACTCCATTTAATACAGACAGGTTAATCTGCAATCATCATCAGACTCGCCGACAAATGTTTCAAGGGAAGAACCGCGAGCGATTCTTGAAGGAACGGCGGGGAACACATCGGACGGGCGGATTATAGCCTCCCCACCCCACCCATGCAACGCCAGCAAAAGAATCCGAATTATTTCTTCAGGAGGTCCACCTCGGCGAAAACTTGGGCTTCAAACGCCGATAATTCGACCTTCTCGTGCCAGGCATCGGCAGGCAGTCCCGCCTTCACGCAAGTCTGGGAAATAAAAGTTTCCCGATCCATGCGGTACTCAGTGGCCACCTGCGGCAACAGTAGGCCCGATCGGTGGCCCTTGCTCACAATCAGGCCATGCACGCCCACCTTCACTTTGGACGGGTCTATTTTTTTCGGTACCGTCAGCACCGATATTTCAATTTCAATGGAGGAGAATTCTTCCTGCATCAGAGGTGGAAATCGGGGATCTTGAAAGGCCGCGCTGTTGGCCGCTTCCTGCACCGCTTCCACCAGGGGTTTAATGGGATAGGGCAGGCCGATGCACCCCCGCAATCCATCCGCCGACCAGAGGGTGACGAACACTCCCCGTTTCTCTCGCAAAATAGGAGAAAGGGATTCCACCGGCGGCAGGCGCCTTCCTTTTTGGAGAGTGGTGCGAATAGCGTTTCGAGCCAGTTGAAGGAGAAATTGTTGGTCTTCTTCGCTTAGCATTTCGTTGGGATTCAACCGCCGCACCTTCCTTTATTAAGTTGTCACCTACAAAACGCCACGGCCCCGTAACCCACCACCCGGTCCATATCGCCCGTCACATCCCCCGAGTTGCGGTAGCAAAGCAATTCCGCTTTCGCGCCCTGGTCGGCGGCCCATTTCACCAGGGTCAAAACCGGTTCCTTCCCGCAATGGGTGCAATGATAATCCACATGGCCTCGACCCATAATTTCCTTGTCGGTCTTCTCGATTTTTTTCTCATCGCCGGTCAAGAGGGCCTCCAGAAACACCCGGTCAGCTTTCTGGGCCGTCGAATAGTCCGGGTAATGGGAAAGGTCGGAAGAAGCCACGAGGATAAAGGCTTTTTCCTTGGATAGTTTCTTGAGCCCCTTCAAGAGCGGGGCCACACTCTCGGTTTTTCCCTGCCCCATGATCACCGGAACCACCTTCGCACCGGGCAAAAAGGTTTGAATAAAAGGAAAATGAACCTCGACGGAGTGTTCCCTCGCATAGGCGGGTTGGAAGTCGCCCAGGTTTTCATCCGCTTCTTCCAAAATTCGGCAGGCTTCCTGGTCCACCGGTAATTCCCCGAGGGGGGTCCGAACGGCTTCCCCCGAAAAAAGGGCGCAACCCTTGAAGGACAAATAATGGCTGGGCCCCGCAACGACAATCGTGGTTGGATGATAGGGTGCCAGGGCCTTGTAACCCAACGCCGCAACGGCTCCCGAATAGATGTAACCCGCGTGGGGCAATAGAAAACCAACCGGCTCCCCGGAAAGCTCGGAAGCTTTCTCCTCTTGGAGAAAATGATCCAGCATCCTTTGAAGGGTGGGGGGTTTTGCGGGATAAAAAGAACCAGCCACGACCGGTTCAAGTTTCATGGGGCTATTTTAG
>CAZGKT010000004.1:56208-136721 GCA_964525605.1 uncultured bacterium
CGGTCCCGGGTCGAGGGCCAAATGCTATCGGGAATAACGGACAGGGAACCGGCGGTAAACATGGAAGTTTCCAGCGGCACCCAGGTCTTCTGGGAAGCGTAGCTGGGTTTTTTGGGCAAGTCCATGGGAACGGGCAGCATATAAGCCCGAACCAGGAAAAGATAAAACCCCTGCCAATCACCCTCGTGGAATCTTTTCTCGACCGCATCGTCGCTCATGACCGTGAAGGGCGCCAAGCCCTTGCCAATTTCCCAGTCGGTGATCTTTTCGACTTTTTCCCCAATGCCTAATAGGCGAAAATGAATGCGCTTGGGGTCTTTGTTTTCTTTTTCAATGGCGCCAATGCGCGGACGCCAATCAGATTTGATGTTCTTGGGCGTTTCGTGCTCAAAGGTCGGATACAGGAAGAATTCGGGGTGTTCGGGCTTGAACCCATCCCCCTCTTCCACCATGCCGTCCTTCATTAAAAGAAGGGTTTGTTTCCCTTCTTCCAGGGCCTTCAAAACGACAGCCCACTCTTTGAGCGCAACATTATTTTGGAGTTTCATAGGAATTTGATTATGTGGATTTCAACTGGAAGTTTCAAGGAGAAAGGCTTTCTAGCTCGGCTGAACGAAATAAACCAAAACCAAGTCTTAGCCACAGATTCATCGGATGCACACAGATAAATCACCGAAAAAGACTTTAAATGTTTGTGCTTTTAAAATCCCATGAATCCCATGTATCTGTGGCTCGATGGTTGGTTTTCGTTTTTGCTTGTTAAGCCAACGCTAAGAGCATAATTCCAATAACAACCAATAAAGTTCCGCTGAAAACCTTCGGTCCCTGCGAAAGCGGAAGTTCTTTGAACACAAAGAGCGACCAGGCCGCGTAAACCAGCGCGTTGGAATTGATAATGGGAACTGCCCGCGCCAAACCCAACTCTCCGATGGATTGAAGAAAGAAGGTGGTTCCCAAGGCCCAAAGCATCGAGGTGCCTAAACCTAATCCGACATCCTTCCAACCGAATCTTGGTTTCGCGGCCAGAAGCCCCAACCCCAACCCGGTGATCGCCCCTCCCAACATCAAACCTGTAAGAATATCCATCGAGTTCAGAGATGGTTCGGGCCGGAACATTTGAAGGGCCTTCACCGGCGTGAAATAGGTTCCCCAGAAGATGCTGGCTAAACAGCTATAGAGAACGCCCATTTTCAGATTCCCTTCTTTTGAAGGAACGGCGGAAGCCTTCGCGACCCACCAGGCGCCCAAAAAAAGAAGCACCCCCCCCGCGAAAATGAGCCCATAGGCTCTCATTCCCGAAGCCTCGTGGAAAAGCGCCAGCCCCAGGGCAATATTGAAGAACGAGTTAAAGTTGAAGATGACCGCCGCCTTGGCCAGGCTGATCTCGCCTAGGGAGAGATTGCCAAAGGTTTGCCCCAATCCCCAGACCAGACCGGCCCCCAGCGATCCCCAGAACCAAAGCGGATGGACCCAAAGTGATTTCAAGGAATCGATTCGAAAAAACTCGAGCACCAGCATTCCGATGGCCATATAGGGGAAAAAAGAGAGCCCTTTATTTTCCGAAAACCGGGCGGGAACCAGGTAGCTTCCAATACAAAAGAAAGCCCCCAGCGCGTAAAGATAACCCATGAAGACGTTCCTTGGAAACAAATCTCACCGCGAAGACGCGGAGGAAAGCAGATATAAAGATTTAGGTTAAGACTAAAAAGATATTCTTGGTGTCTCCGCGTCTCCGCGGTTAATGTTGTTTTTACCCGTTCGTCGTTCCTAAAACCGGCGACAGGGTAGCAGATACCTTCCGAAGCAGGAAGAAATTCAAAATCCTCAACACCCCCAACAACCCCAACAGGGCCACCGGCGATACGCGTCCATAGAGAAAAGCTCCCAGAAACCCTGAGGCGGCAATGCCCAGTTTGATGAGGGCGTAGGAAGCCGCCACCACCTTGGCCCTTTCTTTTTCCTCAATGATGTTCATCCATACTGCGGCCGTGACCGAATTGTAAAGCGCCCCCGCGACGGCTCCCAGCCCCGTGCTGGCAAGCGCGAATAGAAGCACATTATCCGAACCCTGGACCGCGAATAACAAAACCGCAATGGACGAAAGCCAAAACAACTGGTCGATTCCCAAAATTCCAACCACCTGCTTTTCGCTCAAATTCGGGATGACGATGAATAAGAACAGGCCCGCCACATAAGCCGAAACCAGGGGCAACACCGAAAGGTAAGAATCTTTCAAACCCAGGTAATTGACGATATAGAGAGCGGAATAAACTGCCCAGACAGCGATGATCCATTCATCAATGAATTTGGAGAACAGAAAAACCCTTGAGGCCTTTTGTTGGAAGTACACCTTCATGGAATCCATGTATTGGCGCCAGGCCTGGGCGAAGGCCAGCCGCCAGGTTTCGGCCTTCTTCTCGAAAATAATGGATGGCGGCAGATACCTCCACCGCAGGAAAATTCCAAGCGCGACCATGGCGGCGAAAAACCAGTACATCTCGCGATTGGCCTGTAAGAAACCCCTTCGTGAAATCCAATAACCTCCGATCAACGACATAAAAAGAAGCGAGGGCATCATGTTGACCAGTTGAAGCACCGTAATGACCGACGCCTTCTTGGATTTCTCCACGTTCTCTACCACGAGGGATTGGTAGGGCGGGGTCGAGCCAGCGTTGGTGGCGAGAAAACAAATGGCCGCCAGGCACCACCATTTGCTGTCCGCCAGGGCCAGACAAAGGCAGTAACCGCCCCAACTCAACATATCAAACGAGACCAATGTTTTTTTGCGTCCCCAAACATCCGAAAGGTATCCACCCAAAAAATATCCAATAGGGCTGATCACCTGGAGAAGGGTCTGGTAAACCCCGATCTCGGTCTTGGAAAGCCCCAACTGCACCATGTAAAGGCTGGTGTATTGGGAGAACATGACGATGGGGATGACCCACAAGACCCCTGCGTAAATGGTGACGGCTTGAACCGGGGCCAGTTCCGTAAACATTTGCCCGACTTTTTGGCCCTGCTGGCCTAAAAGGTTGATGGGTTTTTTGAGGAGCAGCTCATAACCCTCTTCGCCCGCGTCGCGAAGAGAAGAAAGGAATGATAAAAAAGGTTGAAACATGTGGTTCCTCGGGTCGAATGGAAAGGGGGCATTTTAGCAGGTCAGGAAAAAACGCAAGCAGGCAACTGCTTTGGAAGGGGTATCAGAAAACGCTTTTATGCCAGAAAGGGGGGTTTTGAAATCCCGAATGCTGTATTTTCATTTGTTGGTTTTGATCTACTATCGCGAAAAATGATTAATTTTAAAATTCACTGATGGCAGTCTGTTTGAACCAACCGTCTATCTTTCGGAAATTTCTTCCACCCGTTCTGCTCCGCGTATTCCAAAACAAGGGGAAGTCTTTGGTCCAACATTCGCTTCCAACCAGGGGCCATGATCTTCTTTAGGATGATCCCCCTCAAGCCCATCAAACCATCATGAACCAGTGAGAGTCTGGTTCCCTTTCCTTCCTTCTTCAATGTCCAGGTGATGATAAACGGGTCTTTACCCTCGTCGTTTCCGCATTGGCTCCAGGAAAGTTTGGAGAACCTCTTCATTTCTAACACTTCGCAACGAGCGATCCCATCCCAGCCCGCCATAGGCTTTGCCCGCATCTGGAATTTGTGGCCCACCTTTGGCTTGAAGTCGTTCTTCATTAGCCACTGGTCGATGGATTCATTCTGGGTAAGTGCCTTCCATACATGTTCGACCGGATAGGGATAAAGGGTGTCCATCTCGATCTTGGCCACGGTCAGTACCTCAAATTCCCCCGCCGCTCCACCAACACACCTTGCAGAATGTAATCCTTTTTCGGGTGGCTGGAATTGCTCAGGGCCTTATGGGTTTCCTTGGACAAGATAATTCCGATTCCGTTACGGCGCCATTTCTGAAGTTTTTTCTCCGCCTTGAACAATTCATCCAAAAGTTCATGGGCTGTTTTTTCGGTCATTTCCATAACGTCCTCCCTTTTTTAAATCACCCAAACGGCGGGGCCTGGGCCTCCGCGATTTCACGGATCATCACAACCGCGTCTTCCTGGTTATCACTGTAGTATTTCTTTCGGATTGCCACCATTCGGAAACCGCATTTTTCGTAAAGCCTCCGGCCCGCCGCGTTTCCATCCCTCACTTCCAAGGTCGCCAGGCGGGCGCCCTTTTGGGCGGCATAAGAAAGAAAATGATCCATCATCCGCTTCCCCAATCCCCGGTTGCGAAAGGCGGGTGACACGGCCACGGTGATGATATGGGCTTCCTCGGGCGCTTCCCAATAACCGACATAGCCGGCCAGGGCGCCGTCTTCCTCGATGACGAAATAATTGGCCTGGGTGCGTTTCAACTCTTCCTCAAAGAGTTCTTTGGACCAGGGCGAGGGCATGGAGACTTTTTCAATGGCGACGACCTTGTCCAAGTCGGCCAGGAGCATGGGTCGAAAGATCATTGGGGCGGTCGGTTCTCATCCACGGCCGGAGGCCTGAGATATAGAGGCTTCAATTGATCCAAGGTGGGGCGCAGGCCCGATTGCCATTGGCGGTAGGCGATGCGGGCGATGCTCATGGCGCTGGGCTGGTGCTGGGCGTTGAAGGCGAAGAGGCCCCGGGTGCCCAGGCTTTCATGTATAAACTTCTCGTATTTCAATGCCCCCGGCCCCACGATCCAGGCGCGGTCCTGAATCAGGGCTTCGAGCCGGTCAATCCCGAGGATAGTGGGAGGGCTAAGGGCCCGAAAGCCGCCTTCGTCGATATGGTAATGACCCACGAAACATTCGCCCCGTTGGGCATCCACCAGACACAAGGCCTCGCCGGTCAGGGTGGCATGGAGCAGGTTCTCGGCCAGCCCGTCCAGCGTCGGGATGCCGAAGGTGAGAAGGTTGGACGGGAGGCATAGCCCCTCGGCCGTGGCTATCCCCACCCGAATCCCAGTGAAACTGCCGGGCCCTATCGAGACCGCCACCGCGGAAAGATCCGCGGCCGTCAGGTCCCTTTCTTTTAAAAGGGCTTCCATGGCGGGAATCAGCGTGACCGAGCTTTCCCAATCCGCCGGCAGGTGGCATTCGGATAGCTCCTCGCCGGTGATGATATCCAGCAGGGCGACGCTTGAGATTCGAGTGGAAACTTCTATGGCGGCCAGCAACGTACCAACTCCTCTATTCGCGGGATGGTTTCGGGTTGATCGGCTTCGACAATGATACGGCGGCTTTGAGGTCCGAGGGTCTCAAATACCATCCGGATGGTATTGGGAGGAAGCAATCGGGGGTATTTGTCGCCCCATTCCACCGCCACCACGCCTCCCCTTTCGGTCCACTCGCTAAAACCCAGATCCTGAACTTCCTGGGCGTGTTCCAGCCGGTACCAATCGAAATGATAAAGGGAAAGCCGGCCCTGGTAGATGTGTTGGAGGCTAAAGGTGGGGGAAGTCACGGTGCTTTCAACGCCCAGCCCTTGAGCAAAACCCTTGACCCAGAGGGTTTTCCCCGCCCCGAGGGGGCCGGACAAGCTCCAGACCTCTCCCGGCATGGCCTTTTCACCTATTAATTTGCCCAACTGGCTGGTTTGTTCGGGAGTTTCGCAAAGAAAACTGGAGGTCAACAAGGTTTAAGGTCCTTCAATTCAGTTTCCAACAAGACTTTTTACCACCAAGACACCAAGACACCAAGAAAAGCAAAACCGTTTTTTATTTTCAGAATAGATTTTGCCGTTCTTGGTGTCTTCGTGTCTTGGTGGTGAACAATTAGGTTTTCATTTATTTTGACCAAAATGGTCGTAACCCTGTTTCTTCAAAGGGGTTCTTTTTCCATCTTTGGAGATCAGGGTGATGCCCTTCGCCTGGGGGACCATGCGGCCGATGGATTTGACCGGAACCCCGGTGGCGCCGGGCAGTTGAACCGCTTTTGAAATTTTGAGAACCGGCACGGTAAATAAAAGCTCGTAATCTTCACCGCCCGATAGGGCGAAGGAGAGGGCGTCCAGCCCTCTTTCGGCGCAAAAATGGGTCAGGGCAGGGGAAAGGGGGATCGCTTCTTCGTGGATTTCAGCGCCCACGCCCGATTCCTCGCACAGGTGATGGACCTCGCTCGAGAGCCCGTCCGAAATGTCGATGGCGGAGGTGGCGATTCCATCCACGGCCAGGGCTCGGCCCACGTTGAATCGGGGCACGGGACAAAGGTGTTTCTTGACGAGGAGTGGTTCGGCATCCTTCCCCTTCGGAGATGGATTTTGCAAAGCGTAAAGCCCCGCCGACGAATCGCCGAGCGTGCCGGTCACCAAAAGGGCGTCGCCCGCTTTGGCGCGTGAACGGCGCAGGGCCTTTCCCTTTTCCACTTCACCGACCAGGGCCACATTTACCACGAACTTGTCGCTGGCCACCGTGTCGCCCCCCACTACCTGGGCGCCGTAGGACTCGCCCCATTCCTTCAGGCCGTCGTAGAAAGCCTCTATATCCCGCACGGGGAAGTTGGCGGGAACGCCCAGGGAAACCACCGCCACCGTGGGCTTGGCGCCCATGGCCGCGCAATCGCTGATGTTGACGGCCATGGTCTTGGCCCCTAATTGCCAGGGAGAAATGGTCTTGAAGTCGAAATGCTTTCCCTCAACCAGCATGTCGGTGGTGATGACCATTTCATGGCCGGGAGTGGATTTGAACAGGGCCGCGTCATCCCCGATGCCCATGAGGATATTGGGGTTGTTGGATTTCACGGCGGCGCGGATCTTTTCGATCAGGCCGAATTCGCCCAGTTCACCCAAGGTGGGGTTGGAACCGTTCCCGGGAGCTTGTTTTTTACGTCGTGTATCGCCCATTGATATCGATGTAACCATCCGTCAGGTCGCAGGTATAGACGGTGGTTTTCCCCTTTCCCAATTTCAAATCCACGATGATGGTCACGTCTTTTTGAAGCAGGATCTTTTTCAATTTCGCGCGCGACCAGCCCTTTCGCGGGGCGCCGTCATAGAGGCAATAACCCCCGATGGAAACTTTCGCCTTGAATTCTTCCACAACCGCTCCCGAATAACCCACTGCCGTGAGAATTCGTCCCCAGTTGGGATCGGCCCCAAAAAGGGCCGTCTTGACCAGGGGGGAATGGGCGATGGCCTTGGCGGCCTTCAAGGCATCCGCGTCGTTTCGGGCCGATTGAACGGTAATGGTGACGAACTTGGTCGCCCCTTCCCCATCCCGAATCACCTCTTGGGCGAGATCCAGGCATACGGAACGGAGGGCCTTCACGAAGGACTGGTAATCCGAGTCCTGACGGGTGATGGACCTTCCCCCCGCCGCGCCATTGGCCAGGAGAACGACCGAATCACTGGGGGAAGTATCTCCATCCACCGTGATGCGGTTGAAGGACATTTCCACGGCTTCGTGCAGGACCTTTTCCAGCAGGGTTTGGGAAACCGCCGCGTCCGTCAACAGATACACCAGCATGGTCGCCAGGTTCGGATGGATCATGCCCGAACCCTTGGCAAAACCCGCCAGCCAGGCCTGACGCCCGCCCGAGATAAAGGGGCAGGCGCTGGTTTTGGTTTTGAGGTCTGTCGTCAGGATGGCTTTGGAAAAGTCTTCCCCTCCCGCGGGTGAAAGGGTTAAAACCCCCAGCCGAACGCCCTTTTTTATTTTTTCCCTCGGGATGGGCACGCCGATGACGCCCGTGGAATGAACTAATACCTCATGGGCCGGCAGCCCCAAATGTTGGGCGGCCCACTTGGCCGTGTCCTCGACGTCCTTGTATCCCTGACGGCCGGTCAGGTCATTGGCATACTTGGTATTGACGACGATGGCACGAATGGGCTTGCGCCCCTTGAGAAGCTTTTCGGTTCGGCGCGCGGGAGCGGATTTTAGATTGTTTTTCGTCACCATTCCGGCCCAAAGGGCGGGTTGAGGGGTATAGATAAAACCCATATCCAATTTCCCGTTGGACTTTAACCCGGCATGGATGCCCGAGGCGAGATAACCCAAAGGCAGGGGAAGGTGTTTTGTTTTCAATTTTGTTTCCTTTGACAGTCCGCAATTCCATTAAAACTTCAAAGCGGTCTGTCACCCCAAAGATTCCGGGGGAATCGTGGGGATTCCTTAGAAGATGATCCTCTCCGTTATACAAAAAAGCGAAGTCTTTCGATACCCCTTCGGTAGGCCGCCTACTCAAAGGGCGCTTTGACAGTCCGGCCCGTTCCCCTTAACATTGGTCCGCTTTCAAAGAAGGCGGAAGGGAGCCGCAAGCCATGGGCGGGCAACTAAAAGGCGTGCTTTTTGATTTGGATGGAACCCTCATTGATTCCAAAAAGGATATCGCGGCGGCTGCCAACTCGGCCCGCTTGCACTTTGGGCTGCCCGCCCTTCCCCTGGAAACCGTCGTGGGATACGTGGGACGGGGCATCGAGCACCTGAACCGTAAAACCCTCGGAACGGACGACCCCCAACGTTTGGCGGAGGGCCTGGAAGTCCTGAAGGCCTATTACCGGGATCATTGCGTGGATCAAACATTCATTTACCCGGGGGCCAAGGAACTATTAAACACCCTCAAGACCCGGGGGTTGAAACTGGGCCTGGTTTCCAACAAGCCCCACGAATTCACCCTCATCACCCTGGAGAAGCTGGGGCTGATGTCCTATTTCACGGCCGTTCTGGGGGCGGATGTGGTTGCCCGCAAAAAACCCGATCCCGAACCCCTATTGGCGGCCCTGGAAAAAATGGGGATCTCGCCCCGGGAAGCTGTCATGATCGGCGATTCCCCGGTGGACACCCAAGCGGCCCGGGCGGCGGGAATACGGGTAGGATTGGTTTCCCATGGCTTCGTGTCAAAGGAGGAAATGACATCCTCTCATCCCGACTGGCTGGTGGATTCGCTGAAGGAATTTGATGAAATACTGCATTAGAAGGTCACGTTATTCGAAGCGGGTGGACGCCGATGGGCTCCGAGTTGGATTTTATTTTTCGGTCCCCCCCGAATCATTCCCTTTCCCCCTTATAATTACCTCATGAAATGCCCTGAATGCGATTTGGAACAGCCGGAAAACTCGGTTATTTGCTCCGGTTGTGGTTTGAATTTTGAAATGTGGCGCGCCCATACCGGCGAAACATTAAAAGCATCACCCTCTTCGGCGGAAGAACCCAGCCCCGAGGCCGAATCGACGAAAAAAACTTTCCCTGTCTGGGGCGACTCGGAAACGGAGGGTGCCCCTTCGGACGAATCCCCCCACCAGGACGCGGAAAGCACGACAGAACCTAGCGAAAGGTCTGACAGGCAAATTAAGGCGTTTAAATGGACGCGTCTTCACAGCGTGGGTCTGTTTTTGTTGGGGATCGTTGTTTTGGCCCTACTCATCAAATTTTTGACGCCGCTTTTCTCCAAACCTTTTTCCACCGCACCCGCACCGACGGTAGTTTCCACTCCCAGCGCCCCCTTAACACCTAGTGTTGCCACCCCGGCTGTTTCGCCCCAGGCCAACAGCACCCCGGTCAATAGCCAGGCGGCCAATTCACCCACCCCTGAAATGACCTCGACACCTACCCCTAGCCCGGTTGTGGCAAGTCCCACGCCCACGTCGGCCGATACCGCCGTCACTCCCGTGACTTCAACCGCCGGTTCGGTTTCAGACACGGCCCCAAGCACCCCTTCTGTAGCGCCCGCACCCCCATCCACACCCAGCGCCGCTGTTTCTTCCGCGGCGATTGCGACACCCGTGCCAACACCCGGCGCCAGCGACCTGCTGGAATCATCCCAGGGCGTCACGCCGTCCGTTCCTACCGTCGTCCCCTCTCCTCAACCGTAAACTAGACTTATGAGGGAAGGGTTTCTTCCGATTTAGGATTGGGGACTGTTGTTTTTTGTAGAACCCTGCAAGCTTCCCAGGAAAGCATGGCCGTTTTTCGTTCGAGACCCCATCGGTAGCCTCCTAAAGCCCCCGTTTCCCGTATGACTCGGTGGCAAGGAATGAGAAAGGCGATGGCATTTTTTCCCAACGCGGAACCGACGGCCCGGGAAGCTTTGGGGCGACCCATTTGTCGGGCCAGCGACCGGTAGTTTGTTAACTTTCCCATCGGAACTTTCAACAGGGCCTCCCAAACTTTGAGTTGGAAGGGACTACCTTTCAGCAAGACTTTCAACGGACCCTTGCCGCCCCCAAAGATCGCGCGCATGGTTTTTCGGGTCTGGACAACATCCTCTTGAAAAAGCGCTTTCGGCCAACGGCCCTGCATTTCCTGAATCACCACACGGCGATTTCGGCCCGCCAAAAAAGCCAGATGACATACCCCGCGCGAAGTCATCCCCAGAAGGGCATCGCCGAAGGGGGTCGGGTGGATTCCGTAATGGATGACGAGCCCTTCCCCGCCCGCCTTGAATTCGCCCGGGGTCATGGCTTCCACCGTCACCATCAAATCATGGAGCCGTCCGGGTGAGGAAAGCCCCGAATCATAGGTTGCGTCCAAAACGCTTCGGAATTGGGCCAAACGTCCCTGGGCATGACGCGCCGTCAGGAAGGAAAGATAGGTTTTAGGGCTGACCCCCGCCCATCGTTTGAACAATCGCTGGAAATGCCAGGGGGTCAAACCGGCCAGACGCGCCAAAACTTCCAGGCGGGGCTGGTCCAACAGGTGTTCGTGGAGATAGCGGAGACTCTTCTCGATTCGGAGATAATCTTTTTCACGCCCATCAGGATTTCGCATGACTCCCAGCATAGGACCGGTCCCACTTCCAAACCACCCGGAACTTGCGTTTTACTGCCAGGGGTTCCAGTGGGGGAACAGGGTCATCACGACCGACAAGAGACCCAAAAGAATGACGATCACTCCCAAGGATCCCACCATCAGGTTGGCTTTCCAATCATTCACATCCTTCCCCAACAGACCCTTGTCGTTGGTTAATAAAAGAAGGAAGGTCAGCACGATGGGTAGAAGAAGGGCGTTCCCCACCTCCACCAAAACCGTGATGGTCACCAGGGGGATATGGGGAATGAGCACCATCAAGGCCGCCAGGACCACCCCCACGGAGTAAAAGGTATAGAACTTCTTGGCCTGGGGAAAACCGTGATTGAGGCTATGGGGCCATCCAAAGGTTTCCCCGAAGGCCCAGGCCGTGGAAACCGCCACAACGAAAGCCCCCAAAAAAGAGGCGCTGATGAGCCCCACCGCGAAAAACAATCCGGCGTATTTTCCCGCGAGCGGGATTAAGGCCTGGGCGGCCTGGGCCGCGTCATCCACTGGGACATGATGAAGGTAGAGTGTGGCGGCGGTGGATATAACAATGAAGGCCATGATCAGCTCGGTGATGACCGAACCGATGGCCGTATCCAGGCGCTCAAAGGGCAGGTCGGCTCGGGTTAGTTTTTTATCCACCACCGCGCTCTGCTGGTAATAAATCATCCAGGGCATGATGACGGCCCCGATCAAACCGATCACGACCAAAATAAAGTCCCGATCAATCGATTGGGTGGGAATGGAAAAAACCTGGCGGGCCACCTCCGCCCAGTCGGGATGGGCCATGAAGGCCGCCGGTATGAAGAGAAGATCGAAAAGGCAAAAAGCCAGGGCAATGTATTCGGCCGTGCGGTAGCGCCCGGTCAAGACCACCAGGATCAGGAGGATCGCTGAGATCGGAACGGAGACAAAGGGGGAGATGCCGCCCATGCGGGCCGCGCTCATGATCCCGGCGAATTCGGTGACCAGTGCCGCGATGTTGCAAAGGAAAAGCACCGAAAGGGAAACCCAGGCCCAGCCCATTCCGTACTTCTGGCGGATGAGCAGGGCGTGTCCCTTGCCCGTGATGGAACCCAGCCGGGCGGTCATTTCTTGGACGACGTAAAGGGGAAGGGCGAGGATCAGGAGGAGGCCCACCAAGTGATAGCTATATTGCGCTCCCGCCACCGCCGCGGTGGTGATGCTTCCCGCTTCGGTATCGGCCTGCATGACGATAAGTCCCGGGCCCATAACCATGAAAAAGGCCGCGACACGGGCCCAGATCCTGGATTTCTTTTGCGCGAAGGAACCGCCCTTCATCCATTTAATATCCGCAGCCATACCGCTCCTTGAATAGGGTAAATCGTTGAGAAATCGTATAAGGAGAGTAGTCTAGATGATAACGATTATCAATTAGAAAATTGACTTATCATCATTATTTTCTCGTGGAAATTTCGTTGGAGAACCCAGGGCGTTTGGCGGGAGGGGACGTTCAGGAATTTCTATTTGATTTCAACGATGGAAAGCATTTCGACATATTTGGTTCGGTCAGCTTTTGCGACGCTTTTTGCAGGCGGAAGAGAAAGAACTTTCAACCGGATTTCCCGCATGGAAAGTTTGACCAGAATCTCTTCCCCTCCCTGAAGTTCCAGGGAGGGCTTGAGAGGCGTAGGCCCCAACAAAACCCACCCCCCGTCGCAAAGACGCTTGGCAGCCATGCGGGTTTTGGTGATTCCCATGAGTTTCAGGAATAGGTCAATCCGCATGGGAATTTCTCCCGGAGGAGAAGTTTAGTCGCCCTTGCCCAGGTAAAACCGCAGGCCCAAACCCACTTCGATTCCCGAATAATCGATGGAGGCGTTGCCCCCGTTGGCGTTCTGAAGGGGCGAGGCGTAATTGAGCGGATTTGCGGTTGTCACATTGGTCGAAAGGTTCGTGAATTTCAGGTAACGGTATGCCAATCCGAAATCAATCGAGGTATTTTTGGAACTGTCCGTAAAAAACTCGAAATCGGCTGACGCCACGCCTCCAAAACTCGAGCAGGAGGCTTCCATGTTTTCGGTCACCGGCCCCGAGACGGTTACTCCGGCCCCCACCAGGAAGTAATAACCCCCCGAAAGGGATAAATCGAAGTTGGTCCCTTCATCCAAGGGGATGAGAAGCTTGGCATGAAGCGCCGGACCCAGAACCGCGCTGTTCCATAGGTCGGTTTCGCCCGAATGGTTGATGGTTTCAACGGTCTTGCGCAGGAACTCGGCTTCCACCCCGGCCTGAAAGGTCGGGTCGAGGGCCAGGTCGGCGGCAAAATTAAGCCCGAATCCGAACGGGAAATTCTGATTTGAGTTGACGCTGGACCCGTAAAAATCGCCCAGGTCCTGGGTGTTGTAATTAATGCCGTTGAATTTGGCCGTCAGGGTCCAACTATCCGCGTCCGGAAGGGTGGGATATTCCACAACCGGCGGGAGATCCGAATCCTCTTCGGTGGCTGGCTCCGAAGCAACGGTGGCGGGAGCGTTTTGGGCTGTGGAAAGATTAGAGGATGTATTCGAAGAGGGGCTCGTCGAAGACGCCGTAACGGGCTCTAGGGGCTTGGCTTTATACACAACCACCTTGCCGTCTTCCATAATATAAGCCTTGGCTTTCAACTGGTCGATCCATTGCTCCATGGCGTCGGACTGTCCTGTTTTTTGGAGATGATCCTTGATGCCGGAAGCCACGGCGGCGTAATCCGCCGTTCCCTTGAATTCCAGTTGGACGACGTAATAACCTTCCGCGCCGGTCACGATCCCCAGGCTCTTCGCTTTCATGGCGAAAATCCCCTTGGCCAGTTCAGGATCCATGTCGGATCGGTAAACCGTGCCCACTTCCCCGCCGTTATCCCGGGTGCCCGAATCCTCGGAGTATTTCTTCGCCTCGGCGGCAAAATCCGCGCCGTTTTTCAATTCCGCCAGAACCGACTGGGCCTGTTTTTCAGCCTGGGCACGTTTGGCCGCTGAGGCTTTCGCGCCTGCGCCGAAAAGAATGATGGAAAACTTGGCCTGCTCGTAGTCTTGGGGATGTTTCTGGTAATAATCACGCACTTGTTGGTCCGTCACAACGGCGGTCGAGGGAAGCGCTTCTTGCTTGGTATGAAGAACCCTTCCCGCTTTGATGCGCCGGAGCATCCGGTCGCGGGTGTCCTGTTTGAGGTCCTCTAAAGTGATGCCTTCTTTGTGCAGGCCCTCCTGAAATTCCTCATCGGTGGAAAAATTGCGTTTCATCCCTTCGATTTCCTGGTTTACCTGGCCTTCCACGTCGGAGTCGGAAACCTCGATTTTCTCGCGATCGGCTTCCTCCGCTAGGACCACTTCCTGGATGAAATTATCCTCGACCTGTTTTTTGGCTTCTAAATAGGCGGCCGACCCGGGCGCGGCGGGTTTTTGACTCCGGACGGCGAAATAGGCGTCGATCGATTCTTCCAGTTCACCCCGGGTCATGGATTCCTGATCCACCACCAGCGTGATCTCATCCACCGTTTCGGCTTTCCCCGAAGAGGGAAAAAATCCGGCCATCCCCAACGCCAACAGGCCCGCCACGATCCATTTATTCATCTTTTAATCCCTCCAGAGTGACCCCGACAATGGGGGCCAGGTCTTGGTTCACTTTAATCAACGCGTTTTTCTTGAGCCCGGCCATCCATTGGTCGAACCTCATGTCCTGCTCTTCTTTCAAAAGAAACTCATGGATGAGCGGAGCCGCTTCGGCCAGGGTGCGCATGCGCCTCGGTCTCCATTCGATCCGCTGAAACAAATGGTAGCCAAACTCATCCTTCACCGGTTTAGAAATCTCGCCCGGCCCCAGACCCGAAAGCAGGGACAGGTAATCCGGGGGAAGCCGGTCCGTCTGCATCCAGCCCCAATCCCCGCCCTGGGCCTTTTCCATCCCTTCGGAAAAGGTCGCCGTCACTTTAGCGAAATCTTCCCCGCGCTTCAGGCTCTCTAAGGCCCTGTCCAAATCGGCCCTTTTTCGGGTTACGAAGTGCCGGGCCCGTACCGCCGCCGGAACCCAGTACTGGGAAAGATGAGACCAGTAATATTCTTCGACCTCGGGACCCGTCACTTGAACCCGGGAATTAACTTCCTGATCCACGACCTTTTGGGCCAGTTTTTCCTGCAGCACCTTTCGCTTCCAGGCTTCCTCGCTGACCCCCTGGGTCTTCAAGAGCGACCGGTAATTGTCTGGAATTTCCCTCAGGGACTTCTGGAAAGCGTCGTCCAGATCCTGCTGAGTCATTTTGAGGCCCACCCGCCGGGCTTCCTGGAGTAACAACCGGCGGTTGATCACCTGCTCGAAAAGCCGCCGCTTGATGGCCCTCATGTCGCCCTCGGTTACGGCGCTGTAATGGATTTCCATCAGGCGGAATTCGTTGTCGAAGGTTTCCAGGGAGATGGGTTCTCCGTTGACCGTCACCAGGGTTTTCTCGGGAGGCACCCGATCCGGTGCCAGATCCACGAGGGGTTCATGACCGCACCCGGCCAGGGCCAGACCAATACCCCCGGCCAGAAGCCAAAACCGAATATCCCCCCTGAGTTTATTTTCTCCTTTTATTCCTTGCACGCGCGAGCGCTCCGGAAGAGCTATTCCTTACCCGGTTTGGACGCCGGAGGAGCCGAAGCGGGTTGGCCCAGATCGGTCTGGGATTGAAGCAACGCGCTTGAGGTTGAAAGATTATCGAGATATTTCTTGATGACATCCTCGTCCTTGACGATCTTGCTGTCCCCCTGGAGTTGGGTCATCAATTTGTCCGCCCGCACCCTGAGGCGCACCTGGTCCCGCACCTTATCAAAGGACGGGGCCTTTTGCCCCTCTTCCTCCATTTGCTTGACGTACTTGGCGTAGCGGTCCTTGATTTCCTGTTCGCTCACTGCCACCGTGTTGACCTTGCTGGCGGCGAAAGATTGAGCCAGGAGCATCTGCAGATAAGAATCCTTGTAGGTTTTTTCCAGCCGTTTCACCGTCTCCATATCTTGATTTAACCGATCCTTGATATCCTTGATCTGGTTTCCGGCCTCAAGCAGTTTGGTCTTGGATAATTCGTCAAAACTGGCATCGGAGTAATGGGCCGCCCGAGCGGCCTCCAAAACCACTTCCTGGTCGATCAGACTATCCAGCACCGCCCGCACCGCCTCGGTGTTATTGGGATCCACAGGCTGGGGAGAGAAAACACGCAAAAGATCCATTTGGCGCATCCAATCGCCAAAGGTTATTTTCTTGTCGCCTACGGTCGCAACGACCTGTTGATCGGAAATTCCCGTCTTGTTGGCGAATTTGCTGCAAGCCCAACCGGTGAAAAAAAGCGTACCGGCGGCGCCAAGAACCAAAACTAAACGCATCATGCGAGAAACCATGGAAACTCCTTTAGGATGCTTTACTGGCAAAAAGACGGCGTATCGTAACAAATAGGACTAAGGTCCCGCAACTAGGAGGCGACTGGAGGAAGGGTTCAAGTATTACAAAAAATCGAAAATTGCGCTGCGGCGTCAATCTCGCACAAACGCATCCCCGGGCGTCCCAGAGATGCGAATAGCCGTTAAGCGAGAACCGCGTTCAAACGATTGATTTGTTTTTCTACTTCGGTTTCCCAAGGAAGAAAAAGGGAGGATCTCTTATTCGGCTGCTTTGGGTGCGGCCACCTTGACTTTAATCTTCTTGTTTTTCACCCGGGCGCGCTTGGTGAGATCGGGTTGGTCCTGATCGGGGGCCAGCTTCAAAGGGTTCTCCGCCAGGTAGTATTTCTTGGCTGTTTTGTCCTCGGCGCTTCTAAAGAGAATAAAGGCGAAGCGGTTTTCGATTTTGCTGATGATGCCCGGACCCCATTCGGGCCGGACCGGCAGCTGCACTATTTTTCCCAGATCTTTTTCGTTGATTTGCACGGCAACCTTCCCTTCTTGCGTTGTGTGGATGTGGATTTTAAATAAAAAAGCCCTGTAGCGATAAAGTCAGCTACAGGGCTTTTGAGTTTCCTGAAAGAACTTGATTAGATCTTAACGACGTTCTCAGCTTTCAGGCCTTTGTCCCCGCGGGTGACCTCAAACTCAACGCGGTCCCCTTCGTTCAGCGACTTGTATCCCTCGCCTTGGATGGACGAATGGTGCACGAATACATCCTCGCCACCGTCCTGGGAGATAAAACCAAAACCCTTTTCGTTCTTGAACCACTTCACAGTACCTTGAACCATTGCTTGAAACCTCAACCTTCGTTTATTTTTATTCTTCCTAAATAAGCCTTGGGGGCTTAAAAGGAAGTCCCTACAGTACAGGAAAATATCAAAATAGGTGAAAAATCGCCTCATAGCCGGCTCCTAGAGCCAAAAATCAGGCCTTTTGCAGGTCTTTTAAGAGGCGTTCCACCGATAATAGACGCTGTTCCTGGGGCTCATCCCCCTTGGCCACCCGGAAGGAAACCGTATTGGGGTCTTGGGGTGAGAAGCGGATTCTTGAGGGGGGATATTGCTTGAACCACTTTTGGACCCTCGCCGGATCAGGGGAATGATGGGGATGCCATTGCAGGCTGACCCATCCCCCCTGGGCCTCCAGACGTTGGACTCCTAGTTTCTTGGTCAGGGGACGAAAAGCCGCCACGGTCAAAAGCATTTTCGCTTCGGGAGGCGGGGGCCCGAACCGATCCTTCAACTCTTCCTCCACGAGCGGCAAATCATTTTCCCCGGCCTCCGCCAGCCGGCGGTAAAACTCGATTTTCAATCCCTCGTCGGGAATATATTCCTTGGGGAAAAATGCCGATACGCCTAAAGACAACTGGGGAGTGAAATCCTCCCCCGTTTCCTCACCCTTCAAATGGGCCACTTCCTGGCTCAGCATGCGGCTGTAAAGATCAAAACCAATCGCGTCCATGTTCCCGTGTTGTTGGGTGCCCAGGACATTCCCCGCCCCGCGGATTTCCATGTCTTTCATGGCGATATGAAGGCCCGATCCCAGGGAAGAAAATTCCTGAAGGACTTCCAGCCTTTTTTGCGCGAGTTCCTTCAGGGTCATATGGCGCGGATAAAAAAAGTAAGCGTAAGCCTGTCGGTCCGTGCGTCCCACCCGCCCTTTTAACTGGTAAAGCTGTGAAAGTCCCATGTGGTCGGCCCTCTCCACGATGAGCGTATTCACGTTCGGCATGTCCAGACCCGACTCGATGATGGAGGTGCAGACCAGCACATCAAATTCCTTGTCGATAAAATCCATCATGATGGATTCCAGTTCATGCTCATGAAGCTGACCGTGGGCCACGGCCAGCTTCGCTTCGGGAATCACCTGGTGCAGATGATCGGCAATGCGTTCGATATCTTTGACGTGATTGTGGACATAGAAAACCTGTCCCTCGCGGTTGATTTCCCGGCGGATCGCTTCCGCCAGAAGCCGGTCGTCCATGGGGGCCACTTGGCTCTGGACGGACATGCGGTTTCGGGGCGGAGTATCGATCACTGAGATTTCCCGGATTCCAGAAAGGGACATGTGCAGGGTGCGGGGAATGGGAGTGGCGGTCAGCGTCAAAACGTCCACATCTTTTTTGAGGCTTTTTAGTTTTTCCTTTTGCGCCACGCCAAAGCGGTGCTCCTCATCGATCACGAGCAGTCCCAGGTTGGGCAGCTTGACATCTTTCATCAACAATCGGTGGGTTCCGATCAGGATATCCACTTCCCCTTCGCGGGCCCGGTCTAAGGTTTCCCGGATTTCCTTCGGGGATCGAAACCGTGAGAGAAGGGCGATCCTAACCGGATAATCGCCCATGCGATCTTTGAACGTATTGAAATGTTGTTGGGCCAGGATTGTCGTGGGAACCAGTACCGCCACCTGGCGCTTGTCCTGGACCGCCTTGAAGGCGGCCCGCATGGCCACCTCGGTCTTGCCATAGCCCACATCCCCGCAAACCAGGCGGTCCATGGGTCGTTCGGTCTCCATGTCTTTTTTCACATCCACGATGGCTTGATACTGGCCCGGCGTGAGGTTGTAAAGGAAGGCGTCCTCGAACTCGTTTTGCCAGGGCGTGTCGGGAGAAAAGGGCTTCTTGCGCAAGGCCTGCCGGGTGGAATAAAGAGCCATCAATTCCCGAGCGACCGCTTCGATTTCTTTTTTTATCTTGGTCTTGGTTCGGCTCCACTGCTCGCCCCCCAGTTTGGAAAGTACAGGTGAACCCTCACTGCCGATATAGCGCTGGATCAATCCGATCTGGTCCGTCGGAAGATAAATTTTCTCGTTGTCAGCAAACTCCAACTGCACGTAATCCCGGGTCACCCCGTCGATGGAGAGGGGGGTCAATCCCCGATAGAGGCAGATTCCGCAATCCAGGTGGACGGCCCAGTCGCCGAGGGAGAGCTCATTGAGGGAAGAGAGGGGTTTGCCGCCCGAAACGGTGCGCACCCGCCTGTGCCGGCGGCCCCGGTAACGGCGGAAGAGGTCATGGTCGGGAAGAACCTTCAGTCCAATGCCGTCAATCGCGAACCCCTGTTCCACCTCCCCTAAGACCAGGGAAAGGGAGGGGGAGCCCTTGGGATCTATTTTTTCTTCCCGCAAAAGCTCGCTCAGACGCTCCCGTTCTCCCCGGTTGTGGCACCACAAAACCACCCGGTTTCCCTCTTCCAGCCATCCCGAGAGATCGGAAACGAAGGAGCCGAATTTGCCGTAGTAGGGATTCAAGGAACGCCCCTGAATGGGAAAATCGAAATCAGGAGGTTGTCCCAAAAGATCCTGGGCAATCTGCCCGATTCCGACGGCCCTTCCTCGGGTTAGTTCTTTTTGAACCAAGTCGAAATCCCCGAAAAGATCGTGAGCAGGAAAAAGATCCGATTTTTCCTCGGCTGCCTGACGCTCGCAAGCGGAAAGCTTGTCCATCAGTTCCTCGAACTTACGCTCCAAGGCCAGGGGCTCCAGTAGAAGAAGACGGCTTTTTTCAGGAAGATAATCCAGCAGGCACTGGCGTTCAGGAAGGGCGCCCACAGCCTGCCATTCCCACCCCGGAAAGCGGCGGGTGTGAGTGAAAAGTTCCAAAGCGGTCGTAGCCCAACGGGATTCTTCTTTCACTTTCTCGCGTAGAGCGGCCTTCAAGGCCTGGCTGGTTTCGGGCTTGACCACTACCTCGTGCGCGGGAAATACATAAACCTCGGAAAGATCGCCTCCCGACCGCTGGTTGAGAATATTCAGGGGGCGGACGGAAACGAGAGTCTCGCCGAAAAATTCCAGGCGCACCGGCCCGGAGGGAGAGCCGGGCGAAGCCAGGTCCAAAATTCCCCCCCGCATGGCAAATTGGCCCAGTTCCACGACCTGGGTCACCGATTCATAGCCTAGAGCGACTAACCTTTCCTTCAAATCCAAGGGCGCGTCGTGGTCTTTGCGTAAAACAATCACTTGGTCCAGCCATTCCCCAGCTGGAAGGGTTTGCTGGAGGGCGCCCTGAAGGGTCGCGATCAGGATGCCAGGCTCCCCTTGCAAAAGGTGAAAGAAAGACCTTTGGCGCTCGCCCACCAGTTCGGGGTCCGGGGTTTCCACGTCCTGGGGAAGGATTTCCCAGGAGGGGCAAAGCAGTACGGGAACTTCCGGTAGCCAACTGAGGAGATCATCCTGCAGCCCCAAAGCTTCATCCCGGGTGGGAGTCAGAATCAACCAGGGCTGGGCTTCCTGAAGTCGGCGATAAAACCATGCGATGAGATAAGCCTTCCCCGATCCTGGAACCCCGTGAATTAATGTCCTAGATTTCGAGGATTTCAAGGCCGACAACGCAGTTTCGGCTTCGGGCCATTCGAGGGAGATAACCGAAGGAGTTTCGGAGGAGGATTTAGGTTCGGGTGTTGGTGTCAAAGGAACTAGAGCCTTCCCCATGTCTTGAAATGGAAAAAGGGCTTCCCGCGCCCTGGGGGGCAGGAAACCCGAAAAAATATAGGAATTGTGCGTGAATCTTGCCTAGAGGCATCAGGATTGTCAAGGCAGACAAGCTACTCATAAAAAAAAGCCCGCCAAAGACTTTCAGGCGGGCTTTTGAAGCCGGGAGGACCTCGGTGCCCTTGTTCAAAGGGCGGGGGTGATCAGCGATCCGGGCTTAAGGACGGAACCAGGGTAAGAAGGAAAATGCACTCGGGGCAGACCAACAAATGGTATTCCACCTCGGCTTTAGCCTTTTCATCCAGGATTCCCAACCTGTACTCATTTAGAAGTTTTTTAATTCTCTCGCAATTTTCATCCATAGCTCCCCTCGCTTTTCCGTGTCCGAACAGGTTTCGTTTCAGGCACTGTGAAGATCCAGCGTTTAAAAAACCAAGGCGTCGCTGGCAAGCGGGCGGCTTAGGTTGTTGATGAATAGAAAAGCATCATCCATGCCAAATTAAGGTAAATGGTTAACCACCTGTTTTAATCTTATTTTTCAACATGTTTTTGATATCAACCATTCAAAATTAGGGTCGAATCGTTATTTTGGTTTATCGATTTGAGCCAGTTATTTGCCAATATAGTTAAATGTTTTACGTTAAAACTAGTGCCCAACCCAAATAAACCCACACGAACCTGATTATTTAAACTATTTTTTAGGCTTTTTTAGAAGGCCAGCAATTGACTCGAAAAATGGAATAGAACCAGGGCACCACTTAAAGCCACGGCGGAACCTATAGGGACAGTCAGATTGTCATCCCATTCAAAAGAGAAAAGCTCCACTAAAGTCCCAGCCAGGGCGCCCAGAACAGCGACCCTAACATCCTCTAAAAGGGCGAAAGCTACGGCAAAAGACACAAAAAAGAAGGATAGACTCCCTTCCAAAGACCGTTCAAAGATCTTCAACCGGCCGAAGTTTTTCCCTCCCAATTCCGCTGCCGCATCCCCCAAAGAAAGAAAAAGCATGGCGGTGATGGCCACCGGACGTGAAAAGAAATAAATAACCACGGAGAAGGCCAATAAAAGAAAGGTGGAGCCGTTTAAACGATTGGCTTCGGACTTGCGGATTAAAAAAGCATATCGGGCCATGAATTGAGAATTGAACCGGCGGTTGGCCAAACGAAACAGATCCAATAGCAATGAGGCGAAAAAGCAACCTGTTGAAAACCAAAGCAATACGACCCGGGTCGGGGCATGAAACCAGTTCGCGGGAGGATATAGATAAAAAAGCGGAAACGTGGAGGAGGCCAGGACGTGAAATACTTTTCTGAATCCCTGGAACGGTTTGCGTTCCACGGGAAGGGCGTTTTGGCTGTCGGTGTGAGTGTCGGTCAAACGGCTCCCCTTTTTTTGAACTCGGTTAAAAATAACACCTTTGACTTCTTTTGAAAACACCTGAATCCGCTTTTCCCCAAATAACCCGCTTTCAATCTACCACTCATCCATTGTCGAGCGCTGGGGAAATAGGCTTTGTTCCTCCAAGAACTGAGACCGCCGCTGCAGGGCTTCCGCAACTTTTTCCTTCATGGATTTGAGTTTAAAGGGCTTCGCCAGGTAATCGCAAGCTCCCCGCTTTAAGGCCTCAATACCGATCGTAAAGGATCCATAAGCAGTCATCATGATGATGAAAATACGCTTATCCCTTAATTTAAGATATTGAAGTAGTTCCAACCCTGTCATTTCAGGCATCCTCAGGTCCACCAAAGCCAGGTCGTAAGGTTTTTTTCGTTGAAGGGCGATTGCCTGGGTGGCGCTTTGGGCGATATCCACCCGGTATCCCGATTGGACGAGGCTGGTCTGAATCATTCGGGCAAAATCGATCTCGTCGTCCACTACCAAAAGCCTGGCCCTTGAAGCGGACTTGGACGGATTCTTTTTGTGCTGGATTTTTTTTGGTTTGGCTGTGGAACCCATATTCAGGAATCCTTTCCGGTCAATTCACTCGCATTATAGCCCAAAGTGTCCTTTTCATTGGTTCCTACCGCAGATAATCCCTCGGCTGGAAAAAGAAGGGTGAAACAACTGCCTTCCCCCGGCCGACTCTCAACCGCGATGGAACCCCGGTGCTCCTCGACCACCCGTTTGACAATGGCGAGTCCCAATCCCGTCCCTTTGCCAAACCCCTTGGTGGAATAGAAAGGTTCGAAGATGCGTTTCAAATCCTGTGACGGAATGCCCCTACCCGTGTCCCGCACCACCACCTTGATCTCCCCCCGCTTGTCCGCCGCGCTCAACCGCACCTGGCGGTACTGGAACTTGGCGGTCAAGGTAATGAGGCCCCCTGTGTCGATGGAATCCAGGGCGTTTTCCAGAAGATTCAGGTGTGCCTGGAAAAGACCTTCGGTATAGGCCATCAGGGCGGGGAGGTTGGAATCAATGTCCACGATCAGTTTCACTTCCTTTTCCTTCAGTTTGGGCTGAATGGCCTGCACGGCCGCCTGCAAAACATGGGGAACGGAGACGGGCTTGATCTCGGAGAGGCTTTGGCGGGAATAATCCAACACATCCCTGACCGTATGGATGGCCCGCTGGACGTATTGGTCGATTTGAACGAGTTGCTTGTAGGCCTTGCTATCCTTGCGGGTTTCTTCCATCAAGAGTTCAAGATTTCCCGAGATCAGACCCAGCGGTGTGTTAACCCCGTGGGCAATCCGGCCCGTCAGTTCCCCCATTTGGATAAAATGCCGTTTTTGTTCAAGGGATTTTTCTCGAGCCCTTAAGTGTTCTTCCCGGGACCAGACCTGACGCATCAGAACAAAACACAACAGGGTGATCATGGCCAGAAAGAAGATCCAGCGTATTCCCTGATGCAGGTAAATCTCCCGCCGGAATTCCAGGGGGGATTTTTCCAGGATCCGGGAGAAGGGGTTGATGTCCCCCGCGTCAAAAACCAGGGGAAGCCTCCAGGCGAAATCCAGGTAAAGGGTGCCGACCGCGATGATTAGGACACATCCCACGACCACCGCCGCTCGTCGAGGGGGCAAAATCATCAGGGCGGAGGCCAGGATCAAAAGATAAATGGGCATGTAGTTGCTGACCGGTCCGCCCGAGACCGAGATCCATAATCCCGCCAAAACCGTATCCACAACCATCACCAGGGGTAACAGGTAGCCGATGAGCCTTCGAATTCCTCCGAGCGCCATGAAAACCAAGCTTAAGACCACGGCGAAAAGAAGAATGTTCCAACCAGCCTCCACCGAAATGGATTGGCTACGGGATCCTTCCCCCAACCAAAAAAGGAGAATCAATAGTCCCAGGCAAAGGGTGCGGGCCCGAAGTAGATGGCGGAAGGATTGGTGGTCAGTTTCGACGGAAGACAAGGGAGGTTCCTTTTAGGTCAGCGCTTGGGAAAGACTATCCCGAATCCAATTGAAATAGGGCCGGGAAACGGCTGCGGCGGGCAGGGCCACTACCTCGCAAACGCTGTAGGGGTGGTGGGTCCGTACCCATTTTTCCAGGGCGGGCCATTTCGAGGATAGCGTCTTTACCATCAGAAGGTCTTCCCGAGTCGTTTCGATTTTGCCCTTCCACCAATAACGGCTGGTCAAGCCGGGAATTCGGTTCACGCAGGCGGCCCATTTTCCCTTTAAAAGTCCCAGCGCCAATTTTTTGCTGACCTGGGGGCCGGGAGTCGTGATGAAAACGACCAGAACTTTTTCTTTCATGAAACATCCCCCCCCTTTCCGGATAAATCGAACCTTTTTTCTCCGTCGCTGGTTCGGGTAAACCGGTTATCGGCGGCTGCGGGAATCGGGAGCGGAGGAAGATTTCCCCCGGGCAGGGCATAAACCTTGACGCCATCCGCCACCTCCACGATTTCAGCCAACCGATTTTTAGTTAGTATTTCAAGCCTTCGGGAAATGGAAATCGTGTCCAGGCCCATAAAGGCCAGGAGGTCCGTGTTGGCGGCGGTCGCCCGTCCCGCCTTGGCCAGGAAATAAAGAAGCTTTTTGCAGACCCGATCGAGCTTCAAATGCTCATTGACCGCCTCGAAAAGGTCCTGATATTCAACCCGGCTTCCTTTTCTTCGGTTGCCGCAAACCATGGCTTCCGAAATCAGGTACAAAAAACGGCGGGGATTGCCGGCCGAGAGGGCCAGGGCCAGGGTAAGTACTTCAGGCTCCAGAAAATCCTCCAGTGATCCTTGAAACTCCGCCTTTTCTAACCGTAACTGGAGAATTCTCCGCAATGGCCCCTGTTCGAAGGGCTCCACCCGCACCATGTGGCGAAAGAGTCCGAGCACGGTGGGTTCGGCCCCATCCTTCACCACCTCCGCCACCTTGGAATAAAACTCATCTTGCAGGGACATAATGAAACAAACCCGGGGAAGCTCCATGAGCGGTTTCAACTCTTCAAGCAATTGCAGGGTCCGGTCGGAACGGGAGAGATGCTGATTCCAGTCGGCCTTGATTTTTTCCAGATCATCCACAAAAACGATGAGGGGTTTTTTCAAACGCGCGGTGAACCTTTTGATCACGAGGAAGATCGCGTTTTTATTCAACTCCCCCTTGTCCAGGCTGCTTTCCACCCTCCCAAGGTTTAAACCCCTGGGTCGCGGGAGGGTCACCAGCATTTCCCGAAGCAATTCACCCAGAAAATAGGCAGCGTCATCCAGCGGAACCCCGATTGCGACGCTAAGGAATTCCCGGGGAACCCGGCTTCGCAACATTTGCAAAAGACTGCTCTTCCCTGTTCCTGGTTCACCGGCCACCCCCGCGTTGGAAAGGGAAAGCATGGCGGAGGTCAAGCGGTCGAGAAGGTCTTCGCGCCCGATAAAACAGTCCAGATTATGCTCCCTTAATGAGAGTGTAGTGAAGGGATCATAGTTCAGCCCGAAACGATGGTAGGCGGCCGGAACCGATTTTTCGGAAGAAGGTTTAGGTTTTCTCTTTTTAGTCATGGCGTCCTGGATTGATTTGACCGTCCCTCGACATTGAGGAAGGAACGAAACAATACGGATTAACGGCTCATGGTCAGGCGTTCGCCGTTCACCAGGAAGGGGGTGATCAATCCGGACTTTCCCTTGATCTGAACCGCCGGCAGGGCCGTCATGTCGAAATAATCGTGGCACACATCAGCCATTTCATCATTAACGAGAACCTGGCCATGTTTGGCAATCCCGCAAAGCCGGGAAGCTAGATTGACGGTATCCCCAATCAGGGTGAATTCCATCCGGTTGGCAGAGCCCAGGTTGCCCACGATGGCGGTTCCAGCCGTGATGCCCACTCCCAGGCCGATTTCCACAGGCTGGCTGTAAGCGGTTTTGTAAACTCGGTTGAGAATCTCGAAGCGGTCCTGCATGCGAAGGGCGGTTCGCAAAACCATCTTGGAGGCATCCCCTTCGTTGCCATAGGGTCGGCGGAAATAAGCAAAGATGGCGTCCCCGATATATTTGTTGATGTCCCCCCCGTTCTGGGTAATGACTTCTTGCATGGCGGTGAACATTTTGTTGAGAATCTCGACTGTTTCCTCCGGTTTGAGCATCTCGGTCATGCGAGTAAAACCACGGATATCCGAGAAAAGGACGTAAACACGGCGGAGTTCCCCGCCCAACTCGAACCGGGCCGCCTTTTGGGCGGCCTGGTCGGAAACGCTCGAGCCAACATAACGTTCAAGGGTTTTTTGGGTTTCCTTGGCCCTGTCGACCAGGTTCCGGTATTCGGCCGCAGCCGTGCGGATAATCAGCCTCTGGTTCTCTCCCAGGGTCCAGGGAAACGAATTTTTGACCCTTTCATACTTGGAAGGCAGCATTTGGCTTTCCAGGAAGGCGGTTTGAAGGTCGGCCATCAACCCGGCCCTATCGGTCCAGGCAACGATCCCCCACCAGAGGAGAAGCAAAAAGCCGACCCCTATCGCGATCCAAAAAACTTCCTCTTGATTGTCGATCCATTGGGAAGCTTCCAGGCTGGTCAGGATCGTAAGGAGGATAAGAAGGCCTAAAAGGCCAAAAAAACGGTTGATGTGGGACAAGGCTTTCGTGAGAACGCTAGGGAGCAAGGTAAAACCTCTGAAAGGAGGCTTGGAATGAATTGGCCGAAAAGCAGTTTATCGCAAAAGGAAAAGGAAAAACATAGCCAAAAATGGCCTTTTCTGGCTTCAAACCTGCGTCAGGTCCTTGCCCGCCAAGCGGAGTTTTTCTAGTCCTGCGGGCGTGCGGGCCTCCATATAACAACGCATGAGAGGTTCAGTGCCGGAAAAGCGAACCATCAACCATTCTCCGCCCTCTAGCAGAAACTTCACTCCGTCCTTGCGCACAATATCAACGACCTTTTTGCCGGCGAGGTCGGAAGGTGGATTGTCCTTGAGCCGGGCGGTCATGACTTCCTTCAACCCGTCTTTCAACTTAAGATTAAGTCGATCCGAATAAAAAGTCCCGTATTGCTGATACAGCCCCTTCAAGATCGCCGTCAGGGTCTTTCCTTCCTGAGCCACAACCTCCGCCATCAACAGGTTCGCCAAAATGCCGTCTTTTTCGGGTACGTGGCCGTGAACGGTAAGCCCGCCCGATTCTTCCCCGCCGATGATAATGGATTCCTGGGCCATGACTTCAGCAATGTATTTGAATCCAACCGGGGTCTCTCGCAAAGGAACATTATTCGCCTTGGCGATAGCGTCCATGAGGTTTGTCGTGGCGATCGTGCGCACCACGCACCCTTTCCAGTCCCGGGTCTTCAGCAGATGGGCGAAGAGAATGGGCAGGACTTGGTTGGGGGTCACGAAACTTCCATCCGCATCAATGATTCCGAAACGATCCGCATCCCCGTCATTGGCCAGGCCTAAATGAGCTGGAAGGGTTTGAACCAAGTGGATGGCTTCTTTTAGTTCTTCCTCACCCGGCTCAGGATGGTGCCCTCTCCCCCCGAAGAAGGGGTCGCGGTTGTTGTGCATCACCTTCACGTTGACGCCGGCTTCCTGAAGAAGGGTATCCATGTAGCCCAACCCGTTGCCGTGCATCAAATCCACCACGATCTTCATCCGGGCTTTTCGTAGGGTTTCAAACTGAACCAATTGGCGTATCCGCTCAAAGTAAGCGGGTTTGGGATCGATCGGGACGGCCAGTCCCTTAGCCTCAGCCTCGGCAAAGCTTATTTCGGGTACCTTGCCGCCCTGGGCGGCGATGCTTTCGGCCAAAGCCTCAAGAGCCAGCGTGACATGAACCGGAGCCGGACCTCCGTCCGAGCCGTTGAATTTGAGGCCCTGGTAGGTGGCGGGATTGTGGCTGGCGGTGAAATTGATGGAGCCGGCGGTTTTGCGACGGATCAGCTCATAGGAAACGGTCGGAGTGGGCGTGCCCACGGGGCACATAAAGGAGGTAATGCCATGGCCCGCCAGGACCTGGGCGGTCAACTGCATGAATTCCTCGGTCAGGAAACGGTAGTCCCCCGCCACCACCACGCCCTTGGAAGCCTCGCCGGTCTTTTGCAGATGCTGGGCGATGGCCGCCACGGCAATCTTGACGTTGGCGAAGGTGAAATCTTCGGCCAATATCGCCCGCCAGCCTGAAGTTCCAAACGTGATCTTGGCCATGGGTAGTTCCTTTGGGAATTCGAAAAAACGAGGAGAGTTTAGAGAAAAAGAAAAAAGGACGCAATGGTTTTACGTCCCTGGATTGACCCGATACTTATATTTTCAAGAATTTAATTTTTCGTAGCCAGTGAATATCAACCCTGCCACTTCTTAATCTTCTCCACATAAGTCGCAACGAGATCTTTCGCGGTCTTTTCTGTTTCGGCCTCGGCGGTCACGTGGAAAAAGGCCAGGTCGGGGTCGGGCAATATCATGACCGAAGACCCGTTCTGGGTGATCTTGACCCCATCGATCAGTTCCCGCTGTAGTTTCTCTGTATCCTCAATCAAATACCGCATGATGGTCCCCTTTAATTCCCAAGAACAGGGAACCTTCTGCGCGACCTGGTGCTTCTTTGGAATTTGCTGAAGGTAGCTGGAGATGGGTTTACGCTCAAGAGCGAGGAATTCCATCAGTTTGGCCGTGGACATCATGGCATCCATATGGGGGGCGAAGGAGGTGAAGATAAAGCCTCCGTCCGATTCGCCCACCAGGGAAATCCCCGGCTGGGTGGCCGCTTCCATAAGGGAATAATAAGTGGTTCGGGTTCGCTGGACGCTTCCCCCGTTGGCCTTGGCCAAATCGTCCAAGACCTGGGAAGCGTTGATGGGAACCACCGTCTTTGCGCCCTTCTTCCGGTGGTACATATAGAGCGAGAAAAGGGCCAGCAATTCGGTCCCCCCCAACAGATGTCCCTTTTCATCCACCACGAAAATCTTCTCAGCGCCTGCGTCAAAGAGCACCCCAAAATGGGCCTTGAGGGTCGGAACGATGTCGGAAAGCTGTTTCAGGGCGGCCTGGAACTGTTCGGGGGTCTTGGTGAGTTTGGATTCGTCCATATAGGCATTCAGGGCTACCACTTCACAACCCAGTTTTCCCAGAAGCCAGGGGAAAATGGGGGAAGCCGCAGAAAAAGCGTAGTCGATGACTACCTTGGGCTTGTGGTCCACGATGGCCTTCACTTCGAGTGCGTCGAGAAAACCCTGATGGTAAAACTCGAGCATTCGGTGGGGAAAAACCAGCTCCCCTGTTTCTTCCATGGTCGCGCGGCGAAAATCCTCCCGGTAAAAAAGATTCTCGATTCCCTTTTCCTTGCCGGAAGATAAGGCCAGGCCCCGGCTGTCGAAAAACTTGATGTCGATGAACTGGTCGTCGAACGGACTCTTGCGGGTGTGGAGCCCTCCCGCGTCGGAAAGCTTCGGTACGGCGTAACGGGCCACGGGAATGGGCATTTCCTGCAGATCGTGGACGTTGACACCCGAAGAAAGAATGCCCGAAATGAGGGCGCGGTTGATCATGCGGCTGGTCTTGTGGATGTCGCGGGCGGTGAGAACGGTGGAACCCTTGGGAAGGGAGGCCCCGTAAGCTGCCCCCAGTTTGCTGGCGAACTCCGGGGTGATGTCGATGCCGGCCATGCCGGTAACCCCATGCTGTCCGAAAATGGACCGGGCCCACTTGTCGCCCCAAACCAGGGAGGTCGAAAGCTGGGCGCCGTCCTCCACGACCTTGTTGGGCCAGACCTTCACCCCCGCTTTGATCACGGCTTCTTTGCCGATGGTGCAATTGTCCGAGACGATAACACCCTCGAAAATATTCGCTTTTTCGTGAACATCGGTCCCTGAGGCCACGACGCATTCGCGCGCCTGGGCCCCGGCTTCGATCGCCACGTTTCGCCAAAGGATGGCGTTGGTTAAAACCGCCCCTTCGCCGACCTGACAGCCGTCGCCCAGGACGGAGTTGGTGATCTTGGCATGTTTGCCCACATTGCAATTTTTCCCGACCACGACCGTACCGGTCATCTGCGCGGAGGGATCGATGGAACTGTTTTCCCCCGCCCAAATTTCCTTTCCCACGCGGTTGAGACGGGAACCCTGGATGCTCACATCGACCTTGCCGGCAAAAACATCCTGATGGGCCAAGCGGTACTGATCCAGGTTGCCGATGTCCGCCCAATAACCTTGGGCCACGTAGCCATAGAGGGGCATGCCTTTCTGAAGCATGAGGGGGAAGAGGTTCTTTGAAAAGTCGAATTCCTCTTTCTCCGGGATCAGGTCCAGAACCTCGGGCTCAAGAATGTAAATACCCGTATTGACGGTGTCGGAGAAAACTTCACCCCAGGTCGGCTTTTCAAGGAACCGTTGGATTTTTCCATCCGGGCCCGTGATGACGACTCCGAAAGCGAGGGGGTTTTCAACCCGGGTAAGGATCATCGTGGCCTGGGCCTTATTTTTCTCGTGAAACGCGATGGCTTCGCTCAAGTCAAAATCGGTCAGCACGTCGCCCGAGATGACCACGAAGCGTTCCTTCTCGATCATGGCCTGACAATTTTTTACCGATCCCGCGGTACCCAGGTCACTCTCCGCGGCCTTGTATTGCATCTTCACCCCGAAATCGGTCCCGTCCCGGAAGTACTCTGTAATAAATTCGGATTGGTAAAAAACAACGCTGATCAAGTCGGTGAGTTTATGTTTTTTAAGAAGGTCCACAATGATTGCCATGATCGGGCGGTTGACCATGGGGATCATGGGCTTGGGCAGATTGATTGTCAGGGGGCGCATGCGGGTGCCGAAACCACCGGCCATAATCACAGCTTTCATGGATGAACCGCCTTGACGTTCGGAATGAACCCGGGAGGAATGATGGGCTTATTTTATCCGCTTTCACGGGAAAATTGAACTTTACTCTCAAGCCTAGGTTGTCGGCAAAGATCAGCTCTACCGACCACCGACCCCGTCAAAGGAAAGGGGAGAAATGTGGAAAGGAAACTTGCAATTTGCCCGCTAAAAACCCATTTTAGGGGTCCGACATTTCCAACCTAGGAGATCCGTTCTCATGAGTCTTACCGAACAAGATGTCTTGAACGCCCTGCGCCCCATTAAAGACCCGGACTTGCATCAGGACATTGTTACCCTGGGATTTGTAAAAAACCTGGCGATCGATGGGGGAAAGGTTCGTTTTGAGATCGAACTCACCACTCCGGCCTGTCCGGTAAAAGACCTCTTCAAGACCCAGGCCCAGACAGCGGTCGGGAACCTTCCTGGCGTCACGAGCGTTGAGGTCAAGATGACCTCCAACGTCCGCCAAGCCCCTACCGGCATCAAGAATCTCAACATGCCCACGGTGAAAAACCTGATCGCCATCGCTTCCGGCAAGGGGGGCGTGGGAAAGAGCACGGTCGCTTCCAACCTGGCTCTGGCCTTGGCTCAAACCGGAGCGGCGGTGGGGTTGATGGATGCGGATGTCTACGGACCTTCCATTCCCCGCATGATGGGGGTGCAAGGCCGCCAGCCCGAAACCGATCCCCTTTCCAAAAAGATGATCCCCTTCGAGAAACACGGCATCAAGTTCATGAGCGTGGGAATGCTCCAGCAGGAAAGCGACACGGCTTTGATCTGGCGGGGACCCATGGCCAGCAAGCTGGTTCAGCAATTTCTCGCCGGGGTGGAATGGGGCGCCCTGGACTACCTCCTCATTGACCTGCCCCCGGGTACCGGCGATATCCAGTTGACTCTCACCCAATCCGTTCCCCTGGCCGGCGCCGTTCTGGTGACCACTCCCCAGGACGTTGCACGCCACATTACCCAGAAGGGTTTAAGAATGTTTCAGCAGGTCCAGGTACCCATTATCGGCATCGTGGAAAACATGAGCGGTTTTGTTTGCTCCCATTGCCATGAGGTCACTCCGATCTTCAAAAAGGGCGGAGGCAAAAAAATGGCGGAGGAACTGGCGGTCCCTTTCCTGGGAGAGATTCCACTCGAACCCGTGATTGCGGAGGACGGAGACAACGGGACGCCGACCGTGGCCGCACATCCGGATTCGGTTTCCGGCAAGGCCTATGGCCTCATAGCCCTGCAAATGGCGGCCCAACTTTCCATCATCAACGCGGCCACCTCGAAAATTACCAGTCGTCCGCACGAAGTGGATACCCAGGATGATAAGGTGACGGTGATTACCTGGGACGATCAAAAGGTGACCCGTTATCCCAACCGTTATTTGAGAAGCATGTGCCCCTGCGCTTCCTGCGTAAACGAAGTGACGGGAGAACGCATGGTCAATTTGGAATCGGTTGATCCCGATGTGAAAATAGTCGGAGTGGACCCGGTCGGACGTTACGCATTGCACTTTCAATGGTCGGATGGCCATGGGACAGGCCTTTATTCGTTCGATACCCTGCGAAAATTAGGCGAATAAAAATAATCCGTCAAAAATTAAACTAAAATCGCAAAAATCTTATGTTTTTTTCATACTTTCAAAAAAACATCCATTTTTGACGTCATGATTTTAAAACCCCCGCAAAAAATCGTTTTCATGAAACGCCAATCTTCAAACTTAATCGAACATTACACGCCCTTTAACGCTTTCAGAAACTCACAAATTCATAATTCTAAAAGGCAAGGGTTACTCTTTTAACCCGATTTAACACGACCTGCGGTTCCCTTCTGAGGGACACGAGGTAGAGTAATGGAAGGGAAAAATGGGAATTCAAAAAAAGGGAGAAATCATGGTCTACGGTTTTAAATTTGAATCGAAGATCAAGATCCTCAACCAATTCACTTACGATGCGACTTCCGATTTACGCGAACTTCTTTGGCGCTGCGGCCAATGCGGTTTATTGGCCCATCGTAAATGCGGGGTTCCCGACTATTGCCCCTCCTGCGCCGCTCCCCACCGTGAGTTTTCTCTGATTGAAGAAGATTAAACTTTTAGTTTGAAAGTTTATGGATCTTTTGCAACAGTTCATCCGCAGAAATAAACCCCACCGCCCTTAAATCTTCTTTTTCTCTGCCGTTGGGTTCCACAAATACCATCGTTGGGACGCCCATAATCGCAAACTTCTTCTTTAAGGCCTCAACAGGACCGGATGAATATTGGGTCAAATCAGCTTTTAATAGAACCCAATTCAACAGGGCTTCACGAACTCTTGCGTCCGAAAAAGTTTTGATTTCCAATTCCTTGCAGGGAATGCACCAGGAGGCTGAGAAATCCACCAGCACGGGTTTGCCTTCCGCCTGGGCCCGGGAAAGAAGGGCGAGGTCAAAGGGCTTGAAATAGGATTCCACCGGCTTGGGCCAGGCCTGGAACAACCCCAGCGCCCCAAGGATCAAAACCACCCCAAAGATTCGTTGAAACATCTTGAAGCGCTCCTCCACCGATTGGCCCGCGAATATCCAACCCAAGAGAATCCCGCCAATCCCTAGATAAGCGGGGACAGCCAGGCGGTTGAAGCCCTCGGGCAGAAGGGGCGCCAAAAAATAAAGGGGCATTCCCAAAAGAACCAGACCGAATACCTTTTTCACCCAAACCATCCAGGTTCCGGCCTTGGGTAAACGGCCGATTTCGCCCGAGAAAAACCCGAGCCAAAGGTAGGGGAAGCCCAGTCCCAGCGAGAGGGTGAAAAAGAGGATGAAACCGAGAAACGGGTTGGCCTTGGCGGCCACATAGGTCAAGAGGCCAATGGAAAAGGGGTCTACACAGGGCGCTGCCACGATACCAAACACCAATCCCATCCCCAGGGCTCCAATCCAACCCTGGGTATTGCCTGAAGCGACCTGGTTCAAGAGCCAGTTGGGAGCCTGGATCTCATAAAGCCCGAACATGGAGAAGGACAAAACCATCAAGACCAGTGAAATGCCCACGAGCACAAGGGGAGACTGGAGAGTGGAACCCAGGATCCGTCCGGTCAAGGCCGCCGTGACTCCCAGGCTGGAATAGGTGACCGAAATGCCCAACACATAAGCGAAGGCCCGGTTCAGGATCACGAGGGGCTTTTCGGCTTTTTGGGAACCAAAATAGGAAACGGTTAAGGGAATCATCGGATAAACGCAGGGCGTGAGGTTCAAGGCCAACCCCCCCAGGAAAATCAAAACAAAGGTGATCAAAATTCCTTTTTCCCGGAAAAACTTGGCAATGATATTTTCGGCCGCCTGGGAAGGGGAGGCGAGGGGGTTTTGAAACACCTCAGGATGGATCGGGATGACCGCTTGGCCGGAGGAGCCCACCGTCAGATCCAGGTTCACGGGTAAATTCATGGGTGCCATGCAAACCTGGTCATTGCAGGCCTGGTAACGCGCCTGAAGTTTCGCGGGAAGAGGTCCCACGGCGGCACCGGAAGTCAAAACTAAATCGAGAAAAAGGGTCGTGCCTCCCTGGTAAACCGCGAAGGGTTTCGATTCCCCCGCCAGGCTTTTTGGGATGCCCGACTCATATCGAACCTTTCCCACGAGGCTCAAAGGAGAGTTGGGGCACAAGAAAACTTCCAGGGGGATAAAGAAATCGGGAATACCCTCATGGGCGTTCACATGCCAGCCGGGTTGGATCTGAAGGACCACCGCAGCGGTAAAGGGAACCCCAATCGCCACGGGTTGGACCGCAGGAAAAGCCTGGGCGGAAACAACTGGGCCCGCCAGCGTTTGGGCCGACAGGGGGAAGGAAACGAGGGCTAGAACCACCAGGAAGGAAAAAATTAAGTTTCGCATGCCCTTTTATACCTCAACCCTGTCTTGAGAGTTACAGGTTACACAAAAAAAGCCAGGATGTTTCCTGGCTCTTTTTGATGCAAGTGGAATGGATTTGAAACGATTCTATTTAAATTAGACTTTCCGGGTTGTTTCCCTTTCAATCAGTTCAGGTTGAAGCGTGGTTGCTTTTTGGATCAAGGGTTCTCCGGAAATCATTTGAAACATCTTTTTAGCGGCCAGTTTCCCCATTTCGAAAGGTGAAAAAGCCACGGTCGTCAGGGCCGGCTCATGGTAAGCCGCTTCCTCCATGTTGTCGAAGCCTAGAACCGACATGTCTCCCGGCACTGAGACTCCCTTTTCCTTCAAGGCCCGCAGTGCACCCAAGGCCATCAAGTCGTTTGCGCAAATCAACGCGGTGGGACGGCTGATAGCATTCAGGATTTTCAATGCGGCCTGGTAGCCCCCTTCTTCCTCGAAATCTCCGTCAGCGGTCCATTCCTGGTGGTATTCCAGACGATGAACCGAGAGATTTTCCTGAAAGCCCTGAAACCGCTCCAAAGCGTTGGTGGTCGTCATACGCCCGTTGATGATTCCGATGCGCTCATGGCCAAGGCTGACCAAAAACTCCACAGCCTTCTGAACTCCCATCTTGTTGTTAAAACCCACATAGGGCAAGTCTTCCTGACCGGTGATCTTGCCATTGACTAAAACGAAGGGAACGTTGGCCTCGGCCAATTCTCGTATGGAAGCGTCCGTGGACCAGGCGTTCAATACGAACATTCCATCGACGCTTCCATCTCCGAGAAGGGCCCGATAGGAGACCTGGGCCCGGGCGATATCATTTAAGGGGTGGAGCAAAAGCCGGTATTGCTTCTCAGCCGCCACTTCCTCGATTCCCTCGAGGATGCTGGTGAAAAACGGACTGCGGAAAATGGCCGTGTGATGGGGAGCGATTAGTCCGCAAATGCGGGAGTGTTTTTGTCGAAGACGGCGGGCATGGGCTTGGGGTTTGTAATGAAGATCCTGGATGGCGGATTGAACCTTCGTGCGACAATCATCACTGACCCACTTTTTGTTGTTCAATACCCGAGAAACCGTCCCGATGGTTACTCCCGCTCGTTTGGCGACATCCTTGATGGTGGCCACGGTGTTGCTCCTGGTCAGATAATTCCGGCTCAAGACATAGGGTCTTGTTCACCCAGTCCCCTTCATCCGAAACTATTTCGGAATGGACGTATTTTAGAAATCAGAGGGATTATTTGCCACGAGCAATGCGCGAATGGACGAAAAAGTTTTTAAATTTTTCCAGGCCTGTCAAATAAGCTTCAAACGTTTTTAGTACGGAGGTTTCTAGTTTAACCTAAAATCAGGTCAACTTTTGGGCAATAAGAGAAGTTCCAACTCGCCTTTTGAAAAATCCAGGGTGTAAATTCCATTGCCGTCCGCCTTCAATTTTTTCCCCTTCTGGACAGGAAAATAAACCCCGACTGGCGAAGGATGGGTTGCGATTGTGAATTGGAGTACAACCCCCGAAGGAAAGGTCGAAGGGACTTTCCATTGGTAACGAACCTTTCCCTGGATGGTTTTCCTTTCAGCCTTTTCAAAGATATTTTGCCCAAGGAAGTAAGACCCCACCTGAAGAACGGTGCCGACCCAAACATCCTTGGATTGAAGATAGTCGAGAAGTTGGGTGAACATATGCCGGGAAACCGACGGATAACCTTCGCGGGCTTCTTCCAAGCTGGGGATTTTAAAAATTAGCCAGGCTCCATCTTTCAAATCTTTATCGATCCATGATTGGTAAGTCGCCCAAGAAAGATTGGGGTCCATCTTTCGGGAAGGAAGATTCAACCAATCAGGCTCTACACCGATTTTCAGATCCGGTTGGGATAGATCATCTCCTCCGCGCGCGAGCAAGTGATTTTCACCCACTAGGGTCCGCAATCGGGGCGTGACCTCACCGTAAGGATAGGCGAACGAATAAAGGGAAACTCCAAATTCTTTTTGAAGGACGTTTTGGGCTCCCACCACCTGAGAATCCAAATCCCGGGGAGTTATCAGATCGGCGATATGCCGATGGTCGAGGCTGTTACTTCCAATTTCATGGCCGTAAATCAATATCTTTCGCCAGTCGTCTTTGCGGTCCGTTTGGTTTCCGATCAGGAAAAAAGTGGCTTTCATTCCCCTGGAATTTAATTCCGGCAGGGCCACATCCAATTGGGAGGAATCTCCGCCATCAAAAGTCAGACAGACGGCGGCTGGATGCGCATTCCAAGGCAACACCTTTATTGACGGCATGAGGTCCCCGCCAGCGCCAGCGGAACCTAAAGTGAAAAACAACAACAGACCCACGCCCACCCGTTTACTCATTTTTCGTTCCCCATAAAAAAAGCCCTTCCCGTTTTGCCAGGAAGGGCCATTTTAAACTTACCGCTCAAGATTAAACAGCCTTGGTTCCCTTTTCACCCGTACGGATACGGATCACTTCCTCCACCGGCGTGATGAAAATCTTTCCATCGCCAATTTCTCCCGTGCGGGTGCAGGTGATGAGGATTTGAACAACTTTCTTTACATCCTTCTCGTGGACCACGGTGGTGACCAGAAGTTTTTGCAAAAGTCCCTCAACGCTCTGTCCCCTGTAATTTTCCGTGATGCCCCGTTGTTTTCCGTGACCCTGCACATCGGTCACCATGACCCCGGGATACCCGACCGCTTTGAGCCCGTCCAATACCGCCCGGAGCGCACTAGGGCGTATCACCGCCTCGATCTTCTTGATGCTTGTTTTCATTTTTCCTCCCGCTCGTATAGTTTGTGATTTCTATTATGACTTATTCTTTCCCTTTTTGCCCGGCCGACTCCAGGCGGTTCAGTGTTTAGTAGTTGTACCCTTCTTCCCCGTGCTGGGAAATATCCAACCCCATGTCCTCATCACGGCTTTCGGCCCTGAATCCAATAGTTTTTTCCACAATTAAATAAAGGATAACCGTAACACCCAGAGAATAGACAGCTGCCGATGCCGCCATTCCCAATTGGGTAAAAAATTGGGCGGCGTTGCCGTAAAACCAGCCGGCCTTTCCGTTGATGGACGGGCAGGCCCAGAGGCCCACTGCCAAGGTGCCCCAAAACCCCCCCACCCCATGAACCCCGAAAGCGTCAAGGGAATCATCGTAACCCCACTTCACCTTGACCATGATGGCGGCGTAACAAACCAAGCTGGCGATAACCCCGATACAAAGGGCTCCCAACATGTCCACATAGCCGGATGCGGGGGTCACCGCCGCCAAACCCGCGATCGCGCCCGACGCGGCTCCCAGGGTTGAGGCTTTGCCCCGATGGAGATATTCCAACAGGCACCAGACTAAGGTGGCCGCAGCCCCGGCGGTGTTAGTGGCTAGAAAAGCACTGCAGGCCACATTGTTGGCGGCCAAAGCTGATCCCGCGTTGAACCCAAACCAACCGAACCACAACAGGCCTGTGCCGGTAATCACCATGGTCATATTGTGGGGAACCATGGTTTCTTTTCCGTAGCCCCGACGAGTGCCCAACAAAAGGGCGAGCGCAAGGGCGGAAAATCCGGCAGTAATATGAACTACCACGCCGCCCGCAAAATCGATGCCGCCCAATTTGGCCCACCAGCCTCCGCCCCAGACCCAATGACAGACCGGGTCATAAACCAAGGTGGCCCAAAGCAGTGAGAAAACGAGGAACCCGCGGAATTTTACACGTTCGGCGTATGCACCCGTGATCAGTGCAGGCGTAATGACCGCAAACATGGCTTGGAAAAGAATGAAAGCCAAGTGAGGAATAGTTGGGGCCGATGAACTGATCGGACTGATAGTCCGGAGTAACGCCCAACCCAATCCACCGATAAAATCAGTCCCAGGGGAAAATGCTGTTGAATAACCCCATATCACCCATTGAATACTGATCAACGCCACCAGGAAAAAACTTTGCATGATGGTGGCGAGCACATTTTTTCGCCGAACCATCCCCCCATAAAACAAACCCAACCCGGGAGTCATGAGCATAACCAGGGCCGTTGAAACCAAGACCCAAGCCGTATCGCCCGCGCTGATCAGCGGACCAGCCGATGCCGCCGGAACTACTGGTGCCGCCGTGGTTTGAGCGGCGGCCAAGACCGCCAAACCAAAGAAGCTGAGAAACCAACCAATAACACTTCGTAATTTCATCGTTCTATCTCTCCTTAAGGGATTTGGCGAAAGAACGCCAAAAGCTTGGAGAGATTAATCAAATCTACAATTTTGTAACATATCTCAGATCATAGTTCCCTGGCCAAAAGGACCCTAGATCAGTCGATTTCGACCGGTTTTAAGACAGAAAAAGGGCCTGGAGAACAACTCCAGGCCCTTTTTCGACCAAAATCGCCTTAAAGGGCTTTAGGTCCCTTTTCACCAGTACGGATCCGGATGGCTTCCGCCACCGGCGAAACAAAGATCTTCCCGTCACCGATCTCACCCGTGCGTGTCGAGTTGATGATCACTTTGACCACCTTGGCGACTTCCTTATCATTGACCACCGCAGTGATCACGATCTTTGGAAGCAGATTCTCGACGCTCTGTCCCCGATAGGATTCGGTGATCCCCTTCTGCTTTCCGTGTCCTTGCACTTCGGTCACAGTTACTCCCGGATAACCCACTATTTTCAACCCATCCAAAACGGTCCTTAAAGCGCTGGGCCGGATGACTGCCTCAATTTTTTTCATTCTTTCCTCCGTTACGGTTATGCCGCTCGTTATATTCCGTTAATTTTTTTAAAGTTCCGTGCCTGGTTTTAAGAAGCCAAGCACGGAACATTGCTTTTTATAATCGCTTTTAGAAGTTATATCCTTCTTCTCCATGCTGGGTTAGGTCCAAACCCACTTCCTCATCCCGTGGGGCAACCCGCAAGCCGATGGTCTTTTCCACGATGAAATAAATCACCACCGTACAGAGAACGGAATAAACCGCTGTGCAAAGTACCGTCTTCACCTGGATAAAAAACTGGGCGGGGTTTCCCGCAAAAAGCCCATCCGTCCCATTGACAGCCTTGAGGGCGAATAAACCCGTGGCCAATGCGCCCCAGGTTCCGCCGACGCCGTGAACACCAAAGGCATCCAGTGAATCGTCATAGCCCAATTTCACCTTCACTTGGATCGCCATATAGCAGAGGCACGAAACCACAATGCCGATAATTAGAGAAGCCTTCACGTCCACGAAACCACAAGCCGGGGTGATGGCCACCAATCCCGCCACCGCGCCCGAGGCCGCGCCCAGGGAGGTTGCCTTTCCGTGATGAAGAAGTTCAATCAAGCACCAAGTGATGGCCGCCATGGCAGTCGCCGTGTTAGTGGTGACAAAGGCGTTGCAGGCCAGGGCGTTCGCGGCCCCGGCAGAACCCGCGTTGAACCCAAACCAGCCGAACCAGAGAAGACTGGCTCCGAGAAGGACGAGGGTGAGGTTATGGGGCACCATGGATTCTTTCCCGTATCCCTTACGGGTTCCCAGAAGAAGAGCCAACGTCAAGGCCGAGTAACCCGAGGACATATGGACGACGGTTCCACCCGCGAAATCCAAGGCGTCCTTGAAGAACCCGCCTCCCCAGACCCAGTGGGCGATCGGGTCATAAACAAAGGTCGCCCAAAGAAGCGAAAAGAGAACAAATCCCTTGAATCGCACCCTCTCGGCGTAAGCGCCACAGATCAGGGCCGGAGTAATGATGGCGAACATCGCCTGGAAGATCATAAAAGCGTAATGGGGAACCGTTGGCGCCGCCGGGTTGACGGCAGGCATGTTATCCAGGAAAAGCCACTGGAGGCTGCCCCAATAATTATTTCCGGGACTGAAGGCTAGAGAGTAGCCCCAGATGACCCATTGGACGCTGATCAAAGCCACAAGGAAGAAACTTTGCATAATGGTCGCCAGAACGTTTTTCTTGCGAACCATGCCACCGTAGAAGAATGCCAAACCTGGCGTCATCAAGAGTACCAATGCGGCCGAAGTCAAAACCCATGCCGTATCACCAGCGCTAATCACTGGAACCACAGGCGCAACCGCTGCGGGAGCCGCGATGGGGGCCGACGATGGAGCTGCAGCAACAGGCGCCTGTTGAGCCAAGGCGTTCGCCGCAAAACCTAGGGATAAAGCGGTCAGGGCCAAACTGAACGCCTTTTCCCTCAAAAACGAGGTGACATTTTTAAAAAACATTCTTCGATCTCCTTTTCGACAATATTCTCTCTCCCCAAGCAAACCGTGGTTGAGAAAGCGATTATCATGCCAAGGGGTAAAACTAAGGGAATATGACGGACCCAATGAATTAGGATATAAAAAGAACTACAAAATTGTTTCTTCATACAACTTTGCAAAAAGTTATCCACAAGACAAATTTTTATCAATCGTTTATTTTTTTAATTTTATTCTTCTAAAGTCTAGTAACTACAACATTTTTAACTGATTACATTTATGTAGAACTCTTAACTTTAGGATAAACGATTGTGGATAACTTTCTGTTTTCTAACAACTTTCCAATAATCATTAATCATTTGTTCTTTTTTTATAAATTCTCGATTTTTTGTGAAATGATTGGCCTTCTTTACCAAGGAACCTCCATGAAAACTGAAGATTTATTCGTAAAAGCAACCCAAGCAAGGCTTTCTTCGAATTTCAAAAGCGCTCAAAAGCTTTATCAATCTCTTTTGAAAGTTATTAAAGAACCCGCCGAAAGGGCCGAAGCCTACCTGGGCCTGGCGGACGTGGAAAGAATCCAGGGGGATTTTCGTTCCTCGCTGGTTCATTACCAAAAAGCTGAAGCCCTTTTAACTCGAAACCAGGATCGATTGGGAGCGACCGACGCGAAAGTAGGTTGGGCTTTGGCCGCAAGAGCTGTGGGACGTCCCCTGGAAGCCCTTAAGAAGTTGGAATTCGCCTTGCCTCTCTACAAAAAGGAAAAAGACCAGCAGGGAGAAGCTTTCGCTCATTGGTCCCTGGGGGGAACCTATCGGATCGCGGGTGAAATGAGAAAGGGCCTTCAAGAACTTCAAACCGCATTTCAACTCTATAAGAAGAACAAGGACGCCGAAGGCCAGGCCTATACCTGCTGTGCCCTGGGAGGGATCTACCGGATGCTCGGGCGGTATAAGGAATCGGGGAAATATTACCGCGAAGCCAACCGCCGCATGAGGAAGAACAAGGACACCTTCGGTATCGCTTATTCCTATTGCGGGCTCGGTAATGTGGAGCGCATGGCAGGAAGGTTCAAGCAAGCTCTCCCCTTCTACCGAAAAGCAGAAAAACTCTACGGAACCATCGGCGATAGGGTCAGCTACGCTTATACGCTCTGGTCCATCGGAACGGCCGAAAAAATGTTGGGCCATTATCCCACAGCGCTCAAATCCTTCTTAGCTGCCGATAAACTTTTTGTAACCACCGGCGACACCCGGGGCCGGATCTATGCTTTGTTAGGCTTTGCGGAAGTGCAATGGTTGGAGGGTAACCCGACAAAGGGGTTTGTCTATTGGAACAAGGCAAAATCTATTGCGGATGCGAGCCCATTCGTTTGGGAAAGCCTGCATGTGGAAGCTTTGGAAGACGGACAGGTCAGTCCATTGACTGCAAAATATAAAAAAGCTGGTTCCCTGTTTTATCCGGAATCATTTCCGGTCAACTGGCCTTAATAAAATCATAAACAAGGACAAACAAAAAAGGCGGTTGGGATAACCCCAACCGCCCTTAAAAAATGAACCGCTTAATCTCCGACTACGGTGGAACCGGCCTCCAGGGCCGCGATACGTTTTTCCAAAGGCGGGTGGCTCGCCATAAGGGCCATAAAACCCCCATCCCGGCTGGAAATCTTGAAGGCATTCATGGACGCGGGTTCTTGAACGACTGGCGCGGGCCTTTCATAAACCCTTTGCAAAGCTTTTAACGCGTTGATCATCTTGTTTCGTCCAGCCAACTTGGCTCCCCCTGCGTCCGCCCGGAACTCTCTCCAGCGCGAAAAAGGCATGGTCACCAGGATGGAACCGAAAAGGCAAAGCACCATTTCTAATAGGGAACGGATCATGTACTGCATGAAGTAATTGCCAGATTTTCCATCCCTGCTTCGGGTGAGGAAAAAAGTGATGATGTAGGCCAAGAACATGGCGAAGGAGTTGACCACTCCCTGCACTAGGGTCATGGTCACCATATCTCCGTTATTCACGTGGGTTAGCTCGTGACCCAAAACACCCTCGATCTCGTCTTTTCCCATAGCGCTAAAAAGGCCGGTGGAAACGCAAACCAATGAACTATCTTTCCCGGGGCCAGTCGCGAAGGCATTTGGGTCCGGGCTCTGGTAAACCCCAACCTCTGGCATCTGGGTCAGACCCGCGTTTTGGGCAAGCTTGTGGACCGTATTGAGCAGCCATTGCTCCTCCGCCGAGCCTGGGTGATCCGGATCGATCACCTGCACCCTCATGGTCCACTTCACCATGGTTTTTGAAAGAAGCAATGAAATGAAGGAACCACCCATACCCCATATCAGGCAGAAACCCATCAAGGCGGGGTAATTGATCCCCTGGGCATTGAGGGTGGGCCACAGACCCAGGACGGAAACCAACAGAGAGATGGTGAACATCACCAGAATGTTCACTGCGATAAACAGAAAGATTCGTCGGAACCAAGCCATTGAAATCCTCCAAAGCAGAGTTAAGAAAAAATGTCCGAAAAGCGCACCGGAGCTGAGATAACTTACAAATCCCATCGGAGCTTTTCAAGGTTAAGACGCGCGGACAAAAGAAAGGGTATTACTAATTTGTTAACGATTTGAGGGAATAATTTTCCGCAAGAATTGCGAGACCGCTTCAAGCGACTCTTCCGTGATGGTGTGGGGCATGGGAAATTCTTTGAACTGGGGCTGGTACCCCACCTTTTCCAATTCCGCCTTCACCTTGCGGGAGCCATCCACCGGCACGACCGGATCTTCCGTACCATGAACCAGAAGAATGGGCGTCTCGAAGGGGGCTTCGGCTTTTTTCAAGGTGGCCCAGGGGTTGGGCAAGTAACCGCTCATAGAAACGATGGCCAGGATCTTTCCTTTATAGTTCAGGCCGCTTTCCAAGGACATCACGCCGCCCTGGGAAAAACCCATGACAATCAATGGACTGGTTCCCTTCTCCTGGCCGGGGCCGGGTCGCAGATTAGGATCTTGGGTGAACCGGTCGAAAACCGCGAAAAGATATTCGCGACTTTGCTCGATCTCTCGGCGGTCATGAATCTGAAAGTCGTACCAGGCGAAGGCCGTGTCGGGGTAGCCGGCCAGTAAGAGGGGCGCGTCAGGGAAAACGAACCGGCATCCGGACAAGCCCAACTCTTCCACCACCGATACAAGATCATCCCCGTTGGTTCCAAGTCCGTGAAGAACTACCACGACCGGAGCCCCTGGGGGAACGATGGGGGGGTCCATTACCAGGCAACGGTGACCCTGGATAGTTATTTCGGAAGTGATCATTCCAACCTCTAAATTAGGAATTAGTTTTAAGGGCGTCCAAAGCGGCTTCACGCACTTTTAAATCCGACTCATTCTTGCTGAGGTCTCGGACTTTGAGCATCAGCACGGGATCCGGAAGGGCCCGATAACCTTCCAGCGCCGCCAGCTTGGCCGATTGAACCAATTCATCCCCGGGTTGCCCTGTGGTTTTGAGGTTTAACATATCGAGCAATGTTGAAACGCATTTAACATCTTTCATCCGGGCCAGAGCGACCGCCGAATCATAGCGCAAGGGCAAATTCGTGTTGTTTAATTCACTCTCAAGCGCTTCCTTGGCGGGCTCGTATCTCATGGCACTGAGAGCTCCCACCGCCATACGCTGAACCCCCGGGTCGGAATCGGAAAGAGCTGATAGGGCCGCGGGCCCTCCCGCAGGATCTTCAATGTTTCCCAGCGCCCAGAGGCTATAGACCCGCACATCGGTCGATTCATCTTTCACCGCGGCCGAAAGGACTGGGACGGCAGACTTTTCCTTTAAGCGTCCCAGAACCAGGGCCAGATATTGTCGAATACGGGGGTCGTCCTTTTTGCTCTCTTCAAATGTTTCAACCAGTTGCGCGCGCAGGTTCTGATCCATCTCGATATTTTCGCCTTGATTGAGAACCCGGGAAAGTTCGAAAGCGGCCTGCCAACGATGATTCGTATTGTCGCTTCGCAATTCCTGCAGATACTGCTCGGCAGTCTTGGGATGTTGCAACGCCAGAGTGCCCAGGAAAAAGATTCCTAAAGCCACTAACACAATGGCGGCAGGAACAATGAAGAGTTTTAAAAACAGGGACCAACCCGTTTCAGGCGCATAAAGGGGTCCTTCCCCGGTCGATATGGAGTCCTTGTTCGTTTCAGTCATGGTCTTCTTCCTTAGAATCGGTTTAGGGCCGACTATTCTTTTTAAAAGCGTACTTGTCATGAACCGCCAGGTCAAAACCCTTGTGATCGGGCGAAAAGGGCAAACCTCGGTAAACGGCCTTACATTTGTAGCATTCCACCACATCCGGCAGCAAAAAGTACAAGGCCAAGTCCAATACCGCCCCAGCAATCAATATATGAAAGAACCATTTCTCAAAAATCAACGCCAGGGCAAAGATGAGTACCACCGTCCATAGGCCCAGTTTCGTGTTGAAATCTTTGAGTCGGTAAAACTCCTCACATCCACAAAGTCCACACTGTGCGATCGAACCATCCTGAGCTAGCTTCCCTTCTCCTTTGGCTTCTCGTCCTTTGCCGCAACGGGAGCAGGGAATTAATCCCGGTTTAGGCATTTCATAAAGAAAAAGCCCGCTTTCGCATTCAGGACAAAAGCTGTTAATTTCCATTGCCATTAAAAAGAAACTCCCGTCGATAGAGTTAGGAATAAACCCATGCCTTCCCCAATGATCGTACAAACCATGGAAGCGTATAGGATGCCAGTGGCGGATTGGGTGGATTTAATCTTAACCGTTCCCCATATAAAGTAAGCCGCCGCCAGGGGAGCCAGAACGCCCCAGGTCACTCGAAAGAGAACAAAAATAAGATCCTCTCCCATCAGTAAAGTTCCAGCCTGGGTAACGGGCAGAGACTTCCAACCCACGAACAGGTGATAACTCAACCCCAATTTCACTGCCGTAAAAGCCGTCAGAAGAATATAAGCCGCCGAATACCGCTTCAAGGGCGTGATGGATAATTTCGGGGTCACGAGATACCAGTGGCCGAGCATCATGGCCAGCACTCCAGCGCCCAGCACGAGAGCGGAGGTAAGCGCGTGAAAACCGAGAAAAAAAGGCGAAAGACCATCGCGCCACGGAAAATAAGCCAAGGCCGCTGATCCACTCAATATTCCAAGAAAATAGGTTAACCAAACCAAGAAACGAAACCGGGCTTTAAGCGCCACGGTGAAACAAAGCGTGAAAAACAGCGAAACTCCCAAAGTCCAGGAAGCATATTGATATGATTCAGGGAAGGCCCGGCCTTCATACAAAGCAATCCCCAAAACCAAGGTGTCGAGCGCCACGCAAAGAAATCCAAAAAAACGGTAAAAGCCTTGTCCAATTTCTTTTAAGGTAACGAGGGGAAGCAAAACGAGGCATCCCCAGGAAATATACCCAAAATAAAGAAACGCGATTTTCAGTATCAAACCAACGGCCTTTCAATTGAGATGAATATGGTTAAATACAAAAGGGCACGGTCACCCGTACCCCTTTTGATGGACTTTAAGTTTTCGTCGTTTCCTACCTGCGGACTGGCAACTTTCGGCTGCTGCGTTCCATTAATGTTGATAACCGTCGAACCGTGGCATCATGATGAACTTGCGCCAATCACCCCCATGGGCGTACACGGCATACATTTCCTTGGCATTGAACTTTTCCTTGGGGAACAAGTAAACCATCGCCTGGAGTTTTTCTCCCGTGGTGGAAACCGTCACTTCTCTTACCTCTCGCAACAGGCGGCTGGATTGGGGCGCTTCCGGGCGAAAGCCCTCCTGAGCGTCAATCAGGGGCATCACTTCTTCCATTTCCTCAAAACTCATCACCTCACCATAAACGGTTCCGCCAGCTTCCTCAACGACCAGAGGCAGGCCCGTGGGTAACTGATAAAGTTTTCCCGGCATTTCGGCCCGAGCCCAGGTTTTCACATAGGGTGCGATCTTCACATGCTTGACAGCGTCTTTCAAAAAAACGTCATAAACGAAGACATGCGTTGTGGGGTAGGTTTGGGCCATAGGGTCAACCTCCAGATGGTAAAACGTGGTCGTATCGTACTAAAAACTTTGGAGAATTGTAACACCCAGGAAACTCAAAATTCGACGCTTCAACACTCTATGAACTAAAATATATTTGGTTTTGAACAAATCGGTAGCGATAAAACAAGCAAATAACCTTTTGTTTGATTATAAAATTCAATATGTAGTGGTTAGGAATGGATTTGTAGGCACTGAATTGTTAAAAGTTACCGCAGCCGAACAAAATGGGCTGGAAAGATTAAACCAATTACCGTTTTGAAAATCAGTGTTGGAATATCCAGCAACTGTAATGGACTGGCCATTAACTATTGAAAAGTTTGATAAATAAGGTCTGTTTGAATAGGAAAGTGTCCAAGTAGTTCCGCAATCGTATAAAGAATTTAATGTAACTAACAAATAAGAATTATCGGAACTTTTTGACCAACTCAACTGTACAGAACCAGTGTAATTTCGAGATATTGATAAAGATGATGAACTATTTGTTAACGTCGCCCCATTTCCCTTAATACCAATAACATCAAAAGTTGGTTTAACATCTGAACATGGTATTGATATTGTCATGCCTCCAGAATCAGAATCCGTTCCTAAAATAGGGTTTGAAAATGAAATCTGCCAATTCGCCGGGATGGAGGTAGCCGGATTAATTTCAAGCGAAACTGGTTCATTGAGATTTCCCGAGTTTATATATGAAACACCATATGTAAGTACTGTGCCTCCAAAAGGGTAGATTGCTTGGGGACTAACCAACCAAACAGAAATTGCCTGAGAAAAAACATTATCATTAAACAAGACATTTAATGGCAAAACCGTAGAATTTGTGATTGTAATTGGCTGAACTGAATCGTAAAAGTAATCACTGGTTGAACCATAAACTTTTTGACTTGGAACAACTGCATGCCAAGTTCCAACTATTGGATTTGAGATTTGAAAAGCGGCATTAAACGGCGCTGAACTTTGTGTTACTTGTGAAGGAATTGTATTTCCACTTGGATCGACTAAGAAGACTGTGACGCCTGCGATGCTATTACTAGATTCGCCTACATAGACATTAATTTTTCCAACTACCGGAGTAAAAGTTGGCGATGGCGAACATGTTGGGGAAGGAACATCTAGACCATGCGGTGCATAAACGCCGAAGGGTGAGTCCGTTTTCTTACAACTCGTCTGAAGTATTACAACAATACTTATTAGCCCAATGAAAAAAAATAAATGGCGCATCATTCATCTCCACTTAAAATATTAACAACCTAAAATTTATAAATTAATTCTAAATCATAAAATTACTCTGGGTGAAATTAATTTTTCGCATGGATGAAAATAAACAGTTTAACGCTTTAAGTGGATAATTAGAATTGGCGGATTAGAATATTTAAGATTTATTTTTTGTTTTTTCTTTCATCGAAATACCCTTTGCACCCCGTTCACCAGTTCGAATACGAATTGCATCTTTTATTTCGCTTACGAAAATTTTCCCATCCCCCATCTCGCCCGTCCGGGCGCCTTTAAGAATGGCTTGGATGACTGCTTCCAAATGGCGCTTTTCAACCACGATTTCCAGCTTTGTTTTTGGAAGAAAATTGACGCGCAAAGAATCCGGCCAGCCTGAATGAAGTCCCTTCTGACGGCCATGTCCTTCCATATCCGTAACCATCATGCCGGGATAGCCAATCCGGCGGAGTTTGAGTTGAACAGCCTCGAGCTTTTCGGGACGGATTATGGCTTCGATTTTATACATAAGCCACCTCAGACTAATGAATGTTCGACCCTGGTTCTGTTTTCATTTTAACCCAAGATCAACAACGGCGTTTAAGCCCTTTTAAAAAAGGGGGAGCCGACCTTGGCCGGGCCGGCCCCCCCTTACTACCCCAGAAGGAGAGAGAGAGATTGAATGTCTTTAAAAACTTAATTCACTCTTGCACCTTTGGTCTGCCTTCGGCTTCCCGTAGGTAAAAGCTTTTGCTTTTCTAAAGCCTTTACCCCCGGGCCCGGCGGTTCCGCCGGGCTTTGGGGAATGACAAACTTCTAGTAACTAAACACCGCTCCAGCCGTACCAGTCCATTGGGTGGAATCTCCATCGGCAAAGGGTCCGGCTCCGGAACCATATGCACTCCCACCCGTATAAGCCATGTCGCCGCGGCCTTCCAGGCGGAACAATAGGTTAGAAGAGAGGTTATGCTCAATCGTCAAAGTAATTTCTCGCGCTTCGTTGTCATAGGGGCCTTTACCGCTATAGCTCGGAGTTGCAACCCCATAAATTCCAAGGATACCGTAATCATCTGACAACTCTTCCAGACGTAAGGCGAAAGCCCAGTCGCTGGCGGCTTGATAGCGTCCATAAAGAGCAAATCCCTTGAAGGTAGCTGAACTAATAGAAGTTCCATTTCCTAATGTTGGCGCCACAGTCGTTGGAGCATTGCTACTTCCCACTAAATCCTGGGCTCCATATTCCGCGTCCAAGGCAAAGGACCAGGATGCGTCAGGGGTATAGTCGACAATGGCCTCACCCACATACCGAGCCGCTCCATAAGCGGTTACGGGATTGCCAGCTACTCCAGAAAACATTCCAGGTCCAGCAATGCCATTTAGGTAGAAATTCCAAATGGAACTCGGCTTGAGGTTTACTTGCAACCCATAGGTTTTGCCCAATGGGGAAGCCGTGGTGGTGTTATCCCCATCCGTAGCATAACCCGTTAGATTGAACGTTGAGCTCGGGGCATAATTAGCGCTAATACCCGTGTGCCAAACGGGAATGGTGTAGTTGAACAACAAGGAACGGCTATAGTTCCAGTTGCTTTTGCTTTCCACAACTTCATTCCCCATCCAGGTTACGAACTTACCGGCATTAAATGTCCACATGCCTGGGTTGTAGGACACATAAGCTTGTTCGACAGCAAAACCTGTTCCATATGCCGGATCAAAAGTACTGAGATCCGCCGTTTGTCCATAGGCCAAAACCAAATGGGCGCTAGTCGAGCCCAAAGTGGCGGTAAAGCTTTCTTCCGCCAAACCCAAGGTGAAGGAATCGTCGGTCGTGTTATATCCCAACCCGGGATTCCCAGGAACAGTACCGGTAAAACCGTGGGAACTATTGGTGAAATTGTACGTATAGTACGCATCCACCATCCCGTCGGTCGTTATCACCACCGTCGGCGCCGCCGTGGGCGAAGCCGTGGCAGCGGCCGCTGGCGTTGTAGCCGCTGTCTGCGCCAAGGCCGGGGCCAACGAACTCGAAAGAGCTATTGAGGCCAATAAGCTGAACAACCTTTTTAACTTACTCATCTCATCCTCCTAATAAAAATTTTCTTCAAAAAACGAAAGGTTCCTCAGGGGCGAACCCTCCGCCCTGCAACACGTTCTAACGAAAAGCAAACAACGTGCCATTCGGCTTAAATTAAAAATGGCTTTAAATAATGCAAAAATGGTGATTTTGGCGTTAGGAAATAGTTAATCATTATTGTAATAACCTACATTTTTACTCTTAGTGACATAAATGTTTGTTTAAGCCCATTGTCGCTCCTTCAAACCACGCATTTTCAATTGGCCATTTTTCGAATCCCCAAATGACGGTTAAATCCCATCTTTATTCATCAATAAATACTTTATGGATTAATAATGGAATTCATGCAGACTAAATTTTGAAGGTCATTGAGTAGATTTTTATAAATTGAAGAAACGAGATGCACCTTGCTCGAGAGTCCGACCCATCTTGTCGTTGCCACGCCCTGTTATGGGGGCCGTGTTACCAGCGCTTATTTTTCATCGGTCCTTAAACTGCAGGAGGCCTGCCAGAGTAAAGGAATCGCGCTCACTTTTCTGATGCCTGAGGGAGAAGACCTTATCCAACGATCCCGTCAAGAAATCGTTACTTCGTTTTTGGAGATTGCTAACGCCACCCACCTTTTGTTCATTGATTCCGACATCGCTTTTGAGCCTGACCAGGCTTTTCGCCTTTTGCGTTTCAACGCCGATGTTGTTGCGGCGACCTATCCGCTTAAACAAATTAACTGGGAAAAAGTTAAGGCAGCCGCTCTTGCAGGTAATAAGAAACTGGAATCATCAGGGCTTCGTTATGTGTTGGAAACAGTCCAGCCCATTCAGGTACGAGATGGATTCGTAAAGGCTCTTTCCACCGGGACAGGATTTTTTCTGGTAAAACGTGCCGTCTTTACCGCCATGATGAGTCATTACCCTGAGTTACGGTATTCATTGGGCTCGGGAGACTCTAAGAACGGCCCCTGGGCTTACGCCCTTTTCAACTGTCAGATTGATGGAAAAGATGGACCTTTCTTGAGTGAAGACTACAGCTTCTGCCGCCTCTGGATCCGGATGGGTGGAGAAATTTGGGTAGACCTGGAAAGTCGACTGAACCATCTGGGTCAAAATGTCTTCGCGGGTGATTTAGCCTCTCTGCTCCCTCCTATGCCGGGAAGCGGAGATCGAGTATGAATGCCCACCTGATGATCGGCACACCCTGTATCGGAGGCCATGTTTCCAATCTCTATGCGCTATCTGTTTTGAATTTCCAAAAGGCCTGCCTAAACCGGGAGGACGCCCGGTTGGAACTGGTTGCCCATTGGGGGGATTCACTTACCACTCGGGCAAAGCAGGGTCTGGTCACCCAATTTCTTGGCCACCCCTCGGCCACCCATCTCTTGTTCATCAATGCCGATGTTGGTTTTAATCCCGACCAAGTTTTCAGACTATTGAACTTCGACAAAAGCATAACTGCCGCAGCCAAACCGATCCAAAATATTGGACGTGCACCTACCTCCCACGCCGACCGCCACCATTTCCAGACAGAACCTACAATCCCCCAAATAATAGACGGATTTGTGAAATCAAATTTTATCGGCACGGAATTAATGCTCATCAAGCGAACCGCCCTTCAATCCATGGTTGAGGGATATCAAAATCTCCGATATAGAAGCGAATTCGGAACCCCGCCTGAAGATCCACGTTACTGGAGTTACGCCCTCTTCAATTGCATGATTGACCAGACAACGAATAGATTTTTAAGCGGGGATGAAAGCTTCTGCAAACGTTGGAGTGATCTGGGGGGAGAAATCTGGGTCGACCTGGGAAACACTCAAAAGGAGATAGGCTCAAATATTACCTAACAGCAACTCAAACCGATTCCTAACATCGATAAAGAGGTCGAACTTTTTCCAGGTCATTTTTGAGGGTTTTAAACTTCAACGAGCGAAAACTTAAAATTAGAAAGTTCGTATTGCAAAAAATGAAGGTCAGGCGTATTTTCCGGAGTGTGTCCCTTTGGGAGGTGCCGGATGGGGTCGTTTAACAAGCACCCCCTGCCCCTTGGCCCCTGCCCCAAAATCCCCCACTCCGTTCATCTGGCAAAATTCTCTCTCGCTGTATTGTAAATATTCCCAATCCCGGTTGGCGGACGACCGGTGCCCGCAACTGATACAAACATAATCGAACTCGACCTGCATCTTGCCCTTCACCTTGCGTTCCAAAACCCGGCAGTCCGTCATTTTGACATGATCGCGGCATTCAGCACAAAAAATGGATTCAGGATATTTGATTTGTCTCATCCGGCGATTCCTGTATGAATTTGATCTTCGATGGGATGCGCCCATCGCTTGAGCTGATAAACCTGATTCGCAAGCTGGAGGGCTAAAAACCGGGGAAATCGGAGCTCAATCATTTTGGTCCGCACGGTTTCATGCATTTGTTCCACAGTCATAAGCGGATCTGTAAAAAAACCCAATTGGTAACAACGTCGACAATAGTTCTCTGAAATGATTCCGTTTCGTTCCCTCCCCTTCTCCGCATCCTTGCGAAGGGGCGAACCGCAACTTTGACAAACCGATTTATTTGTTCTCACGCCGACACCCATTTTCTTTGGAAAGATAATCTCTTAAAAGCCCTCGGCTGGTCTTACGTTTCCAATGATTTATTTGTCCAAATGGCATAACCGGCGGGCGAGGAAAATTTGAGGATCCAAGTCTCGTCTCGAATAGCCTTTAATCACTATAGGCTTAATGCTCGAGAAAAGCTGACCTATTAAGACCCGAATTGAAATAAATCGCATCGTGGAAACGTTTCATTCTAGGGAGTTTTGGCCCCAAATGGCCTCTCTGACACGAAAATGGCAAATGCCGACGGGCATAATCAATTGTATAATAATGTCAATAATTCGGATTGGGTCGAAAGCGGGGCCTTTAAAATCAACTCCAAGAGGTGCTTATGAAGTGCCCCGGATGCGGTTATGAGCAGGCACCTGGTCAAATTGATTGTGTCAGCTGCGGCTTAGTTTTTGAAAAATGGAAACAGCGCCACCCTGACGCTCCGCCTGCTGAAACATCTTCGATTGCTCCTATTAAACCCATACCCGTTGTACCAATAGTTCCCGTTGATTCTGTTTCACATGCGCCTGTTGCGTCCGCTCCCATTCCCCAAACTCCTGCCGATAAGGTACACCCGGCCCCTTCCCCGATTGTTCAAAAACCTATTGCATCAACGGTCAGCGCTCCCGCTATGCACGATCATACTGCTAATACTCCTGCTACAACTCCGCCGGCAGCCCATGCGACTAATACTCCTACCCCTGTAAGCTCCTCCGTCGCCGCTTCTTCCCCTATTCCGGAAAAGGATCAGCCTAAAACTGACCCTAAACCCCTTTTAAGCAAAACCTCTTTGTTTATTATTTTCTTCCTAATTCTTGTTGTGGTTTTATTCCTAACTCTAGGAAACGACTTTATTAATCAGGCCATTCATCCCGGCCCCAAATGTATCTTTACCTTTGGGGAAGAAGGCGACGACCAGGGCGACATGAATATGCCTCTAGGGGTGACAACGGATAAAACGGGTAATCTTTATTTAACCGACCGAAACAACAATCGGATTCAAAAATTCGATCCCAATGGGACTTTTATTTCCGCTTGGGGTACCCCGGGTGCGGCGGTTGGACAATTCAACAGCCCAACCCAACTGGCAATTGATTCCAAAGATTTTCTTTACGTGGTTGATGCCGGGAACCAACGGATTGAAAAGTTCGATTTAAACGGCACCTACGTGACGAGTTGGGGAAACTCCGGGACGGACGCAGGCATGTTTAAACAGCCCTGGGGTATTGCCATCAGCGGAAAAGATGAAATTTACGTTACCGACACGAACAACCACCGGGTTCAAAAATTCGACTCGGAGGGTAAGTTTCTCAAGACATGGGGAACCAACGGTAAAGAACAGGGAATGTTTTTTCAGCCCCACGGAATCGCAGTGGACTCCGACGGGAACGTCTTTGTGGCCGATTACTCGGAACGAATCCAGAAATTTGATGCCGAAGGTACCTTCGTTTCTCAAACAGGTTCCTATGGTTCTGAGTTGGGCAAGTTTCACAAAATCCAGGGACTGGCTTTCGACAAGGTTGGGCGTCTGTATGTCGCCGACGGCGGCAATTACCGGGTTCAGGTTTTAGATAACCAGTTGAATCCCTTGGGTTACTGGGGCCATTTGGGGACCAATCCCGGAACGTTTAACGGGCTTTCGGGTCTTGCGCTGGATTTAAACGGATTCCTATATGTCGCCGACTCCAAAAACGACCGGGTAGAAAAATTCGCCGCGTTCAGACAGAACTAAACCCTTTCATCCCCACGGACCTTCATATCTCCTGAGAACAATAAAATTCTCACCGAAAACATATCAATTCGAGTCCTTCCCCTTTACGATACCCCACGTTGTTAAACAACACCCAACCGTTGGAACTACAAGGGAGGTCGAAATGACTAAGAAAAAAGGGCCCAAAAAAGCCAAAACATTGTTTTCAGTGGCTCGAATCGCAAGAAAGAAAACCCGCCATTTGAAAATGGTGCCAGCACCCGCCGCTGAAGTGAAAGCAGACGCTAAAGTCTAAGGTCTCATCTACGAAAGGCTTCACCGGCGGAGTAAAGATTCTGATCTTTTGTTCTGCCGGCTGACTCCTACCTAATTTTAATCATCGTAATCCCCAGGTTATTTCGATTCAAATCTTGATCCCTATTCAACTCGGGGAATTTTTCGTACCATTTCAAATAAGTTTTATCGACCACCTTCCAATCACTGCCCTGAATCCATTCCCTTAAATGGCCATCTTCCCCCAGTTTTGGAAGTTCTCTTCTGACTGCCCGCTTGATCCCGCCACCCTTGCCCGTACTTCCCCATCCGTGGATCACTTTCACGAATATCACTCCACGGGATTTAGCCGACCGAAGGCCGGACCGGAGCTTTCCCACGGCCTCTTCCCCGTTTGGGAAACCTTCCTCCAAATTGATGATTTCCATCCATTTAGACATTTTTTCCTAATTCCGATGAATAAACCAATCCATTATTCCAGAACCGCTCCCTTATTGGCGCTGGTAACCATGCGAGCATATCGACCCAACCAGCCTGTCTTGATCTTAGGTTCAGGAGCTTTCCATTCCATCCGGCGCCTCAAAAGCTCCGCATCTTCTACCTTAAGAGTTAGGGTTCGATGGGGAATATCGATGAGGATTCGATCCCCTTTCTTAACCATCGCGATAGGCCCCCCTTCGGCGGCTTCGGGGCTGATATGCCCCAGGCAAGTTCCGGAAGTTCCGCCTGAGAACCGCCCGTCCGTAATCAGAGCGACCTTCTTGCCCAGCCCCTGCCCCTTAATCATGGAGGTAGGAGAAAGCATTTCGGGCATACCGGGTCCACCCTTTGGACCCTCGTAACGAAGGACCACCACATTCCCTTCTTTTACTTCCCGTTTGGCCAAAGCCTCCAAACATGCGTCCTGGGAGTCAAAGACGACCGCCGTTCCCTCAAAAATCCAACATTCCGGATCCACACCCGCGCTTTTGATGACTGCCCCCTTGGGGGCCAGGTTGCCAAACAATACGGCTAATCCCCCATCGGGGGTGAATGGCCTATCCAGGGTCCGAATAACGTTCCCATCGGGACTTTTAGCGCTGGAAATATTCTCACCTAGTGTTTTTCCCGTTACGGTGGGTCTGTCCAGGTTCAACGACCCGCTTTTCTTAGACAATTCTTTCAGAATAGTGCTGATTCCTCCCGCTTTATCCACGTCTTCCATATGAACATCCATGCGGGATGGAGAAACTTTGCAAAGACAGGGCGTTCGGGCGGATATCTGATTGATGCGTTCCAAGGGGTATTCCAGACCAGCTTCGATGGCGATGGCTAGGGTATGGAGAACGGTGTTGGTTGAACCGCCCATGGCCATATCCAGGGCAAAAGCGTTATCCAGGGATTCCAGGGTCACGATGTCCCTCGGTTTGAGATCCAACCGAATTAGTTCCATGATTCTTTTGGCGGCCAGGGGAATGAGGGTTTCCCTGGCAGGGTCCAGGGCCAAAATCGTACCGTTGCCAGGTAGCGCCAGTCCTACCGCCTCCAACAGGCAATTCATGGAATTGGCGGTGAACATCCCGGAGCAGGAACCGCAAGACGGACAGGCGATATCCTCCATGGCCTTCAATTGAGCCTCAGACATCTGTCCCGCTTGCACCTTACCCACACCTTCAAATAGGTGGATGAGGTCCAGTTTGGTTCCGTCCGCGCTTGTGCCAGCCGCCATCGGCCCGCCGGTTAGAAAGAGGGTCGGAATGTTGACCCTCAAAGAGCCCATGATCATCCCAGGAGTTATCTTGTCGCAATTGGTGAGGCAAACCATGCCATCAAAACAATGGGCCTTGGCCATGGTCTCCACAGAGTCGGCGATCAACTCTCGGCTGGCGAGGGAATAACGCATGCCCAGATGTCCCATGGCGATACCGTCGTCCACAGCGATGGTGTTGAATTCAAAGGGAACTCCCCCCGCTTCGCGAATGGATTTCTTCACCTTCTCGGCCAGAAGATTCAGCCGGATATGTCCCGGAACAATATCGGTATATGAACTGCAAACCCCAACAAAAGGTTTATTCATATCCTGATCCGTTACGCCCGTGGCTTTTAATAGGCCCCGGTGTCCGGCACGATCCAATCCTTTTTTTACGGTATCGGAAATCACGATGAATCCTCCTCAAATTAAAGCGACCCAACTCAAACAGGCCGATGACATTTCTTTCCATATCATTATTTCTTTCAGGGGGGAAAGGAACAAAAAAGGACCTGGCAAGGCTTCAACACACAGATTTCCCGAATCAATAAACTTTCTGAAGTTCTATTAAAACCTTGGTGATGGTCGTCACGATTTCCTCGGGTTTGCCTGAAATGGGATCGATCGTGACTAGGGGGGTTAGTCCGGCAGGGGAAAGAATGGCGATGTTATAGCTTTTTCCAGCGCCCAAATCGCTGAAATATTCAGGGATGGAATCAGCTTTCATGAAAAGCGCAATGTAATAATCATGAAGAAGTTCGCAAAGTTTGGGGTTTTTGGGAATGGAATTGAAAACAGCTTTCAGGAAGGGCCATACCATAGGATCAGTATTCGCCACGTAAAGAAGTACGGGCCGATTTCTTTCGGCTATAAGTTTTTCCGTTTCATCATTCCAACCACGCCACTGGATCCCGTCTTTTGCAGAGATCGTTTCGGAACGAGGGGCTGAGAAACCAACGTGGAACAAATTTTTGAGAAAGTCTTTCAGGGCCATGAGGGCATTATACTTATTTCCAAAGATAAAACTCCGGAGGAAGAACTAGCTTTTCTTAACCGCAAAGCATGTCAATGAACATCAGAATTCAGGTCGATGAATCAATGCCGACAAATGCAATAGTCACTGGCGAATTAATGAAATGGTATATTGATTATTCTTCCATGCGGCAAAGACGCAACGCTAAATACAGGGTATTCAAAAACATGAGGCGATGAAAATGAGAATTAACTTAGTCCTCTTGCTGGTTTTGGGCTTTATGGCCTCTACTGGATGCGAAAACAAGGATGAGAATGAAGGAAATGGAAGTAACCCACCAGCTATCACGGCCCAAATGGGAACGGCTGTCGTCAGCGGAAGGGTCATTCTGAAAGGCAAAGCCCCGGTTGGAGAACCTATCCAATTCGCGGCTGATCCGGTCTGCCAATCTCAGCACTCAGGGGTCGTATTGGACGATACGGTTCAGGTGGATAACCAAAACGACCTAGTGAACGTACTGGTTTATGTCAAGGACGGCGCTGGCAACTACCCGGCGCCTTCCAAACCGGTGACCCTCATCCAAAAGGGGTGTCAATATTTCCCCCGCATATTCGGAATTCAGACCAACCAAACCCTGGAAATCATCAATGGGGATCCTACATCCCACAACGTTCACGCCGTGCCGGTTCTCAACGATGCTTTCAATTTTAATCAGATGAGCATGGGAATGAAAACCGAAGAAAAATTCACAAAACCCGAGGTGCCGGTGAAATTCAAGTGCGATGTGCATTACTGGATGCATTGCATGGCCGGGGTGTTCACCCATCCTTTCTTCACGGTTTCGGCCTCGGATGGGACTTACAAGATCATTGGCCTCCCAGCGGGCGTTTACACTCTTGCTGCCTTCCAGGAGAAATACGGAGAATCTGATCCGCAAAGGGTAGAATTAAAGGATGGGGAAACAAAATCATTAAATTTCACATTCACCGCGAGGTGACTTCTTTATGAAGAGGGTTTTCTTCTTTTTAAAAATAATCCGGGAATTGCTTCACTATTGAGGTTTCCATGTCCGTAACGCTCTGTAGCAAGGGATGGTCGGGATAAAATCCACGAGCCGTATCCCAACAAAGCCATGCGCTCGGACAATCAAAAGAGTTGTAATAGGAGTCCCCCAGTTCTTTCCAACCTCCGGCCAGGAGTGGGTTTTTCCCCAAGGCCTTTAGAAAGGATTGGACCCCGGCTTCTCGGTCGCCCGAAGCCCCATAAGCATCTCCCAACATAATATCGATGAGGTAGTCCCTGGAAAGCCCCTTTCGATCGATGGATTTCAAAGCCAGAACGGATTTTTTTGCGTCATCCTGGGTCTGGTTGTTCAATCCCTTCTGAAATAAACTAAAATTTTTGTCAGTATCTAGTTTGGAAAGCAGGGGTTTCTGAGCGGCTGTCATATCAAGGCCGGTTTGCAGGTAACACTCCAGGCAGGCCAGGTAAGCGTCAAAAATCCGCCCCTGCTTGACGGCCTTTTCCATGAAATCCTGCGTGGTTTTTTGGGAGTTCAGAGCTTCCGGCGCCTGAACCGACCGGGCTTTTTCAATCACCTTCCAGAGATCCGCGGCACAATCAGGAGCCAACTGGTATGTCTTTTTCCAGGAATCATCCGGGCCCTGAACTTCCTCTGTTTTGACCAGGGTCAAACTAACCTGTTTCGCTGCATCCATATTGCGGGTTTGGTACCAGAGGTTCTTCACGAGACGACCGTCATTGGCGATGAAGCTGAAAACCGTGGGGTGAAACTGGCATCCATAAATTAAAAATCGGTTCCAGGCGGTTTTCAGGCCCTTAAGTGCCTGGGCCGAATCCATCTGACACCGGGTCACCAATTCCCCCCCTGGGGCGATGAAATCCCAGGTATCCGATCCTGTTTTCTTGCGGGCAGCGATATCATTTTTCTGGTCCGGGTCGTGGATTCCAAACAAGGTTTCCAGTTGAAAAACATCAAAGGAGACCAGACTTTGTCCACCCGCCGCGAGTGCTTTTCGGATGTAAAGCCGGTTGTTGAGTTCTTCCGCCCTTCCCCCAATCTCTGCAAAAAGGGATGTCTCCTGGTAGGCTTTCTTAACAGGATCCAGAACGTATAACTTTCGCGCGTCAAAATCGTATATTCGAGTCAAGGTTCCATCATCCAAGCTCAACAGGTTCGCCCAAAGGGTCGCTGTAAGGGTGGTTGCCCCAGCGGCTGGCGGCTTCCCAAAATCTTCCCTTCCCTTCGCGATGTCTGCCTCGGTCTTCAGAGTCTTGATTTGTTGTAGGAACGTGATCTGAAACCCAATTTGCGCTCCGGCTAGGGCCGGATCAAAAAAACCGGTTAGGGCAAAAATGGTGGAAACCAAAAACAGATTGAAATAAACCTTCGGAGACAATTGTTGATGTTTCACGCTTCCCCCTCGGCAACCCCTAAACTTTTTTGTTTACTTGGATACCTTTATTTTTCTGCCCGGATTTCTTTCAATACCGCTTCCGCCAGTTCTTTTTTGACGTTTCCTCCACCATACAACTCCCCAATCAAGGAGCTGTTGTCTTCGGAAACGGTGAAGGATTTATGAAACAAGGGCTTCGGGTCTGGAATATGGTATGCCGTGATTTCCACCGTTACATCCACCCGGGTGAAGTCGCCCTTAACTTTATCGGACCGGTAGTACTCCTTCCGGTCATAATTGATAAGCTGGGCTTTGATAACATAGGTCGCGCCCAAGTCTTTTGCCGTGTCGAAAAGGCCTGGTAAGGCCGAATTGGGGAAAGAGTAAAGACTAGGCTCCTTGGTCGGCTTTCCATCTTTATTGAGCAAGGGACATTCCAGTGGTTGAACCCCATGGTTTTTCGCGAAGGCCAGGACGGTTTGAGGTTTGAAATAATCGTAGTGTAATTTGTCGCATCGAGAGGAGAAAGCGTCCCGGAGCCAATTTTCAAATGGGCCATAAACAGGGTTATTCAAATCATCCTTGCCGGTCTGAACCAACTCGGCGGGATTCTCGGCATAAACGATCAGGGCCGTGACATTACCATTGGCAGGAATCGCATGGTCAAGAATTCGGATGCTCGCGCACCCGGAAAACATCCAAGCGGTTAGGCCTACCATAATTCGAACCCAAATGTTCATAAAGCCACCCCATTCTTGGAAACAACATGTTTTACAAATGCAAAATGTCTAACCTACATGAAGTCTTTTACAAACTCACTTATATGATAGAAAGTAAAAACTTGGAAAACCCAGTTCCCTTGATCTTAAATTCCTATGAAACCCCAATTAAAGCCATATTTCTTCTCACTTCTGCCAATTGCACGGTAAAACGGTGGTAATATTAAATTTAATCTATCAAATTCCAAATCATCTGTAGTCAACGAATAGAGGAACATGAACAGCCGTTCCAAAATCAACATCTTATTAGTTTTTACCCTCTTCTTTTTCGGACTATCCGGTTTTGGATCAATACCTCTCCCAAAAACGGGTTCCAAAATCACACCTAAAAAGAACCTCCGTTCCGGCAATTCCCGACCAGTTCACACGGTTCCGAATTACGGCCACTTTCCCCTCGCCTTTGAGCCCAATCAGGGGCAAGCCAATGCCCAAGTTCAATATCTGGTTCACGGCAGGGGATATTCCCTTTTCGTCACAGGCCAAGAAGCCGTGCTGGTTTTGAAAAAACCTTCTACCGCTCCTCCCTCTGGCTTTCACCAGAAGAGCGCTAAGGGTTTTTCCCGGGCACCCCTTTCCCCCAAAATTTCAAATCCTACAGCTCTGACCGTTATTCGAATGAAGTTGGAGGGTGCTCAACCCGGTACCTTTGAAGGCCAGGAAAAACTTGCCGGGGTCAGCAATTACTTTGTCGGAAAGGATCGTTCCAAATGGCACACACGAATTCCTCAATTCGGCAAGATCCGCGCCTCTGAAGTTTACCCGGGCGTGGATCTCGACTATTACGGCAACCAGGGAAAATTGGAATACGACTTCGTCCTGAAGCCGGGAACCGATCCCAAGTCAGTGCGTTTATCGTTTGAGGGAGCTAAGTCATCCCAGGTTAACGCCGAGGGAGATCTAGAGCTTGAAACCAGTCAAGGAACTCTTATTTTTCGGGCCCCGTCTCTGTACCAGGAATCGGACGGTTCAAAAACTACGGTGGAAGGCCATTACCATTTGGATGCCAATGGGAAAATCAGCTTTGGGGTTAAAGATTACGACCCTTCCAAGCCCCTCATCATCGACCCCGTATTGGACTATTCCACTTTCCTGGGAGGATCGGGATTTGACTGGGGAACGGGCATCGCTTTGGATTCTTCGGGCAACGCTTATGTGATAGGGGGAACCTCATCATTGGATTTTCCGGTTACTTCAATCCCCTATCAAAGCAGCAACACCTCAACTGTAGGCAGTTCAAATGTTTTCGTGTCCGAAATTAATTCGACGGGGACAACCATGCTTTTCAGCACTTATTTGGGGGGGAGTGGGGAAATTATTACGCAAAACGGAAATCCCACGCCTATAGGAGACGAAGGAGCAGGTATCACATTGGATTCCTCGGGGAATATCTACCTGACTGGTTTCACCGGATCCTCTGACTTTCCCATTCAAAATCCCCTGGCTTCTTCTTTTTTCAATTCAACAGTCGACGCTTTTGTCACGGAATTGAGCCCCGGAGGAAGTAATCTTGTTTTTTCAACCTACCTGGGTGGTAGCGGAAACAGTAGTGCCGGCTACGGCGATTATGGAAATGGTATCGCATTGGATGGTTCAGGCAATGTTTACGTGACGGGTTACACCACTTCTATCGATTTTCCTGTCCAAAATCCCTATCAAGGCCCGACAGGAATAGCATCGGGAGCCTTCGCCAACGCATTCGTGGCGAAGATTAATCCCTCCCCACCAGCCCTGATCTATTCCACATATTTAGGAGGAAGCTACTACGACCAGGCCAATGGTATTGCGGTTGATACGAATGGCAACATGTTCGTAACAGGCTACACCTACTCGCCCAATTTCCCTGTCACGAACGCCCTACAATCAAGTTTCGGCGGATCGGGGGGATTTACACTAAATACAACAATTAATGCCTTTGTCACTGAAATCAATTCCATCGGTTCATCGCTTATTTATTCCACCTATTTAGGCGGTTCCAACAAGGATGGAGGCTTTGGCATCGCTCTGGATGGTTCAGACGACGCCTATGTAACAGGATGGTCCACCTCTCCCACTTTTCCCACCCAAAATGCCTATCAAGCCACACCCACCAATCCCTATGACAATGTTTTTGTCTGTGAATTAGTCCCAGGAGGAGGGAATTTCGTTTATTCAACTTTTTTAAGCGGAAGTAACGCCGCCTACTTTGGCGATTATGGGTATGCAATCGCTGTAGATAATCAGGGATACGCTTATGTCACGGGTTCAACAGGCTCCTCCGATTTTCCGGTCACCAACGCCATCCAAAACAATATTTTGAATTATTCCACCGCTTTTATCACTCAACTGGAACCAGGTGGAACCGGTCTCGTTTATTCCACATACCTTGGAGGAAGTGGGTTTAACCAGAATACTGGGTATGGCGAAAGTGGAAATGCAATCGCGGTGGACAACAACGGCAACGCCTATATCACGGGTTACACCTATTCTGCGGATTTTCCAACAACCGTGACGCCGCCCCAACCCGTGATAGGGGGGGGGGTGGCTACAACCGCTGACGATGCCTTTATCGCCGAAATCTCCGAACCCCTTCCGCCAACGGCCACTCCCACGGACACTCCCTCGGTAACCGCCACCTATACGGCGTCAGGAACATCCACTTCCACACCCACCATTACGAATACCCCTACCCCAACTTCAACGCCTACTATCACGCTGACGGACACAACCACTTCAACCCCCACGGTGACTTTCACACCCAGCTTTACACCCACATCGACATCAACTTCCACCGTCACCTTCACCCCGACGGTTACTCCCACACCCACCTGGACACCCTCCTTTACCTTTACGGCAACTTGGACCTATACCCCAACTGGAACTTCCACAAGCACCATCACCTTTACTCCCACGCCTTCATATACTTCCACCCCCACCCTCACTCCGACATCCAGCCCCACGGCCATCGTCAGCTCGGTTCAAATAGGGGCCCCCTATCCTAACCCGGTCTCGGGCAAGGGCCCGGTGTGGATTCCGGTCCAGGCTCCCACCAATTCCACCGCGCATCTGACCATTTACACCCTCGCTTTCCGAAAGATTTACGACAAGACCATTCCCATACCCGCGAACAATTACACCTTTGCATGGCCCCTGGAAGATAGCTGGGGACATCAAGCGGCCAATGGTCTTTATTACGTCCGGGTCCAAGTAATTGGTCCCGTGAATGCCCAAGACATTAAGAAAATTCTCGTACTTCGATAAGAAAAATATCTAAATTCTAAATGTTCACACGGATAATGTTTTTGTGAATTTTGCTCGCCTAAGGGTGCTTCCATTTTAAGGGGTCATCTAAAACGATTTTTTCTGTCACATCCTGCAAAAGAGAAGCCCTTTCTCGGGATTAGTCGGCCGTATATTGAAGTCCCAACAGGCTTTTTCCGGCCAGGATCGTGTAAAAGACATAGGCGCCGAGGTATGTCCCGGCAAGGTTGGGGTGAATTCCGTCCACGTCCCAAAGGTTCAATTAGGACTGTCTTTTCCGGACGGTCTTCCTTGCCTTTCCGGTAGGTGCGACCAAGACGTCCAGTTACTGGGCAATTTCCTGATAACCCACCCCAATTGTTCCTGCATCGAAAGATTATCATCGATATCAAACTGGGCTAAACCATCCCGGCGCCCCCAAGTCATGAAAATAATAGGGCTCGATCCCCCATTGCGGATTCTGCCGTTCAAGAATTTTAACCTTGGATACCTGACATTAATCAGTGATTGTTCCACTGCGGAACCACACTTTGCTCCAGCAAAACAACCTAATCCCATTTTTTGAAACGATCTTATTGCGTGTTTCGGAGGAAGCGATGTGATCCCGAACTTCTTACCGTCAGAGGCGACCATTTTGGCAGAAAGGAACAATTGATCCGATTTCGTCAGTTGGACGAGCATTTAGGGAGAATATTGATGTAAGTAAAACTGTTGCGGATGAATTAATTGGAGTTTGAGGAGCTGGAGAATGGATTAAATTCACAACAGCAGATAAGAAAAGGCAATCCCATGAGGAAAACCGTTTTTGAGCCTTGCTGATTTCTTTAATCGTCGCTTATAAAAATCAAACCTTCCGATACTATTTGACAATATCCGGTTAAGGTTTGTTGCCTTCTCCTTGCATTTTTCCCGTGCCCGAAGTGGGCCGAGCCAGTCCCCCGCCCGCGAAGGTGGTGACAACGCCTTCGGGTGTCATTTCCCGAATCATGCTGTTGCCTTGATCCGCGATATAAACATTTCCCTGCATGTCTACAGCCACTCCCGAGGGATGATGGAACAAAGCGTTACTCCCAGATCCGTCGGCAAACCCAGCGGACCCGGACCCCGCCAGGGTCGACACCCGTCCCCCCGCCGTCATCTTTCTGATTAAACAGGTTCCACGATCCGTGATGAATAGACTTCCCGACGGATTCACCGCGATCCCTCCCGGATAACAAAACAACGCGTCTTGGCCCCTTCCATCAGCGGATCCGCTTCGGCCGGCTGTCCCTGCCAGGGTAGTTACCTCACCCTCGGCGTCGATTTTACGAACCTGTTCACTCACCTCATCCGCGACATACACATTACCAGTTTGGTCCACAGCGACTCCAATGGGGGAAGCAAACGATGCGTCAATCCCCCGACCATTGGCGTGCCCTTCAAGACCGCTCCCCGCCCAGGTGGACACCCTTCCATCCACTGTGATTTTCCGGATCAGGTTGTTGCCCTTATCCGCGACGTAGATATTTCCAGACGGATCAACGGCCACACCAGTCGGGTTGTTGAATGAGGCTTCTTTCCCGTTTCCATTCTCGGAACCGCGCAAACCCGATCCCGCCAGGGTTGTCACAAAACCAGAAGGATTAATTTTTCGGATCAATTGATTGAGGGTATCCGCCACATAGAGATTTCCCAAGCGGTCCACAGCGATGCCGCTGGGGGAATAGAACCGCGCAGCAGTCCCCTTTCCATTGGCGGTCCCCGTTACCCCGGCCGACCCCGCCAAAGTCGTCACTAGACTTTCTTTCGTGATCCTACGAATCAAATCGTTGTGGGCATCCGCGACATAAAGATTTCCTATACGATCCACCGCGATCCCCTGCGGTTGATTGAACAGTGCCGTCACACCCATCCCATCGGCAAAACCGTTGGTGCCCGTCCAAGCCGGGGGAGGTGATGCCGGAGGAACTGAACGAGGGCCCGGACGGGAAAAATAAAAATAGAGTGCCAGTCCCAACAAAACAAACCCGAGAAGATAAAGAGTTCTCCGAACCCACGCCAGGGACCCCAGTTTTGGTCCTGCGGCCCTTCTAGTATTTTGGGATGATCGACTCTTGCTCATTCCCCATTCCTGTTTATGAAATTCACATGACTAGCTTATCTCTCTCCCAATCGAGTGGGTAATTTTTATTTTCAAATCGCCTTATGTTAACAAAGCGAATGAAAGAAATTTATATCCGCCTTGTAACCTTACGGACAGCAACATGTCGGTTTTAACTTTCGTCTTGAAATGAGTGCTCGTTGCACTCATTAACTTAAAAACCACAAAAGTCTTGAATAATTCATTTATCAGTTTTTGTTGCTGCGCTTGCCACGCCGCGCGAACCGGGTTTGCGCCTAAACCTCGGGTTCTACCCAAATCAACCTACGGGGAAAAGGCTGTGCAAATTCCTAAGGTGAGCAAAATCCAAAAGTCCGTCAAATAAATTAGTAACACGAAGAAGGCTGAGGCTTAGACGATTGTCGAAGGTAAGTTAAGAATATTACTTAGAAATTTTTAACTCGTATTTACCGGTTCGGGTTTTGATCCCAAATCACTTGTTCGGATTCAATCTTTCCTTAAGGTTTAGTAATTCCCCTTTAATATTGCATTTATGTAAAAAGAAACCATTCCTGTCACAGACCTTCCAAATTTGTACTACCATTTTGAAGAAATCGCTGATTCTTCCAGGTGTAAGTGGCATGTCCCTTGCAAATGTTATCCGTTTACCTTCTAATGATTTCAGCCTTTTTTGCAAAGGATTGAACGTGCCACCCCCAGCCTTACCTCCCAATGAAAATGAGCGCCTTGAATCCTTGAAGGCCTTGCACCTGCTTGATACTCCTTTGGAAGAACGTTTTGACCGGATCACCCGGCTTGCGAAAAAAGCCTTGAATGCTCCCATTGTTGTTATTTCCCTGGTGGATAAAGATCGACAGTGGTTCAAATCCGTCCATGGGTTAGAAGAAACCGAAACTCCCAGAACAGTTTCCTTTTGCGGTCACGCTATTTTGCGCGATGAAACCATGATTGTTACCGACGCGACTACTGATCGACGCGTTTTTGACAGTCCTTTAGTAACCGGCCCACCTCATATTCGTTTTTATATGGGCCAGCCCATTCGTAGCCAACAAAACCTGAATATCGGCGTCCTTTGCGTCCTGGACACTCAACCAAGAAACATAACACCTGATGAAATCGATGCCCTGAGAGATTTAGCGTTTCTGGTGGAACGCGAGTTGAAACATGAAAATGCGGATCTGGCCCAAAGAAACTTGATTTTGCAGTTAGATGAAGCGAAAAGAAAAGCCCTGGTCGATCCCCTGACACGTTTATGGAACCGCGACGGTATTACCCTGACCCTAAATAGAAGGGTTCAATTCTCCAAATCCGCTGAGAAACCTTTTGTGGTCGCCATGCTGGATCTGGATCATTTCAAAAAGGTGAATGACACCTACGGGCATCCCGCGGGAGACCGAATTTTGATAGAGGTTGCCAGGCGGTTGCGCGCCTGCGCGAGAGAATTCGATGCGGTGGGACGGTTTGGGGGAGAAGAGTTTATCCTCGTGATGCCGGAGGTAGATTCGAATCTGGGTGAAAAGGTTTGTTCTCGATTTCTGGAAGCGATCGGGAAAAACTATTTCGAGATCGAAGCAAACCGATTCCCCATCCAGGCAAGCATCGGATTCGCCGTCTGCGGTCCTGCCAACGCCTGGAACTTAGAGGAAACCATCCAGGCTGCCGACAAGGCGCTTTACGAAGCAAAGGCCATGGGCCGCAACCAGGTGCGGAGGGGTTAACACAAGATTAAATTTTGTAGACTTGGCAACCTTGGTTCATTCGAACCAGATCCCGATCGCCAAGGACCCGGTCACACCCGTGACCGTATTCAGCACGGTCACGCCAGTGTCCCCATCCAAAAAGCAATAACGGTAGATGCAGTTGAGATCAAAAAACAATCCGCCCTTTCCAAAAGAGGCCCCCGTCATCCGTATCCCGCCTCCGATACCAAGTACGGGTTGTAGAGGATAGGTGATCGTTCCCTTTGTGTTGATTTCCTCCCCATAGGCCCCGAGAATCACCGGAATGTAAAGGGCTCCCATCCTCGATCCGATATAGTGGTTCTTTTGGTAATAGGTGGTCTCGTAATCAAAATCGGCGTCGAGTTCAAGTTCTCCGCCGTTCATGTAACCGCTTGCGGACAAGGCGTCACCGTAATCAAATGCGTTTCCACTCATCCAACAGGCGAAACCATTCGTGACCCAGCCCAAGCTCCCGCCATAACTAAAGGCCCCGCCTGCCACACCCGAGAACCCGCCATTCCCCTTGAGGGCAAAATAAGAAAAGGGAGTTTGAATCGCGTAAGTATAGTTCTGAGATTCGGAATAACCTGGGGCTGCCTGAAATCCTAAGATAAATAATAAAAAAGAACTCATGAAAACCAGTTTTCGTCCTTGAATTACTTTCACTTGAGTTCTCCCATTTTCGCAATTGAATCATTTTGATGTTCTAAGGAAGAATACACTTTCTAGCGAATTTCATGGGGTTCCGATACAAATTTATAAAAACAATTGACAAGTCAACTTCTAATTGATAATCATTATCAATACAAAAGCGGCGCATTTTATGGGTCTTTGGGAATTGAACATTTACCGAACTCATGGGTGTGTACCAATTCATTAGAAATGGAGCTAAATATGCTGAAAAACATGAAAAAAACGATGATTGGGTTGAGTTTATTAATTCTTCCGTCCATGGCTTCGGCTGGAGACAGGCATTTTATCTACAATTACGAAAGCGTGGTCCTAGACGCAGGCGAAAGAGAGATTGAAACCTACACCACTTACCGTTTCGGGCGCGACACTTTCTATTCAGCCATGGACCAGAGCCTCGAATTCGAGGTGGGCCTGGGGGGAGATGTCCAAACCTCCCTTTACCTCAATTTCACCCAAGAATTTACTGACCAAGGATTGGGGGCCAAATTAGACGGTGGACCGGTTTTAGACGGAATTTCCAATGAATGGAAAATTAAACTCACGGATAGTTCGGCTGACGCGGTGGGCCTAGGCCTGTATTTTGAGCCGGAATTCGAGCCGGATGATTTCGAGCTGGAAACCAAGGTTATCGTGGACAAGAAAATGGGTTCTTTTTTATGGACTTGTAACCTTCTTGCTGAGCCGGCCTATAGTTATGTAGACAACACGGGCTCTTTATTATTGAGACCTTCCCTCGGCATGGGCTTTTTTGCCAATGAAAGACTTTTCGTGGGGTTTGAATCAATGGATGAAAACTTCTACGACAACCAACCTCTGCGGTCGGTTTTTTCGATGGGGCCGATTTTGGAGTACTCAGGCAAGGATTGGTGGGTGGCCTTGACTTACCTTCCCCAACTGGCCAATATCGGCAACTCTTCGCTGGATTTCACCGATAGCCAGAAAAACCAGGTCCGCGTGGCGACATCCTTTAGTCTTTGAGGAACCAAAGAAACTATGAGAATGAATCTTGAAACATTACCGCTTGCCCTAGCGCTTGGTTTGGTTCTGGGCGCCCCGGCAGCTTCTTGGGCACAAGGACAGCCGACCAATATGTCCAGGACGAAAGTGGATTTCAACAAGGACGTTTTGCCTATTCTCCAAAGAAGCTGTTTTTCATGCCATGCGCCCGAATTATCCGCCAAACCCTCCATGCTCCCCGACCCTGTTCTCATGAAAAGACAGGAAGGGGAAGTCGGGGACGCGCAAGATGCCTTGACCATGGGGGCAAAATTTCCTTTTCCAGACGATTCGGCCCCACGGAAACAGTTGGATCATATGGAAAAGAAACTGCGCCACAACCAGATGCCCCCTGAAATACAAAAAAAACTGGGCCTAGGCGCTTCCCTTTCTGATGCGGAACGCCAACTCCTGCTTGATTGGATTACCCAACAGCGCACAGGAACCCCGAATTAACCCGAGGTCAGACCGTTTAAATAAAAAAAGCCCGCCATTCCTCTGGGTGGGGGCTTTTTTGCATCTAGTTAAAAGGATTAATTCAAATTAAGCGTTTGGTTGTTGACCGTCCCGATGGGGAAGAAATAAGTCACCGAGCTGTCATCGGACCGAGGGCAATTATATTGATTGCCGCTACCGCATTGCAGAGCCCCTTCCGCGTTCTTGTCCCACCAGGCCACCAGGCCCTCCTGCGGTTCCCCATAACTCAACAGGGGTATATCTAGCTCGTTATAGGTTCCCGCCGAGGAAAACTGGTTGTTGTTGGCCCCGTGGCTGGTATCCAACACGTTGGAAGTTGCTGGGAACAACTCGATGTACACCTGGTGATTGCTGTCGATGGTACCGTCGGTAACGCTGAAAGTTCCCGCAACGCCCGTGAAGGTGCAAGGAGTGGAAGTGGAGTAAGGGAAGATGGCGTTCAGGCTGACCCCCCCGGCGGGGATTGCCACGTTGGGTCCACCCCCGAGGCTACTTAAGTTGGCAAAACAAGCCTCGGTGTTATTGGTTGATCCACTGGTTGTACCATTGAACCCGTAGAACTGGTAGATATCGCCCACATTTGGATTAAACCCTCCTTTATTGTTGGAGCCGCTGGCGATATAACCGGGAGTGTATCCGATGCCGGAAATGCCGTAAAAGACACCCACATACACATTTCCACTCGGAGCGTCATTGAAAACGAAGGGCTGGTTACTGTTCTGAACTTCCGCAGACATATAGCCACCGCCTCCAAAGTTATTAGCAACCAACACTCCCAGTTGGTTCGTTCCACTCAACGCATAGGAAGATTCGCTTACACCGACGGTCAAGGGAGAGCTATATCCACTCACGGTATTAGAAAAGGTAACAGGGTAGGACACAGGATTCCCCGCAGCCACAGTAGTCGGCAGATTGTTGATGTAGGTCACCGGTTCTCCCGAAGTGGGCGTGGATTGGATGGAAGCGTTTCCGACCGAATCGTAAAAGACCGCAAGGTCGAAATTCTCGCTATTGTTGTTTCCGTTCAGAAGAGTCAGGTAGAAAGTCGCTCCGTTGCTTTTGACCGTATTGTCCGTGACCAGGGTCCCGTAGCTGGTCCCCGATTGGTAGGCCAGCAGATGGATCGAGTTCGAGGAGCTCACTCCCCCGCCCGTATAACTAACCGGGCCCGTGATCCCCTCCGCGACATTTTGATCGTTGAGGTTGATGGTCCCCAAATTAGTAGAACCCGATCCGACGTTAACCGCGGGGGCAGGGATCTCGTAGGTGGTATTGCCCATCCCATAAGCGATCGCATAGGGCTCCCCAGGCAGTGGCCCGCCCTGGTCGACGTTATTCACTCCATTTCCATAGGAATCATATTGGACCAGTACATAGTAGGTGCCTGTCCCCGGCAGGAGCAGGTTAAATCCTCCGCCATTTGAAGTGATGGTGGCGGCGGCAGCGATGCTCACTCCCCCATTGCCTTTGATGAGCGAACTGTTGGTATATACCTCTACCCCGACAGGATTGGTGCCACTCACCGTCCCCACGGAACCCGAATAATTGACGCTACCGGTCAGGTAAACTCCGGTCGGGGATGGAGTGGGAGAGATCGTGGGAGTCACGGTCGAAGTAGCCGAGATCGTGATTGTGGGCGTGCAGGTGTTGGTTGGAGACAGAGTAATGGTCGACGTCTCTGTGTTTGTATAGGAAAAAACTGGCGTGAGTGTAATGGTGGGCGTATCGGTAGGATCAGGTGTAGGCGTGTACGTAGGGTCCACGGTAGGGGTATCGGTGGGGTCGGGCGTAGCAGTATAGGAAGGGGTGGAAGTCCCCACAAACCAAATGTTGGAATCATCAAAAGAGATAGGGATAGACGATGGGCTCACGCTAGAAGAAAAGGGCCCCACCACTGTCCAAGGGTCGCCGGCCGTGCCGTTGCAGCATCCCGCGCCGTTCTTGTCATACCAAGCCATGAGATAATAGCTTCCCGGGCCGGGTTGGGGCGAGCAGACGTAACCTCCCACATTCAGGTAATAGGTCGCATCGTTCGTCTGCCAACCCCCGCTTTCATGCTGGAAACTGTTTTCGGTAACGCCATCGGTCGTGGCCACCCAGACCCTGTTGTTATCGCTGATGGATCCCATGGATCCGGTATAGTTCACCGTCCCCGTGTAACCCTGCATCTGGCCACAAGTGTTGGAGAAACTCAGGTTGGTAACCGCGTTTCCGTTGATGGTGATCGGAGTGCCCAGCCCATTCGGTCCAGACCCGCAACAGGTCCCGTCTGAGTTGGCCACCTCACTCCCGATTGCGTACGAAATTTGTCCGCTCCAACCCATTCCGGCCGATAAATTGAACATTGAGGGATTACCCACGTATTCCTCGGTAACATAGTAAGCCCCACCCGTGGGAAGATTGAGAGAATAACCTCCGCCGTTGCTGGTCACGTAATCGGAAGCTGCCATTCCACAGGGGCCGCTGGTACCCTGGCAAGTGACTGCCCGAACTAGGATGGGATCGGTCGAACTCACACCTCCGGGCCCATAATTTACGGTTCCCGACAGGGAATAGGTTCCGCAGTTGTAAAGATTGGTTCCTGAAATAGTTACCCCCTGATTAGTGACGGCCGAGTTCCCTCCTGACAATGAGGACAAATTCGTCACTGGGTCGCAGGCCGAAAGACTGCCGCTACCGTTGGCGCTGTAATAGGCCTGCAGGTAGATTGGGGAAACTCCAGTCAAATTGAGTACCTTGTAAGTTCCGCCATTCACAGTGACTCCATGGCCGCCGCCCCCTGCAAGGGGGCTGGTGTAACCCGAGTCCGAATAGCCCTGGACAAAGAGTTGATTATTTCCGTTGACCGGATTGGAGCCTGTAAAGTTCACCGACCCGGAAACCCCAGGGATGAAATTGGTATCGTTGAAAGAAAGGTTGATGAGGGTGACCCCGCTTAAAGAGATCGAAGTGGGGGTGCCGATCAAGGTTTGGCCGTTGTAGATCGTATAAGAGTCGCCCACGTTGGGACCGCCGTTGTTGAAGCTGGTCGCCGTGGTGAGGAAAGCGTAAAGCACGTAGGTACCGGAACTTGGCATGTTGAGGGTATAACTCACCCCGCTAGAGGAAGGGGTGACCAAGGTCATGGCCGCCGTATTGCCCCCGATGGAAACCGCGGCTCCCACCATCACATTGAAGCCGGCGGTCGATTTGCCCCCTGTATAGGCCACCGACCCCGTGATTTGGTAAGGATCGGAAGTAGCAGTGGAAGTTTGGGTGGGCGTCGATGTCACCGTAGCCGTCAATGTATTGGTGTAGGAAAAAACAGGCGTGAGGGTGGGTGTCTGTGTGGGTGTTTGGGTATTCGAAAAAGTGGGGGAAGGGGTATTCGTACCGCCCACCCATAGATAGGCGTCGGTAATGGTAATGGGAATGGAAGAGGGATTCACACTTGTGCTGAAGGGTCCCACCACGGTCCAGGGGTCACCGGCCGTGCCAAAGGTACCACCCACACCGCTCAAGTCGTACCAGGCCAAAAGATAGTAACTACCAGGGCCAGGCTGGGGCGAACAAAGGAAACCCCCACAATTGATGTAATAAGCCCCGCTGTTCGTGGATCTCGACCCGCTGAAATGTTGGATGCTGTATTCACTCGTGCCTTCGGTCGTAGACACATAAACCTGACGGCTTGTATTTACGGTCCCCAATGACCCACTATAAGTCACGTTCCCCATGTAACCCTGCATCTGGCCGTACGCATTGGAGAAACTCAGGTTCGTCACGGCTGCTCCGGTTACGTTGATCAAGCCTCCCAATCCGTTGGGGCCTGTCCCGCAACCTGTTCCATCGGCGTTCGCAATATAACTGCCAATTAAATAATCATTCCCAGGGGCGTAGCCGTCGAAATTACTAGTCACCGCCATACTGGCGTTGGCCACATATTCTTCACTGACGTAATAGTTCCCCGAGGTGGTCAAGCCCAGGTAATAGTTTCCCCCGTTAGAGTTGACAAAGGAATCCGCGACCTGGTTGCCTGAGCTATTGAAGGCTCGGACGATGATGGAGTTCGTGGAACTGACCGTCCCCGCCGAATAATTGACGGTCCCCGAGATACTGTAGGGCATTGTGGTTAGGACGATCGTCACAGTGGGCGTGACTGTTGACGTTAGGGTGGAGGTATTGGTCAAGGTCAACGTGGGGGTCTGGGTGCTGGTTGTCGTACTGGTCACGGTGGGGGTGTTGGTAGATATCGTGGTGGATGTCCCGGTGAACGCGGGCGTTTGAGTTTGGGTTACTGTCGGCGTCGTGGTAGCTGTAAACGTCACGCACGATGTCACCGTAAAGGTCGTCGTGACCGTAGAAGTATAAGTTTGGGTTTGAGTACGCGTGAAGGTAGGGGTTTGGGTTTGGCTGAAAGTTGGAGTGTTGGTGGGGGTGTTGGTAGAAGTCACCGTGGGCGTTGCAGTTTGAGTAAAACTCGGGGTGCAGGTATTCGTAATCGTATGAGTGGGACAGGAAGTGACAGTGGCCGTTTGGGTTCGCGTAGTCGTGCTGGTGACAGTGCCAGTATAGGTAGGGGTGGACGTGGAGGTGTGGGTCATCGTCAGGGTGTTGGTGGGGCTGGAAGTGAACGTGGCGGTATGGGTGGCGGTTTGGGTGTTCGTAAAAACAGACGTGAAAGTAGTGGTCGGAGTATTCGTGGGGGTCGAGGTTGCCGTGACGGTGGGGGTCACCGTGGGCGAGTAAGTGGGGGTAAAGGTGTTCGTGTTGACCGGAGTAAAGCTATTCGTGAAGGTATTGGTGATCGTGGGGGTGGAAGTGAGCGTCTTGGTGAGAGTGATCGTGGGGCTGCTCGTAGGAGTGAGGGTCACTGTGATCGTGGACGTGTTCGTAGGGGTGAGAGTACCTGTGGTTGTGGATGTGAACGTAACGGTCGGAAGTGTGCCGGTAGGCGTTATGGTGGACGTGAAGGTATTGGTAGGGCCGGAGGGAGCGGCTGGCGAGGTTGGACTGCTTTTTCCACCGCAGGAAATGTAAAAAATGGATGGAAGAAATAAAAGCACAGCAGTAATAACCAGGTGTTTAGACTTCATAAGCCCTCCTAACGAGCAGACAAAATAGACTTATATGATGAAGAGGGTTTAACGTAACGCCCTATGATTCTTGTCATGTACAAGGGTTAAATTGGTGTGAATGGATATTCGTGGAAATACAAAGAAAACCAAAGGATATGAGACAGGATTTAAACTGCGGGAGGAAAAGCCTTGGATTTTTTCTTCAACTGGTAATAGGAATGCCAGAGGCTGAAGATGAGCAAAACACCCGCCTCAATGCTTACCAGGGGATTTAACTGGAGGCCGGGAAACATCGGGTAAAGAAACCCGTCAAAGATGCCAATCACAAATCCTCCAAACAACAGGTCCACCATCACACCGGTCAAATATTGCACCCACCATTTGAGCCCGGTGGAAGATTCCACCACCTTGAGGTAAAACCAGGCGAAGCCCACAAAAAATCCCCCGATGAGGATCACCCATAAAGCCAGATGCAGCAGACCCGGCACCCCGTGCTTTTTAAAAATCGGAACTCCCACGGCCAAGACGAAGATTAAAAAGACGATAAGAACGGGAATTTCGTAAAGGATTCCCCTTTCATCGCGGAGGATTTTAAAAAAACGGCTGTTTGATCCAAGTCTCATGGATATCCTTGGTCGATCGTCTTTAAGAAAATTATAGGAAAGACCTTTTGACCGGAGACAGTGAATTCCATTCCAGTTTTTAGTTGGAGAAATACCTACAAAGAAATCTATTTACGAAATCGGGGTGGCTGGTTTCAATGCCGGGTTTTTCCCGGCTTCCCTTCCCGCCTTTTTGGTTAACATCATTTATCGTGAAGTTCACAATCCTTTTTTGTCGAAATCAACAAACGCACGAAAAAGAACTTTTTCGATCTCTTCCCGAGTAAAAATGGGCTTTCTTAAGGAAATTATATCGGTCTCAACCTCCATTTTGTTCCCTTCAATCGTTTTTATTACAAAAATTTCACCTACACGACATGGAGCCGGGTCATCCCCTCCCACAAAATTGTCCGCAAACAAATTCTTAACGTGGGAATTACAAGGTTAATCGTGGCACAAGGATTGCTTTGTTCGTTGATGCGATCAAAAAAGAAAAGAGGGACATCATGAGTGGAAAAAAGAATCAGACCGAGTCCCGGGATTTGACGGCTCAAGCTTTTAACATTCTGGAACAAAATAGCGCCGTTTCCCTATTCGAACCTGTTTTTTCAGTTCACAAGATGGGAGTGGTGGGTCTGGAAGCCGTAGGCCGGGCGGTAGACCCCGAAAACCTGCGCATGATTGCGCCCCCGGAACTTTTCAGGGACATGGACGAAGAAGATTTCTTTATTAAGCTGGGATTGGACCGGCTCTTCCGCTCCAAGGGACTGGAGTCCTTCGTTCCCTTCCAGGCCCGCACTCCACGCCTTTTGCTTTTTCTCGACATCGAACCCTCCGTTCTCGAGGAAAACACCGTGGGTAGCGGCCATTTCCGCCGCCAGGTGGCGGATTACGGCACTGATCCCCAACAAGTAATCGTACAAATTCCCCTCGTGGGAAAATTGAACATTCCTTTGGTGTCCCAATTCATCCACCTCCAGCGCGAACACCATTTCTTGGTGGGATTGAAAAAAATGGATGCCAGCCCCGCAAAGTTGGAAGCCATGCTGCGTTTCAAACCGGATCTGATCCAACTGGAGGATTCGCTCTCCCGGGGACTCTCCCGCGACAATAAAAGGCAGGGGCTTTTCCGCAAAATCACCCGCAAGGCCCATGCCCTGGGCGTGGTCGTGATGTCCGGAAACCTGGATAACGAAGAAGACGCCCTGGCGGCCCTCGAACTGGGCGCCGACCTGTTACAGGGAAGCTATTTCTCGCACAACCGTCGTTCCAGCCTGCTCCTCACGCTGAACCGCAGGGCGCGGATGATGTTTCTCGCTTCCCGTTACCTGCGCCGTCAGGCCCAGCGGGTCCGCCGGGATCGGGACCAGCGCAAACGCTGTGAGCGGCTCTCGTCCGCCGTTTTCTTCCGCATCGAATCGTCCCATTCCATGGACCCCGGTTCCCTCTTCCCGCTTTTGGCCAGGGATTACCCCGCCCTGGAATGTCTCTGGGTTCTGGATGAAGAGGGTATCCAACAGGGGTCCGTCCACTGCAATGAGGTGTTGATTCCCGAACGGAAAAGGTTCTTGTTTCAGCCAACCCCGGCCGAATCGGACCATTCGTTCCAGGAATACTTTTATTCGTTGGAGAACCAGTCCGGCCCCTTGGTGACCGAACCCAGGCTATCAATGAATTCGGGCCAGCTATGCGTGACAGCCTCCAAAAGGGTGACGGACTCCAGCGGCGAAAGCCGGATCCTCTGTCTGGACTTGAATTTGTCCAAGATTTAAAAAAGGGTCCGCCCAAAGGCCTTGAAATCGGGGGCCATTCTTCGCATTCATTCGAAGATGAAAACCGATCGAAGGGTCAACCCGCCACCGCCCGAATTATTATTTTTAGACTTTTCCGGACGCAACCCTGGGCCCGCGTCCCCGCCACCCTTCGACCACGAGGGGCCGTTGGACGCTTATTCTAGCGCCGTCATTGAAGCTTCCGAGAGGGTCAGCCCTTCGGTGGTCAATATTGATGTGTACCGGAAAGAGGAGCGTTGGGGCGACCGAGATCATTCCCTTCGCAAGGCGGGAAGCGGGTCCGGTTTCTTTTTTACTCCCGACGGATTCCTATTGACCAACAGCCACGTGGTTCAAAACGCGAGGGAAATGGAAGTCACCCTTTTGGACGGGCAAAGCCTCAAGGCCCGCCTCATCGGCGAGGATCCCGACTCCGACCTAGCCGTGATCCGCGTGGACGCCTCGGGGTTCAAACCGGCAGCCTTGGCGGCGTCCCACGCCCTGCGCGTGGGCCAATTGGTCGTGGCAATCGGCAGTCCCCTGGGGTTCCAGACCACGGTGACGGCGGGGGTGGTTTCGGCCTTGGGACGATCGCTCCGCTCCCAATCAGGCCGGCTGATTGACAACATCATTCAGACCGACGCGGCCCTGAACCCCGGAAATTCCGGGGGGCCGCTGGTCAACTCCCGGGGCGAGGTCGTCGGGGTCAATACCGCCACCATCCCCTCGGCGCAGGGCCTTTGTTTCGCGATCGGAATCGGCACGGCCCAAAGGGTCGCCATGCAATTGATGAAGCACGGCAAGGTCCGCCGGGGTTACCTGGGAATCGGGGGCCAAAATATCCCCCTACCCCGGAATATCGTCCGTCATTTTGACCTGTCCGCGGAAAAGGGCGTACTCATCGTCGCCGTGGAAGAAAACAGCCCCGCGCAAAGGGCTTCCCTGCGCGAAGGGGATGTGCTGGTGGAATTCGAGGGGCATCCGGTGGAAAGCATGGATGATCTGCATCGATTTCTGACGGACGAACCCATGGGCGGGGTCCGGTCCTTGACCCTCATCCGAAAAACCATCAAGTTAGACCTCAAAATTATTCCTGAAGAATTTTCAGGACGCGCCAACCTTCCTCAATAAGGGAAATTATCTGCCCATATTGCTTTGCGACCAAAAGTCCTCAAAATAAGATTTTACCCGGTGATCATGCCAACGGTTCTCCGGCCCTCATCCCTTATCCGTAAAAAAGGATCTTCCCATGACGACTCAAAAGAAAAAAATAGCTCTCCTGATCGGTAAGGATTTCGAGGATATGGAAGTGATGTATCCCTACTACCGGCTCCTCGAGGCGGGGTTTCAGGTGGACGTAATCGGGGAAGACCCTGCCGGCACGAAGTACATTGGAAAAAATGGTTACCCCATCGTTTCCACATTGGAAATTTCCAAGGCCCGATCGAGGACCTACTCGGGCTTAGTGGCCCCCGGAGGCTGGGCGCCCGATAAACTAAGGCGGAATCCGAAGATTTTAAAACTCGTCGCCGAGATCGATCATGAAGGCGGCGTCATCGCCTCGATCTGCCATGGACCCTGGATCTTAATTTCTGCGGGCGTGGTGAAGGGAAAGAAAACCACCTCGACCCCGGCCTTAAGGGATGACTTGATGAACGCGGGAGCCGAATGGACGGACCGGGAAGTGGTCGTGGATGGCCGCATGGTCACCAGCCGCAAACCCGACGATCTACCGGCCTTTATGCGGGAAATGTTGAAACTATTCGTCTAAAAATATTAAAACCCCGTCCCCGTTTAAATGAAAGCTTTCAGATAGATTCCTCGAAAAGCCCCCCTCAATATTCCCTAACGGCATCTTGCTCGGTTTTAAATAGGGGGAACATCTTCTGCAGGTCTAAAAGGTCCACGACCTTATCAAATTCAGGGTTGTCCCCGGCAATCTTGATGTCACCCCTGTTTTTCCTGACTTCCTTGATGCTTCCCAAAAGCACCCCGATGCCAGCGCTTGAAATGTAGGTAAGTTTTTCCAAATTGAGGACAATTTTGAATTGCTTCTTCCGGATAAGTTCCTGGAATGCGTCGTCGAAGGCTCCGGACGTGTTAAGATCCAATACGCCCGCCACATCCACCACACAAACCGATGTATTGCCCGCGGCTGTTCTGGTCTTAATGATGAAGTCGCTCACGGTTTTTTGCCTCCCCTGAATGAAAAGTAAGGATGATGCCTGGTCGTAACTTCAAAATAGCTTTCCTGACTGCAATCGTTGGCGGGTACGGCACAGGGTGTCATTAACTTTTATTCCTTTTCCCCAAATTGGTTGAGAAACAAATTTTGGATCACTTCCTGCGCCTTCAGAGCGTCCTCCCCGTCGAAGACCAGCGTCACCTCGGAGCCGTAGCCGGCCGCCAGGGCGATCAGGTTAAGGAGGCTTTTACCATCCGCCTGCTGGTATCCCTTGCGAATGAGAACCCGGCATTTGAACTTCGAGGAGGCCGACACCAACTGGGCGGCGGCACGTAAATGAAGGCCCAGACGATTGAGAATCTTCACTTTGCGTATGACTTCCAAGGTTGCCCTCCTTTGAAACCAAGGTGATCGGAAATAATTCGGCGAATAAAAACATTTCCACCGAAAGATAAAAGTTATAGGGTTGAATTTTTTTAGGAGTCCAGTGAGTTCAGGCGCCGGAGACGGGAAACAATTCGTACATCAACAAATTTATTTCTACGAGACTATTTTAAAACTTTTTTGACCCGCATGAATGATCAAAATTCAAAAAAGTGGGTTTTCCATTTACCCAATTTGAGTATTTATTGCCCCCGCGACAGGATATTTATTAGATACAAATATTTAGGGTGTTAGGGTTGATCCTTCGACAAATTCAGGCCACCCCACTTCGACTATTTAATTCAATGTCTGGTGAAAACGCTTGGAGGCGATGCCGATCGCGAAAATGCCCATGATCACCAAGGCGCCCGCGTTGAAAGCCACCACTTGGAGATCCCCGCCCTTGAGCATAATGTTTCGAAGCAAGTTCACGAAATACATGATGGGGTCGAAGTAGGCGCAGTATTTCAAAAGCCAGGGCATATTCTCCACCGGATAGAGCACCCCGGAGAGCTGGATAGCCGGGAAGATGAACAAGAACCCCGCCATGGAAGACTGTTGCAGGTTCTTCACGAAGGTCGAAAGCAGGATCCCCAGTGCCACGGCATTGCACATAAAGATGAGGGCGCAAAGCATCA